>LLEU01000033.1 GCA_001567505.1 Acidobacteria bacterium OLB17 | reverse complement strand
CGAAAGCCTGCCTAAACCGAGCCAGCCGCTCGAACCGATCGAGCCGGAAGATGACGACGCGGGCGAAGTTACCGTGATCCGGCGGGCCGGGAGTATTCCGGCCGCCGCGGTTCCTCCGCCGCCGCCTTCGATCGAGGAGTTGAATGCCGCCGTTCCGCCGCCAGGCTCGGGTGAGCGTATCGTTATTTCGACGAACCCGGAGCCTTTGCCGCCACAGCAGCACGTTCGGCCTGCTCAGCCTCGGCCGCAGGCGTATTACGCGCCGCCTCCGCCGCCGAACACGATGAAGACGGTCGTCCTTACCGTGATCGGTACGCTTCTCGTCGTCGCGGCAGGCGCAGTGCTGTATTCGTTCATCCGGCCCGATACGCCGGCGGCGAACACGAATTCGAATTCGATCTTCGCGAATCAGAATGCGAACCTGAACGCCAACGTGGGCTTCGACTCGAACTTCAACTTCAACGCGATACCGCCGATGCCGTCGCCGAACCTCAATATCAACACCAACGCGAACCTAAAGTCGCCGACGCCGACGCCAAAGCCTTCGCCGAGTCCGACCGAAACGCCGGAAGAGACACCGACGCCGACACGTTCGCCGACGCCGCGGCCTTCCGCGACCCCGCGTGCAAGCGTTTCGCCAACGCCGCGTCAAGGCCCGCGGCCGACGCCAAATCCGGCAAACGACGACGATTAGCCGAACCTCTTATTTAGTTTGCTTTGCGAAGTCGAGAGCGGCCTCTACCGCCTTTCGTGCGTCGATGCGCCCCAGCCCTGGCGATCGACCTCGTAATGCGGCAGTCGTTCGGACGTCGAGATGAGAAGATGTTTTATCTCGGACGGCGTGAGCTCCGGCGCCGCTTCGAGCATCTGCGCGGCGACCGATGAGACGATCGGTGCGGCAAAGCTCGTCCCGTCAACGTACTTGTAATGCGCGGTGATCACGTTCTCGCGCCGGATCTTCAGCGTGATGATCTGACGAATGCTGTGCGGTTCGCGATCGGCGGCGGCATCGATCTCGGGATCGCGCCCGGGTGCTGTTCGATGATCTCGTAAAGCTCTTCGTCCGGTGCTGCGTCGAGAAGGCTCAGCAGCTCCGCCTGAGCGGCGGTCGGAGTATTTGGAAGTATCGGCGCCGGAACCCAGATCGAAGAAGCGATCACTTCCGGCTTCTGAAGCCCGTCAACCGTCGGCCCGTACGACGAGCGATACATTCCGCGACGAGCACGATTGAGCGAGTTATGGTCGTCGAGTCCGCCGACCGCAATGCACGATGGCGCGCTTGCCGGCGGCACGACCGGATGGCCGGGAATATGCCCTGCGTTCCCGACCGCGCAAACGACCAGGATGCCTGCACGCGAACATTCCTCGACCGCCTGCGAGAGCGGATCATGCAGATAGCTTGCGACGCCGTCGCCGCCCGCCGAGATATTGACGATCCTGATCATGTATTTTTCGCGATGCCGCAGCACCCAATTCAGGCCGTCGAGGATGTTCTCGTCGGTAATTCGCCCCGTTCGTGCGAGCTTTACGAGCACGACATCCGAACCGCAGGCGATGCCGCGATAAAAGCCGTTCGACAGCGAGCCGTTCCCGGCGGCAACGACCGAGGTCATCATTCCGTGCCAGCTTGCGACATCGGGCTCAAAGAGCGTCGTAAGGTCGCCGTCCTCGTCGAGAAGGTTGCGGTAGGCGATGATGCGGTTCTCGGGCGTCGTGAGATCGACGTGCGGATAAAAGCCCGAATCTAGGAAGGCGATCGTAACGCCCTTGCCCGTAAAACGCGTATCGGCATCGAGCCGCAGCGGCGTCGAAAGCACGTGCGAACCGTCCTTTTGGACAGCGGCGTCGTGAATTATCTGATCTTTTGCTCGCGTGAAAAGGTCTGCGCACCGCGTGCAGACCATCGAGAACTCGCCTACGTCCGGCGCATTCGCACGGATCAGCTTCGCAACGTCCTCCGGCAGGCTCTCAAGCGGCGTCCACTCGCCGCGAGCATCGCGTGAGCAAACCTGGCATGCGGTTGTCGGCCGTACGGTGTCTATTTTCTTCGGTAAGCGGCCGCCGGCCGCAGGTTCGATGGCGGGCATCGTTTTTTAGCGTTTCAAGTTTTCCATAAACAGTATGTAAAATCAATGAACAGAAGAACTTAAAATTCCGGAGATCCAAGACACACTATGCTGACCCACATCGTTTGCTGGAAATATCGCGAGGACGTCTCCGAGGCTGAAAGAGAAGAGCACGTCGCACGGGCAAAGGCTCTCGAAGGCGTGATCCCGGAGATCGAGACGTTCGTCGTCGGCCGCGACATTCTCGGGCTTGAACGCTCGTTCGATACGGGCCTTGTTGCGACATTCGCCGATCGCGAGGCTCTCGATCGCTACACCGTCCATCCCGAACATCAGAAGGTTGCCGAGATCGGCAAACGTATCGCCGAACGTGCTGTTTCGGTCGATCTTCTATCGTAAGTGAAGCGCATAAAGCTCATACTCATCGGCCTTGCCGTCATCATCATCCTGTCGCAGGTGCCGTTCGCGTACCGCCGGTACGTTCTCGGACAGGCCGCCGGGCAGATCGCGGCCGACGATGCCTCGCGCCGTCACGTCGAGGATGCGAAGTTCGATGAGTATCGCGGCGTGATCCACGCGCACACGGCGATCGGCGGACACAGCCTTGCGACATTTGACGAGCTGATCTCAGGCGCCAACGCGGCAGGCCTGAATTTTGTCGTGACAACGGAGCATTGGTCGGACGACTACGACACCTCGGCCTTGACCTTATCGGGAATGCACCGAGATACGCTTTTTGTTGCCGGGAACGAGATCGACACCGCCGACGGCGACCGTATGCTGATGGTGCCGGGAAGCGCTGACGCAGCAGGACTTAGGCGTCTTTCAACACGCGACGTCGTAAAAAAGCTGCACGATGAAGGGCGGCTTGCGCTCGTCACCTATCCGGAAAGATTCCATTCCTGGCGGGCCGATATCGACGGCGACGAGGTCTTCAATCTGCACACGGCCGCAAAGAACGTCAACCGTCTCACCGCACTTTTTGACTTGATCTGGTCGGGTTCGAGCTATCCGGAGCTCGTTTTTGCACGGTCTTTCACGAGGCCGGACGAGAATCTTGCGAAATTCGATTCCTATGTCGCCGAGGACAAAGCGACGCTTTTTGCGGGCACGGACGCGCATTCGAATATCGGCTTTTACCTGCTCGGCGACGAGGCCGGACACCGGTTCTTCGGCGTAAAACTCGACCCGTACGAGCGAATGTTCCGAATAATGCGCGTGCACGTCCTGATCCCGAAAGGCACGCCGCTTTCCCAGGAAAGCCTGCTCGCCGCCATCTCGGACGGGCGTGTATTCGTCGGACTAGACACGCTGGGTGATACCTCCGGATTTCGCTTTCGGTTCGGAGACAGGACGATGGGCGAGCGTGCATCGGCCGCGGAACCCGGACAGTTGACGGTCGATCTGCCGCTAAAAAGCCGCGTGATCGTCTTTAAGAACGGCCAAAAGATGGCTGAGGCCTCGGGCAGCGACCATTACGAATTCAAGCCCGAAGGGCCGGGCGTTTTACCGCGTCGAAGTGTACCGCGAAGGCCTTGGTGCGGCCTTTAGTACGATGCCCTGGATAATGTCGAACCCGATCTATATCTCGCCGGCGCCTTAAACTTGGCCGCCGGGCAAACGAAATCGAACTTAAAATCATCTTAAACATCGCAACATTCAGAAGCTGAGTTTTTGCGGTTTAACACGAAATGCAAAGGTTTATTAGATATCTGGCGGCGATCGCGACGGTGCTGATCGCTGGAAGCGCTCCGGCGTTCGCTCAAAGCGTCAAACACACGCCTTTTGACGTGACGAGCTACAAGATGACAGTCTCGCTCGAACCGGCCGCCCGCCGGCTCGGAGCGACGGTCGATGTCGGTTTTACGCCGCTCGAGAATACACGCTCGGTCGTCTTCGAGCTGAACGGCTCGTTGAAGGTCGAGTCGATCACGCGTGTAGATCCGCCGCTCGCGGCCGCAGAACCGACGCCTCGTCCGCAAAAAACGTCCTGCCAAGGGCGCGGCTCACGCTCCGACGCCCGTTCCTGTCGGTGCTATCACGTTCGTTCAGGATCAGGCCGGCGTCTCGGACCTTGGCCCGAGCGTACGCATAGACCTTGGGCAGGAGATCGCGGCCGGAACGCCCGTGACCCTTCGCTTTAAGTACGCCGGCGTCCTCGATACTCCGGCGGGCGGCCCGCTGCTGAACAAGCGGCTCGCGTTCATTGGGGACAAACTCGGCTATCTTATGTACGCCGCACGCTGGTTCCCGTTCCACGACTATGCGGCAGACCCTGCGACCGCGGATATCACGCTCTCTCTGCCTTCGGGCTATCAGGTCGTCGGGTACGATGACACCGCCGCCGGGCCGACGAATGCGAACGGCACGTTCCATTTCGTGCAGTCAAGGCCGGGCCTTGTGGGCAATATCGCGTATGGAAAATACGTCGCCCGCGACTTGAAATTCGGCGGGACCGATATCAGATTCCTGACCCAGCCCGGCCACGACGACCGCGTCGAGGCTTACGCCGAGACGATCGGCACGGCGCTCGATGCCTACGCAAAGCGCTTCGGCCAGGCGGCCTTCGGGAATAGGTACACGGTCGTCGAGATCGATGACGAGAGCCTTGATTTTTACTCGGCGATCGGGATGTTGTTCGTCGCCGGCCGAAACTTCGAAGGCGACCGCGAGGCCGCACTCGAACGCCTCCAACGCGAAGCCGCTTATCAATGGTGGGGCTTGACCGTTGGGTTGAAGTCGTTCGATGATGCGTGGCTTTCCCAAGGCCTTGCCGAATACAGCGCGTACTCGCTTCGCGAGGCAAAGCTCGACGGGCCGAAACTCGAAGAGCTTCACCGACAGCAGCTGGAGAAGGCATTGACCTTTGAACCGACCGCCTCTCTCCTGCGTGCTCCGGCGGCGCTCGACGATCAATCGTCAGCATACAAGTACATTATGTACGGCAAGGGCCCGCTCGTTTTCCGCCTGCTCCGTGAGACTATCGGGAAGAACAAATTCGAGAAATTGCTTCGCGATTACCTTGCACAATATCGCGGCAAGCGCGCCTCGATCTACGATTTCGAGAAGCTCGCCTCTGCGGACGCAGGCGAGAACCTTCGCTACTTCTTCGCGCGCTGGGTGGAAGGCACGGGAGTGCCGGAATTCGACGCCGAATATCAGATCCTCCGCACGCGGACCGGCAAGTTCATCACGCGCGGCACCGTTAAGCAGAATTACGATAACCTTCGCCTGCCCGTCGATATCGAATTGCAGAGCGAAGGCAGCTCGGGCGATAAGATTCAGACCGTCGTGGTCGAGGACGCGAGCGCGGATTTCAACATCCAGTCCGACGGAAAACCGTTACGTGTCGTCATCGATCCGCATTTCAAATTGCTGCGGATCTCGCCTGACCTTCGCGTTTCGGCCATCGCCCGCCGAGGCATCGAGCAGTTCAAGGAAGGCAATTACGCCGAAGCACAAACTCAGTTCGAAGCCGCGCTCAAGCTCGACCGTTCGAACTCATGGGTCTATTACAACCTCGGCCTGCTCTTTCTCGAACAGCGGAACTATGACGTTGCGATCGACAATTTCAAGGCGGCGCTTGCCTCCGAGCGGATCGAACCCTCGTGGCTCTCGGTCTGGGCGAACATCAAGATGGGCAACGCATACGACGCAAAAGGCGACCGCACACGAGCCGTCGCCGCATACAAGCGCGCGGAATCCGACCCGAGCAACTATGACAACGCGCAGGATGCCGTAAAGCGCTATCTCGGAGCTCCTTTCGACCCGCGCACGCAGAAGAACACCGCCGACAATCGCTGACGGACGGAAATTTGGCGGTCGGCCGCAAAACTGACGGGCCGCTCCCGGAGACGATAATTATGCTAAAACCTCGCTTCTTGCCGGCACTCCTTCTGCCGCTCGCCCTTTTCGCTTCTCAGGCTTACGCGACGACGTGGTTCCCCAAAGAGTTCGTCTGCCCGATCGACAATCAAAAGAACACTTTCATGGTGGTCGGCAGCTACGGATCATATATTTACAGCTGGCCGTCAAAGTATCAATGGCTCTTTTGGCCGAAAACGGATTCGCCTACCTTCTATTTCTGCAAGAAATGTCATCTTGCAACGTATATGTGGGACTATGAGAAGCTTCCGAAGGAAAAGATCGAGGCGATCAAAATGGTGCTTGAGGGCATAAAATATACGAACCAATTCACCGACTATCTCAAGACGCCGGTCAACGACCGCCTTGATGTAATGGAGAAGGTCTATTCCGTGCTCGACAAGGATGATGATTGGTGGTGCGAGTTCTACCGCGTACGCGGATACCATTACGACCGTGCGGGCGATAAGGAAAAGGCCGCTGAGTATCGTAAAAAAGCGCTCGGCCTTGCCGCAAAGTTAATGAAGGACGGTAGATCCGCAACGCCCAAAAAAGAACTGCTCTACATCGCCGGGGCAATGAAACATTTCATCGGCGATGACTCCGGCGCTATCGCCGAACTTGAAACTGCGCTAAAGACGAAATTCGAATCCTCAAAGCTCAAACCCGAGGAGCTGGAGAACGCCGAAAAGAATATGAACGAGCGGATCACCGACTATATAGCGAAGATCCGATCGGAAAAGGACAAACCGCGATTACTCTTTGATAGCGAGAATTCAGACTAGGCCCAATAGCGTGCAGGGCCGCTAAAAGCCGGCCGTCAGGCTTGCACCGATCAACTTGATGCGCGCCGTATGCGGCGGGCCTTCGTATCCGCGAAAGACCTCGACGGCCAGGACAGCGACTCGATCCTCGAACGGGCTCTTGATCGCGCCGATCGTATCGACATCAAGCGGTTGGAGGAACGCGTCCGCGTCATAGACGAGCGTTGCGATCCGCTTTACGGCCGCCTTTCCGCGGCGCAGGTCGATCATCGCCCTTTCGGAACGCGAATTTCCGTCCGCATCCTTGCTCTGTACAACACCGGTTTCGATCTCAAATCGCTTTCCGCCAATGCGGAATTTCAGCGGAAGAAGCGCGAACCTTCCCGCCGCAATGCGATACTCGTTCAGCTTTTCATTGATAAGAGCAGAACGGAGCCGCCAGAGCGAGCGGATATCCTTGATCTCCGCATCGTCGCCGCTCTGCCCTTCATCGCCTGACACCTTGAGTTCCCAAAGCACCTTATCGGTGACAAGGTCCTGCACCACGACGTTGGCAAAGTAGCATCCGCACGCTTCGTCAACCGGCTCGTGTACGAACGCGAACTTTCCGTCACGCGAAAAACCGATAGGATAGAAACGTTCCGCCAAGAGCTGCGGAAACTTGAATTGCTTCCCGAAATAGGCGGGGAAGGCCGCTCTAACTCTCGTCGCGATCGGCATCTCAGCGGGAACGCGGAAATTCCTCTGCGCCGAAACGACGCCCACTAGAAAGAACGCCGCCGCAAAAAGAACCGAACCTTGCACGATCTTTTTCTGTCCCATAAGAGTCACGAACCTTGCCTAATCAACGCAGTGGCGGCGGCTTCGCCGGTCTCGATCGCGCCTTCCATAAAGCCCTGCCAGTCGGCGAGATGTTCGCCCGCAAAGAGTACCTTGCCGTGCGGACGCTGAAGGATCGGCCGGATGCCGAACCATTGGCCGGGCTTGTAAAGCGCATACGCGCCGTCCGTGTACGGATCACGCTGCCACGCGTAAGAGACGATGCGGCGCGCAAGCTTCGGCGCACGTTCGTCCACGTCGCGGAGGTCGCCCGCAACGATCCGCATCCGACGTGCATCGGACTGCGAGGCGAAGACATCGGCCTTTTCGCCGATCGCATAAGCGGTAAGGATGCCTTGTTTGCCCGGTTGACCCTGGGTACTGTGAAAATAGTAGTGTGACGTCAGATCGGAAACGAGCGAAAAGTCTTCATCTTTCCAAAAACGCTCGTCGTAAACGACGCTGTTCTTCGAGATCCGCGCATAGACGAGCTGCTCGGCGGCCGCTTGGTGCGCGGGCGAAAGCGGCGGGTCGAACTTGATCTTGAGCAGACTCTGTATCGGCGCTGTGCAGATCACGGCATCTGCTCTTAAGGTTTCGGTGCCAGCCGCGACGCCATCGCTTGAGCGATATCGAACGCGAACGGTGCCGCGTTTTTGTTCGACGAGTTCGACCAACGCTCCGAGCTTGATGTTCTCGCTGCCGACGCGTTCGGCAAACTCATTCGCAAGCCGCGAATTACCGCCCGTCATCTTGTAGTCCATCTCGTTGTGCGGGCTTGATTCCGCATACTCGGCAAGGGCCGAGAATGCCGAGACATGCCGGATCGATTCGCCAAAATCCGTGCTGTCCATCAAGTCGCGTATGAGAAGGTCGTCGTTCGTAAAGCCGATCTTTTCGAGATGATCCCACCAGTCCTGTCGGTCAAGTGCACGCTGCTGCCTCGGCGTGAGTTTATCGTAGCCTTTATGATCTTGTCGAAAGCGGCCTTTGCCTTTGGCGAGAAACCCCATTCGCCCGGACGAAAAAGCCGGCCGTCACGCAAAAGGCGATCCGAGAACTGATGTTTTTGCAGCGGAATATTGAAGTCGCGACACAACGCCTTCAGACGTTCGTGGCTTTCGCCGACCCATTCGGCACCGAGCTCACAGATCAACCCCGTGTCTTTGTCCGTGTGCGAAAAAACACGCCCGCCGACGCGGTTCCGAGCTTCGAGCACCGTTACATTCCAGCCCGCATTCTTTAGCTTATACGCGGTCGCAAGCCCTGCAAATCCGGCCCCGATGACCACACACGTGTGCCTCCGCTTCTGCGGAAGAACGGTCGGCGCAAGCAGTGCTCCCGCCGACGCCGTGCCAAGGATCTTCAGGAAATCTCTGCGATTCGTCATAGGCAAATTGAATCTGTGGAAAGCCGCTCCGGCTTAGCTTACGAGGCGATAACGCCGAATGTCCGCGGGCTCGGCGAGCAGTTCGGCAAGCTTCGCCTGTGCCGCCATGAGATGCTCCGACGCAAGGTGCGCATCGAGTGCGTCGTCATCGGTCCATTCCTCGATGAAGGTCAGATCCGCCGGATCGCTCGTGTTGCGATGAAGTTCGTAGCGGATGCAGCCCGTCTCGGCACATGTCGGTTCGATCAAACCTTTCAGGACATCAAGCGTTTCGTCGATGCGATCGGATCTTGCGATCAAATGTGCGACAACTCGTAAACTCATTCCTAGATCACCGTCGTAATTATCTCACGGAGCTTCGCTGGAGGTCGCGGTCGTCGGTTATCGGCGCTGAGAGGGCGACCTCGGCGGCGTCGATCGGAGCGATGCCTTTTGCGATGAGCTGTGCGGCGTAAATCAGTAGGCGCGTGGAGACGCCTTCTTCGAGGCCGTGCCCGCGAAGGTTTCGCACCTTCTCGCCGATCTTCACGAGCTCAGCGGCCATCGAATCATCGATGCCGCCTTCTTTTGCGACGATCTGCGTTTCGGATTCCGCGTCCGGATAGTCGAACTCCATGGCGACAAAACGCTGCCTTGTCGATTGTTTCAGGTCTTTTAGGATCGACTGATAGCCGGGATTGTAAGAGACGACGAGCATGAACTCGGGCGGCGCGTCGAGAACCGTGCCGCGTTTCTCGATCGGCAGGCGGCGGCGGTCGTCCGTCAAAGGGTGAATGATGACGACGGTGTCCTTGCGGGCTTCGACGACCTCGTCGAGATAGCAGATCGCACCGGCGCGCACCGCGGCCGTGAGCGGCCCGTCATGCCATACGGTCTCGCTTCCCTCGAGAAGGAATCTGCCGACGAGGTCGGTCGAGGAAAGGTCTTCGTGGCAGGCGACCGTGATGAGCGGGCGCTTAAGTTTGTGCGCCATATACTCGACAAAGCGCGTCTTTCCGCAGCCGGTCGGCCCTTTGAGCATTACCGGCAATTTCGCCGCGTACGAAGCCTCAAAAAGCTCGACCTCTTTCCCGACGGGCAGATAGAACGGCTCGTCCTTCACCTTATATTTTTCGACCGCAAGTTCCATTACCACTAAAGTTTATAACATTCGCGGCGTCGATGCCTGCGGCGGGCGGGCGGCAAGTGCTGTAGAATTGGATGTTGTCCCGTTTTTTATGATCGAACTCATCAATGCCGAGAACCCGCACGAGATCGAAGACGCACGTACGCTTTCCGCGAATATGAACAATGGCTAGGCCTCGATCTTTGCTTTCAGGGCTTTGAGGCCGAGCTCGCAACCCTTCCCGGTAAATACGCAAGCCCGACGGACGCTTGATCCTCGCATACAGGGAAGGCGAGCTTGCCGGCAGCATCGCACTTCGCAAGCTTGAAGAAGGCATCTGCGAGATGAAGCGTCTTTTTCTGCGTGAGAACGCCCGCGGACACGGCATCGGACACGCGCTTATCGAGCATATCGTCGGAGAAGCTCGCGACATCGGCTATCGGAAGATGCGGCTTGATACGTATCCGCCAAAATGGGAAAAGCCGTGGCACTTTATCAGGCCCACGGCTTTTACGAGATCCCTGCCTATTACGAAACTCCCTACGACGACATTCTTTATTTGGAAAAGGCCCTTTAATACTGCGGGTTTCCAAAACCGTAAGTTCCGGGCGGCGGTGGTGTGAAATATTGATCGCCGCGGTCAAGACGCGGGAAGACCTGCCAGAAGACGATCGCATTCGCAACCAGAATAACCGGCCAAGATACCAAGATCGTGCCAACACACAACAAGAGTAAGCCGACAATGGCCGTCAACACCCCAAAGAGCAGTACCGCTACCATTCCGCCAAGGTTCGCAAAAGCCGCCTGAGCGCTGAGTTTAAGGGCCTCGACCGGGCCGAGATCGTGTTCCATTACAAGCGGGATCGCAAAATAGGTAACGGCCCACCAAACCAGGCTTACGACCGCAAGGATCAGGTATAAGGCCATCAGCCCGATCGACATTGCCGCCTCGAGGCGCCGAGTTCGCCCCCACGCTGAGCCTGCCGCATAGCTTCAGGGTTAGAGAGGAGCACACCCATTCGACCAAAATTTAAACCCGTCTGTATCACTGTCGCGAGTATGCCGGGAAGGGCCTGAACCAGTCCGACGGCCATCAGCGGAACGAACTTCTTAAAGCCTTCGAACATCATCCCGAATTCGACCGGTTCGCCGCGCTGTCCTTTCGATGCAAAATAGAAGACGCCGCCCATCACCGGGCCCATCAGGAACCAGCTTATGCACGAAAGGCAGCTAAGCAGGAGCATCGCCACGACGGCGACTCCCAGATACACACCGTAATTCGACTTGACCTGTTCCCAGGCCGCGCTGAATGCGCCGCTCGCGTCGATAGCGCCGCGCTGAAACTGGATATTTGTCATAGCGTTCGTGAGGCTTGGCCTAACGGGAGGCCGAGCAAGATTCCAAACGAGTGTAAACTAATCCTGCTTTATTGCAAAAGGAAAAACTGCCGGCCGAATCTTGCTCGGCCGACAGCTTTCTTCAAAAGAACGCGAAACTTCCGTCCTTATTTGGACATCGGTTTACGCGGGAAACGCTCATCCATCTGAGCGGTCTGATAGACGAAAGCCGCCATGATCGTCGCAGCCTGCATCATATCGTCCGCCTGAATGCGGTCGTAAACATCCTGGTTCGAGTGGTGAGTGCGTTCGTCGTACTCGACCTCGTCCTGAATGAACTGGAAGCCGGGAATGCCGATGCGGTCGAACGAAAGATGGTCCGTTCCGCCCGTATTCTCAAGCGTCAGCGTCGCCGCACCCATATCGAGGAAGGGTGTGAGCCATGCACGGAAATACGGCCTTGCAGCTTCGTTGCCCTGCATATAGACGCCGCGGATCTTGCCCGTACCGTTATCGAGGTTGTAATAGGCCGAGATCTTCTCGTATTCGGCTCCCTTGATGAGCTCAGGCTTTTGCTGCTGGCCGGATTGCGGCATTCCAAAGATATTTCGTCCGCCCTTCATCTCGCCAAGGTGTTTCGTGACATACTCACGCGATCCGATAAGGCCCTGTTCCTCGCCGGTCCAGAGTGCGATGCGGATGGTACGTCGCGGCTTAAGGCCCGCGGCCTTCAGGATGCGGACGGCTTCCATCGCGACAGCGACACCGGCAGCGTTATCCGTCGCACCGGTTCCCGAATGCCACGAATCCAGATGGCCGCCGAGCATTACGACCTGATCCTTCAGGTTCGGGTCGCTGCCAGGGATCTCGGCGATCGTGTTATAGACCATCGGGTCGTCGTCGAGATAACGCACCTTGAGATCGATCGTCATCTGGACCTTCTCGCCGGCCTGGATCATCCGAACGATCCGATTGTAATCTTCGGTCGCCATCGTCATCTGCGGGACCATTTTTGCCTCCGCTTCCTTATCCCAGGCCGAAAGGCGTTTTTGCGTGAAGAAATCCATCGGGTTTGCGGGGATGTCCGCCGAGACGGAGGCCCCCGAGACGAAGATCGTTCCGCCCGAACCCTTGCTGCTGTTGTCAACGACCATTGCTGCACCTTCGTCGATGACGAATTTCGCACGCTTGAGTCCGTCGATGAAACGCTTCAGACGCGCTTCCATATTCGCCTGATTAGGAGCACCTGCCGCTGCGACGCGAACCACCGAATCGGGGTCCGGCGAGTTCGCCATATCGAGCAGTTCCTGAGCCGTGTAGCGGTGGCCCATTCCTTCGAGATCCGCCTTTAGTTCGCGAGTGCCGGACATAAAGACGATCTTGCCCTTGAGCTGGCCTTTGTATTTCGCAAGGCCTGCTTCATCGTGTGCGTCGAAATAAACGACGTCCGCTGTTATCGTCGTCGAAGGAGCGGCGGCGGGAGCGGCGGCTGCGGCCTTGCTCTTCTTGCCTTTCGCCGGTGCGGCGGGAACCGGCATAATTACCTGGCTTCCAAAGCCGGGCGACCATGCCTTCGGATACGCGATCACGGGGAAGCTGTATGGCGAGGTCACCTGTGCGGAGAATCGCTCAAGCTCCCATCCGCGGCCGAACGGGCCCCAAGCTTCAAGATGCGAATTCTCTAGCCCGAATTTCGTCAGCGTGTCGCGGGTCCATTCATTTGCGTGTTTGAGGTTCCTCGAAGCGGTAAGCCTCTGGCCGATCACGTTCGTCAGATAATTGAGCGTATTCATTATCTGCGAGTGCTTCAGGCCCTCTTCTTTGATCTTGTCGATGTCTGCCTTTGGCGCCGTGTAAACAGGCGCTTGTGCGAGCAGGGTTGTCGGGAGCAGAAATGCGTAAACAAGCATTGCCCCGACGATCTTTCGTCGTAACATTGTCCCTATTTCTCCTAAAAATGGTCTAAAACGGTGGATCAGTTCAAGAACTACAATATCTTAATACCGCACAAGATGCACGGAGGTTTCAAGAATTATTATGGTTCGGAATGCGCGGCGTTAGATCGTTGACCAGGTGAGCGTGTACGCCGGCGGCACGTTCTTTAGCACGAGCGGGCTGCGGCGCGTTCGGCCGTAGCGCGTGCGGAGGAATTCGCGAAGGCGGATCGCCGGCGGAAGATAGTAGCCGTGCGCGTATTGGAAAAGGCGAAGCTCGCAGCCCTCGGCCATGAACTTCTCGATCTCAGCAAGCACGGATTCGCTCACTTCCTTAGGCAGCGAAACAAAAGGCAGGCAGCAGACGAGATATCGTACCTTGCCAAGGCCCGAATCCGCATGGATCTTGTATGCTTCGGCCGCGTTCCCACAAAGGATGTTCATTCCGGGAAGTTTTTTTGTGATCGTATCGACGAGTTTTTGATCGAGTTCGAGGCCGAGATAGCTTTCCGGGTTGGGAATGATGTTATGTAAGAATTTTGTAATTGCCCCGGTTCCGACGCCAAGTTCGAGAATGATGTTGTTCTCGTCAGGCTTCAAGCCGTCCAACATTTGGGCCGCAAGTTCGGGCGAGCTTGGCGCAATTGCACCGACTTTTAGCGGATTCTTCAAAAATGCACGCAAAAACTGAATATTTTCGTTCATTGGCGATGGGGAATGCCTAAGTTCGAGCGGCAGGCTCGGCAATATGCTTCGGCAACAGAGTCCGGAATATCGACAGCCATTTTATAATCAGGCTATTCGATTTGGCAATAACGGAAACGGCCGCATTCTGCCGCAGGTTCGGTCGAAGGCCGACAAGACACCCTTTCAAGTGCGTTTTTTTGCCGCCGTTCGCTTCGCCGCAGGCTTCTTTGCTGGCGATTTCGCCTTCTTTTTGAATGCTCCGGGGATCTCGGCCTCGATGAGCGACTTTGCCTGTTCAAGTGTCAACGCGGCGGCGTCCTCCGGCGTGGAACGCGAACCATCGGCCTTTCTCGGCAGCGAGATGGCCTTTTTGCCGAACTTGATCACCGGGCCCCAGCGAGCATTCTCGACAGAGATCTTTTCGTCGTCCCAGCGTTGAATGTAGCGGTTCGCCTCCTTGGCGACCTTCGCCTCGATAAGCTCGTTCATCTCGGCCTGCGTCAGGCGTTCAAAGTCATAACGCCGCGGCACGTTAATGAACATCCCGTCCCATTTGATGAACGGGCCGAAACGCCCTGTTCCTTTCGTGATCGGCTTCGAGTCGTATTCACCGACGGGCGCTTCTGCCGCCTGCTTCGCCTTGATGTAACCGATCGCCATTTCCGTATCGACGTTCTTTAGGTCGGTGCCGCGTGGGATGGAGACGAACTCATCGCCCCATTTCACATACGGGCCGAATCGCCCGACGCCGACCGAAAGTTCCTTGCCCTCGTAACTCCCCATCGTGCCCTGAAGTTTAAAGAGCGTAAGAGCTTCTTCGAACGTGATCGTCTCGATGCTCTGGCCGGCCGGGATCTTCGCGAACCTCGGCTTTTCCTCTTCATCGGCCGTTCCGAGTTGGACTATCGGGCCGTAACGCGCCATGCGGGCGATGACGGGTTTTCCCGTCTCGGGATCGTTGCCGAGCAGCCGTTCGCCCTTGACGCGTTCGGCAGTTTCGATCGTGCGGTTTACGTCCTGTTTGAACGGGCCGTAAAATGCCTCGATCATCTCGTTCCACTGAAGCTTGCCGTCGGCGACCTCGTCGAACTCGCCTTCGATCTTCGCAGTGAAGCCGTAATCCATAATGTCGTCGAAATACTGCTTCAAGAAATCCGTGACGAGAAGGCCGAGATCGGTCGGGAAAAGTTTGGCTTTCTCGGCTCCCGTGTTCTCCGTTCCTTCGGAGCGTCGGATCTCACCGTCTTTTAGGACGAGCATCCTGAACGAACGCGGAACGCCCTCTTTATCACGCTTCTCGACGTATTCGCGTTTCTGGATCGTCGAGATCGTCGGCGCGTAGGTTGACGGGCGGCCGATACCGAGCTCTTCCAACTTCTTGACCAAAGAGGCCTCTGTGTATCGCGGCAGCGGGCGGCTGAATCGCTCGGTCGCACGAAGCTCCGAGAGCGGCAGAAGCCGTCCGGCCGTAAGCGGCGGCAGCATTCCCTCGGCCGCGTCGTCGGATTCGTCCTCATCACGGCCTTCGCGATACACCTTCAAAAATCCGTCGAATTTCAACACCTCGCCCGTAGCGGTCAGCACTTCCTTGTTCGTCGAGATCTCGATATCGACCGTCGTCTTTTCCAGCTCGGCATCCGCCATCTGCGAGGCAATGGTTCGCTTCCAGATAAGCTCGTAGAGCTTTTGCCATTCCGCGTCCTTTACCCTCGAGGCGCTCATATAGGTCGGGCGAATGGCTTCGTGAGCTTCCTGCGCGGTTTCGTTCTTATTTTTGAATTTTCGTGCCTGAAGGTAATCCGGCCCGTAAAGCTCGGTGACCGTATTGCTGATGTCGTCAATTGCGGTCGCACTCAGGTTTACACTGTCGGTACGCATATAAGTTATATGCCCGTTCTCGTAAAGCTTCTGTGCGACCTGCATCGTCCTTGCGACGCTGTAGCCAAGCTTTCGCGAAGCTTCCTGCTGGAGCGTCGATGTCGTAAAAGGCGGCGCAGGCGAGCGTTTGCCGGGTTTTACGCGAATGTCGCGAACCTTGTATTCGGCGCCGATGCAGCCCTGAAGGAACTTTTCAGCTCCGTCGCTGCTCTCCTGCTTCCTGCCCTCCGCTTTGAAGGTGACGGGCCTGCCGGTTATATCATCGGCAATGAAAAAGCCCTCGATCTTGAAATGACTGACTTGCTCGAACGCGTTTATCTCGCGTTCACGTTCGGCTATAAGCGAACGGCGACGCTCTGCACGCGGCCCGCACTCAGATTTTTATTGCTCGTACTGATCTTTCGCCAAAGCACCGGGCTAAGTTCGAACCCGACGATGCGGTCGAGCACGCGGCGGGCCTGCTGCGCCATCACGAGATCCATATTCACCCTTCGCGGATTCTTTACGGCGGCCTCGATCGCAGGCTTCGTGATCTCGTGAAACACGATCCGCTTGGTCGATCGCGGATCGAGCCCGAGCACTTCGCACAAGTGCCAGCTTATGGCCTCACCCTCGCGGTCCTCGTCAGTCGCGAGCCAAACTTCATCGAGTTTTTTCGCGAGCGACCTAAGCTCGTTCACGACACGCTGCTTTTCTTCCGGGATGATATATCGCGGTTCAAAATCGTTCTCGACGTCGATGCCCATACCCGCTTTCTCTAGGTCGCGGATGTGGCCGTAACAACTGTTTACCTGGAACTCTTCGCCAAGGATCTTCTCGATCGTCTTCGCTTTGGCAGGGCTTTCTACAATTAGAAGGTTCTTTGGCATATTACCTGTGGAGCCTACTGCGTTTCGGCCGAAGCATTTGAGATCCGTGCGGTGAATGCATCTGAAGGCGTGTCGGCTTACCGAAGTTCGGAAGCCGCGTTCTCTTATGCGATTTGTCGTTACCCTTGCCGGCCCTACTGCTGAATTCTTACCCATCTTGAAAAAATAATGCCAGACGCAGTATTTTCAGCGCCTGACATCTTTAGACTTCTACTCTTAATTTTTCGGTCTGTCAAAAGGCGAAGCGAAACCGGCTGCTTCTCCCCTTATCCAAATCAGGGCGGACGTACCTCCGGATGAACGCGGCAAACCGTCGGCTCAGATCACGAACGGGAGCTTACGCCTTTTTCGCGTAGCATTTGCCGGGGAGGACGCGGATCAGGTCTTTGATGTCGAGCGAAACGAGGGCTGAGTTGAGGTCGCCGAAGGTTAGGCCGCAGGTCTCGACAAGCGTGTCGATGTGCGTTGCTTCGTCGAGCTTGAGAGCTTTATAGACCGTAATTTCGTTCGGCGAAAGGTCGTTCGGAATGTGGTTCTCGTTCTGCGTCTTTTCGCGTTGCTTGCGGTCGTCGGTCTTCGGCGGCAGGATCCTTGCCCCGATCTCGGCCGGCAGCTCGGCGACAATGTCCTGCCACTGCTGCACAAGCTTTGCGCCGCTTTTTATAAGGTAATTCGTGCCGAACGAGTTGCCGCTCGTAATGTCCCGGGAACGGCCATAACCTCGCGATCCTGTTCGACGGCAAGGCGTGCCGTTATCAGCGAACCGCTTCGTTCCGAGGCCTCAACGACAAGCAACCCGAGACTTAAGCCGCTGATGATGCGGTTGCGGTATGGGAAGTTCTCTTTTACAGGCGGCGTACCCAAAGGGAACTGCGTGACGAGGCATCCGCCATTTGCCAGGATCTCGCGGACGAGGCCGTTATTCTCTCGCGGATAGACCGCGTCGATCCCGGTGCCCATAACGGCGATCGTGCGCCCCTTTGCGCGGATCGCTCCGCGATGCGCCGCCGCATCGATGCCGCGTGCAAGCCCTGATGTGATCGTGATGCCGCGAGACGCCAGGTCGCGTGCGAGCATCTCGGATGCGTTCTCGCCGTAGGTCGAACACGAACGCGAACCGACGACGCCGATGCTCGGCTGATCGAAGCACGCCTGCCAATCGCCCTTGACGTAAAGCACCGGCGGCGGATCGGCGATCTCGCGAAGTATCTCCGGGTAGCTTCCGTCGTCGAGCACAAGAGCGTCGCCGCCGAGTTTCTTTACCTCGTCGATCTCGCGTTTCGCCCGCTCTTCGAGCTTGCGCGAGAGAATTGCATCGACCGCTGCGGCCTCGAGTTTCAGAGAGACAAGCTGCTGACGCGTTGCGTGGAAAACGGCCTCGGCCGACCCGAAGCGTTCGAGCAGCACGGTCGCCGCACGCGGGCCGATGCCGGGCGTTAAATTCAAGGCGATCCAAGCCAGCATATCAGTCGAAAGAATTTGCCTTCTGTTATTGGCGGAGGCGTGTGGGAGTCGAACCCACCCAAGCTCGGCGTTTGGCGAGCTCGCAGACGATTTTGAAGACCGCGCCCATCACCGGACAGGTTTCGCCTCCGTCTTGTTGCCGCGATCCGGTACGCGGCCGGATCATTCACCGATGAGCAGAGCCGTGAGCAAGGCCGCTCGCCTCGGGATGTCATCGATCTCAACGTACTCTTCAAGAGTATGTGCGCCGTCGCCCGAAATTCCCAGGCCGTCGAGCACGGGAATGCCGAGAGCAGCAACGAAATTACCGTCCGATGCGCCGCCGACGCGCGTCCGGCCGAGTTCAAAACCGATCGAAGCGGCGGTCGCTTTCGCGTGTTCATAAAGCGAAAGGACGGCGGCCGTCTCTTCAAGCGGCGGGCGGTTTATCTGCCCTTTCAGAACGAACTTTACGCGTTCATCGCTCGGCCGCATCTTAGCTAGCTCCGCTCCGACGCGTTCGCCCTCGGCCATCCTCGAAAATCGCACATCTATGTCGCAAACGGCAAACGCCGGGATAACGTTCGTCGCGGTTCCGCCCGAGAACGTCGTCACGTTGACGGTTGTGCCGGCATCGCGGTCCGCGAGGGCGTGGATCGCGCTGACGCAGCGGGCAAGCTCGGCAACGGCATTCGCACCGCGTTCGGGTTCGAGGCCCGCGTGTGCCGGAAGGCCGTGGGCTTCGAGATGAAAGACGCCGGTGCCTTTTCTGCCGGTCTTTACGCGGCCGCTGTCCGACGGCTCAAGGACGAAGCACCGAGAGGATCTCGCCGCCTCACGTTCGACCAACTCTCTTCCCGTCGCGCTTCCCGTCTCTTCGTCGCAAGAGAGCAAAACGGTTATCTGCCGCGTGATATTCTCCTCGCAAAGATATCGGAACGCTTCGAGCACGATCGGGATATTCGCCTTCATATCGAAGGTGCCCGGCCCGTAAAGCCTGCCGTTCTCGGTGCGGATCGGGTTTTGCGAAAGCGTGCCCGTCGGGTGAACGGTGTCGGTGTGCCCGAGGATAAGCGTCCTTTCCGCTGGGTTCTCCGCGTCGCCAACGCGGACGATAAGGTGCTCGCCCACGTCTTCGGCCTTGATCCGCTCGATGCTGGCCGGCCCTGCGGCGGCACGGAATTTCGTCGTGAGAAGATCGACGATCTTCCCGCTCGCGGCCACGTCATTCGACGGACTCTCGATCGAAACGAGTTCGGCGATCTCGGCCGCGATCGCGTCCTGACGCTGCCGGAAATGCTCAAAAAGGCTGTTGGTCATTAGCCGTTGCTCTTTCCGCCGGCTTCTTTTACCGCCGACTTTCCGAACGCCGAATTAAAAAGGTCAGCAATGCGATATCCCGCGAGAGCGATCCGCTCTTCCGAAATGCGAAAGGCCTTTTGTCGGTAATCGTCCGAAGGTTTTTTGAAGAATTCGATATTCCTGTAAACAAAGGTCGTCGCGATGTCGAGGCTTTCGGCTTTCCATTTTGCGAAATCGCCCGGTTCGAGCCGCTTTTTCTCCTTGTCGTAAGGATAGGCGGCAACGATCTTTGCGGCGATCGGGTCGAGGTACGCGGTGTCGCAGAGGTCGCCCTTGTTCGGGACGGTAGTGTCGATGATCGAATCCCAAAACCCGTGAAGATTTTCCTGTTCAGCACGCGGCGTTCCTTTCGGCGTCAGGAAGAAAAGGTTGCCGCCCTGATCGCCTTTCGGATACGACTTAGTCGTTTTCGCCGAAACGTGCAGCGGCTGGTGAATGTCGCCGATGATATGTATTAGCCAGGCGATCGCGATAGCCTTTTCCTGGTCCGAGGCGTCGCTGCGGATCGTCTTTCCGAATTCATCGAGTTTGTCCATCGCAAGGCCGTTCTTTTCCGCCTGCTCATCTATGACGGGCTTGCCGTCCTCAAAGCTCCAGAACGTGTCCGTATAGTGCCAATTTGACCGCGAATAGGTCTTGTAACGGATCGGAAACCCTTTGTCTTTAATAAAATCGGCCCAACTTGCGATCATCACGAAGAATTCGCGTTCCCGCTCAAGCTTCGTTTGCGACCCGTAACTCATATAAAAGGTCGCAAGCTGCGAATCTTCTGGTGCGGCCCGAAGGATCGCGATCACGCGCTCGCGCGTCTCGGGCGTCATATTCTGCCAGGCGATGGCGGCCGTAAGTTTATGCCCAACATCGTCCCAGGCCCGGACAGGCACCGAAAAAACACCGACGCTCGCGACCAAAAGGCCAATGATCACAACAATTCTATTCATATTTATCGCAGTACCCCGCATCCCCGCCGGCTCGAACCGGCGGCCTTTCTTTTAAAAAATATTATCTATTATCGCATCTCGGTTTGAAAATTGGCTTGAAAACAGTTAGTCTGTCGGTTTTCAAAAATTGCAAACTTTTTTGTCCTTTGGAACATCAAAGTAATGCAAAAACGTCGAGGCTCGAACGTTCTTTTTTTGCAAGATGGTGGAAATTAAGCATATTTACCACGAAAAAGGGAATTCGAAGAGTTTATGCAGCATTTTTTGGAACAAATGAACGTCTTTCGGCGTGTAAATGATCAAGAGGCCGAAGGTTTCGGCAAAAAGATCGGAGTTTTAGTTAGATTGTTCGGATGCCGGCATCGTGATATTAGCCGGCCGTTCACAAACGGAAAGGTAAGCTATCGAGTTTGTCTATCCTGCGGGGCGAGAAAGAAGTTTGATACAAAGGATCTTACGACATCGGGGAGTTTCTACTATCCCCCTTCGGTGACCGCTCGACCGTAAATGAGCGTTTTTATAAACCCTTCAATAATACCTACCAATAATTACCTACCGGGTGCGGCTTACCAAAAAGCTCGCACCCTTTCACTTTTTTAGGACGTTCGGCTTTCTGTGTAGTATGCTTTGCTGAAAAACTTAGCGAGGCTTGGAGCCGATATGATACAGAAAGCAATTATTTCCGTCGTCGTCGCACTGCTTTTGACCTTCGCCTTGCTCGGCGTGTTCATTGTTATGCAGCCGGACGAATTCACCGTCACGAGAAAGGCGACGATCGCTGCCCCACCGGAACGCATCTTTCCCGAGATCAATGATTTCCATAAATGGGATGCGTGGTCGCCCTGGGCAAAGCTCGATCCGAATATGAAGGTCGAGATCACCGGCCCCGAGAGCGGAAAAGGCGCCTCCTACTATTGGACAGGCAACCAAGAGGTCGGCGAAGGCCGCATGACGATCACGGAAAGTGTTCCGCCGAACCTTGTAAAGATCGACCTGCACTTCATCAAGCCTTTCGATTCCGCATCCACGATCGATATCAAGGTCACACCCGAAGGTGCGAATTCCGAGGTCGAATGGTCGATGAAAGGAAAGCACAATTTTATGTCGAAGGCTTTCTCGCTCTTTGTGAATATGGATAACGCGATCGGCGCCGATTTTGAGCGCGGATTGACGCAACTGAAGGCGGTCGCCGAGAAACCGTAGATATTCGTTAGGGCCTCCGTCAAAAAAAAAGCAAAAGCCCGCGGGAAAGGTATGTCCCTGCGGGCTTCTTTATTGTTGAACGTTGCCTTACGGCACGATCATATACGAAGCGGCATTACGATATATTTATAATCGTATTCGGAATTATCCTCGATGCGCATCTGGGTCGATGCGTTCGAATCCTTGAATTCGAACGAGATCCGAGTTGCCGCATTTCCGTCGCGGACGCGCACGGTTCCATCACCGTCCGATTCCTTCTCGCCTTCTGCCTTTGTCGCGGTCGCGATCGAACCCGCGTTATTCAGAAACTCAAGCAGATATTGCCAGTTGAAGCCGATCGTCGTCTCCGGGCCTTTGTATTCGGCCGGAACGACCTCGCGGCCTTCGCCTTCTTCGCTCGACTGGGCGTTAAGCTCGATCTCGCCCTCGCGAACGACAAGCCTGATCGAACGCGTGCGCTCGTCCGCCATTAAACTGACGCGCCGAACCGCTGCACGCATCTCTTCGAGATCGAATACTGCAGCAAGGTCGTTGTTCTTCGGCATTACGAGTTCGTAGTTCGGGAAGGCTCCGGTCAACGTTCGGCTAATGAGCAGGCGGCCCTCGATCTCAAAGAACAGATGCTTTTGATCCTCGCCGAATGCGATGTCGCCGCCCGTCTCGCGGGCGATCTTCGCAAGCTCAAGCAGTGCCTTTCGCGGAATCAGCGTGTCGATCGCCGAGGCTTTCTCGTCGCCGGTAAGCTTCTGTTCGATGAAAGCGAGGCGGTGGCCGTCGGTCGTTACCATTCTGGCAAGCCCGTCCGAAAGAATGAACTTTGCACCGGACAGCGTAAAACGCGACACCTCGTTCGTGATGGCGAACGCCGTGTTCTGAATGAAGTAGTTGAAGGTCGCGGCAGGCAGCCGGAGCGGCGTACTCTTGAACGAAGGTATCTCCGGGAATTGCTCGCGGTTGACACCTGCGAGCCGGAATTTAGCCCGTCCGCATTTCATCGTGACCCATTCGTTATCCTCTTTCTTGAAATGCACGTCCTCGGCATCGAGCACCCGAACGATATCAAAAAGCTTGCGTGCCGAAACGCAGATCGCACCTTGTTTTGCGACAACGGCTTCCGCATCGCAGCGGATCGTAACGTCGAGGTCGGTGCCGACGAGCCGGATCTCATTCTCACCGATCGACTCGATAAGTATGTTCGCAAGCACCGGTATGGTCGTCTTGCGTTCAACAACGCCCTGCAAAAACCCCAACTCCTCTTTCAACGTTGATTGTTTGATCGTAAATTCCATACTTACCTCTCTACCTTCTTCGATGCCCTTTTTACTACTAATACCAAACTAAAAATAAGAGAAAGAACTAGTAGTAGTAATAGGGCCTGTGGATTTGTGTGAAAAACGGCTAACTCCTTATAAAATCAAAACTTTTTTATCCACATCCGCCTGTGGAAAACTTGTGGAAAATATTTGCGATATGTGGAAAACGCCGTTTGACCAAGTTTTCCTCAATTTTCCGAAAGCGATCCGGGCCTTGCCCTGTGCGAAACTTGTCGCAACTGTCGTCAAGATGCTTTATTTTCAATAACTTACAAAATTATCCGCTATGGACGGCCGGTGGAAAACCTGTGCCTTCCGCAAACCCATAAAAAGTAAGCTAACTGTTGCAAAGAGAATCAATTAGCTCGTTCAAAGCCTTGTGGAAAACGCGGTCCTCGCGGCTAAGCTTCTCGATCTTATCAACCGAGTGCATTACGGTCGTATGATGCTTGCCGCCGAACTCTCTTCCGATCTCCGGAAAGCTGTGGCGCGTCAACCTCTTACAGAGATACATCGCGACCTGACGCGGCAGGGCGACCGAACGCGAATTGCTCTTTGCCTTCAATTCGTCAGGCGACATCTTATATTGTGCGGCAACCGCCCGAGTGATCCGGTCGATCGTAAGGCCGACGGGATGTTCGCTGTCGATGATGTTCTTGATCGCTTCGTCGGCAATGGCCTTCGAGAACGGAACGCGTTTGAGAGACGAAATGGCGACAAGGCGGACAAGCGAGCCTTCGAGTTCGCGGACATTGCTCTTTACGCGGCCGGCGATGTAGATCGCGATATCATCGGGAAGGTCGATCCCGTCGAGGTCGGCCTTTCGTTTTAGGATAGCCACCTTTGTTTCGAGATCCGGCGGTTCGATGTCCGCGATCAATCCCCATTCAAATCGTGAATGCAGCCTTTCTTCTAGCGTCGGTATCTCACGCGGCGGGCAGTCGCTCGATATGACGATCTGTTTCTGATCGTTATAGAGCGTGTTGAACGTATGGAAAAATTCTTCCTGCGTTCTTTCCTTGCCGGCCATGAACTGAACGTCGTCGAGCAGAAGCACGTCGATCGAACGATACTTGTCTCGGAATGCTGGCGTGCGGTCGAACCTGATCGCGTGGATAAGTTCGTTCATGAACAACTCGCTCGTGATATACGCAACTCGCGATGACGGCGAATGTTGTTTGATCGAATGTCCGATCGCGTGCATCAGGTGCGTCTTGCCCAAACCGACGCCTCCGTAAAGGAAAAGCGGGTTGTATGCCGACCCTGGACTTTCAGCGACGCTTTTCGCCGCAGCATTAGCGAACTCATTTCCGGTCCCGACAACGAACTTGTCGAAAGTATATTTCGGATTCAGCGAGGTCGTCTCGACCGATTCGACAAAAGGCCGCGGCTGCGGTTCGACCGGAGTTTCCGTCCGCGGTGCCGGCGAGAAGAGAAGGTCGGCTTCCGGCCTGTCATCCGTTAAAGCAGGTTCCTCAACGTCCTGCCAGACGATCTTGTAGTCGTCGCGGCCGAGCTCGGCGAATATCGTCTTAAGTTGCGCCGCGTAGTAACGATCGATCCAATCCTGCGCGACGGTGCCGGCAAGAAGGATGACCTCTTTCCGCTCGTCGTCTGCGCGGACGAACTGTATGGGGAGGAACCAGGTCGCAAGTACCTGCGGACTCAGCTCTTCGCGGAGTTGGTAAAGGACGTCGTCCCAGATCGTATTTTTTTCTAGAGAGAGTTGCAAAGTTGATCTACGTACCGGCCAAGGCTGCCAAAAACGGCAAGCGAGTTTTATAGCATTGGCCGACCTTTAAGAATTTCAATTGGTCGAATTTTTAGTTTCCCGATCCTTGTTTAAGACAGCTTTCGTTCCTTGCGGTAAGCGAGCCGAACGTTGAAGACGAGAGTCGCTTTGTTAACAAGGTGTTACCGCCTTTTTCACAGGATTTCCACAACCCGCCACGGCTGCTGTTTAAAACTTAAGTCAGCACATTAAGTTATTTACTTTCAACAACTTACAAGCATATGGAACTGGGAAATGGATATCAGACTAACACGAAAAATCTGCCCTTGCAAACCAAAATCCACAGCCCCGAAATTTTTATTTAACGCCGATTTAAAGCCCTATTTTTTCAAACATTTGAGAGCATTTTGGGGCGATCTTTTGACACGTATCGACACATTTTTTGACCTCAAAAATGCAAAAATAGCGAAAATTTTTTCGTGTGCTGTGATCATTATACCGCGTCTCGGCAAGAAGGCTGAGCAGACGTCTCCATTCTTCGGCACAGGAAGCAAGCATTAAAGAACCGTCGCCGCCGACCCGAAATGGATCAGCAGGCGACGGAGGAGGAAAACCAGAACGAAACGACGATTATCTAGTTCGCGCTTTGCTGCGAGATCGTCGCAGCTCCGGATCGATCCATTTCGAGCGAGCCGGGTGAACCGATGTACTTGATGTGGCTTGCGCCGGAAGCGTGTGCGTCAAGAGCGTCGGTCGCGTTGATGCATGCATTGCTTGCGCCGCTTGTCTCAACGGTGGCTCGCTTCGCGGAAAGTTTAGAACTCTCCGCTTTGCTCGCACCGCTGATATCTACCGAGAGCGAACCGGTCGTGCCAGAAGCCGTGATCGAAGAAGCACCGGAGGCGCGAAGCGATAGGCTTTCATTGCTTACGTCGTTAAGCACGAGTTTTGAAACGCCGGACGTTTCGGCGTATTCGATATTCGGTGCCGTGATGACGACGCGAAGCTTCGAGCTTTTCGAGATCTTTGCATCGGCAAAGATCGACAGAGTGCGGTCGTCAACCTCGGTACGGATGAGCGGCAGAATGTTGTCGTCCGCCGTTACCTCGACGCTGTACGCATCGCCGCGTGTGACCTCGACATCGAAGACACCGCTTACCTCAAGCCGGTCGAAATCAGCAACGTCGCGCTTTGCGGTTTCGATGTTGCCCGAGCCGGTCACGCCCTTAAATAGGGCGAAACTGAAGTCGCCTTTTGGGCCGAGCCCGAACGAAAATGCTCCCGAGAACGCTATCCCGATGACCAGAGCGACAAGGAATAAAAGGAACCCGATCTTTTTCATAACTACATTCTCCGAGGGAGGAAATTCGGCCCTGCTGTGCATGGCTAAAGGTCTTAACGAAACGGTATGGTGAGAAGTTCGGAGAAAATTGCGAGGGCAGGCCGTGCGCTTTCGCGATCTTACTTTGCGTAGAAATAGAATTGAACGGCCTGGACGAGCCGATGATCAGGCCGAACAACGCTCCGAAGAGCTCGATCGTTCGAAGGTGCTCCTTTGCGACGCTCATCACGAGAGACTCGAGTTTTTCAGCCGGATAAGCTCGGATCTTCTCGCGGACGACACCGCCGATGTCGAATTCGCGTATCGCCTCGGGGAGCTTTGCGTTGATCGCCTCGATCACGGTATCGGTAAGCGTCGAAGACGTGCGCGCGACCTTGTCCGAGGCAAGATGGTCGCCGAGACGGCCGATCGGCGTAGCAAGAAGATCCTCGATCCGCGTCGAGAGGAATTCGTTCAGGAGGTTGGCCGTCCGCTCGCTCGAAAGAACATCAACGACCCCGTCGGCGACGGCCGCCTTTAAGCGCTCTTCCGCCTCAGGATGAACGATCTGGAGAATAGCGTCCACGCTGTGTGGGCGAAGCTTTTCGATCGTTTCGCTCAAGAATCGGCGGACGCCGTCGATCGTCTCCGTGCTCTTAAGCAGCGAGAAGACCGTGTGTGTGATCTGATCCTTAAGGTCGTCGAGACGATCCGGGTCGATACGGCCAACGATATCTTTGACGGGCCGCGAAAGAGCGCTGTCGATCCCGTTCGAGATGAAGTTTCGGGCGTCCTCGGCGAAGGTGGTGTCGCTCAACGCCTCTTCGAGCCGCCTCGGGAAACTTTCGTTCACCAACTCATCGACCTCGGCGAGGAGGTTGTCGCGTGAGACAAAGATCTTCTTAAAGAACGAAAGGTTGTCGTAATAATCGTGAACTTCGCGTTTTACGAGCGCGCTTATCTGGCCGCGGGTCGAATCGGTGGTCGCGAATTCGGCGATCTGCTTTACGGCAGGTTCGACCTGTTCGCGTGCTTTTTCTTTCAGGAAATCGACGGCCTCGGGTGTGAACATCTCGCCGACGGGCGTCGGCGCGTTCAGAAGGTCCTCAAGTTTCTTCTTTACGAATTCGCTCACATTCGCCTCGAACGCCGGGTGTTCGATCGCCGCACGGATGCGTGCCGTCAAAAACTCAACTATCCGCTCCGCGGTCTCGGCATCGAGCACATCCGAGACGCGCCGGCCGAGTATGTCGTCCATCCGAGCGATGACAAGCGAACGTATGCGGAGCCTTGCGTCTTCGCTCGCGAGAACGACGCGAATGTGGCCGGCAAGTTTTACCTGAAGGCCGGAGATGGCATCAAGCACGGGTGTGCGGACGCTTGCGGGCAAAGCTCGATCAGCGATGGATAGTTCGTCTCGAGAAGCGCCGCAGTGTATTCGCCGATGACCGCATCAAGCTTCCGCTTTAAGAAGTCTCGGCCGATGAGATGCTCCTGTATCGTGTCGCTTGTGACGAGCTCTTCGCCGACGGCCTTGCCGATCGCGGCGGCGAGGCGGTCGCGATTTCGCGGGATCATTCCCTGCGGAAAGACGGTAATGCCGAACAGCTTTACGGGCCTTCGCGGCCGAAAGAGCATCCGGACGGCTAGCCACGCACCGGCGTAACCATGGAGCGTGGCGAAGGCGACGAGCAGGCCCATTTGGAGCCAGATATTTTTTAGGAACGGTGCGGCGAGATCGTGAATGTCAGAGAGAATTTCCATTAAGCACCGTTAAGTCGGGAAGCGGTTCGTCAAGGGCTGCGAAAGCTTCCTAAAAGACCTGAAAGCCCTTCGACCGGAGGCAGAAGTCCGCGAAATCCTCAAGCCATTCTCTGTCAACGCTGAAATTCTTCCATTGATCGTCGTGGTCGCGGTGCAGCGTCATATCGTCCGGAGCGTCTGTCACGGAGAGATCGGCGAAGATGCGGCTGCCCGCGGGCACTTTCGGCAGCACCTCGGAGCGTATCCTTGAGCCGATCTCATGCGCGTCGTCACGCGAGATCTTTACGCCGGTCGCGTTATAGCCCATCTGCCTGAGCGTTCCTTCGCCGAGAATATCGAGGTCGCGAATGATCTCGACGGCAGCTTTCCAATGCCATACGTTCGCCAAAAACTCGAAGTTCTCGGAACTGATATCCAAAAGCGTAAAGCTCATAATAAACGGCCGAATTATGTCGGGGACGCAAAATTGCGTTAGAAAAATGCTAAACGCGGCAGCATAGGCAAGTCAACGCCGCCGTTAGCGAGTATAATCCTTCGTATGGAAACGGAGAAATATCTAAAGCGGATCGGGGTCGATCCGGGCGACTTGCGGCCGAACATCGAGAGCCTTCGGATGCTCCAGCGGGCACACCTCCTGAGCATACCGTTCGAGAATCTTGATATTCATTGGAAGCGAAAGATCGTCCTCGACGTTGAGCGGTTCTACGAGAAGATCGTCGAGGGCGGCCGCGGCGGATTCTGTTACGAGTTGAACGGCCTGTTCAACGAACTTCTTGTCTCGCTGAGCTTTACGACGCGGCTGATCTCGGCTCGCGTGGCCCGCCCGGACGGTAACTTTGCACCGGAATTCGGCCATGCGGCGATAATCACGTCGATCGGCGGTGAAGAATATCTGACGGATGTCGGCTTTGGTGATTTTACGTCCGGGCCGCTTCGGCTCGCTCCCGGCGAACTGCAGCAGGACGCGAACGGCGTCTTTCTGATCGAAGATCAAGGCGGAGGCTCGTTCCTTGTGAAAAAACAGTCCGGCGATGATCGGAAGGATCAGTATGCGTTCAGCGACATGGCGCGCGACCTATCGGAATTTGCCGAGATGTGCGACTTTCAGCAGTTCTCGCCAGAATCGCGTTTTACGAAGGGTAAGGTTTGCTCGCTAATGACGGAAAACGGCCGAAAAACGCTGACCGACAGCAGTTTTATCGTAACGGCAGGCGGTGCGATAAACGAAAGGCCGGTCGGCACGACTGCGGATTTCGATCGGATCCTTGAGGATGAATTCGGCATCTGCCCTCCGGCCGCCGCAGGATGAAAGAGATCGACAAAATGTATTACGTTCGTTAAAATGTAATACATGAGATACGAGACCACCATCACAAGTAAGGGAACGATCACGATCGTCGCACCCGTGCGAAAAGCGTTGGGTCTCAAAACGGGTCAAAAGGTAAATCTGTTTATCAACGAGCACAACAATGTAGAAATTGATACCGGCATTACTATGGAGGAATTTGAGAAACTTAGAAATGAGATTCTCAAGAAAGTTAAAATACCGGCCCGCTTGAAAGGTTTGACCGTACGGGAACTGAAGGACCTGGCGAGTGACAAGATCGCTCGCAAATGAGCCTGACAAGCCTCGATTCAAACGTCGTTCTCCGTCTTATCCTCAATGATGTACCGGAGCAATCAGCAAGGGCGGCCGCGTTCGTTGACAAAACGTCCTGTTATGTGACGGATGTCGTTGTTGCGGAATGCGTGTTCGTTCTTGAAAAGGTTTACGGCTTGGATCGTGATCGCATCTCGGAGCTGATGTCCATTCTTTTTAAGCTGGAGACCGTCGCCCTAAGTGAAGATGTGATGAAGAGAACCTTCGATCTTTACCGCGCATCGAGGCCGCTGTCATTCGTTGATTGCTATTCGGTAGCGGAGGCAATGCTGAACGATCTCAAGGTCGTTAGTTTCGATCGAGCTTTATTGAAGAAGTGCAAGCCGATCGCCGAGGAGCCGAAATGACGCAATCGATCTCATACGCCGACGCAGGCGTTTCAATAGACAATGCGAACCGCGCGGTCGCGAAGATCCGCGAATACGCGCGTTCGACATTCAACGAACGAACGCTTACGGAGATCGGGAGTTTCGGCGGGATGTTCGCCGGTGCGTTTCCCGATATGGCCGAGCCGATACTCGTCGCTTCGGCGGACGGCGTCGGGACAAAGCTGAAACTTGCCTTCGAGACGGGCATTCACAACACGGTCGGTGCCGACCTCGTGAATCACTGCGTGAACGACATTCTCGTGCAGGGTGCGCGTCCGCTTTTCTTCCTGGATTATTTCGCGACCGGAAAGCTCGAGCCTGACGTGACCGCTTCGGTCGTCGAGGGAATGGCGAGGGCTTGCCGCGAGAACGGCTGCGTGCTGCTCGGCGGCGAGACGGCCGAGATGCCGGATTTCTATCCGCCGGGCGAATACGACCTTGCAGGCTTTATCGTCGGCGTCGTCGATAAGGCGAAGGTCATCGACGGCAAGTCGATCGAGCCGGGCGATGTCGTTCTGGGCTTGCCTTCGAACGGCCTTCAGACGAACGGCTATTCGCTCGCACGCAAACTCTTCTTCGAGGTCGGCGGCTACACGGCAGATTCTCACATCGACGAACTCGGCTGCACGGTCGGCGAAGCTCTGCTTGCCACGCATCAGTCATTTCTGCCGCAGATCGGCCCGCTGCTCGATAGAACGGCCGATGCGGACGAGAGCGTCCGCCTTCCGCTGATCAAAGGCCTTGCGCACATCACGGGCGGCGGCTTCCTCGAAAATATCCCTCGCATCCTGCCCGAAGGCGTCTCCGTCGAGATCGACCGCGGCTCCTGGCCCGAACCGCCCGTCTTCGGCCTGATGCAGCGGCTCGGCAACGTCTCCGACCACGAAATGTTCCGCACCTTCAACATGGGCATCGGAATGGCCGTCGTCTGCTCTCAGGCCAATGCCGAAATTATCAAAAGCGAGATCGCGTGCCCCGAGATCGGCACCGTAACCTCGGGCGCGAAGGAAGTTATCCTTAAGTAGGACTTTCTTTTTGGCTTCAACCAGGGTCGTTTTTTTTGCGAGCAAGCGTTTCAGCTCTTCGATTGAAAGAACGTTCTTTTGGCGATGAAGCATTGCATGGCAGTTTGGGCACACAGGCCGTAAGTGTTTGACAGGATCAACGACGGTTTCTTTCCCGATCTGCGAGAGAGGAACCACGTGATGCACGTGAATGAAGCCCTCGCCCAGGTCGCCGTACTTTGCTGCGAAATTGAAGCCGCAAACAACGCAGGACTCGCCGTAGTGCTCAATGCATGCTTTTCTAGCGTTCCCGTTGCGCTCGTACGCATTGACCGAGATCGTGCGACTTGCACCCTCAAAGAATTGCGCGGGAGAAGGAATTTCCTCCGGTATAAGGGCGGGAGCTTGACCACGCTCCTCTAGGAATTCGTACCAGAGGTCCTCGAGCAATGCGCTTGCCCGAGGCTCGATGGAAATGCCCGAAGTTCGCGTCGACCAATTGACTTCCCCGAGCAGGCCGTTCTGCAGCTGTTCAAGGGGGAGCACACCGTCTTCTTCCGGAGCCAGTAGTGTATCAAAACGGACATTCACATAGAGAATTTGATCATCTCTGTCTTCGTCCCAGTGATCATCGTAGTCCGGTCGTGCGAGGGCCTGGCCGGAGGCCATGATGCCTCGCGGTTCCACGCCCTGACGGAGAAGGAAGATCCGATCGCCCCGCTCGATGCGTTTGGTGTTACCACAGCTCCAAGAAGCATCAAAGAAGCCGTGTTCCCTTAAGAGTGAGAGATAGGAATCTATGTCCCAGTTCGAGCGATCAGGGTTCCAGGTTAGCAGCCAAGTATTCATAAGGATCTCACTCGCCTCGGATGTCTCAATCCGGCATGCCGTTCATAGCAACGACTTTAACTTTTTCTAAATATTCAAGGCCTTCGCGGAGTCTGCGTGCTTTCGCTTCTCACAGATCGAGAGGCTTTTTCAGTTTCGGGTCGCTCTCGATCAACTGTTTCTGCCGTTCTTTTTGCAGCTTGCCGATAAATCGCCAAGCGCTCAAGATATAACCGGCTATAGCAAATATTAGAAAATAGAAAACTTCTCTAAGATCTCCAAGGCGGCCGGCAAGGGCCTCTTGATTCTTAATAAGCTGCCGCAGGATCTGTTCTTGCGGATCTTCCAACTGAACCGTCGGAAGATATGTTGACGGCAAATAAAAGATCATCACGAAGATCAGGACCGCGAAAAAAACGCTCACAGACCTGAACCACCAAAGCGATCTGTCAAGCTCTGGGATATGTGTGTCGCGCTTGAACTTAAAATGGTAAAAGATCTGCACGCCAACAAAGCCAACGACCAAGACCCCAACAACGTAAATAAAATGTGAATCTTCGCTAAACATTTGTTTTTGCGTTACCGGACGATCGGCTTGATCTTACCCGAGGCCGTAAACTACACATCTTCTTACGGACGGCCGCACAAGGTCAGCTCGGTCGCTGCGATTAGAAGCCTTCGAGAATTCCGGCATGGAATCTCAGCAGGTCCAGCCGAAACCCATCTACATCGGCGTGGCCTTGATACCATTCGGTCCAGCCATTCAGTAATAGGCGACTTGCAGCTTGCCGCTGCCAATCGCCTTGGAACTCCTGGAAAATTACAACGCCGCCTGCAACAGGGAACGGTCTTGCGTCCATTCTAAGGAAGGTCCTGAACTGCCACTCTGCCTGACATGCCTTTTGCCAATTCATCCGGAACTTGACTTCAACTGCCAGCCGCGTTCCATCTGTCAACTCAACCGCTCCATCGACAAGTAGCGCAGTAAACTTCATGACAGCCTTGATGCCAAGCTCTTCCTTGTTGGCAAAAAGAAAGCTGAAGACCTCGGCTTCGTATACTCCGGGTGCCTGTTTGGTTTTCGGCTCTATCCGGGAGGACAGGGTATGGACTATCGGTTTATGGCGACCCTTCGCCTCCGGGACGATCGTTCGGCTGATGAGTTCGGAAAAAGTGTACATTGTTTGACGTCGTCGCAGGTTAGTATTCTCGAAATCAGAGGCGTCGATAATGCTTACTGCCTTTTATGTGTCCATTTTTTCCCGACAACAAGCAATGTCGTTGATGATAGCCGTATCTGGTAGGCCTTATCAAGATGCGGTCGGTTGGGTGTGGTTGGACGTCATCGGAGATGCTGGAGACGATGTCGTGTGGGTGAGGCGTTGCGCAATTTGGGTTTGGTGCTTATAGTCATTCGATATGAGAACTCGCACATCCCTGATCGTTATCTTCGTTCTTTTCCTTGCTTTCGGTGGTTATTCGCAGACGGCGAAGGATCATTTTGAGGCGGGGAACCGTTACTACACTGTCAAAGACTACTCGAGGGCGATAACGAGCTTTACGGCCGCGCTCGGGCTTGTGTCCACCGCGCCCGAGATCTGGTTCAACCGCGGACAATGCTATTACTTTTCGGGGAACTATTCGTCCGCTATCTATGATTATTCGCAGGCGATAAAGCTGAGACCGAGATACACGGATGCGTATTTTCAGCGCGGCCTTTCCAGGAATAAACTTGGGCAGCATCAGGCGGCGGTCGGCGATTACACGGCCGCGATCGGGATATCGCCGGCAGATGCGACGATCTGGTACAACCGCGGCATTGCCTACGCGGACCTTGGGTCGAACGACCTAGCGATCAGCGATTACTCACGTGCGATCCTCTTGTCGCCCGGATATGTGAAGCCTTACATCAATCGCGGAGCGATCTACTTCAAGATGAAACGGTACCAGGATGCTCTCGCCGACCTCGACAAGGCCCTCTCGCTCGACTCGACGGTCGCCGAGGCGTGGGGCAATCGCGGGGTAGTGCGTTCGACGATGGGTTCCCAAGATCTTGCGATCGCCGACATCAACCAGGCGATCAAGCTCAACCCGAATCATGCGAAACACTATCTGGATCGCGGGATCGCATACTATCGCAAGAAACAGAACGCGCTCGCGATCGCCGATCTTAGTTACGCGATGACGCTTGATCCGAATTATTATCAGGCGCTATTGGTGCGGGCCGCGATCCGCTTTGACGCAAAGGCATACGCGGCCGCGCGTGCGGACTTCGAAAAGGTGCTCGAACTTAAGCCTGGCGAGGAAACCGCGTTAAGGGCCCTCGCAAGACTGAAAGCAATGGGATATTAGCCTCCGGCGATGCGAAGAGGTCGATGAAAATTGGAATTCTCATCTCAGGCCGTGGGTCGAACATGGCGGCGATCGTCGATGCGGTCAAGAGTGGCGAGATCCCGGCGTCGGAGGTTGCGGTCGTTGTGAGCGATAAGCGGGCCGCGGCGGGCTTGAGAGGGCGGCGTGAACGCGGCGTCGAAACGCTCGTCGTCGAACGCCTCGGCCGCACGCGCGCCGAGCACGACGGCGAGATCGGCGACGAATTGGAGAAACGCGGCGTCGAGCTCGTGTGCCTTGCAGGCTATATGCGGCTGCTCTCGCCCGAGTTCGTGCGGCGTTTTGAGGGCAGGATCGTCAACATTCACCCAAGCCTGCTGCCGGCCTTTCCGGGCCTTGATGCACAACGACAGGCCTTTGACGCAGGCGTCGAGGTCACTGGCTGCACGGTGCATTACGTCGATGAGCTGCTCGATCACGGGCCGGTGATCCTCCAGCGTGAGGTCCCGCGGCTTGCGGACGACACAGTCGAAACATTGACCGCACGGATCCTCGCAGAAGAACACAGCACTTATATCGAAGCCCTTCGGCAGGTAGTTTCAGGTTCGTGACCGAGTTCCTTCAGATGATGGCAACGGGACACGGTTAGTCGAACAAAAGCAGGAATATTGGAAGAGGTATCTTTAGATACCGTTCAGTAAGCTCGTAATCTGCCCACGTTTTTGAAACGATCAAGGGTGCAGAGCATTTCTTATGTTTCGCCAGGAATCGGCGCAGGCTTTTGAAATCAGATTCCTGAAGCCGGTTCTTATATTTTACCTCGATCGGTAAGTACCGATTCGGTGCAACATGAACGATAAAGTCGACCTCCGTATTGCGTTCCCGGTAATAGTCCATCTGAATCGTACCACGCCATTTCTTTAGAGCTAAGAAAACCAAGTTTTCGGCGTAGAGCCCCATTGTCGTATTGTCGGAGAGAAGTGAATCTGTTAATCGCAACACAGCATTTCGAAGCGCGAGGTCCACTAAATAGAACTTCATATTTCCTTGCCTGACCCTAAGGGCACCAGCCCGAAATTTGGAGATCTTGTAAACCAGGTCGGTCATTTCAAGAAATGGAAGGTATTTCTCTATCTGAGAGGCGTTGATCGATGTTTCCTGCGAGACAGATTGGATTGCAACCTCTTGTCCCGGCCTTTCAAGCAGGGAGATATAGAAGCGTCTCAACAGATCCGGCTTGCGAAATTCCGCGGCGAGCAAAAGGTCTTCGTAGATCACTTTCTTTACCTGATTGTCATATAGATAATCTTGCTTAGCCAGCCAAGTGGGCAGGCTCCATACTTCGGGAAAACCCCCTTCCAATAAATACTTGTCAAGGAGCATTTCTAATTTGCCGCGCAACGCCTCCGATAAGGTGGGCAGCTCAAACCGGGAATGAGGCGTATTTGGATCCTCGGCAAGGAGGGCCTGAAGTGACTTCCCTCTATCGTGGATCAGTTGAACCTCGTTGGAAAGTTCCGGGTTTCCCCGAAGACTGTAAAGAACGAATTCCCGAAAAGAGAATGGGAGAAGATGATGATCCTTTACGCGGCCCAAAAGACTCTCGCGACTCTTTTTGAAGATAGGCGACGACGCCGAACCGGAGATTATTACCCGAAACGGATACTTAAGGTCGTAGTACTTTTTTAAGTAAAGCTCCCAATTATCCAGTTTCTGTATCTCATCCAGAAAAAGGTAGGTCGGCTCATCTGTCCTGTTGCCGCCGATCGTCTTCATTGTGGAGTCGATCAGCTCGTCAACCTTTACGGTGCTTGTAGAAAGGGCGGGGTCATCGAAGGAGTAGTAAACAAGCTTGCTCGGTTGGATGCCTTGGTCAAGGAGACGCCGGATGATCTGGAGAAGTAATGTGGTCTTTCCAATTCGGCGCGGCCCGGTTACGGACAACATCTGTGGTACTTCTTTTAGATCACGAAGAAGATCCTGAAAGATCGGGCGCTCAAAGTCGGGAAGAAGAAAGGCCCGTCTTGGGTCGCGCCACCACGGATTGTACGGTTGAAATATCTTGTGTAATGTCACCATTTAGCGACCGTTTTGTATAATATCATATGTATAACAGCGATAAATGTCAATTCTTGTTTAAGTGGCTGTATTTGCAATAAATAGAGATGGTCGACAACTTTGATGCTTCCGGTCGATTCGCGGCGGCGGAGATCAGATCGGCCCGCCTTCAACTGGGACCATGCCCAACGATTGACATTTTCGCCCGAACGCGCGTAAACTCTAGGTTTTCACTTTCGGGTGAATTCGATGGAGAGCGATTATGCCGAAGAGAACTTTTCAACCAAACAATCGCCGACGCGCGAAAAAGCACGGCTTCAGGGCCAGGATGGCGACAAAGAACGGCCGCGCAGTTCTAAAACGCCGACGCGCCAAGGGCCGCAAGCGTCTGACGGTTCAGCACTACTAAGTTTTGGATCACCGAAGGAAGCTCGGCTCGCTAAGCGCGCCGAGTTTCTTCGTGTTTACGAGCAGGGACGACGCATCGAAGGCCGTTATATGACGGTCTTTGTTTTGCCGTCAAAGGCGGGCCGCCATCGCGTTGGGGTGACGGCAACGAAAAAGGCGATCGGCAAGGCGCACGACCGAAATCGTGCGAAAAGACTGCTTCGCGAGTGCTTTCGCCTTTCGCCGGCCGAGTTGGCAAATGTCGCGGAACCGCTCGATTGGGTGCTCAATGCGAGACGCTCGATCGTTTATTCAAAATTGGATAAACCGCTCGCTGAATTTCGTTCGATCGTCGCGCAGGTGGCAAAATAAAGGTTTTAGCCGTGAAGCACATCGCGCTCAGCATCATTTGGTTCTATAAGGCGGCGATCTCGCCGTATCTCGGGCCTGCGTGCAGATTCGAGCCGACGTGTTCGGAATATGCGCGGCAGGCGATCATTAAGTACGGCGTGGTTCGCGGAACCTGGCTCGGCGTGGGACGTATCTTAAGGTGCCAGCCATTCTCAAAAGGCGGCTACGACCCCGTCGTTTCTATAAATGGAAAACAGCAATAATACCGACAGCCAGAAGCGATTCCTGATCGCGGCAGTTCTCTGCGTATTCGTCCTTTTTGGCTGGCAATACTTCTTCGCTCCGAAAAAGCCCGCGGGAGAGAACGCGAACGCCAATACGAACTCGAACGCGACGGCGACGGCCGCACCGACGCCTGCTCCGACAACCGCACCTGCGGCAACGCCTGCCCCCGAAGTTGCTGCTGCGCCTTCGGCACCAAATCGGAAGATAACGATAAAGACGCCTCTTTATGAGGTGACGCTCGATTCGAAAGGCGCGGTCGCAACGAGCTGGGTCATCCTGAAGAATATCTCGGCCAACGGCGAGCAGCCGATCTTTGCCGACGGTTCGACGGCAGAGAACGAAAAACCGCTGCAGCTTATTTCCGAAGCCGCACTCTCGCGAGATCCGCGTGAGCTGCCTTTCCGCCTTGCGACCGGTGATGCGAACCTCGACAGGACGCTGAACACGAGCGAATTCTCGACCGCTTCGGAGACGGGCGACGTTACGTTAAAAGACGGCGAGACGAAGCAGATCGATTTTAACTTCACGACGGCGGACGGCGTCGAGGCGGTAAAGAGCTTTATCTTTCGCGGCGATTCGTTCGTAAGCGACGTCTCAGTGAAACTTACTCGGGGCGGTCAGGCCGTCCCGAACGTAAAGCTCCTGATCGGAGCAAGTCTCGGCGATCAGGCGATCACGCACCACAGCTACTATCACATCGAACCTGAGGCGGTCGCCTATGTCGATGACGCGATCTTTCGACATCCCGGCACTTCGTTCACCTTCGACACGAACAATGCCGCGCAGATGCCGGCGCCCGGCGCCGTCGATTGGGCGGGCGTTGCCGACGCGTATTTTGCACAAGCCGCCGTGCCCGCATCGCAGACGGAAGGGCTCGAATACATTGCGTCGAAGTACGAATATCCGCTGCCGGAATACTACGACGGCATAATTTCCTGGGTCACCCGCAAGCCCAAGACGAGCGAGACGCGCCACTTGATAACCGCCGCCGTCCCGGTCGCCGCCGACGGCACGCCGACGAAGGTTTACACCGGGCCGAAAGATTATTTCGCATTCGCGGGCCTTTACAACAAGAGCTTGACGGAGGCCGTCGGACGGCCGATCGATCTTGTCGATACGATCAATTTCAGCAACTATCGGCCGCTGCGGTGGTTCACGAAGCCGATCGGTATCCTCGTCCTTTACGCGCTCTCGTTCTTCGATCAGCTTACCCGCAATTACGGAGCGGCGATCATCATCTTCACGTTCCTTTTCTATATGCTTCTCTTCCCGCTGCGTTGGTCGCAGACGCGATCCTTCAAGAAGGCATCAGGGAACGCGCCGAAGATGAAGGAAGTTCAGGACAAGATCAAGGAGCTTCAGAAGAAGGGCGTCCCGATGGACGACCCTAAGATGCGCGCGCTCCAGATGGAACAGCTTCGGATGACGAAGGACGCACTGCCGCTCGGCGGCTGCCTCCCGATGATCCTGCAGTTCCCGCTTCTGCTTGCGTTCTATACGGCCGTGACCGTCTCGCTCGATATTCGGCAGGCCCATTTCTTGTGGCTGCCGGATCTTTCGGCCGCGGATCCGTATCACATCCTCGAGTTCGCATTTGCGATCTCGATGATCCTTTCGATGAAGTTCACGCCGCAGGCCGCGACCGTAACGCCCGAACAGCAGATGCAGCAGAAGATGATGACCTACTTTATGCCGGTCATGATGCTCTGGGTGATGTGGTCGGCGCCGAGCGGGCTGCTGTTATACTGGTTCTTCGGCAACCTCGTAAGCTTCGGCCAGCAGATGATAATCAACCGGATGAATAAACCGAATACGCCGCCGGGAACGACCGTCGTCAATGACGTTCCGAAGAATGCAAAGCCCGTAAAGCAAAAGCTTTCAACAACTTAGAAGGGGAAGTACCGCAGCCATATGAATCAAACTTGCGAAAACGCCAAAGAACTCTTAAGCGGCATCCTGAGCGATGCGGGTTTTGATCTCTCCGTCGAGGCCGAATGGACCGACGAGGGCTGCATACTTAATCTAACAGGAAGCGACACGCATTTTGCACTCGCCGAAAAGGGCGAATTGCTCGACGCGTTCGAGGTCGTGCTCTTTCAGGCGATGGGACGCGAACTCGACCGCGAACATCGGTTCATCGTCGATGCAGACGGTTTTCGCCAGACCCGCAAGAACGAGCTGCACGCAATGGCGCGATTCGCCGCTGAACAGGTGCGAAAGACCGGCCGTTCATTCACCTTCGGCGTGCTTAACTCAACAGAACGCCGCATCATCCACACGACACTACAAAAAGAGGACGACCTCATCACCGAATCGGTCGGCGACGGCCGCGACCGCAGGCTGCAGGTAAGGCTGCAGTAGGCGAATTTGTTTGCCTATGCCTGAGACGATCGTCGCACTTGCAACTCCGCCGGGACGCAGCGGCATCGGCATCGTTCGCCTGAGCGGGCAAGACGCGCTCAGTGTCGCGAGAAGACTTACGGGCGACGCCCGCGAATTCGTCCCGCGGCGAGCAACCTTCGTCGAATTGCGCGATCCTGCCGACAATGGCTTGATCGACAAGGCACTCGTCACATACTTTGCCGCCCCGCATTCGTTCACGGGCGAGGATACTATCGAGATAAGCTGCCACGGGTCGCCGGTGCTCCTAAGAAAAGTGATCGATCTGTGCCTTGCCGCCGGATGTCGTCCGGCCGAGCCGGGGGAATTCACCTTGCGCGCACTCTCGAACGGCAAGCTCGATCTAGCCGAGGCCGAGGCGATACGCGACCTTATCGACGCTCAAACAAATGCCGCTGCTCGACAGGCAGTGCGACAGCTTTCGGGCGCGCTGTCGCAAAGTTTGCAGCCGCTAAAGGATGAACTCCTGAACACGATCGTCGTGCTCGAATCTGCGCTCGAGTTCGTTGAGGATGACCTTCCGGAAGCGCAGAGCGAGGCGATCGCACGCTCGCTTCATGAGGTCGCGGAAAGGACGCGTGCCTTCGCCGACACCTTCAAGGCCGGGCACTTGATCCGCGACGGCCTCACCGCAACGATCGTTGGACGGCCGAACGTCGGGAAGTCGAGCCTTTTTAATCGATTGCTTGGAACGGAACGAGCGATCGTCACCGATATCGCCGGCACGACGCGAGATCAGCTGAACGAACGTTTCACGGTCGGCGACATTCCTGTCCACCTGATCGATACGGCCGGGATGCGTGAGACGGAAGATGTGGTCGAGAAGATCGGCGTCGAACGTGCACGCGGCGCTATGGCCGATGCGGACCTTGTAATTGTTGTCTTTGACGCGAGTGAACCTTTGACGGAAGAGGACCGCGAGCTCGTTCGTTCGGCGAGCAGACAGGCGTTCATCATAGCCCTGAACAAGATCGACAAACACGCCTCAAGGGACATTAGCCTGCTTGCTTCGGCGGGCGATCCGGCGCTTGCCGCATACCGCGAAAAGATGGTCGCGATCTCGGCCAAGACCGGCGAAGGGCTTGACGAGCTGCGTGAAGCGATCGTTAGGCCGTTTGCAACGAATGATATATCGACGTCGAACTTCCTCGTGACGGACGCCCGCCATTACGACCTGCTGATGCGCACCTGTGATGAACTTCTGCAGTCGATCGAAAGGCTAGAAGAAGGCCGCAGCGAAGAGATCGTCCTCATCGGGCTGCACAACGCGCTTCGCTACCTCGGCGAGATCACCGGCGAGACCACGACCGAAGATATGCTCACGCGAATCTTCTCAACCTTCTGCATCGGGAAATAGCAAGGCCCGTTCGGCCGCGGAAAACTCTTTGTCCTCAAAACAGGCGGTGTTAAAATAAAAGTTTCGCTTTTTGGCGGAGTATTTATGTTCGACGAGACGTTTGATGTGATCGTGATCGGTGCGGGGCACGCGGGCTGTGAGGCGGCCTCGGCGTCGGCGCGTATGGGTGCCGAGACCGCGCTCGTCACGCTCAACCTCGACCTCATCGGACAAATGTCATGCAATCCTGCGATCGGCGGGATCGCAAAGGGCCACGTCGTCCGAGAGATCGACGCGCTCGGCGGCATTATGGGCCGCATCATTGACCGCACCGGGATCCAGTTTCGCCTGCTGAATCGCTCCCGAGGCCCTGCCGTCCAATCGCCGCGGGCTCAGGCCGACCGCTCTCTGTACCGAACGGAGATGCGGCGAGTCCTCGAAGCGACGCCGAACCTGACCTTAAGGCAAGGTGCGGTTGTTTCGCTAATTGTTGAGAATAAACAAGTTATCGGCGTTACGCTCGAAGACACGCGTCGCTTTGGGGCAAAGGCGGTCATCATCGCGACCGGCACCTTCTTAAATGGAACGATCCACACGGGCCGGCGCACGTTCTCGGCCGGACGTTCCGGCGAACCGGCCTCGATCGAGTTGGCCGAGAACCTAAAGGCTCTCGGGTTTCCGGTCGGCCGCCTAAAGACCGGGACGCCGCCACGTCTTGACGGACGAACGATCGATTGGGACGCATTCGAGCGGCAGCCGCCGGACGAGAAGCCGGTCGCATTCTCATTTTCGACGGATGCGATCGAGCAGCCGCAGTTGGACTGCTTCATCGGCTATACGACCGCAGCCGTACACGACGCGATCCGCGGGAACCTGAACCAATCGCCGCTCTATTCGGGCAAGATCAAGGGAATTGGGCCGCGATACTGCCCGTCGATCGAAGACAAGGTCGTAAAATTCGCGGGCAAGGACCGGCACCAGCTTTTCCTCGAACCGGAAGGCCACAACACGAATGAGGTCTATCTGAACGGCTTTTCGACCTCGCTGCCTGCCGGGCTTCAGCAGGAACTGCTGCGGATGATCGAGGGCTTTGGCGAGGTTCGGATCATCAGGCCGGGGTATGCGATCGAGTATGACTTCGTAGATCCGCGTGAGCTGCGGCCGACGATGGCGACCTCGCGTTTCGACGGCCTTTTCCTCGCCGGGCAGATCAACGGCACGACCGGTTACGAAGAGGCCGCGTGCCAGGGCTTCCTCGCGGGCGTAAATGCTGCAAATACGGCACTTAGGCGAAAACCCTTCACGCTTGAGCGGGACGAAGCATACATTGGCGTGCTTGCCGATGACCTTATCAGGCACGGTGTCGATGAGCCGTATAGGCTCTTTACGTCCCGTGCAGAAGCGCGTTTGCGGCTTCGCCACGACAATGCGGACGAGCGGCTTTTGCCAAAAGGGCGTGAACTCGGGCTTATTGAAGATCGCGATTGGGAACGCTTCAATGCAAAACGCGACCGGATCGCGAGTATCCGGAACGCGCTCGATACGACGCGCTTCAAGCGTTCGTCGCCGCAATACGCGGCAGCGGCACAGTTGCTCGGCACCGATCTTGGCGATTCCTTCGTGCTCTCGCACCTTGCGATGCGGCAGGGTGTCGGTGCCGAGTTCATTTCGAGGCTTTTGCCGATCGAGGATGCGGATCCGCGAGACATCGACGCGGCGTTGGCTGATTCGATGTACGCGGGCTATATCGCGAAGCAGGCCGCGGCGGCCGAGAGGGTCAACCATCATGATTCGCTTAAGGTGCCGGAGAATATAGATTTTCGTGCGATCGGCGGCCTTTCGAATGAGATGATCGAGCGGCTGGAGCGTGCGGTGCCGAGAACGTTCGGACAGGTGCGGACGATCCCGGGCGTTACTCATGCAGCGTTATCGACGGTCCTTGTGCATTTAACAGCGCTTCAGCAGGCACGGCCTTAAAAGAATTGTGGTACGTACCACAATTCTGTCGTTTCGAAGTTCGTTTTAGTTCAAAATGTGGTACGTACCACATTTTCAGCCACACGCATCGCGCTTCGCGGTTTTGCTGTGGTAAGTTAGACCTACGGATCGCGCCGCCTTCGCTTCCGGCCTGTCATGGGCCCAAAAGTCGGCGTCTGCCTTGCTTCTTAATGGGAAAAGTCATTGCAATTGCAAATCAAAAGGGCGGCGTCGGGAAAACGACAACGGCCGTCAACCTTGCTGCCGGGCTTGCGGCTGAGAATCGAAAAGTTCTCCTGATCGACGCCGATCCACAGGGAAACGCCACGTCGGGTTCGGGCATCGACCGTGCGAACGTCAAAAAGACGCTTTATGACGCACTCATCGGCGGGGATTCGATCCGCGAGATGGTCCTCCCGACCGCGATACCTAAGTTTTGGGTCGTTCCGGCCGATAAGAATCTTGCCGGCGCCGAGGTCGAGCTCGTCGAGCGCGAAGGCCGTGCCAAGGCGTTAAAGGCGATCATCGACCCGATCCGCGATTATTTTCATTACATTTTGATCGACTGCCCGCCGTCGCTCGGCCTTTTGACCCTTAACGGCTTGACGGCGGCGGACGCTCTGCTCGTACCGATCCAGTGCGAATATTATGCGCTCGAGGGCGTTACGGAGCTTTTTGATACGCTGGCCCGACTGCGGCGGGAGTTGAACCCCGAACTTGCGATCGAAGGCCTGCTTTTGACGATGTTCGACGAGCGAACGAACCTTTCGTCCGCGGTCGCAAAAGACTTGCGGGATTTCTACGGCACGCAGGTGCTCGAGACCGTGATCCCGCGAAATGTGCGGCTTGCCGAAGCGCCTAGTTTTGGCCAGCCGATATTCGTTTATGACCCGAAGTCAAAAGGAGCAGAAGCGTATCAGCGACTTGCAAAGGAGATCTTGAGAAATGGCTAGACAACCTCTCGGCCGCGGGCTTAGCGCTCTGCTCGGCGATGAAAAACCAGCGGCGGCAGTTGCCGAGGCGCCTGTACGCGAGGCCGTTCCCGGACGCGTAAATGAACTAGATATTGACCTTATCGTCCCAAATCCGGAGCAGCCACGAGTCAACTTCACGGAAAATGAGCTCGAAGAGCTCGCCGCTTCGATCCGTGCGAACGGGATCGTCCAACCGATCGTTGTCCGGCCTGCGGGCGAAGGGCGGTTTCAGATCGTCGCCGGTGAGCGAAGGTGGCGGGCGGCGCAGAAGGCGGGCCTTCGGAAAGTGCCGGCGGCGGTCAAGGAAGTCTCAGATGAAAAACTGCTTGAGATCGCCCTGATCGAGAACATTCAACGGCAGCAGCTGAACCCGATCGAAGAGGCGAATGCATTTCGCAAACTCATTGATTCTATTGGACTTACGCAAGAAGAAGTCGCCGAACGCGTTGGCAAGGAACGGACGCTTATCACGACGACGATGCGTCTTTTGAAATTGCCGGTCGATGTCCAGAAACACTTGATCGACGGGAAGCTAAGCCTTAGCCATGGCCGTGCTCTTTTGATGAGCGATGATGCGTCTGTGCAACGTGCTGTTGCTGATGCAATAGTCGAGCAAGGATTATCGGTTCGCGAGGCCGAACGCCGTGTTAAGGCCGCAAAACGGACTCCGTCCGAAAAGGCCGTACCGCAGGCCCGCGTCGTCGATCCGAACGTAAAGGTCGCGGAGACGCGTATGATGCGGCATTTGAGCACGAACGTAAAGATCCTTCCGGCGAAGAAAGGCACGGGCGGCAAGATCGAGATCGAATATTACGGCCTTGACGACCTGAACCGCATTTACGATCTGCTGACGAAGAATAAATCAGAATAAGGAGGAAGAAGATGCGTCTGACCGAGATGGTCAACTGTGCCGGTTGAGTGGCAAAGCTCGCTCCAAGCGATCTTGCTCAAGTTTTGAGCAAACTGCCGCCGCAATCAAGAGAGAACGTGATCGTCGGGTACGAGACAAGCGACGACGCAGGCGTGATGCGCCTTGATGACGAAACGGCGCTTGTTCAGACGGTCGATTTCTTTACTCCGGTTTCGGACGATCCGTTCGTTTATGGCCAGGTGGCGGCGGTCAACGCGCTGAATGACGTTTACGCGATGGGCGGCCGGCCGCTCTCGGCGCTATCGATCGTCTGCTATCCGCAGAAGGGCGACTGGGACATCCTGGAAAAGATATTGCTTGGCGGCCAGACGATGATGAATTCGGAAGGCGTCGTGATCCTCGGCGGGCATTCGGTTGACGATCAGGAGATGAAATTCGGTTACGCAGTGACGGGCACGATCCGGCCCGACCGCGTTTTCACGAACGCGGGCGCAAAGCCGGGCGACGTTCTCGTTCTTACGAAACCGATCGGCACGGGTGCGATAAACACGGCGATCAAACGCGGAGCTGCGTCCGAGGCGGCGGTCGAGGCCGTAACAAAAACAATGACGGCCTCGGCAAAAGAAGCGTCAAAAGCAATGTGTGAATTCGGTGCGAACGCAAGCACGGACGTAACGGGTTTCGGCCTTCTCGGGCATGCGTTCGAGATGGCGAAAGCGAGCAATGCAGCGTTCGAGATCGAGAGCGGCAGCGTACCGCTACTTGTTGACACGCTTGAGCTTATCGCTCAAGGGATGTTGACCCGCGGCGACAAGAACAATCGCGCTTACACGGGCGATACGGTCGAGTTCGCGGCATCTGTCAGCGGAGTGATGCAGAGTGCTCTTTTCGATCCGCAAACGGCCGGCGGGCTTCTTATCAGCACGACATCCGAGGCGGCGGAGAATATACTAAAGAGAGTTGAGACGGCGCGCGTGATCGGGCGGGTCAAGGCCCGAGCGGGCGATGCGGCGTTGATAGAAGTAAGTTGACGAGAGGCAAATTGTGGTACTTCTCATTTTCGAGTCCATCGGCACGCCCGAGCTTCTGATGATCGGGCTTGCCGCGCTCATATTCCTCGGGCCGCGAAAACTTCCCGAGTTCGCACGAAAGGCCGGCAAGATGATGGCCGACCTGCGTGCGACCACGAATGACTTCAAGGAGACGTGGGAACGCGAGGTGAATTTTGAAGAAGAGACAAAGGCCCTCAGGTTTCAGGACATCGAGAACGAGGCGATCGAAAGAAAAGAGAAGCCCGCCGCGGAACTTCCCGCTCCTGCCAAACCGGAGATCCGCGAGGTGGACGCCGCCGAGATCTCGGCCACAAGCGCGAACGACGCCGCTCCGCCGCCCGAAACGCACGTACGTTCTATTGACCCGAACGACAAGAGGAACTGGCTCTAGACCCCGACCGAACCTTCCTGAAAATGCCGGATACAACATCAGAGATCGAGGAACAAGCGGGCGGCCAAATGTCCTTTTTGGAGCATTTGGATGAGCTCAGGAAGCGGCTTGTCCGTTCGGTGATCGTTATTGTGATCGCGTTCGGTGTCTGCTGGATCTTTTCGGACAAGATCTACAATTTCCTGTCCGTGCCGATCCGTGAAGCCCTTTCGGAGGCATCGCGCCGTCAACTGCCCGTTGAGGGCAGGACAGGCAGCGAAACCGTTATTTCGCTCACGAATATCAAGGAGGGCGACAGCGGCCGCTACATTTTCGACCGGGCGACCAAGGTCGGGACGACCGTTGTTTCTGCCGGTGCGAGCGTTGCGGCGACCGTTGCACGCGATCCTGCAGGCAAGCTCGGGCTTTTCACGACCGAGCCGCTAATTACGAATAACGCCGTCATTTCCGAGGGCATTCGCCTTCCTGTGGAATTCGAGCAGACGGCGGTCGGGACGCCGAACGCCGACGAACGAATGACGGTCACGACGACGGTCGAGCCTTTTACGCTGTACGCGACCGTGGCCCTTTACGCGGCGATCGCGATCTCGGTGCCATTCCTGCTTTGGCAGATCTGGGGCTTTATCTCGCCCGCACTTTATAAACACGAACGGGCGTATGTAACGCCCTTCATCGCGCTTTCGTCCATTTCGTTCGTGATCGGGGCGGCATTTGCGTATTACGTGCTGTTCCCGCCGGCGGCTCGGTACCTTTTGGGGCTCGGGAGCGATTTTCAACTTTTGCTGAAGGCAAGCGATTATCTTGATTTCATCACGATCATTATGCTCGCGATGGGCGGCATCTTTCAGATGCCCGCGATCACCTATGTGCTTGCAAGGATCGGCATCGTGACGCCGAAACTGCTCATTCGGCACTGGAAGATCTCGCTTGTGATAATTATGATCGTCGCGGCCGTCGTTTCGCCGACGGGCGACATCCCCAATATGATGTTGTTCGCGACGCCGATGATGGCACTTTATGTGGTCTCGATCTTTGTTGCGTGGTTTTTCGGAAAACGCCGTCAAACCGACGCGGAGGCGCAAGGAAATACAACCATTTAGGGCATTTTCGCATCTTGAATTGTTGTATTCGACCGATTAGAATCTCGTGAAGACGCAAAGCGTTCCTTTAGGTTGAGAATTGAGTTATGAAGTTTGAGAAAATTCGCAAATTTACGCTTCCCGCGATCCTTGCCGCAATTGCTGCAGTGCCGGCCGTTGCACAGAAGACGAGCCCAACGCCGGACCGGGACCCGAGCGACAAGCCGAGGAACGTAAAGTCCGAGATGAAGGACGTTTACAAAAAATGGCTTGAGCGCGATGTGCCCTACATCATCACCTCGGAAGAGAAGCGTGCATTCAAGGCGCTTGCAACGGACGAAGAGCGTGAGAACTTCATTGAGAACTTTTGGCGTCGCGTGATCCGAATCCGGATACGGAAGAGAACGAATTTCGCGAAGAATATTACGAACGCATCGCATACGCGAATGAACATTTTGCCTCCGGCATTCCCGGATGGCGAACCGACCGCGGCCGCGTTTACATCGCGTGGGGCAAGCCCGATTCGGTAGAATCGCACCCGACCGGCGAGATCTATGATCGGCCGAGCTATGAGGGCGGCGGTTCAACGACGACCTACGCATACGAAACTTGGTATTACCGCCATCTTGACGGTATCGGCGACGGGCTCGAGATCGAATTCGTCGATCCGACGGGAACCGGGGAATATCGGCTTGCCCGCGATGCTTTCGAAAAAGATGCGATGGCGATGGTGCCGGGCGGCGGCCTGACGGCGAGCGAGTTGATGGGCAATACGACCAAAGCGATGCGCGACGGCGTCTATTACGGCAACGGTTCTTACATTCGCGAGCAGGACAATCCGTTCCGCAGGCTCGAGATCCAGAACGGGCTCTTTTCGCCGAAGAATAACAAGTTCAGCGACCTTGCTACGCTTGCGACCGATTCGCCGGTCATTGATTCGAATCCGATCGACTTTGATATTCGCATCGATTATTTCCGCCAGTCGGAGAGCCAGGTGATGACGACCTTCACCGTGCAGGCTGACAACAAAGAGCTCAAGTTCGTGCCCGAAGGCGGCCTCGAAACGGCGAAGATGAACATCTTCGGCCGCATAACGAGCGTTACGCAGCGGCGTTCGGGAACCTTCGAGGATTCGGTCTCAACGAACGCAACGGCGGCCGAGCTTGCGGATATGCGTGACCGAAAGTCCGTCTATCAAAAGGCGATCGCCCTCACTCCGGGCATCTACAAGGTTGACGTTGTCGTCCGCGATGTGAACACGGGAACAAAGGGCGTGCGTTCGCTTGGGTTCACGGTGCCGAAATACGACGAAAAGAAGCTTTCGACCTCGACGCTGATCCTCGCTTCAAAGCTTCGGACGACGACCGATCGCGATATCGGTGCTGCGTTCGTCATCGGCAACGCGAAGGTAATACCGAATATGAGCGGCGTGTTCAGCCAGGGACAGGACGTCGGCTTCTATATGCAGGTCTATAACGCGCAGATCGACCAGACGACGCTGCGGCCGGCCGTCGATGTTACATACACGCTTATGAAGGACGGCAAGCAGGTGCTCACTCAGCCCGAAGATTGGAGCGGATTGAGCGATTCCGGCCAGCGTCTGACGCTTGCACGCATACTTCCGGGCGGCAACCTTCCGGTCGGAGCATACGAGCTGAAGATCGACATCAAGGATCGTGTATCAGGGCAGGAGATCAAGAACAGCGAAAAATTCACCGTCGTAAAATAGAACGCGACGCAGTTTCACTCGCCTTTCCGAAAGGACGGATCCCGACAAGGTCGGTTTCCGTCCTTTTTGCTCTTTTCATAGCGAGAATGACAAAACACGAGAACTTCGGTATATTCATTCTCGTATTCTTTTTGGCATTACAGTTGACAGTTTTTGGACCGCGGATCTTTTCGCCGCAGTTTTCGTTCACCGGACCAAACACTTAGCATTTTCAACACGATGATCGTTGGCACTGAATGGCTGATCGAGGCTTCAGGCTGCGACCCGGAGATACTTCGGGACGAGGCCGTTGTGCGCGATGTGTTCTCGGCGGTGATCGGCGACCTAGGGCTGAAGTCCATCGGCTCGGTGTGGCATAAATTCCCGGGCGAAGGCGGTGTCACTGGCCTCGTCGCATTGACGGAATCTCACCTTGCCTGCCATACATATCCGGAACACGGCGTGGCGACATTCAATCTCTATTGCTGCCGGACACGTCCCGAATGGGATTGGGACACGAAACTAAAAAAGGCGCTTGAAGCTACGGTCGTCCGTGTTACGCGCATCGAGCGCGGAAGCGGCGGCCGCACGGATGCCGCAGGAGGCGGCCGATGAGCATCCTGAAGACATCCTGTCCTGCGTGTGCCGGCCCGATCGAATTCACGGCCGGCTCAACAATTGTCGTTATTTGCCCATACTGCCGTTCGGCAGTTGCCCGCACCGATCGCGGCGTCGAAGACTCGGCAAGATCGCAGAGGTCGCACAATCCCAATCACCATTAAAGGTCGGCCTAAAAGGACAATTCAACGGAGAACGCTTCTCGTTGACCGGCCGCGCACAGATGCGGCACGAGATGGGCGGGACCTGGGACGAATGGTACGCGACATTCTCGAACGGTTGGGTCGGCTGGCTCGCCGAAGCACAAGGCCGTTTTTATCTTACGTTCTATCAGCCGATGCCGGAAGGCACGGCCTTGCCCGGCATTGACGCCCTTGTGCTTGGCCAGCCCGTTTCTCAGATCCCGTCGCAGGTTCCGCTCATCGTACAGGAACGCGGCTCGGCAACATATGCGGCCGCAGAAGGCGAGATCCCGTACAAGCTGACGCCGGGTGAGGTCTTTCAGTATGCCGACCTTGCCGGAAAGAACGACGCTTTCGCGACGATCGATTACAGCGTATCGCCGCCGTGGGTATTTGTCGGAAAGCAGGTCTCGCTTGCCGAGATCGGCCTTGGCGATGCAAAGCCGCACGAGCGCGAAGCGCGCACCGTAAGCTCCGGCGTGATGCGCTGCCCGAAGTGCGGCGGCCCGCTCGCTCTTCAGGCGCCGGATAGTTCCGAGCGTGTCGCCTGCCCGAACTGCCGTTCGCTGCTCGACGTAAAGCAAGGGAATCTAAGCTATTTCACCACGCTCCGGCCGTCGCCCATGGAGAACGCGTTCGTCCTGCCGGTCGGCGCAGAAGGAAATTTTCCCGGCGATGTGAAATTCAAGATCATCGGCGCGATGCAGCGAAGCGTTACGATCGAAGGGGAGACATATTTCTGGCAAGAGTATCTTCTTTACAACCCGATGATCGGCTTCCGCTGGCTCGTACATTCCGATAATCATTGGAATTTTGTCGAGCCGGTGAACACGGCCGAGGTCGAATCGACCGGTACGTATTCAGGTTCGACAGCGACCTACAACGGCGAGACCTACAAGATCTTTCAGGATGCGACCGCCGTCGTCGAATACGTCAAAGGCGAATTCTATTGGCGCGTCGAACAGGGAGAGACCGTAAAGGCGACTGACTACGTCTGCGCTCCGCGTATGCTCTCGCGTGAAGCAACGCACAACGAGGTCAATTGGTCGGTCGGCACGTATCTGCCGGTCGCCGAGGTCGAAAAGATCTTTGGCGTTACTGACCTGCCGAAGCCGTGGGCCGTTGCACCGAATCAGCCTTTTACGGGACGTTTTTGGTACACGTGGGGAGCTTTGCCGCTGGTCGCTCTTCTTTTCATTGCTATCGTTGGCCTGCCGCTTTGGGGTATCTCTAAGACCGCATACAAGGAACAGATCGTGCTTCCGGCGGCGCCGAGTGCTGGCGCGCAGCAGCAGGTATTCAGCAAGCCGTTCACGATCCAGGCGAATCGGAACGTGAACATCACGGCCAGAGCCACGCTTGCGAATACATGGGTAGATCTTGACGTCGATCTAATCAACGACAAGAACGACGAAGTCGAATCCGTCAATATTCCGCTCGAATTCTATTCGGGCGTCGATGGCGGCGAATCCTGGAGCGAGGGTTCGAATAACGACGATGCCACGGTTTCGTCGCTTCCCGGTGGGCAGTACACGCTGCGTATCGCGGGCACGTGGGAGAAATGGCAAACGCCGATGCCGGTCGAGATCACTGTCGAGCAAGGCATCAATCGCGGCGTTAACTTTTGCTGTGCATTCTTGCTTCTCCTGATCGCGCCAATACTTGGCATCCTTAGAAAATGGTCGTTCGAAGCGAGCCGCTGGAAGGACAGTATGTTCGCTCCGGTGAGCTCAGATGACGATGATGAATAGCCGTGTCGGGTGAGGCTCTATGCTGAAGAAACTTTATGTGATCGTGGGAATGGGGATCGTCGTTCTGTACGGCGCCGCCGGATGGTTCGGTTGGGAAATGGCCAACGCCGGCAGCCATTCGAGGCTTGGTGTCCCGTTCATCTATTCGGGCTTTCGTGGAGGAAAATAAATGTTGAATTTGCTTGCTCTTGCGCCGGTGCTCGGCGTCGTTAAACTCGAAGAACTCTGGAACGTCCTCGAGGGAACGGTCGTCTTCGTTCTGCTCGGACTGATCGTTTTTGCGGTCGCGTTCGCGATAGTCGTCCTCGTTGCGCCTTTCTCGGTGAAAAAAGAGATCGAAGAGGATCAGAACGTCTCGCTTGCGATCATCATCGGAGCGATCATCATCGGCGTCGCAATGATAATCTCGGCAGCGATCCAGGGCTAAAGGAACAACGGGCGAATGTTCACCAAAATGGAAGTAGGGTTTTTGGTTAAGTGAAGCGCGCACCGCTCCTTTTTCTCAATGTCTTTATCATCGCGATCTGCGGGCTTATCTATGAGCTGCTGGCAGGCACGCTCTCCTCGTATGTCCTCGGCGATTCCGTAACTCAATTCTCGATCATTATCGGCACCTATCTTTTCGCGATGGGTGTCGGTTCTTACCTTTCGCGTTTTGTTGAAAAGAATGTTGCGAACCGCTTTGTCGAGGTCGAGCTCGCGGTCGCGGTCGTCGGCGGCTTCTCGGCACCGCTGCTTTTTCTCACCTTCGCAAACCTCTCGTATTTCGGGATAGTCCTTTACGGACTTGTTTTCATCATCGGCGCGCTCGTCGGGCTTGAGATACCGCTCTTGATGCGTATCTTGAAGGACGAACTCGATTTTAAGGACCTCGTCTCGCGCGTACTGGCCTTTGATTACATCGGTGCACTCGTCGCTTCGCTGCTTTTCCCGATATTCTTCGTCCCGCGTTTGGGCTTGAATCGAACGTCGCTCATTTTCGGAATGTTGAACGCCGCCGTCGCGATCTGGGGCACGTGGCTGCTCGAACCGCTGCTGAAACGCAACATCACGCTTCTTCGCGTTAAAGGTGCGGTGATCATCATCCTGCTCGCGATCGCGTTCATAAAATCCGACCGGCTCACTTCGCTCGCCGAAGATTCGCTTTACGTTGACAACATTATCTACTCGAAGAGTTCACATTATCAGCGCATCATCGTAACGAAAGGAAAGACGGGCTACGCCCTTTTCCTGAACGGCAACCTGCAGTTCAGTTCGTTCGACGAATATCGCTATCACGAAGCGCTTGTGCACCCCGTCTTCTCAACGTTCCGCGGCGAGCCGAAACGCGTGCTCGTGCTCGGCGGCGGTGACGGCCTTGCGCTTCGAGAGATCGAAAAGTACAGCTCTGTCGAGTTCATCCAGCTCGTCGATCTCGATCCGGATATGACGAACATCTCGTTCGCCGTCCCGGCGCTTGGCGACCTGAATCACCACTCGTTCCTCGACCCGCGAGTTCAGGTAACGAACGCCGATGCTTTCGTTTGGCTCGATTCCGTTGCGACGGATCCGTTCGACATCGTCATCATCGATTTTCCCGACCCGAACAATTTCGCCCTCGGCAAGCTCTACACGACGCGCTTCTACAACCTTCTAAAAAAGAAACTCTTGCCGTCTTCCGCCGTCGTCGTGCAGACGACATCGCCGCTGATGGCACGAAAGTCTTTTTGGTGCATCGCCGAGACGCTGGAAGCCGCGGGCTTCGACGTAAGACCGTATTACACTGCGGTCCCGAGTTTCGGCATCTGGGGCTATTCGCTCGCAAGCCTGTCACCCTTTGACACGCCGACGAAAATACGCGACGGCATCGAAACAAGATTCGTGAACGCGGAAATGATGCCGTCAATGTTCGAATTTGCCAACGACACGTCGCGGCCAAAAGAACCGCTCGAAGTGAACCGCTTGGATAATCAGGCGCTTGTCCGCTACTACGAAGAAGAATGGAGAAGATTCGAGCAGTAGGATCCGAAATAAGTGATAAGTGAAAAGGGATAAGTATGGATCCGCTCAAAGAAATGCTCATTTCGGCATTAAAGAAACTCTGACTTTTCACTTTTCCCTATTATGGATCTTTCCCGGCGAGAATTGCTCACTCTTTTCCTTGGGGCACCGTTCGCATTTGCGGCGTGTCGGGAGACGAGTGCGAGGCGTTTGCCGGATGGTGAGATCGTCGGGCAGACGGTGTCGCTCGGGCATACGCTGCGTGAAGGAAAGACGTTCGAGGTCCCGGCGGCGAACTGGGAAACGAAAAGGGTCGCGATCGTGGGTGCAGGGATCGCGGGGCTTTCGGCGGCTTGGCGGCTTTTGGGTAAGGGTTTTGATGATGTTGCGATCGTTGAGCTTGAAAAGGAAGCGGGCGGAACTTCGCGAAGCGGCGAAGGCACGCCAGTAAAATATCCGTGGGGTGCGCATTACCTTCCGGTGCCGTTCGCGGAGAACGCGGATCTTGTCGCGCTTCTGGACGAGATGTCGCTGCTTGAAGCTCGCGGGCCATCTGGCGAGATCGTTGCAAAAGAAGAGTTCCTCTGCCGCGAACCCGAGGAACGTGTTTTCTACAAAGGCCGTTGGTACGAAGGGCTTTATCTGAACGCCGGTGCGAGCAGCGAGGACAAGCGGCAGTTCGACCAATTCTATGTCGAGGTCAATAAGTGGATAAATTTCCGCGACGCAAAGGGGCGGCGAGCATTCGTGCTGCCGGTCGAGCATTGCTCGGATGATGCCGAGGCGACCGCCCTCGATAAACTCAGTTTCGCGGATTGGTTGACGCAGAACGGGTTCGATTCGCCGCGGCTGCGTTGGTATTGCGACTATGCTTGCCGCGATGATTACGGCCTGAAGCTCGAAGAGACGTCCGCGTGGGCCGGCCTTTTCTATTTTTGTTCACGCGTAAAAAAAAGCGGCGACGAATCGCAGCCGTTCATCACCGTTCCGGAAGGCAATGGGCAGTTCGTCTCTCACTTTGCCGGAAAGGCCGGTGATAGGATAAGAAAGGGTTGGATGGCGGTCTCGATCGAGCCGAAGGAGAACGGCGTTGACGTGACGTGCCTTGTTGACGGAGAACTTCGCGGCATCAGGGCGGAGAAGCTGATCTTCGCCGGGCCGATGTTCACGGTGCCGTATCTGATCCGAGGTTTTCGCGAGGCTCCGCCTTTCGCTGCCGAGGAGTTTCGGCATAATGCGTGGTTCGTTGCGAACCTGCATCTCAGCGATCGGCCGAAGCCGCGTTTTCGGAGCGATTTTCCGCTCGCGTGGGACAATGTTCTTTATGAAAGCCCGTCGCTAGGATACGTGAACGCGACGCACCAGAAAGGCATCGATTACGGGCCGGCCATTCTGACGTACTACTATCCGATGTGCGCCGAAAAGGATGCGCGGACAACGCTCTTTAACTACGACCGCGACCAGATCGCGGAAGTTTGCCTAAGCGATCTGGAGCGAGCGCACCGCGATATTCGCGACCTTACGACGCGGCTGGACGTTATGCGTTGGGGGCACGCGATGATCAGCCCGCAGCCGAATTTCATTTGGAGCGGCGTGCGTCAAAAGGCGATGGAACCTTACCGCAACATTCACTTTGCACACACGGACCTTGGCGGCGTCGCGCTTTTCGAAGAGGCGTTCTATCACGGGCTGCGTGCGGCAGATGCGATAGCAAAATAGCGAGATCACGATGGACGCGACCCTTTCAAGGCCAAAATACTGGCTCTTCTCACGCGAGATCGACCTTTCGGTCTTTCTGGGAAGCGCGGTCGCGTCTTTGCTGCTGCTTGCCGTCGGTTGGCAGCTCGGCATCCTGAACGCGGAAACGCCGGACTGGACGTGGATCTCGGCGGTGCTTCTTATTGACGTTGCGCACGTTTGGTCAACTTCGTTCCGCGTCTATTTTGACATTGCGGAAGTAAAACGCCGCATCTGGCTTTACACGCTTGTGCCGATCGGCGGTTACGCGATCGGCGTTGCTCTCTATTCCGAGGGAGAGCTTCTTTTTTGGAAGGTGCTTGCCGCGGTCGCCGTCTTTCATTTTGTCCGGCAGCAATTCGGCTGGGTGAACCTCTACCGCAGAAAGCTCGGCGAGACGGGCCGCGTTACGTGGTGGATCGATGCGGCGGCGGTGTATCTTGCGAGCGTTTACCCGATCGTCTATTGGTGCACGAATCTGCCGCGAAATTTCGAATGGTTCGTGCCCGGGGATTTCGAGGCGTTCCCGGCGTTCCTCGAACGGATCTTTTTTGTGCTTTACGTCGCGGCGTTGACGACGTACTTCGCAAAGTCGATCTATCAATATTTCGCTGACGGTTTCTTGAATATCGGCAAGGACATCATCGTCGCGACTACCGCCGTCTGCTGGTACGTCGGCATCGTTTATTTCAACTCGGATTATGCGTTCACGGTGACGAACGTCGTCATTCACGGCGTGCCTTACTTCGCGTTGATATACTTCTATGCGCGGTTCCGTCGCGAAACGAGCGGCCGCCTTTATCGAACGCTCTCGTCGAACTGGATCTTTTTCCTTGCAACGCTCTGGGCGATCGCGTATATCGAAGAATTGTTCTGGCATCGCGGCGTCTGGCACGAGAAGCAGTGGCTTTTCGGCTCCGATTGGGACTGGACGCGCAACATTCGCACCGTTGTGGTGCCGCTGCTTGCCGTGCCGCAATTGACGCATTACGTGCTCGACGGATTCATCTGGCGTAGGAAGAATAACCCGGATTTCAGGCTCTTTTAGATGCAAAGGATGTTCAGAACGGCATTGCTCTTTGCGGCCATCTCGGCGGCGGGAATTGCCGCGTCCTGCAAGAGCTCTTCGAATTCCTCGGGGCCGGGGATCTTCGGCCCGGCCGACCAAACTGCCCAGGCCGCCGAACTCGTCGCGCAGGCAAACCAGGACCTTACCAAGATAAAGATCCTTTACGACCAGAACGAAGGGAAACGCCTCGAGATCAAAAAGGCGATGGAGGCGAACGATACCGAGGCCGCAAAACGTATCGCACGCGAGGTCGAACAGATCATCAACGACGGCTCAAGCTGCGCGAACGACGCCATCGACAAGATCCAGAAAGCGCAGGAAATGGCGATAAACGAGGATTATCGCGAGTACCTGCGGCTAAAGGAACAGAGCCTGAAATTAGAGGGCGAAGCGTTCGAATTCTATCGGCAGGCCGCAAAGATCCTCAAAGAGAATTTCGACCCGAAAGACACGGCGAAACGCGACAAGGTAAAGGTGGATTTTAAGGAACTAAGCGACAAATATCTCGACACGATGGAACGCGCCCGCGACTACAGCCATCGCGCTAACGAACTCGCCAAAGAGGTGGCGATCAAGGAGCAGGGGAATTAGTCCGCTTCTGCAAGTCTTGGATCGCAAACAATGCATTTTCCTTGACAACGTCGTCGTTGGTCGAATCTGCCAGCTTGCGCAGGTTGATCAACACCGTCTCCTTGCTGCCTGCACTCAGAGCCTGGCATAGCGTCTTTATTTGTTCGATCAATACGGCCCAGTTTGCGTTCGAGACGTCAATACGTCCAACTGCGTTCTTTCCGTGCATAGGATCGCCCGGCCCAGGAAATATAGACTCTCCCTGCGCCCCGCGATATACACGGTAATATGTCTGACCCTTATCTATTTCGAGACCGCCAAACTCCGGATCATCCGCAGGTATTTTCTTCAGGAAAAACAAGAACTTGTCTCCGTCATCATACATTTCGCGAATGTCCCCATTTCTGGCGATCATTTTAAATGTCTCTAGTTGCCTATCCGCGAGAGTTGTATCCGAAGAATTTTCTCGCGTAAACAAGAGCTTTTCCACCTTGAATGTATAGATCCACGCGGCAACATAGTCGCTAAGGTCAAGTTCTGCCTTCTTGTGCACCTTGCCTATGACATCGGTCTTTATGAGCTTCGCGGTGACCACGTAGTCACTATTCGAGATGTATTTGTAGATCGATTGTTCCTCGCTCTTTGCAATCGCATAAAAGGGACTGGCGTCATTCGCAAAAGTTGCGGTAGATGAGTATGCAACCACCTTTCCGCTCGGATCAACCTTTTCAGTCGAGCCGTTTGTTGCCCCCCATCCTCCGAGCCGAAACGTTCCACCGGCGAACACGGCAAGTGCGAATACAACAAAATATAAAATTTTACCCATCTCGGTAGCCTCGTGTTATCAACAATTGGGAAAGGTGGTACGGCCGCATATTTGATAAATGTATTGAGGGCTAAGAGGATCCGAAACCCCAAAAGCCTCGATCTCAGCTTGGTTGCACTTGCGATCGGCAGACCGTCTAGCCTCTCTTAAGAACGTACTCAGCTCGGCTTCAAGCATTTGTATTAATGCTTGCGAAGTAGGCGCCGTAAAATTGCGAATTCGGGCGTAGAATGTGGCCGGATCGTAATACTGCCCCCTCAACCCGGTGACATCCCACTGCTGAACATGCTTACTCTCGTGAACATCCGTTTTCGAATAAAACTGGCTGGAATTCGGAACGTTGATTGTCTTTGACACATTCGAAACGTATGCGAGCGTCCCGATACTTGTCACGCGCCACACCCCGCTCGTCCTGTCGAATCCGATAACTGGACCGCCGGTTATCGTTGGTGTGGCTGTAGTGACTCCCGCAGGATCCCAAGGTACCTTTACGGTATAGTCTTTCTCATTATCCGCTGACTGCCCGCTAACTGTTACGGTGACCTTTACCTTGTAGGTGCTGTTTCTCGAAGCCGAACAGGCGTTGTTCGGACTTGCGAACCAATGAGCATTCGCACTTGTGGAGCCGGCAGTTGGCGACCCAAAAGTCACACCGGGACTATTCCCGGCTCCGCTCGGCCATTCTGCGGTCCATTGGTAGGAAGTAGGCGTTCCACCCTCGACCGATGCTGAAAAAGTAATATTACTCTGTCCGTCATTCACGCTGCTAGGGCTAGTTATCCGCACCTTTGGTTTGACTGTTAGCGTTGCGGCTGGCGGGGAGGTTGTAAACATATGGGTTTGACACTCGCCGCACTCCGGGATGAGCAGAGCGTTACTCGGTGCCGTTTCCGTGAACTGTTCTTCGTCTATTCTCGGTCCGCCTAAGCGAGAACTGCTGCAGATAGCCGCTATTGCATTGAAAGAAAACATTGGCCCGCCGCCTCCGGGCGGACACGGCTCTACAAACGAATTTTGGGTTTGCCAGGAAGCGGAGATATTTGTTTGCCCTGCGGCTTGCGGAGTGATCGACCCGCCGCTTACCTGCCCCATTCCGGCATTTGAACTGGTCCAGCTTGCTCCGGTCGGGTAAACATACGGAAAGCCGTAGCACGTTTCTGCCATTTCGTACGCTTGAAAGCTCGCGGATTGTCCGTATTCTATCTCGAGCGTACTTGGCGATACATATCCTCCAACGTGGTCTCCAACGCAGCAGTTCTGACAGGAATAGTTTGTTGCTATGCCGTTCGCGATATCTACTTGTTCCGACCGCCCCAATAGCGAGAGATTCGCCCGCGCATCCTCATCGGGGAAGGAGTCCTTTCGCAGTAAGGTCCACTGCAACTGTCCACTAGAAATGTTTAGCGGGATCGTTTGTCCGTTCTCATCGGGAACCTGCTCGTCGCGGAGGCGCTTTACGTCAATGTTTACCGTCTCGTGAGGAGCAATGCTCTTTCGGCCCAACATATACATTCCACCAGTTTGCCACACGAGAAAGGCTACATAGTCCTCTTCGGTGTCTGTAATGTTTTTGATGTATGTTTTCGTGATAGAGGTGCCTTCGAGCCGCCATGGATATCCGCCGGTCGGGCTGCGTTGAGCTAAAGGATCCCACATCGGCACTCGGAAGACCTGATCATGGTCATTGCTGATGGAATGCGCGTTCACAAGAACACTGCCCGCCGCGGTGTCGTATGTAACCTCAAGACTTGCAACCGCGATCTGCTCCTGATGCGACCGTTGAATGATCCTTTGAACGTTCAGCAAACGCATTTCACCGGGACCAAGCTGCTCCGGGGTCAAGACGATATTACCGCGAGTACCGTCTACTCGAGTGTAGGGAACTCGCATCGAAACTATCGCTGTTCCGGGACCAACATTTTTTTGCAACTATAACAGGCCTCATCGGCGATCCCAGGATATCTTCTATCTGGAAGCCAACGCCTTGATACTCGCTCGATCTGCCTCGGATCGGATTCGTAAACTGCACCGCATTAGAATAGCCTTTTGCCCTTTCGTAAACTAAAGCTCGTGCCATTAGAGCATCGCTAGGCCCTGAATGCTCTATTGATAGTGAAATAACTTCGGAATTTAGAAAAGGAGCACTTCCCGGAAAGTCATTCTGAAAGTCGATGATCCTCGTTGCGTGCGGCGCAAGCTGTAGAAAACCCTCGTTACTGACAATGTCAGGCTTCCTTCCCAGCCTTCCGACTAGGGAGAGCGGCTCATCGGACGTATTGGTCAGCACAACTCGAACTTCTGCGTCTCTCGACGGCATCCACCAAACTGCTTCCTGTACGCGAGAGTCAAACTTGCCAAGCTCTGCCAACTTCTCTTCGTATGTGAGGCTTCGGGCATGATCCGTTAAGTATATTTGTGCGCCCAAGACAAGATCCTTCCCAAAATGGAGAAGCCTAATATTTCCTGCCTTAAAACTGTCGCCTGCTAGGGTGGCCCAATCGTTTAGGTTAATTAATCGGAAGGACTGCGGTGCGACAACAACAGGATTAGGGGTAAACTCAAGGCCATTATTGTTGAATAGGGTCGGCCGCACTTCAAGCGGTTCGTTTCCTTTGTTATTCAAAAGCAACTTCGCATCTATATTTTTATATTTTCGTTTGTTAGGTAGTATGATCCGACGAGTTTGTGGAGAACTTCCGGAGTTGGCGTGGGACTCGGCTCCAACGCGGGATCACCGCCAGATCGGGTTTTTTCCAATGTCGAGGTGATTGTGGCAGTTGAAGATGCGGCCCCTACGAAATCTGTCGCAAAAGCACAAAGAATCAAAACTGTTGAAAAGATCAATCCTGCGAGTAGATATTGCCGCCGAGTGAGGGTGAGTTTTTGTCGTACCATTTCGCCTCCATGCTAAATGAGAAAAGTCCCTGTCAGGACAAAAGCATGGGAGGAATTGAGTGAATAAGAGTTCCGATTTCCAGAGTATGCCCCCCCAACAGCTTTGTCAAGCTTTTTCTAATAGCATCTGGACAAACGAGATTGGTTTATTACAAAAACGACATCAGATAGAAGCCGATCGTTTACGGGGCAGGACCGGAAAGGCGCTGAGGACAGGTCTTATCCTATTCGCAATTTCGCGAGCCGTTCGACGGCGGCGTCGAGGGTTTCGTCCTTTTTGCAGAAGCAGAATCGGACAAGCTGCGAGCCTTTTGATCCGTCGCTGTAAAAGGACGAACCGGGCACGGCCGCAACACCTATTTCGCGGACAAGGTGCCCGATGAACTCTACATCATTCTTGAACCCAAAATTCGAGATATCGGCCATCACGTAATAAGCGCCTTCGGGATAGGCGCATTTAAAACCCGCGTCTTTGAGCGCCGGGACGAGAATGTCGCGTTTGCGGCGATATTCCTTTTGAAGCGAGGTGTAATATTCCGCAGGCAGCCCAAGCGCGTATGCACCGGCGCGCTGCAGCGGATTCGCGGCCCCGACGGTCAGGAAATCGTGCACCTTGCGTATCGCCGACGTAAGATCCGCAGGAGCGATGCAGTAGCCGACGCGCCAACCCGTGACCGAGTAGGTTTTCGAAAGCGAATTCACGATGACGGTGCGTTCACGCATTCCCGGCAGCGTCGCGATCGATGTGTGCGTCGTCGGATCGTTCTCATCGACGCCGTAGATGATGTGCTCGTAGATCTCGTCCGTGAAGCAATAGACGTTGTGCTCGCGGCATAGGTCGGCGATGAATTCGAGCTCGTCGCGCGTGAAGACCTTTCCCGTCGGGTTATTCGGATGGCAGAGGATCATTGCCCGCGTACGCGAATTGAAGGCCGCGGCAAGCTGTTCCTTATCGAAAACGAAGCCGTTCTCGGTGCGGTAAAGCGGAACGTAAAGCGGCGTTGCGTCCGATAGGATCGCGTCCGGCGCGTAGTTCTCATAGAACGGTTCGAAGACTACGACCTCATCGCCCGCATCGACCGTCGCCATCATCGCCGCGATCATCCCTTCGGTCGAGCCGCACGTAACGGTGATCTCGCTTTCGGGGTCGATGTCGAGCCCAAGATACGACATCGTTTTCTTCGCAATGGCCTCGCGAAATTCTTTGACGCCCCAAGTGACGGCGTATTGATTGTGGTCGGCAAGGATGGCGTCGATCGCCGCCTGCTTGATGTCCTTAGGCGTTTCCCAATCGGGGAAGCCCTGGCCGAGGTTCACCGCGCCGTATTTCAACGCCTCGCGGGTGATCTCACGGATCACGGATTCGGTAAATGATGCAGCTTTTCGAGAGATGCGTTGACGTGTCGGCGTCGGCTCAGGCATACAAGTATGATAGCAAAACGCACGAAAGGCGGTGCAAGAAGCGAAGCACGTGGCAAGAACGCATTGTTCAAATCGAGTCAGCGGACAATTCGCAATCTACAACCAAACGAGGGGCTTCGAAAATACCGAGGCTAATTATTAACTATTAATTAGTAGTTAATAGTTATTTGGTGGGTGATCTGCTCGGCTGACAGATCTTTTGCTCGCTCTTGAGGTTCTGCGGCCTCTGTGATCTCTGTGATAAAAAAACTGGCGGTCCACTCAGGCCGTACTGACAGGAGTTCCGCGTGCTAAGTTCGAGCAACAAGTTCTTTCTTTGCGGACTTTGCGTGGGCTTCCTTTGCGGACTTCGCGTTTAGCCTTGCAGGAGAAAACGCAAAGAACGCAAAGCATCCGCAAAGTACGCAAAGATCGGCAGCCGGCCGCCCGCTTACGCAGGCGGTTCTGACAGTTCATCCTGCCGACGGGTTGGGTTATGGATTCATTGACGGCTGAGTTCCCAGGCTGAGCGGATGATGGATTCGAGGCCGGGGAATTCCGGCTGCCAGCCGAGGACGCGCTTTGCCTTGGCGGCATCGGCGATGAGCTGCGAAGGGTCGCCCGCACGGCGTGGAGCAACGCGCACGGGAACGTCCTTACCGACGACGCGCGAGACCGTGTCGATGACCTCGCGTACCGAGTATCCGTCGCCGTTGCCGAGGTTTATGAATTCGCTTTCGCCGCCTTTTTCAAGATGCGAAACGCGAGGATGTGCGCCCTTGCGAGGTCGCTGACGTGAATGTAATCGCGGATGGCGGTGCCGTCCGGCGTCGGGTAATCATCGCCGAAAAGGAGAAGTTCGGGTATCTCGCCGGCGGCGGCTTTCAGAGCAAGCGGGATGAGGTGAGTTTCGGGGTCGTGCCGTTCGCGGCAGGCCTTGGTGGCGCCGGCGGCGTTGAAATATCGAAGGGCGACGAACCGCAGGCCGTAGGCCGCGTCGTAGGCCGACAACATCCGCTCAACGAATAGCTTTGACCATCCGTAAGGATTCGTCGGGTGCTGCTCGTGGTTCTCGTCGATCGGAACGGTGCGCGGTTCGCCGTATGTCGCGCACGTCGAAGAAAAGACGAACTGCTTCACGTCGGCCGCGATCAGCTCATCGACGAGGGCGGACGTCTCGACGAAATTGTTCTGGAAATAATCCTGCGGCCTCTCGACAGATTCGCCGACGTATGCGAACGCGGAAAAGTGCATACAGGCGGTGATCGGCTGCTCATCGAGTATGCGGCGGATCAACGCGCGGTCGCCAATGTTGCCGAGATAGAACGGCACGTGATCGGGGACGGCTTCGCGGTACCCGCGGCTAAGATTATCGACAACGACGGGCGTGAGGCCTTCGGCCTCGAGGAGTTCAACGGTCACGCTGCCGATGTAGCCGGCTCCGCCGGTGATAAGAATTGCCATTTTCGCGGTCTTTTTTAAGTAAGCTTTTCTGTGAGTTTCAATTCGGCCTTGGTGCCAAGTTCGCCTGCCTCGGACGTATCTTTTGCCGTCGGAGGAACGGCCTGCCGGACGGTCGCCTCGGGGAGGAACTCGTTAAATGCGGTGCGGACGCGCGCTCCGTCATTCGCAGCCACGGCGGCCGTGAACTCATCAACGATATTTGCCACCTGCATACGGGAGAATTCCGCGATCTTGCCGATGAAGATCTTCGGATGCCGTGTCTTGAGGAGATTCTCGCCCGTGATCTCAAGTTCCTCGAAGAGTTTTTCACCGTCGCGGATGCCCGTAAAACGAATGTCGATATCCTCGTACGGCACGAGGCCCGAAAGCCGGATCATATCTTCGGCGAGGTCTAGTATCTTGACCGGCCGGCCCATATCGAGGATGAAGATCTCGCCGCCGTCAACCGCGAGCGCGCCGGCCTGAAGCACAAGCTGCGACGCCTCGGGGATCGTCATAAAATAACGCGTCATTTCGGGATGCGTTACCGTGATCGGCTCGCCCTTCTCGATCTGTTCGCGGAAGATCGGCACGACCGAGCCCGCCGAGCCGAGGACGTTCCCGAATCTAACGGCGACGAATTTCGTCGCGTACGCCTGATTGAGATCCTGTATGACGATCTCCGCGATGCGTTTGGAAGCCCCCATCACGGATGTCGGGTTCACGGCCTTGTCCGTCGAGATCATCACAAAAGCCTTCGCCCCGAACTCGCCCGCGAGCGAACCAACGAGCCGCGTCGCAATCACGTTGTTCTTGATCGCCTCGATCGGATTCTGCTCCATCAGCGGCACGTGCTTATGTGCCGCCGCGTGAAAGATGACCTCCGGACCGTACGCCTCGAAGATCTCACGCATTCGCGGTTCGTCGGAAATATCGGCAATGAGCGGAACGAATTCAAGATCGTCGAAGGCCTTTTCGATCTCGCGGTCGATCTCAAAGAGCATATATTCCGAACGCTCTACGAGCAGCACCTTCTTCGGGTGATAGTTGCTGATCTGCCGAACGAGTTCCGAGCCGATCGAGCCGCCGGCGCCCGTGACCATCACGGTGCGGCCCGAAAGCAGGTCGTTGAGATTCTTGTCGTCAAGCTCGACGGGTTCGCGGCCGAGAAGGTCCTCGATCTCGACGTCGCGAAGGCGCGTCACGTTCACGCGTCCGTGTGCGATCTCATCAAGGCTCGGGATTATCTGTGCCTTTACGGGGATCGACGAGCAGATGTTCATTATACGGCGGATGTCCTTGCCGTTCGCGTGGTCGATCGCAAGCACGACCTGCTGGATGTCGAGTTCATGCACGAGCTTCGCCAGCATATCGGTGCCGCCGATCACCTTTACGCGATTGACGCTGCCGCCGACCTTGCGTGCGTCGTCGTCAACAAAACCGCGAACGTCGAAGTCGGAATCCGCACGGCCCTGTATCTCTTTGACGAGCGTTGCGCCCATTCGCCCGGCGCCGACGACGAGTGTCGGCTTTCGCTTTCCGCGCTTGCGGCCGGCGGTCAGGTGATTCTTCTCGTTAAGCTCATAAAAGAAGCGGCGAAGGATCCTTAGAGCCAACAAACCACCGAAACCGATCATCGAATCGATCAGGATGACCGAGACCGGTATCTGCCAAAGGTCGAAATCGGCAAAACTCAATAAGAACCTGAGCAGAAGCAGGAAGATGAGCGAGATCGCGGCCGCTTTTATGAAAACCTTGATGTCCTCGATGCTTACGTAACGCCAGATGAGCGAATAGGCTCCGACAAGGAAAAGCGACGAGAGCTGAACCAGCACGACAAGCGGAAGCTGACGCAGTGCGGTATCGACATAGAATTCGCCGAGCCGCATATTGATCGCGGGCAGATATGCGATGAAGAAGGCAGCACAGAGCACGAACACGTCCGCCAAAAATTGGGCCGGACGCCGCAGAAACCAAAAATTGGAGCTTTCGAGTTCCGCTTTCTTCATCTTGTCGCTCATGCGGGCCGCCAGATCACGGGCAAAAAACTGCGAAATTGGGCGGTAAATGGGAAATTAACCTGCAAAAGCAGTACTGTCAAACAGGTTACCACGCGCCGCTTGCCGCGTGCGAACACGTCCGAAAAGCATTGTCCAATTCCGCCGTCATGCGTTATGCTCAAAAACTGTCATTGTTCTTGGAGCCGTTTTAGAAAGATGAAAGTATTATCTGCCGTTTTTGTGATCGTGTTGCTTGCCCTTGCGGCCTTTGCGCAGACGCCGAAGCCGCCTCAAGCCGATGAACAAGCCTATCTTATCGGCCCGGGCGACGAGATAACGGGCAAGGTCCTGGGCGAGCCGCAGTTCGATTTCGTCGCGACCGTCGATGAGAACGGGCAGATACAAGTACCGTTCTCGGAGGCGCCTGTCATCGCGAAATGCCAGTCGGAACGCGGCTTGCGAAAGGAGGTCAACGACCTTCTCGCAAAATACCTCAGAAATCCGCAGTTGAGCCTTCGCGTTACGGAGCGGAAAAGCCGTCCGCCCGCAACTATCTACGGCGAGGTGCGAACGCCGCAGCAGGTCGTCCTTATGCGAAAGGCGACGCTGCTCGAGTTGATCGCGTTCTCGGGCGATGTCACCGAACAGGCAGGCGGGACCGTCCAGGTCTTTCGGACGCAGCCGCCCTTGTGCGAAAAGTCGCGCGATGAGGATGCGAATTGGAAGAGTATGACAGGTGACCCCGGCGATGTGCCGTCGCGCGTCTTCAGCCTGAATGAGATCAAGCAGGGCCTTGATGAAGCGAATCCGATCATCTATCCAGGCGACGTGATCGTCGTTCAGAAAGCGCCGCCAGTTTACATCACGGGCGAGGTCGTCCAGCCGCAGGGAATTTTCCTCAAAGAAGGCGGCCTTTCGCTCACCGAGGCGATCGCAAAGATCGGCGGCGTCCGCCGCGAGGCAAAGACGAAGGACATAAAGATCTATCGCCTAAAGCCCGGCTCGAAAGACCGCGAGATCATCTCGGCCAATTACGACCTGATCAAAAAAGGCGAACAAAAGGACGTGATGCTCCAACCGTATGACATCGTCGAGGTCGATAAGAACAAGAAGAGCATCGCGCAGACGATCCTCGATATTGTGACAGGTGCAAGCCGCACGGCTCTTTCAAGCGTCGGCAACGGGCTCGGCACTCGCGTTCTTTATTGATCCTTTTGGGAATACAGGCTGTCGATCACATCGCGATAATTCTCATCGACGACCCTGCGTTTAACCTTCAGCGTCGGCGTAAGCTCGCCGCTCTCGACCGTTAGTTCGCGTTCAAGGAGAGCGATCTTCTTGACGCGCTCGAACTGCGAAAGGCCTTCGGTCGCCTCGGCGACCTGTCGTTCGAGAAGGTCGTGAATGCGCTCGCTCTTGCAGAGTTCTGCGGGCGTTTTGAGGTCGAGCCCTTTGAGTTCTGCGTATGAGGCGAGCATCTCGAAATTCGGCACGATGAGCGCCGCGGGAAACTTGCGTTCGTTCCCGACCAACACGACCTGACTAACGAAACGCGAAGAACGTATCATTTGCTCGATCGGCGAAGGCGCTATGTACTTGCCGCCCGAGGTCTTGAAAAGCTCCTTCTTGCGGTCGGTAATGAAAAGGAATCCGTCCTCGTCGATGCGGCCGATATCGCCCGTGCGAAGCCAGCCGTCCGAGGTGAAGGCTCGGCCGTCGCTTCGGGCTTGTTGAAATATCCGCGCATAACGCCGGGCGAGCGCACCTCGATCTCGCCGTCGGCGGCGATGCGTACCTCGGCATTTCGGATGGGAACGCCGACCGAACCGAGGCGCTTCGAGGCAGGGCTGTTCGCCGAGATCACGGGCGATGTTTCTGTCATTCCGTAACCCTGCATGATCGCGAGGCCCGCACCCGTAAAGATCAGATATATTTCGTCGGCAAGCGCGGCGCCGCCCGTGATGCAGTAACGCAGGCGGCCGCCGAAAACATCCCGCAGCTTTCGCAGCACGAGCCTATCTGCGATCTTATGCCGCAGTTTCACGCCGGCCGAAAGGTCTCCGGCCTCAAGGCCGATCGCATATCGCTTTGCGGAGTCGATAGCAAAATCAAAAATGCGCGCAAGCACGGTGCTCGACCGTGCCGCCTTCAGTCGTGCCTTCTCGAAGACCTTCTCGAAGATGCGCGGCACGCCGAGGATTATCGTCGGGCGGATCTCTTTCAGGTTGTCGGGAACCTTCTCGACCGATTCCGCGCAATAGACGGCCATGCCGTTCACAAAGTACAGGTACATTCCCGTCCGCTCGAAAACGTGCGAGAGCGGCAGTACGGAAAGGCACGTGTCCGCGGACGAGAAGCCGACCTGGTTGCTTGCGTCGATCGCGTTCGAGATCAGATTCGTGTGCGACAGCATCACGCCTTTCGGTTCGCCGGTCGTGCCGCTTGTGTAGATGAGCGTCGCGATATCTTCGGGTTCGACGGCGTTGGCAAGCTCGGCGATGAGCTCCGGCCGCTCGGCCCGAAGCGTTCCGCCGCTCTGTTCAAGCTCGCCAAGCGAAATGGAATTTGCCGCGTCGTCCGCTACGCCAAAGAAAATGATGTGCTCAAGAGCCTCGCAATCTTCTGCGGCCGCGCGAACCCTTTCGTATGCTTCGGGCGTATCGACAAAAAGCACCCTCGACGACGAATCCCGCAGGATGTACTGCACCTGTGCGGGCGAGAGCGTCGGGTAGATCGGCACGTCGATGATACCCGCGAACTGACAACCTGCATCAGCGAGCGTCCATTCGGGCGAATTCGGCGCGAAGATGGCGACGCGTTCGCCTTTCTTTATGCCAAGAGCGTGAAGCCCGAGCGCGATGTTCTCCGAGCGTCGAACGACCTCTTTTGACGAGATGTGATGCCACTTGCCGTCGCGTTTGTAATTGAGAGCGTCGCTGCGGTCGAATTTCTCGGCCGCGTAGAGAAAGAGCGCCGGCAAGGTCGCGGGTTCATTCGCAAAAAGCGGTTCGCCGCGATGTTCCGGCATAGATCTCTCGATACGATAGCTGTGCGGGGCAGCTTTCATTGAGCTTTGAGTCCTCCGACAAAAACTTTCACGACCTCGCCTGCAAGCGGTTCGAGCGGATAGGCCTTTTTCGACAAGATCCAGTTCGTGACCATCTCGTCGAGCGCGCCGTAGAACATCTTCGCCGCGAGAACAGGCTTTACGTCCGAGCGAAAGACGCCGCGCTTCTGGCCCGCTTCGATCGTCTTGCGAATGATCTCGAGATACTCGGCAAAGGCCGCCGCCGAGAATTCCTCCATAAACTTCGTCGAGCCGCGAAGCTCTATCTGGAATACGACCGCAAGAGCTCGATCTGCGCCGAGCCGCGAAAGATGAACCTCGGCGATCTTCGCGATCTGACGAACGGGATCGTCGATATTCTCTAGCTCGCGTCGCCCTTCGGCAATGAACTCCGCCATTGCTCGGTCAAAGATCGAATGAAGGATGTCGTCCTTTCCCTTGAAATATAGATAGACCGTTCCGTCGGCTACGCCCGCTTCGGCCGCGACGTCCGCGACCTTCGAATTGAAGAATCCCTTGGCCGCGAATACCTTTATCCCGGCGCGCAGGATCGCCTCGCGTTTGTCAGAAACTCCGTTCTTTGCTGTTTGCCTAGCTGCTCGCGCCATAATGACCTCAGGTGGGTGAATGAGTATTCATTCATATGAGAGTTTAGGCGAAAACATTCGAACGGGCAAGCATTGCGCGATGTGTGCCGTGATGAGAAGCGAGTGGCGGAGAGGACAGGACTCGAACCTGCAAGCGGTTTCCCGCGGTAGTTTTCAAGACTACTGCCTTACCAATTAGGCTACCTCTCCGCAAAGAGCGGGAAGTTAAGAATATATCGCAACAAGCGCGAAAAAAGCTAGGCCGATCCGCGGCCGGGCGACTGATTCGAAACTGAACGTGGATGTTGGTGTCTCTCTACTGAGCGGCGGCGGTATTCTGCAGCGAAAGGAGGGAATTGATCTTCGTCTCGATGTCAGCGGTGTGATCCCAACCGCTGTCCTTGAAGGCGATCTTGCCCTGTGAGTCAATTAGGAAATAGGCAGGAAAGCCCATCTCGATATTTCCCGCTTTGTCACGGTCGGCGTATTTAAGCACGACGTCGAAGCTGTCCGAAAGGATGCGAAAATCGAAACGGTGCTTCTTTAAGAACTGATCGATGCGGCCAGCCGGTTCCATCGAAAGGGCGAGGAACTCGACATTCTTCCCGACGAAACGGGCCCGCAGGCCGTTCAGCTTCGGGATCTCGCTTTGGCATATCGCGCAGCGTGTTGACCAGAATGTTACGAGCACGACCTTTCCTCGGGCTGAGGCAAGTTCGAACTGCGTGCCGTCGAGCGCCGCGGCGGAAAAGCCGGGAGCTTCGGTGCCGACGGTGAGTTTGTTCTGCGCGGCCGCGGGGATGCATAGTGCGGCAAGGAATGTTGCAATGAGCAGAAATTTATGCATTTTCGGGACCGCTTCGCAGGGCGAGATCGGCAGGCTCAAAGCTGAGCGCCGTGGGGATAAACCCCATAGTATTAAAAAAGTTTTAACGCTGCAGATCCTCCAGAAAACCATTGGCCCATCCTGTGCGGACACTCGCGCTTCGGCGTGCTAAACTCGATTCTTCGCTCGGTAATGCGGCTAAAGTCCATAAATGCTTCAAATTTCAGGAATTTGAGCGGTGAACTCACTTTCGCCGACGGGCTCAATGTGCTTTTTGGTGCGAACGGCGAGGGGAAGACGAACTGGCTCGAGGCGATCGGCCTGCTGGCGACGACGCGCTCCTTTCGGACGTCAAAGCTCGCCGAGACTGTCAGATTCGACGAGCGGCTCGCGATCGTCTCGGGCCGGGTCGCCGAATCGCCCGAGCTCACGCGAAAATTGCAGGTCGCGATCGACGGCAGCACAAAGATCTTGACGATCAACGACAAAAAGGAAACTGCGGCGCGTTACCTCGGCCATCTTTTCGCGGTGAGATTCACGGCCGATGAACTCGACATCGTGCGCGGAACGCCAGAAGCACGCAGGCGATTCCTCGATGCCGGAATTACCGGGCTTCATCCGCCATTTGTGCAGACGGCGGCGGACTATTCGCGGGTGATCCGTCAGAAAAGCTCGCTCCTGCAAACCGCACGCGACGAAGGCTGGACCGTCGAGAAGACGGCCGAACTTCTTGAGCCCTGGAATGACCAGCTTGCGCGGCTTGCGACGCATATTCACAAGGCTCGCGTGCGATTTATCGAGCGTCTGAATGAGGTCCTCGAACGGAAGCTCTTTGGCCGCGAAGAGGTCGCGATCCGGTACGCGTCCTCGCTTGAAGGCAAGGGCGATCTTACCGCGTACGCCGAACTCATCCGCGAGCGTCTGCATTTGCGCGTGCAGGCCGAACTGATCGCCGGACACGCGCTCGTTGGGCCGCACCGCGACGACCTCGATATTACGTTCGACGGCCGCGACCTGCGAAAATTCGGTTCGGCCGGCCAACAGAGAAGCGCTCTTCTGATCTTGCTGCTTGCCGAGGTCGCCGTTTTTGAGGCGACGCGGGGCGAGTATCCGCTCTTCCTGATCGACGATATCGATGCGGAACTTGATTACGCTCGGATCGCCCACCTGCTCGATTTCCTCGCCGGGAAGACGCAGACCTTCGTTACGACGTCAAAAGAGAGCCTCGTCGAGCGTTTTGGGGCCGGAGCACGCGTTTTTTTTCGTCTCCGGCGGCACTGCAAAAGCTCGATAAGATGGAGCTCCCGGCGTTGTTTTTGGCTGTGTTTTACGGCCAAAAAGTGCTAAAATAATGACTTGAAGGCTAAAAGTGTTTCTCCTCCCGATAGAGGCATCGCCCGCTCAAGGCAAAAACACGCATAACTTGTTTAGATACACTACTTAGAGCTCGCTTTAGAGGTTAATTCATTGGCAAAGGCAAAGACAGAATATACTGCAGATTCGATAACTGTGCTTGAGGGCCGCGATGCGGTCCGAAAACGCCCGGCGATGTACATCGGTTCGACCGGAGAGCTCGGGCTTCATCACCTTGTGTATGAGGTCGTCGATAACTCGGTGGACGAGGCTCTCGCAGGCTATTGCGACACGATCGAGGTAACGATCCATATGGACAACTCGATCACGGTCGTCGATAACGGACGCGGCATTCCGGTCGGGATGCACAAGCAGGAAGGCCGTTCGGCGGCCGAGGTCGTGATGACCGTGCTTCACGCGGGCGGAAAGTTCGATTCGAATTCCTACAAGGTCTCCGGCGGATTGCACGGCGTCGGCGTCTCCTGCGTGAACTTCCTTTCCGAATGGCTGAAGCTCGAGATCTGGCGCGACGGCAGCACATACGAGCAGGAATACAAGGTCGGTTTCCCGCAGGCGCCTCTTGCCGAAACAGGAAAGACCAAGAAACGCGGCACGAAGGTCACCTTCAAGCCCGATGGCGAGATCTTTGAAGCGACGGTTTACAGTTTTGACAAGCTCTCCGAGCGCCTTCGCGAAAAGGCGTTCCTGAACAAGGGCATTCGCATCATCATCCGCGACGAACGCGAGGAAGAGGAAAAGAAACACGAGTTCTACTACAAGGGCGGCATCGCCGAATTCGTAAAGCACCTCAACCGCAACAAGTCGCCGCTGCACGAGGAACCGCTTTATTTCGAACTAGTTTCCGATGACCTGTCGATCGAGATCTCGATGCAGTACAACGACAGCTATGACGAAAAGATCTTCTCGTTCGCGAACAATATCAACACGGTCGATGGCGGAACGCACCTCTCCGGTTTTCGCGGCGCTCTGACGCGTACCATCAACGCCTATGCAGAAAGCTCCGGAATGACGAAGAACGCGAAGGTGACGCTCTCGGGCGATGACGTCCGCGAAGGCCTCGTTGCCGTCGTCTCTGTCAAGATCCCGCAGCCGCAGTTCGAAGGGCAGACAAAGGGCAAACTGAATTCGCCCGTGAAAGGCCCGGTCGAATCGTTCCTGAACGAAAAACTCGGCGAATACTTCGAGCAGCATCCGGCTGTCGCAAAAAGGATCGTCGGTAAGGCGGTCGATGCCGCACGCGCACGCGAGGCCGCACGAAAAGCACGCGAGATCGTCCGTAAATCGGCACTCGGCTCTTCGACCCTGCCGGGCAAGCTTGCCGATTGCCAGGAGAAAGATCCGGCGCTGAGCGAACTCTATATCGTCGAGGGCGATTCTGCAGGCGGTTCCGCAAAACAGGGACGCGACCGAAAGAATCAGGCCGTCCTGCCGCTAAAGGGCAAGATCCTGAACGTCGAAAAGGCACGTTTTGACAAGATGCTCGGCCATGGCGAGATCAAGGCGCTGATCACCGCGCTCGGGACCGGCATCGGCAAGGAAGATTTCGACGTTTCAAAGCTTCGCTATCACAAGATCTGCTTGATGACGGACGCCGACGTGGACGGCAGCCACATCCGCACGCTCCTTCTGACGTTCTTTTATCGCCAGATGCCCGACCTTCTCGCGAACGGCTTTGTTTACATTGCTCAACCGCCGCTCTACAAGGTGAAAAAAGGCAAGAAGGAAGAGTACATCAAGGACGAAAAGGCGATGTTCCGCTACCTGATGCGGCAGGCGACAAGCGAAGTAAAGGTGACGGCGGACGGCCGCGTGATCGAAGGGCGTTCGCTTAGCTCAGCTCTTGAGAAGACGACTGACCTCGGCACCTTCTCTGAGCGCCTTTCACGCAGGCTCGGAAGCGATACGGAATTGACCGCCGCGTTGATAGACGCATTCGGCGGCAAGGACGGCGTGCTCGCTCCCGGCGGCATCCGCCTGAAGAAGGTCTTCACCGACAAGGATATGCTTGCCGCGGTCGAGGCGAAGCTTGTCGCGGCCGGGTTCAGCACGACGCTTCGCGAGGACGAAGAGCACAGCCTTTGGGAGATCGAGATCGCGTATCCGAACGGTACGACGCAGGTCATCGATTGGGACCTTGCGAGCCACATCGAGTTCCAAAAGGCGGTCGAGCTCAAACGCGACCTCGAAGAGGATTTTCCGGGCCCGTTCATTCTCGGCGAGAACGGCAAGAGCGAACCGGTCGAGTCCCGCTCCGTCCTGCTCGAAAAGATAATGACAGCGGCAAAGAAGGACCTTTCGATCCAGCGTTACAAGGGCCTCGGCGAGATGAACCCCGAACAGCTTTGGGAGACGACGATGGATCCCGAAAAACGCACGATGCTCCAAGTCCAGATCGAGGACGGCGTCGAGACCGACGAACTCTTCACTGTCCTGATGGGCGATGCCGTCGAACCGCGCCGCCGCTTCATCGAAACGAACGCCCTAGACGTCAAGAACCTCGACGTCTAACGGTATGCGGCTCCCGGATATGACCGTCCGCATCGGCGGCACTTCGATCAAAAGATTCCGCCCGCTATGAAATTTGCACGGTACACATTTTTGGGCGCGGCAGTATGGGGACTTCTTGTCCTCCTGCCGCAATTCTTTCTTGAGAGCAGAGTTGCGGCCGAAACGCCGCCGGCGATAACGCATCCCGAGTTCTATTACGGCTTTCTCGGCGTGGCAACGGCCTTTCAGCTTGTGTTTCTTGTGGTCGCCTTTGACCCGAGCGCGTTTCGCGTGTTGATACCGATCGCGATCGTCGAAAAGCTCGGCTTTGCAGTTCCCGCCATCATCCTTTACCTGAGCGGACGCATGGCCGCCGGAGGATTCTTTATCGGCGCCATCACCGATCTCCTCCTTGCCGCCCTCTTTACTGTCAGTATGGTCAAGGTCGCACGATCCACCTGAACACAACGCGGACATTCTTGCCTTGCACCGCCTTCTGAGGATCAGTGAAGCGGTTTCGCAGGATGCTCGTATTAAACGCAAAGCGGCCGGGCTCGATCGCTATGCTTTGCTCTTTGCCTCGTAGACCTTTGCTCCGGGCATGTCTGCAAGGATCTTTTCGGGGTCTTTCCATTTGCCGTTGAGCACAACAAAGAAATGGATCTCGCCTGTATTGAGACGGTCCGAGACTATCTTGAGAATGGTCTGCTCGTCGGCATCGCCGCGCTGTTTATTACGGAGTTCAATAAACCCGACTCGGAAGGGAAATTCCGGCAGGTATCTAACGACCTTATTTGCCGCATATATCGCTGAGATCTCCTCCAAACCGGCAAGTTTTTTGGGAATAGAGTCGATAAGGCCCTGCGTTAGATCGTGCTTTTCAAATGCGTCGGTGGGCTCTACAGAGTTTCGCTCCTCCTGTGCTTTCACATAGAGCTGCTGTTGGTCTTCGAGGAAAGCGGCATATTTGGAAGCTTCATCGAGTCGGCCTTTGCTCCTGAGATAGTTGAACGCCAGCTGATAGCCATCGTATTTAAGCTCCTTATCAAGTTCACCTGCCCTTTCAAGGTCGGCCAGTCCAGCCTCGTCATCAAGTGAAAGGCGGGCCCCGCCGCGGTTGTATAAGGCAACGGGCTGGTCCGGAAAACGTTTGACCGTCTCTTCGATAATGGGCATAGCGGCCGCGACGCTGTCCTTCTCAATAGTAAAGCGGACGATCTCGTTGAGCTCTTCGATCGTCAGATCTTCGGCAAGGCTCTTTTGTTCCAGCTCGTTTACTCGTTTCTGCGTCTTCTGGAAATGTTCGTGTCTTTGCGTCCAAGTTCGAGCGTTCTCCTCATCCCAGGCAGTATTGAATTGGGAGACCAACTTCTCTTCGAGAGAGCCGATGAAGAAAGCCGCCGCGTCCGCTTCACCTGCCTTGGTGTAGGCGGCAGCTCACCGTCCGTCCAGTAGCCGATCGCACGAAGGCGGTCGGCAAGCGACGGATGAGTATCTTCAAGATCCGTTGGGACAGCAAGGGCCTTTTCAAGTGACGGCCGGGAGCGGTCGGGATCCTCCACCGAAAGCGCGGCGATCATTCGTGAAAAGATCTGCAGGGTCGGCTTATCGTTGGTGATATTCTCTTCACGTACAGCGGCCCAGAACTCTTCCGCGAGCGACCTTTCCTTTGTTTCGACTAGGATCAATGCTTCGCCCAGTGCGGTCTTGCCGACCAAGTTGACCGCTTCACGGTCGGCCTCTCTCTCATGTTCGCGCATAAGGACGAACGAGTAGGCCGTGAAATACGGGAAGTACCACTCAACGAACTTTTTATAAAGGAAGCTGAATTTGTGACCGGCTAACTCTTGTGATTCGATCAGCCGCCCCCAAGCCTCCCGCATCTGATAAGCCCATTTCGTAAACAGGCCGTGCTTTCCCGAAATGTGTCCGATCTCGTGCGCCAAAACCGCCTTAAGTTGCTCGGGCGAAAGTGCTTTCATCATTGGCAACCCCAACAAGAGGATCACCTTGCGGCCGAAAATACCGAGCTTTGGCATCGTGACGACCGCTGCATTGAAGCTGTCGTCAATGAGTATCTTCTTTGGCTTTTTTGCCTTGAGCTCCTTGCAGGCCGTGTTGACGAACTCGAACAACTTAGGAGCTTCGGACCGTTGTATCTCGGTCCCTTCCGGATCGGGAACCTTTGCCGTGATCGCTAAGACTGCCGTTCCAAGAAAACCAAAATACATAGTTAGGCCCGGAACAATGAGCCACCACAATCTTGTGAGCAAAAGAATCTGGTCCCACGTAGTCGCGGGCGCATACCAAAAACCGATCGCAACGATCGCGATCGGCGCGAACATGAGCAAGATCAGGCCGAAAAAGTAGCCGTAGCCGAGCATCGTCAACAACATCACGCGGATCTCATACCAGCCTCTGTTGGAAGCTGCGCTCTTCTCAAGGCCTCGGATGAGGGAGATGTATTGGTCGAATTTCATCGGTAGATCTTGCTCGACAAAAGTAGCACCGATCGACGATCGTAGGCAAGCTACTCCTCGTGCGCAAATATCGGTTCATGCTCCTGACGGACAGCCTGCAATCTCCGAAGAAACTCACCTCGCGAGATCTCGCGGGCGCGAGGGTGCGGAGGTGCGGGGTCATTACCTGGATGTCGAGCCAGGCGGCGCCGCGGGAGCGTAAGGTCTCGACGAGGAATAGAAAGGCGAGTTTTGAGGCATTCGGCTCGCGGTAGAACATAGATTCGCCGCAGAACACGCCGCCTGCATCGACGCCGTAGAGTCCGCCGACGAGGTCGCCGGCGGCGTTCCAGGCTCGACGCTGTGAGCGTCCCCGGCCTTGTGCAGGGCGGTGTAGGCCTCGATGAATTCGGGCGTGATCCAAGTGCCCGGCTGGTCGGGCCGCTCGCTTTCCGAACACGCCTTGATGACGGCGCTGAAGTCCCGGTCGATCGTAAAGGAGAGATCGGAGTGCCGCTTTGCCTTTGCGAGGCTTCGTGGGATCGTCAGTTCGTCAAAGACGAGGATCGCGCGCGGGTCGGGCGAATGCCATGGCAGCGGCAGGCCGGGCGTGTACCACGGAAAGATCCCTTTCGAATACGCCTCGCGAAGATTCTCGACCGTGAGCGGTGTGCCGAACGCAACGACGCCTTCCGCGTGATAGAGATATTCCCCGATCTCGACCCATTCGGGAAAGTCGTAAACGTTCGGGTCGGGGAACACCTCTCTTCGCATAGGAAGGTTTTACCACAAAGGCACGGGGCCAAAGAAAATACGTGGGAGAACCGATCCGCTCTAAACCACTTTCAGCTTCCACTTTCCGCGTTTGAAGATCGCGGCCGATACGACGGCGAGCACCGAGAAGGCGATCGTGATCGCCCAAAAGGCGCCGTGCGCGCCGAGCTCGAGATAGTACGCAAGAAAGTACGCGAGCGGTATCTCAAAGAGCCAGAAAACGCCGAGAGCGATGTATGTCGGCGTCATCGTATCGCCTGCGCCGTTGAACGCCGTCTCGAGCACCATTCCGACCGCGTAGAAGAAGAATCCGTATGCGATCACGCGGAGGGCGTCGGTCGCGTAGGCGTGAACTTCCGGCTCGGTCGTAAATACGGACGCGATAGAACCCGCGAATATCACGAAAATGATGCCGATCGCCGTCTGCACGATGACGTTGTAGAAGACGGCCTTCCAAACGGCCTCTTCGGCGCGGTCGGGCTTTCCGGCCCCGAGGTTTTGCCCGACAAGCGTCGCAGCCGCATTCGCAAGCCCGATCGACGGAAGAAGTGCGAACATCACCATTCTGATGCCGATCTGATAGCCGGCGACGGCCGTCGTCCCGAAGCCCGTGACCACGCGGACGAGTCCGATCCAGCTTGCCGTCTGCACGAAGAATTGCAGTACGGCAGGAGCCGAGACCTTTACGAGCCTCCAAAGCAGACTTCGATCGACGCGCCAATGTTCGGCCCTGATCTTGATGCGTCTGTCGCCGAAGAAAAGGCAGTACGCCGCATAGAGAGCGCCGCAGAAGCGGCCGATAACCGTCCCGACCGCCGCTCCCGTAACGCCGAGTTCGGGAAACGGCCCGAGGCCCAGAATGAAGCACGGCCCGAGGATGATGTTCAGGATGTTCGCAAGCCAAAGAACCCTCATCGCGATCGCCGCATCGCCTGCTCCGCGAAAGATCGCGTTCAGCAGGAAGAGCGCAAGCACGACCATATCGCCGCCAAGCATTATCTGCGTGAACGTCGTTCCGGTCGCAACGACGGATTCCTCGGCGCCCATTAGCCTCAGAAAGTCCGCGGCGAAGATCAGCCCGATCACGCCGAGAACCGTTGATGCGGCGAGGCCGAGATACATCGCGTGCGTCGCCGTGCGCGCGGCGCCGTCAAGGTCGCCCTCGCCGAAACGTCGTGCCACGGTCGCCGTTGCACCGACCGCGATGCCGATCGCTACCGAATAGACGAGGAACATCATCGATTCCGTAATGCCGACGACTGCAACGGCGTCTGCTCCGATGTGCGCAACGAAGAAAATATCAACGATCGCAAAAAGGCTCTCGGCGAACATCTCGACGATCATCGGCACCGCGAGCAGAAAGATGGCCGTGCCCAACGGCGCGGTCGTAAAATCGCGATCCGAACCCGAGATCGCCTCCCTAATAACTGAGAACAGAGATCGTTTCGACACTTCCGTGCCGTTCACATTAGTGGACATAAAAAAAGTAGATCCGCACTACGCGGTAAAAAGGCCGCATCGCCCGTTCGGAGATTTTCCCCGTTACGAGCTTCCCGGGCCGAGCCACAAGAAAAAGCGATCCGTGCACCTTTGACGACAAAAAACGCGCGCGAAAAAAGTGCCTTACGCAAGGGTTTTTTGGGAGGTATTTAGCGGGTGGCGATCATCATAGCAGGAGAGACTATACCACTCGCCGTCGAAAATGAAAACAGCCTCGTGAAACTTTTTTCGCGATATTTACATTCATTCGATTACGGCCACGTCGGCCGCAGGGCTTATAATAAAGAGTTTCGCCGATGGGCGGAGCGTGTGTGATGAAGATCGCAGTTGCAATGAGCGGCGGCGTCGATAGTTCGGCGGCGGCCGCGATATTAAAGGAGCAGGGGCACGAACTCATCGGCTTCACGATGCAGTTGTGGGATCAGCGGCGTCTGATCAACACGGACGAGAACGGCGACCCGCTCCCGTCACGCTGCTGCTCGCTCGACGACGTTTACGACGCGCGTCGAGTTGCGGAGAAGCTGGGCTTCCCGTTCTACGTTCTGAATCTTGAGAAGGATTTCGACCGCGATGTCGTCGAGCCCTTCGTTGCAGCATATCTTTCGGGCGAGACGCCTATCCCTTGCGTTGCGTGCAACTCGCGGCTGAAGTTCGCCTCGCTCGACAGGATGGCCGTCTCGGTCGGCTGCGAGAAGGTCGCGACCGGGCACTACGCCCGCGTAGAGTTCGACGCGGAGACGCAGCGGTACAAGCTCCTGCGAGGCCGCGACCGCAACAAGGACCAAAGCTACTTCCTCTGGGAACTTACCCAGGAGCAGCTCTCGCGTGCCTTTTTCCGCTTGGCGAAATGGACAAATCCGATGCACGCGACGTCGCCCGTTCGTCCTCGCTTTACACGGCGGAGAAGGCCGAATCGCAGGAGATCTGTTTTGTCCCCGACGGGAAATATTCCGAGTTCATCGACCGATACCTTGCGCATGAAGGCCGCGAAAACGAACTCCCGCCGGAAGGCGAGATCGTCGATGCCGCGGGCAATGTCCTCGGCCGTCACACCGGCATTCATCGCTACACGATCGGCCAGCGCCGCGGCCTAGGGATCGCGAGCGAAAGGCCGCGTTATGTCGTTCAGATAGAGCGCGCGAAGAATCGCGTGATCGTAGGCGATGAAGAAGAGCTTACGTGTTCGGAATTCACGGCACGCGATGTGAACTGGATAGCGTACGACGAAATGCCGGAAGTGGTACGAGCGCGCGTAAAGGTGCGGTATCGGCACGAGCCTGCCGCCGCCGACATAAGAGCTTTGCCGGATGGCCGCGTGCGTGTGCATTTCGATGAGCCGCAGCGTGCGATAACGCCCGGCCAGGCCGCCATTTTCTACGATATCGACAGTGCCGAAGAGGTGCTTGGCGGCGGCTGGATCGTGCGGGAAGGCCACTGACCCGATGACCAAAAGCGAGCTGCGAAAGGAGTTTCTCGAACGCCGCAGGGGCGTAAGCGCCGGCGAGGTCGCCGAAGCGAGCCGCCGCATCGCCGAACGCTTTTTTGCGAACGTCGAACTCGATGGCGTCCGCTTTCTGCACACCTTCATTCGGATCCCGAAATTCAACGAGATAGATACGTCGGCGATCTATATGCGCGTGTGGCGCGACCTGCCGGAGATAACGACCGTCGCCCCGCGCGTCGATCACGGAACGGGCGGTATGGACGGGATCGCGTTCGACGAGCAGACGCCGCTCGCAGAAGGCCGCTGGGGCATTCGCGAACCGGCCGCGGGCGCTCTGATCGCGCCCGAGAAGCTCGATGTCGTGCTTGTGCCGATGCTGATCTTCGACCGTGCCGGCCATCGCGTCGGCTACGGCAAAGGCTTTTACGACCGGTTCCTAAAGCAGGTGCGGCCCGACTGCGTAAAGGCCGGGCTTTGCCTTTGGGGCCCGCTCGATGAACCTATCGAAACGAGCGAAATGGACGTTGCGCTCGACCTTTTCATCACGCCGAACGAGATCTATCGTCCCGGCCACACGATCGATGCTTCCGGCGGACCGCCGAACTAATTCTTCGCTTTTAGGATGTCGCGAATCTCGGTCAGCAGCGTCTCTTCTGCCGTGGGCGGAGCAGGCGCAGCTTCGAGGCCCTTGACCAGCTTTACAACATATTTGGCGAGCAGGAACATCACGAACGCCACGATCAGGAAGACGATTATGTCGTTGATGAATTGCCCGTAAAGGATCAGCGGCTGTTTGGCGGCCGTCGCAGCGGCGATCTGCTCGGGCGTATCCACGGGCATATTGCCAAGGTTGAAGACCTTGTTCTTGAAATCGATGCCGCCGGTCAAAAGGCCGACAAAGGGCATTACGATGCCGTCGGTAAAAGTTTTTACGATAGCGCCGAACGCGGCACCGATGACGACAGCGATCGCGAGATCGACGACATTCCCGCGCGCGATGAATTGTTTGAATTCGCTAAGCATATTCCTATCTTCTTCTCCTCAAAAAATTAGCTTCAATACGACTAAAAAAGGCAGACGTAGAACGTCCGCCAAGATCGGGTGGTGAATTTATACCAAAAGAACTGATACCTGGCCGGGATCAAATGCCCGCAGCTTCGGCCGCTTCTTCCTCGTCGGGAGTTTCGTCAAAAAGGGCGGCGGCAAGGCGTTCCTCTTCGGTCTGCGCAGTTTCCGTGTAGGCCGAGGACGCCTGATATTCGACGGTCTCCTTTTCGGCCACGCTCTTCTCGCTGTCTTCGCGGGCACGCATCATACTGCATTTTCCCTCGATAACGGCGCCTTCTTCGACTACGAGTCGCGGCGACTGTATGTTGCCGATGACCTGAGCCGTGCGGCCGAGCTGGAGTTTTTCGCTTGCGATGACGTCGCCGTTGACGACCCCGTTGATCATCGCGGCGGCGACCGACACATTCGCATCGACAACGCCGTTCGTCCCGACGATCAGCGTCCCGGAATCGGACGAGACCGTACCGATCAGGTGTCCGTCAACACGGAGCATCGCCTGGAACTCGGTTTCGCCCGTAAGCGTCGTGCCGTGCCCGACGAATCCGCTGAGACGCCCTTCCTTGATATCCCTTGCCATAGCATCGCTGTCGGAGATCGCGCCGCCACGCATCCCGGCCGGTTGTGGTTCAGTCTGATAGCGGTACGGAGCCTCCGGCTCGACGGACGGGCTCTCGCCGTAAGAACTGCCGCTTTCGGTTTTCGAATTTCGACCCATTCTGATCATTAGATGTTACCTCTTGTGGACTTTCGTTTGGTGTAAAGCACGAAGGCCGCTCTTACGGACAAGATGCTGTCGCTTGTCCACGCGCGCTTCGATCAAATAATTGCCGTTTTACGGGGGAATAAAGCAAAAACAGCGGTTCTCAAGCCATCTCGAGCCTCAAATTTCGTTAATTAGCTATAATAAATTACTTCATTCGCGGTGTCCACAGGTTTTTTGAAGGGTTGAAGAATCCAGCCCGGCGTGGGATTATATGAAGTTTCGGCGGGAGAACGTGATCCTCCCGGCGGCAAGCGAGGTAGTAAGAGTTGAAAGCAGAGACACCGGCAAAGACAAGGCTCCTGAAGAAGATGGGCAAGGCCATCGCCGATTTTTCGATGATCGAGGACGGCGACAAGATAATGGTGTGTCTTTCGGGCGGGAAGGACAGCTACACGCTCCTTGACCTCTTGCTGGACATACGGCGTCGTGCGCCGGTGAAGTTCGACATTCTGGCCGTCAATCTCGACCAAAAGCAGCCGGGCTTTCCTGAACATGTTCTGCCCGAATACCTGAAGGAACAAGGCGTTCCGTACCGCATCGTCGAGGAAGACACTTACTCGATCGTCACGGCTCACATTCCCGAGGGCAAGACGTACTGCTCCCTTTGCTCGAGGCTTCGCCGGGGAATTCTCTACACGACGGCCGTCGAAGAAAAATGCACGAAGATCGCTCTCGGCCACCACGCCGACGATATCATCGCGACGTTCCTGATGAATCTTTTCTACGTCGGACAGCTAAAGGCGATGCCGCCGATCCTGCGTTCGGATGACGGGCGGAATACGATCATCCGGCCGCTCGCCTATGTTCACGAAAAAGAGATCGTCGAATATGCCGAAGAGCAGCAGTTCCCGATCATTCCCTGCAACCTCTGCGGTTCGCAGCCGAATATGAAACGGGCGCGCGTAAAGCGGCTCGTGAGCGAGCTCGCAAAAGAGACGCCGTTCATACGAGCAACGATGATGACGGCCTTGTCGCAGGTCACGGCCTCGCACCTGCTCGACCCCGAGCTTTACGATTTCCGGACTTTCGAGCCGGCGATCAAGGCCATTCCGCCCGGCCATGGTTCGGTCGAGAAAGAGCTCGACGACATCTTCGACCACGGTGAATCGGCCTACAAACCCGACCTAATGAACGCCGCCGGCCTTCTTTGACCGAGCCTTTGGCGCGTCGAGCGAGGCGTCGTGCGGCGTAAATGCCTTCGGATCGATCTGAATATTCTGTTTTACGTCCTTGATCGTGACAACGATCTTGCCCATGGTCGGTGAGTTCGTCGTAACGACGTACGGGATCATCACGCCGTCAACCTCCCGATAGTCCGAATACTCCTCAGAATAGGGAAGTTTCACGGGGCTCGTGCTCGAAACGCTGAGCGCGTTCTGCTTTACGGGCAGGAAGGTCTTTGTCGAATAAAAAACGGTGAATTCCGTGCCCTTTTTCGGCACGAATCTCACTTCGTAAGCATCCGCGTCGCCAACCTTCACGACCGCCTTGATCTCGACGGAAGAGAAATTCTTGTCCCAATTGAGCGCGCCGTAAAAATCAGACGAGATAACGGCGTTGTCGAGCTTTAGGCCCGCCCATTCTTCCGGCGGAGCAAATGACGCGGCCTCGCCGCCTTTTGAGCCGTCGAAATATTCATAGGCCTTCGCGATCTCTTTCCCAAGGGTGAAGAACGTCGTATCGGTCGCTGACCTGTTCGGGGCCTCGGTGTAGCTGCGTGCCTTTGCCGTCACGCCCTGATTTTCGAGATCCACATCAGCGTCAACAACTCGGCTCTTGATCTTTCGCAGAGCTTCCTCGCCGCCGAGAGCTTCAACGACCTTCTTTTGCAGTTCGGCGACCGTGATCGAAGGTTTCTCGACCGGCGTTGCAGGCTCGAGGTCAAAGGTTCCCTGCGGCTGTGAAAGCGAAAGTGCGACAACCTTGCCGCCTGCGTCGGTCTTTGCCGCGATCGAGAAGCTGTCAGGCAGCGGTGAGAGAGCGAAGCTGCCGTCGGGCCTCGCCTTGAGCGTATATGCAGGCTGGCCCGGAACAGTAAGCGTCACCTTGTCGGCCGCCTTTCTGATCTCGATGGGGACTTTCTGGCCTTTTATGATCCAGTCGCCGACGAGAGCGGCGGCATCGACCTTTGCTCCGGCCGGCTTCGAAGCGACGGTCTCGGCCGACGGCTTTTGCGGGACGGAATCCGGCAGGATATTGCTCCAAATTATGTCTTTTGCCTCGGTCGTAAGCGGTGATCCGGAGACGTTCGTAAGCAGCACGAAACCGAGCTTCTTCTCCGGCATTATGGCGACCATCGCGTTGAAGCCGTCGATGTTGCCGCCGTGCTGAAGCACTTTAAGCCCGTTCCAATCCTCGATGAACCAGCCGAGGCCATAGGACACCTTGCCCGCGATCTTCATCTGCGGTTTTGTCCACTCCTCGAATCCCTTCTCGGAGACGATGCGTTTGCCGTCGGCCATGCCGCCATCGAGCACGAATTCGATCCATTTCGCCATATCGCGAACGCTCGAATTTATCGCGCCCGCAGGCGCCGAAGGCCCGATCTCGCGGAACGGAAGCCGCTTGGTCGCCTTCGTGTCGAAGTTGTATTCGTAGCCGAAAGAATAGTCCTTTGCCCTTGTCATTGCGGCGATCGTGGTCGTGCTGTTCGCCATTCCGAGCGGCTTGAAGATCTCGGACGCGATGACCTTGTCCCAAGTGCTTTTCTCGACCGTCGCCGCGATCTCGCCCGCGGCCGCATACATAATGTTCTGATACTGGAACTTTTCGCGGAGCTTGGCCGTCGGTTTTGCAAGGCCCGCGACCTGGATCAGCTCTTTGCGGTTCAGCTGCCCCGTGATCATCGCAAGATCGGTGCGCGTGAGTCCCGAGGAATGATCCATCAGGTCGCGTACGACGATGTTCTTATCCGTTTCCGCGTCGGCCATCCGAAAGTACGGAAGGTACTTCTTCGGCGAGTCGTCGAGCGAGAGCTTGCCCTGATCCTGAGCGATCAGGACCGAAAGGGCAGTAAAAGCTTTTGTGGCCGAGCCGATCGCGAACTGCGTATCGGCCGTCGCAGGGACCTTCTTCTCGAAGTCCTTATAGCCGAGGCCTTTTGCGTAAATGATCTTGCCGTCCTTGACGATGGCAAGAGCGGCTCCGGGAATGCCAAGAGCTTCGCGCCGCTCGTTTATCGTTTTCTCGATCTTGGCGAGGGCTGCGTCATAGTTGCCGCCGGGGCCTTGCGCGCGAGCGATTGCGGGAAGCCTGCGGCAAGAAGCGAGAAGAGGACGAAAAGGGTCAGAAAACTTGTGTATCTACGCATAAATTTGTTCTAAAAAACGCACTGCTAGTGACAATACGTTCTTAAACCGTGTTCGGTTCGCCCGGATCCTCGTGGGCGAACGACGCAGCCGCCACCCCGAATGCCATTATCAGGAAAAAGACCATCGCGACCTCGGCGTCTCCCAAGTTCCAATGCACGAGGCCGCTCGCCGTAAACCCGACAAGCGCGCCCGCGGCGCCGAGAAGTACGCCGTAAAGGCGGCCGTCACCTTCCCGCGTCCACTTAAGCCCACGCCAAAATCGCCGCCCGAGACAGAACAGTATCGAGAGCCAAAGGAGCAAGACGGGAATGCCGCGTTCGACCGCAAGCTGCACGGGCGTTGAATGAAAATGCCCCATTGGCTGCCAGCCTTTGTCGAACATTCCCCATTCCTGCCAATGCTTCTGCACGGAGTTCATCCCGACGCCGACGACCAGATGCCGAGGCGACTCGGTCAAGAGGTGATAGCCGTCGCGCCACATCATCTCGCGGTATTTCGTCGAATCATCCTTCGAATCGAAAAAGCCGACGTCGCGCGATTCATGCAGGAAAAGAAGGCCGCCGAAGACGATCGGGATAGCGACGAAAAAGCCTGCGATCAGGAGTTTCTTCTTCGCCGAAAGCAGAACGATCACGAGAGCGGCGATCATAAACCCGAGCTGCGAAGCACGCGTTACGGTGAATAGTAGTGCGAGGCAGGCGAGTGCGAGTGCGGCGGCGAGGAACGGCGTCGATGAAAAAAGGCGGCCGCATCTCACCCAAACTGTCGTCTCGCCCGCCACGCTTTCGCGCCGTCGCCCGAGATTCGCAACGATCAGGCCGAAGATGAGGGCTGCGACAAGCTGGAGCATCTCGGAATACGTCACGTAATGGTTGTAAAAGCCCTTCGACCGCCAGTTGTGGCTTTTCTCCCAGCTTGTGAACCCGAGCCGCTGAGCGGCTGAATCTCCCGGCAAAAGGTCGGCCTGCTTTACCGTCACCTCGAACTCAAAATCGGGGCGGTAAAAGAGCACGCGTACATCTTCGTGCTGCTGCAATGCGGCAAGGAGCCCTTCGGGCGACGTCAGCTTCTTCCCATCGGCGCTAAGCAGCGTGTCGCCGTCGTAAAGCAGAGCCTTTGCGAGCGGACCGTCGGCGACAAGCCCGTGTACCTCGACGCCGCGGCCGAGCGACCTTTCGATGGGCGTCCAGATGAGATTCACCGTGCAGGAAAACGCCATCAGGACGGCGAGAAAGTACGCGGCCTTTGCGTTTCGAATATTCCAGATCGCGAAATAGAAAACCAGGAAAAGTGCGACGCCGCGAAGTTGATCGAGCGAGATCGCGGGTTCGTACGAGAAGATGCCGCTTATCACCGACCAGCCGAAATACGAGAAGAACGCGATGTCGAGGAACGTGACCTTCGGGCGTTGTCGCGTTATTAGAAATTGTGCGAGCGTTGCGAGAGTCCCGCAGCCCCAGGCGATCTGCGTTGCGGCGATCGAATGCGGTGCCGCAGCGACCATCAGCAGAAGGAAAACGAACGCAATTCGCCCGAGCAGGCGAGAGCTTCCGCTGTCGGCGTCGAGCCCCGCAAGGCGGTCGAATTTATCTGCAAATGTCGGCATCAAGGAATATTGTCGCGGGCAAATGATCGGGCGGCTAGACGGCCTTTGCGGCCTTAACGACGACCGAATTCACCATATCGGACGGCAGCGTGACCTCGGGCGTGTCGTCGGCGTCGAAAGTGATCTTGAACTCGTCGGGCTTGCGATTCTTCAGCAAGCTCGCCGGGCCGTAAAGCGTGATGCGGACGTTCTTTCCACGGCCGGAAGGGACGGTGAATGACCTTTCGACCCGCTTTTCGCCGATGCGAAAGGTAACGGAAACGTCGCCGCGTTGGATCGTCGCTTTCGAATCCGTGACGGCGAGCGGCTGCGTCAGCGTAAAATCGCCGGTGCGTCCCTTCAGGTCGATCTTCTCGGTCGAGATCGCATCGAGCGTCTTCAGCACGCTTTCCGGCCCTCGGACCATCACGCGGGCGGGCATCGCCGAACGCGAATAGACCTCGAGATTCGACGGAAGCTCGCCCGTCGTCTCGATCTTCACGGGCACGTCCTTTTCCTCGACGCGTTCGAGTTTCACCTGCACGCGATTCGGCCAGATGTCGTCGATCTTGACGCCCGGCGGCAGCGGCACGAAAACGTTCGAAGGCGTAAGCGTGACCGTTCGTTCGCCCGGCGCAAGCCGCGAAGATCGACCGAAGCCGAGAGCGAATCGATCTGATTTATCTTCCGCGCGTCGCCGCTTAGCACGAGGTCGATGGTGCTTACCTCTGAATCCGTGATCGTGTTGTCGGAACTCTGCATCGACAGCCGGACGTTGCTGAACCTTGCCGTCGTCGGCTTGCTCAAGCCCGTTACCGCGAACCAAAGCGCAAATGTGATAGCGAGGGCGAGCAGCTTCAGATGCCAATCCTCGACGAACACCTTTCGCAGGACGTGCTTTGCAAAAGCAGCCAACGCGTTCTTTTGTCGTGTAGTGTCGCGTTCCATCGTCTTATCCTGCGGTCGCGTCCGTTTCGGGTTCGGCGGCCTTTACGGCGTCGCGTCGCGGTTCCGCAATGGGAATCTCCATTGCCTCGAGCAGCAGGCGCCGAAGCTGTTTCGGGTCGAGATTGCGAAGTATCTTGCCGGATTCGACGAACGTAATAAGGCCCGTCTCTTCGGAAACGACCAGCGAGATCGCGTCCGAGCCTTCCGTGATACCGATCGCGGCCCGGTGGCGCGTGCCGAGCTCGCGTGAGATCGTCGGGTTCTTCGTAAGCGGCAGGAAGACGGCCGCGGCGGCGATCCGCTCGTGCTGAATGACGACGGCTCCGTCGTGCAAGGGCGTCGAGGGATTGAAGATCGTCACCAGCAGGTCGTAGCTCACCCGAGCATCAAGCTGAAGGCCCGCATCGATAAAATTCCTCAGCCCGACGTTCCTCTCGATCACGATCAAGGCACCGGTCTTCTCGCTTGCGAGCGTCGTCAATGCAAGTATGATCTCGTCGTAAACGGTGCCGCCGAACTGCGCCTTCTGCCGCTTTAGGATGGGAATGCGCAGGCGGCTCGCAAAGTACATCAGAGCCTGCCTGATCTCCGATTGGAAAAGGACGATGATCGCAAATCCGATATAGACGACCGCGTATCGAAGTACGAACTCGAGCGTGAAAAGCTCTTGATCGACGGCGATCCAGTAAAGGATCGCGAGGAAGAGGAGGCCGATGACCGTCGGCACGGCGCGTGTGCCGCGAAGGAGCTTGATAACGACATAGACAATGACGAAAACGAGCGCAATATCAACTAGATTGCGCAGGGTTGCCATTGTCAAAATATCGCGAAACTGCATTGAAAAAGGGCGGTTGACGCCGCAAAGCCCGAGCCGTCAAATGCCCTTAGAATATCACAGAAATGTTCGCCTCGAAGGCGGGCGACGAGGGAGAAAGAAAAAACCGCAGAGCGATCAGAACCGAGCGCGCCTTTATAGTTCGAGCGAGCGAAGGTACTTGCGAAAATCCTCGCCGAGATCCTCACGCTTCAAAGCATATTCGACCGTCGCGATCAGAAAACCGAGCTTGTCGCCGGCGTCGTGCCGAGTTCCGTCAAGACGAACGGCATAGAACGGGCGTTTTGCGAGCAGCTTCTGCATCGCGTCCGTGATCTGTATCTCGCCGCCGGCACCGGGCGCAGTTTCCTCGATCGCCTGAAAGATGTCCGGCGTGAAGATATATCGCCCGACGATCGCAAGGTCGCTCGGCGCGTCCTTGAACGCGGGTTTCTCGACCATTCCTTTGATGCGGAAAACGCCTGGCTCGACCTCGTCCGCATCGATCACGCCGAAACGCGAAATGGCCTCGCCCTCGACCTGCATCGTCGCGATCACGGGAGCTTCGAACCGCTCGTAAACATCGATCATCTGCGCAAGGGCCGGCCGCTCGGCGTCGATCACGTCGTCGGCAAGAAGCGCCGCGAACGGCTCGTCGCCGACGAAATCCTTCGCTTGATAGATGGCATGGCCGAGGCCCAACGCCTGCTTTTGCCGCGTGTAGCTGATGCGTGCAATGTCGGAGATCGCCCGAACCTGTTCGAAAAGCTCGTCCTTGCCCTTCTCCTTCAAAAGCTCCTCAAGCTCGAACGAGATGTCGAAATGATTCTCGATCGCGGTCTTGTCGCGGCCCGTGATTATCAGTAGCGATTCGACGCCGGCGGCGATCGCTTCTTCGACCGAATACTGGATCAGCGGTTTATCGACGAGCGGCAGCATCTCCTTGGGAGAGGCTTTCGTCGCCGGTAAGAACCTTGTGCCGAGGCCGGCCGCGGGAAACACCGCCTTGCGAATTTTATTTGCCATAAACAACCTGCCGTTTTCGCAAACACGCAAATAAGCAATTTTAGGAGAATTGGGGGCCGTAAACAAATTAGAGGCGGCGCGTGCCGTTCGGCGTCGGGCGTGGTGATTTGCGGTCGCCTCGCAGTCCTAATAAACTGAACTCGCCAAATAAATTTCGGAGAAATAATAAAAATGAGACGAATCCTTACCGCGATCGCCGCTTTTGCTATATTCATGACCCTGCCGGGAATCTCTGCTTTCGCACAAACGCGTGACGAGAAAGCAGAGGCGAAGCTGCGAGCCAAGGCCGAGAAGATCCATAAGTCCGTCATCACGCTCGACACGCATAACGACATCAGCACCCGCAACTTTACCCTCGAGCGGAACTACACGCAGGATCTCGACACGCAGGTGAACCTTCCCAAAATGCGAAAGGGCGGGCTCGACGTCTCGTGGATGATCGTCTATACGGGGCAAGGGCCGTTGACGGAAGCGGGCTACGCCGCGGCATACAAGAACGCGATCGACAAATTCGACGCGATCCATCGCCTTACGGAAAAGATCGCTCCCGATCAGATCGGCCTCGCATTGACCTCCAATGACGTCCGCCGGCTCGTTAAAGAAGGGAAGCTCGTTGCGATGATCGGCGTCGAGAACGGTTATCCGATCGGTACGGACCTCTCACGCATAAAGGAATTCGCCGACCGCGGAGCCCGCTATATGTCGCTTGCGCACAACGGGCACAGCCAGCTTGCCGATTCGAATACGGGCGAGGCTGACGGCGTTTGGCTCAACAACGGCCTGAGCGACCTCGGCAAGAAGGCGATCGCCGAGATGAACAAATGGGGCATAATGATCGACCTCTCGCATCCCTCGAAGCAGTCGAATCTGCAGGCGATCGCGCTCAGCAAAGCTCCCGTTATCGCGTCGCATTCCGGCGCTCGTGCCCTTTGCGACCACAGCCGCAACCTCGACGACGAACAGCTCGAAGCGATCCGAAAGAACGGCGGCGTCGTGCAGGCCGTGGCGTTCCGAAGCTATGTAAACAAAGAGAAGAGCACTCTCCGCTCGGCAAAACAGGCCGAGATAATGAAGGAACTCGCCGCCAAAGAAGGCTTTACGCAGCTTTCGCGTGCCGAGATAATGAAGATGCCGGAGGCGACCGCGAGGCATATTTCGAGAAAATGCAGGCCTTTCGCACGAAGAACGCGGCCGTCATCCGCGAGCGTCTCAAGGACGTCGCTCCGGATGTGAACGTCAAGGATTTCGTCGATCACATCGATTATCTTGTAAAGAAGATCGGTATCGATCACGTCGGTATCTCGTCGGATTTTGACGGCGGCGGCGGCGTCGAAGGCTGGGACAGCGCGGCCGAGACCTTCAACGTAACGCTCGAACTCGTCCGCCGCGGCTACACAAAGAAACAGATCCAGAAACTCTGGAGCGGCAACCTCCTTCGCGTCCTCGATGAGGTCCAGGCGGTAGCCCGCAAACTCCAGGCGCAGGATAAGGCTAAGTAAAGACCCTCGAAATATGAAGATCATCGTTACCGGCGGGGCCGGTTTCATCGGGAGTGCGACGGTTTGGCGGCTGAACGAGCTTGGCCACGAGGATATTCTCATCGTCGATCGGATGGATGAGACCGACAAGTGGAAGAACTTGGCGCCGCTGCGGTTCGCCGATTACGCGGACGCGGACGACTTTCTCGATGATCTTCACGAATTTCGCGACGCGGAGGCGATCATTCATTTGGGAGCGTGTTCCTCGACCACTGAACGCGACTCCGACCATATGTTCCGCAACAATTTCGAATATTCGAAGTACCTCGCGGAATTTGCCGTGGCCAACGACATTCGGTTCATTTACGCTTCGTCGGCGGCAACGTACGGCGACGGCTCGGCCGGTATGCAGGACGGTACGGACGGCCTCGATTCCCTTCGGCCGCTGAACGTTTACGGTTATTCGAAACAGCTTTTTGACCAATGGGCGGCCCGCCACGGCTTGTTCGATAAGATCGTCGGGCTCAAATATTTCAACGTCTTCGGCCCGAACGAGGATCACAAGGGCGATATGCGCTCGCTCGTGAACAAGGCGTTCGGGCAGATCCGCGAAACGGGAAAACTCAAGCTCTTCAAGAGCCATAACGCTGCCTACAAGGACGGCGAATTCGGCCGCGATTTCGTCTATGTGAAGGATGCCGTCGCAATGACGCTCTTTTTCCTGGAGAACGACAATGGCGGCCTCTTTAATGTCGGTTCAGGCCGGATGAATAGCTGGAATTCGCTTGCGGACGCGATATTCAAGGCACTCGGGCACGAACGCAGCGTCGAGTTCGTCGAAATGCCCGAACACCTTCGCGACCGCTATCAATATCACACACAGGCCGACCTCACGAGCATCCGAAACGCTGGCTTCACCGCCCCGGCCACCGAACTCGAACCCGCCGTCGCCGACTACATCCAAAATTACTTGATTCCGGAAAAGCATTTGGGAGATGGCGCTTGATATTCTTGCCAGGAATTGCCACTAGCTTCAGCTAGTGGGTCATTAGAGACAATATTTGAAGGGCTTTAGCCCAATGATTCAAAGCATATGCCCCACATCAGCGTTTGGATACATTTCGTCTGGACGACGAAAGATCGCGAACCGCTGCTAACTGAACCGATCAGACGCAAAGTGTTTGACCACATCAGAGAGAACGCACGCGAAAAGAATATCTTCGTTGGAGCTTTGAACGGCTGGGTGCAGCATATACACTGCCTCGTTTCGCTCGGCTCCGGCCAAACTATCGATGAGGTCATGCGTCTTCTCAAGGGCGAATCCTCCCATTGGATCAACAAGAACAAGCTTTGCCACGGTAAATTCCATTGGCAGGACGAATATTTTGCGGTCTCGGTGAGCGAATCGCTCTTGTCAAAGGTGAGGAAGTATATCGATGGACAGGAAGAGCATCACCGCGTCCGCCCATTCGATGATGAGTTCGATTACTTTTTAGAACGCGGCGGGTTTGAGCGTCGCTTGGGCTAAAGCCCGGTCAGTTGGGCCGACTTTGTCCACTAGCTAAAGCTAGTGGCAATTCAAAAAAGGTCAAGAAGTTGGTCTAAAGCCGGTGGAAATTCAGAAGGTCAATAGAGTCTGTAGCTTTAGCAACTAGTAGTTCAAACAATAGCGATTTCTCGGATTTTCTGTAAAAATCGAAGGGATGAAGATCTTTCATGGAACCGAGAATGCGAATATCGCGAGGCCTTGCGTTCTGACGCTTGGGGTCTTTGACGGGCTTCATCTCGGACATCAGCAGATAATACGAACGGTCGTCGATCGGGCGAAAAGAATAAAGGCGACGGCGACGGCAATCACCTTTGACCCACACCCGCGAGCCGTCCTGCATCCGGAATCCGCACCGCCGCTCCTGCAGACGCTTGACCAGCGGCTTTCTTACCTCGAATTCCTTGGAATCGAGCAGGCGATCGTGATCAATTTTTCCCCCGAGTTCGCGTCGCAATTCGCCGAGGACTTCATACGCGACACCCTGCACGACCGTCTTCGGGCGAGCGAGATCTACCTAGGGCAGGGCTTTGCGTTCGGCCGCGGCCGCGGCGGCAATATCGAGCTGCTTCGGCGTATGTCTGAGGAGCTTGGGTTCGTGGCGGACGAGGTTGACGAAGTACGGCTTCGCGGGCGGCGGATCAGTTCGTCGCTAATCCGCGAAGAGCTTCTTGCCGGCCGCGTAAATCTTGCACGCAGGATGCTCGGCCGGCCGTACGGCGTCGAAGGCATCGTCGTTCGCGGTGACCGCCGCGGTCATACGATCGGTTTCCCGACCGCGAATTTGCAAGCGCATAATCGCGTGATCCCGAAATTCGGTGTTTATGCGACGGCAACGCTCATCGACGGCAAATGGCGCCGAAGCGTGACGAATATCGGCGTCCGGCCGACGTTCGGCGGCGGACGCGAGCCTTCGGTCGAGACGTTCGTTCTCGATTTTGACGGCGACCTTTACGGCATCGCGCTTCGCGTGCGGATCCTGCATCGAATCCGCAATGAGCGTAAGTTCAACGGAATAGACGAGTTAACCGCTCAGATAAACGACGACGTAAAGCACGCAAGGAACTATTTCCTGCGGCCGGGCGTAAGGAATATGCTCGCGATTCTTTGACCGCGACGCAGTGAAAGACAGTGAGCAAAACAGCATTGATCGAAAGGCCCGAGACAAGCACGCCGCAGGATGATCCTGCGCGAGCGCCGAACCTCTCGATCGTAAAAGGCGGCAGCGTCGCCTTCGAAACGCCCACAAACGCAAGCGTCGACAAAGGTGAGCCTGCGAGCGGCAAGCTCGGCCTTCGCGGATACCTGAGGCTTCTGAAGATCTCGCGCGTCATTGCCACGCTCTCGCTTTATCTATACCTCGATCAGTACGACATTCATCGCAAGCACCAGCAGAAACGCCTGCGCGCACGCCGTGCGAAAGCCTACGCGCTGACGCGGGCCGCGCTCGTCGCAGTGGCTGCACAGGCTGCGGTTCAAGTGCCTCGACGGCGTACTGCTCGTGCTTCGCCGATTTTTTGTCGGCACGAAGGCCTCAAAGCTCGAGAATCAGGAACGCCAGGCCGTTTGGCTTAAGGAAAAACTCATCGCTCTAGGCCCGACGTTCATCAAGATCGGCCAGTCGATGGGAACTCGCGCCGACCTTCTGCCGCTGCCATTCGTAAAGGAATTGGGAACGCTCGTCGATCAAGTTCCGCCGTTCCCGAACGACGCCGCCCGTGCGATCATCGAGCGCGAACTCGGGCGCAAGATCTCGGATACGTTCAGCGAATTTGATGCGGAACCGATCGCGGCGGCTTCGCTCGGCCAGGTATATCGCGCTCGGCTGCACACGGGCGAAGAGGTTGCCGTAAAGGTTCAGCGGCCGCATCTTGAGGCTACGATCAAGGACGACATCTTCATCCTGAAAAAGGTCGCTGCCTTTGCCGAGCGTTTTGAGCAGCTGAATGAGAACGCCGATTGGGCCGGAATGCTTCGCGAATTCGACCAGACGATCCACGAAGAGATGGATTACGTCGCCGAAGGCCGCAACGCCGACCGCTTTCGCGAGAATTTCAAGAACTGGGCGAACATCCGCGTTCCCGAGATCTTTTGGCACGCGACCACGAAAAAGGTCCTTACGATGGATTTCATCCGCGGGACGAAGGTCACCGATCTCGAAGAGCAGGCACGAAAGAATATCTCGCCCTCAAAGGTGAATCGCCTGCTCATCAAAACGTACCTAAAGCAGCTCCTTGAGGACGGCTTTTTTCACGCCGATCCGCACCCCGGGAACTTGCTCGTGCAGGACGACGGGCGCCTCACTTTCTTCGATTTCGGGATGGTCGGCCGCATCGACGCGGCGCTCCAGTCGAAGATGATCGACGCGTTCTTTCACGTCGTCGGCAAAGATCCCGCGGGCATTGCACAGGACCTCATCGACCTCGATTTCCTAAAGCCGGGAACACCGCATTCGGTCGTAAAACCGGTCGTCGAACGTATGTTCGAGTTCCATTTCAACCTGAAGCTCAAGGACGTGAACTTCAAGGAGCTCACCTACGACCTCGCCGACGTGATGTATGACTATCCGTTCCGTCTGCCGTCGAATTTCACGTACATAATGCGTGCGCTGATGACGCTCGAAGGCATCGGCATCATCACGGATCCGGAATTCAATTTCTTCGAGACGGCAAAGCCCTACGCGAAGGAGTTTATGCTCCGGCGCGAAGGCCGCGATTTCCGCAAACGCTTTGTCGATCGGCTGATGGGCCGCGATGAAGGCGGCAAGATCGATTGGGACCGCACATGGAAGCTTGCGAAGATGGCTTTCAAGACGGTTCTGAATACCTAGCGTGCATCGAGTAAGATCGAACCTGTGAATCCGGACGTTGCCAGAGCCCGCGACCTCGTGCTTTCGCACGGGTGGAATTCGACGTCGTTCCAGATCGTGAATCCCGGCATAAAGCGTTGGTTCTCGGCGGAAGGCGACGCCGTTGTCGGCTTCGTGCAGGCGAAGCGCCGCTGGATCGTCGTCGGTGCACCGGTCTGCGCAAAGGCACGGCTTGCAGCCGTCTCTTACGCGTTCGAGGCCGAGGCTCGCGAACGCGGATTCACTGCCTGCTACTTCGGTGCGGAATCGCGACTCGAGACGACGGTCGTCGCCGACGGCAGCCATTCGGAATTCCTGATCGGCGCGCAGCCCGTCTGGCATCCGCAGGAATGGGCACGCATCGTCGCGGCCGACCGCACACTTCGTTCGCAGATCAATCGTGCGCGGAACAAGGGCGTTTCGGTCGAGGAATGGACGGTCGAGCAGGCCGCAAATAACACTCGGCTCGCCGAGCTGCTCGCCGCGTGGCTTAGCTCGAAAGGCTTGCCGCCGCTGCATTTTATGGTCGAGACCGACACGCTCGACCGTCTCGAACACCGCCGCATCTTCGTTGCAAAGGCGGGCGACAAGATCACTGGCTTCGTCATACTCTCGCCTGTGCCGAATCGCAACGGGTGGCTCTTCGAGCAATTCCCGCATCGTCCCGGCTCCGCGAACGGGACGGTCGAATTTATGATCGATGCCGCAATGCGGAAGCTTGCCGAGGACGGTGCCGAATACGCAACTCTCGGGATCTCGCCGCTCTCGACGCGCGCCGATCTTCCGCCCGTGGCGCCGCCGCTTTGGGTGCGGGTCATACTTTTATGGCTTCGCCGACACGGCCGAAGGTTTTACAATTTTGACGGCCTCGACGCGTTCAAGGCAAAGCTCCGGCCGATGCGTTGGGAACCGGTCTATGTTCTCGTGAACGAGCCGAAGGTGCGTGTCGGTACGCTTGCCGCGATCCTGGATGCATTCAGCGGGAACGCGCCGGTCTCGCTGGTCACGAGTGCGTTATTCAAGGCCGCCGCGACGGAGCTTGCGCGAATGCGCGCCGTACTGAAAGCCCCTCGGAGTGGAAGGGCCGTATCCCCAAAATGACCGAACCTACAGCTACCGTTACCTATATAGAGACAGACCTCGCGATCGACGACCTAACGAACGCCGACTGGCAGCGCGCCGAGGCCATCGAGATCCGAACATACTGGTCCGGCCTTGAAGCTCCCGAAACAAGGCATTTCCGCGCAAGGCTCTTGTGGTCGGACACGCACTTTTTTGCCAGATTCGAGGCCGAACAACACGAACCCTTGATCGTGAATCCGAAGCCCAACGTTACAACGAAAGCAGACGAACTCTGGGAACGCGATGTATGCGAGATCTTCCTTGCGCCGGATCGCGGCCATCCGCGGCGTTATCTCGAATTCGAGGCGGCGCCGACAGGTGAATGGCTCGACCTTGCGATCGAGATCGACGGTGACGTTCGAAAGACCGAATGGGATTTCGCTTCGGGATTGGAAGCTGCGGCGGCCGTCGAAGGAACGTTAGTGACGATCGCGATCAAGATCCCGCTCGCAAGGTTCGGCGCGCCGCCCGTACGCGGCGACATTTGGCTAGGCAACATCTTTCGCTGTGTCGGCGAAGGCGAGACGCGCGGCTACCTTGCATGGCGGCCTACGCGAACGGAAAGGCCCGCGTTCCACGTTCCGGAAGCATTCGGAAAGATCGAATTCGTTTGAAGCGTTAAGCCGCGATGAAGTGTTCGTAGATTATCGAGCTTCCGAGCGCGAGGCTGAAGAGTCCCGCAGCGACGCGGATGCCGGCATTCAGCAGCGAATGCCGTGCGGCCGTAAAATGGAACGGCAGCCCGATCAAAAGGCTCATCGCCATCATTCCAGCGATCGAACCGACGCCAAAGACCACGATATATAGCAAAGCGACAAAGGCCGACGGAATAAGCGGCACGATCATCAGCATCAGTGCAGCGCTGCCGGCAAGCCCGTGGATCATCCCGACAAGGACCGAGCGCGGGCTCAGCCGATGGTGCGATGCGTTCTCGTCCTCGTTGGCCTCGTGCGTGTGAGGATGCGTGTGCGTCAGGCCGTCGTGCGAGTGTTCGTGTGAATGGACCTTGTCGCTTCTGAGGAGTTTGTAGATTGCGTTCAGCCCGAGCAGGACGAGCATTACGCCGACCACGCCTTCGAGTTTTGATTCGACGCTCTCCGAGATCTGCAGCTTTAGAAAGATCACCAACAGCCCGACGACGAAAAGCGAAAGCGTGTGGCCGACGCCCCAAAGGCCGCCGACGATCGAGGCAGTAAAGATATTCTTCTTCTCACTTACGATCGCTGAGACCGCCGCTAAATGGTCTGCCTCGATCGCGTGATGCAGCCCGAGTACGAACCCCAAAAGCAGCACCGATGTTGTGGTCAACTCTGTCGTTAATTCCATCTTTTTCTGAAAAACTCCCCTGATCCCGAAAAGCGCAAAATGAGCAGGGATAGAATACCACGCCGCACGGCCGGCACGCGCATTTGCCGCAGGCTCGCTCAATACGGTTTAATCAAAGGATGCCAAAATCCGAAAAGGAGCTCGCATACCTTGCCGACCTTTACGTTCAAGCTGAGTGGACGCGTCGGTTTACCGAGCTCGTAGATAAACACATCGACCTCACCGAGACCGAGAATCTCGCATATCTGAACGCCGGCACGGGCGAACACGCGATCAGCCTCGGAGAAAAGTTCGGCAAGACGACGGACGTTTTTGCCTCCTGCGAGAATGCGGAGGTGCTTCTGATCGCACGCGACAAGGCCGCGGCACTGCGTTCGGCCGTCGATTTTTCGCAGATCAGGTTCGAGGACGATTCATTCGACGCGGTCTTTGCCGACGCTAGTTTCGCGTTCGGCGAAGAAGCCGCCGAGGTCGCCGAAGAGGCGATCCGGATCGCGCGTGTCGGGGCGGACGTCGCGTTCTTTCTGCCGTCGGCGGGCAGTTTCGGCGAGATCTTTTCGCTTTTGTGGGAAGTCCTCGAAACGGAGGATCTCGGGCCCAATGGCCCGAACGTCGAGGAATTGATAACGCAGTTCCCAAGTACGGCGGAGCTTAAGAGGCTTGCGGAGTCGCTTGGGCTCGTCAACGTCCGGCGGGAGACCGTCAACGAGATATTTGAGTACGAGAACGGCGAGGAGTTCGTTACATCGCCTTTCGTGGCGGATTTTTTACTGCCGCGTTGGCTTGCTCCGCTCGATGAGGATGAGCAAAAGCGGGTCGTCGATGCGCTCGCCAAGCTGATCGATGATGAGGACGGGAGCATGGCCTTTCGCTTCTCGGTAAAGGCAACGCTCGTAACGGGCGAGAAAGGCTAAACTGCTCGAACGAAAAGGTTTAGTGCTCCATGCGAGCTTCTTCTCGCCGCTCCATTTCGGCCTTTAGCTCGGCATCGGTGAGGCTTGCGATCGGCCGATCCTTTGTCGATTGGCGAAGCTGCTGAGCCGCAAGATCGTCCTCTTCTGCCTCGCGCATCCCTTCCTTGAAGGCCTTTCGGGACTGCCCGAGCGATTTTGCAAGCTGCGGCAGCCGCGAAGCACCGAACAGCAGAAACAACACAACTACAACAAGAAAAATTTCCCAGCCACCAAAATTCATACGATCAAGCCGTCCTGTTCAATTAGACGTTCCGCTTCGAGCGAAAGGTTCATATTTATCATAAACCTTTATTTTCTAGCTTGCTACACTCGAATTTGCTCCCGCCTTAAATCTGTCCATCGCCTCGACGAGTGCGGACGTGATGCCGGGCTCTGAAACGGAATGTCCTGCGTCGGCAACGATCGTCAATTCCGCCTCGGGCAATGCCTTGTGCAGCTCCCAGGCAGACGTGATCGGGCAAACAACGTCGTATCTGCCCTGGACGATCACGGTCGGGACGCCGCGCAGTTTATGAACATTCTCGAGCAGGAAATTCTCGCTCTCAAAGAATGAGTTGTTCATAAAGTAGTGACATTCGATGCGAGCAAGGGCGAGGGCTTCGTGGGCGCCTTCCCAATGCTCCATCAGGTCTTTGCTCGGATAGAGCTTCGAGGTCGAACCTTCCCAAACGCTCCAAGCACGCGCAGCCGAAAGCCGTACGCTCTCATCCTCGCTCGTAAGCCGCTTGTAGTACGCGCCGATCATATCGCTGCGTTCGGCCTCGGGGATCTCGTCGCGGTAGCGCTCCCAGAAATCCGGAAAGATCTCCGACGCGCCGTATTGATAGAACCACTCAAGCTCGCGCCGCCGCGTCAAGAAAATGCCGCGCAAGATCAGCCCAAGACATCTGTCCGGATGCGTAACACCATAGGCAAGGCTCAGCGTGCTGCCCCACGAACCGCCGAAAACATACCATTTCTCGATGCCGAACTTCTCACGCAGCGTCTCCATATCGGCGATCAGGTCCCACGTCGTGTTCTCGCGGAGCTCGGCGTGCGGGGTCGAACTTCCCGAGCCGCGCTGATCGAAAAGGATCACGTGGTAAGCCTTCGGGTCAAAGAACTGCCTGTACATCGGCAGCAGCCCGCCGCCCGGGCCGCCGTGCAGGAAAACGACCGGAATACCGTCCGGATTCCCGACGCGTTCGTAATAGATGTCGTGAATGTCCGACACCTTCAGCATGCCGGAATCAAAAGGTTCGATCTCAGGATAAAGAGTGGCCATATATCTAAATGATACGCCTTTGTTGTTCCATTCGCGATAGCCGATCGGCCGGATTTGCAAGAAAGTGCGTGAATTTTCAACCCGGGAAACGATCGCCCCACAACTGAAAAACGAGCAGTGTCCAGAGTTCCTTGTGGTACGACGCAAGGCCTTGTTCGTGTGCCGAGATCATTTGAGCGACGTATTCCGGCTCAAAGATGCCTTGTTCGCGGAGTCGCTGCGGCGAGAGCATTTCGTGCAGCAGCGGATTCAGGCGTCCGCGGAGCCACGCCGCGATCGGGATGCCAAAACCCTTCTTAGGCCGGTCCAGGATCGCCTTCGGCAGCATTTGCTCGACCGCTTTTTTAAGGATCACCTTGCCGGACGAGCCGCGCAGCTTGTATTTTGCCGGCAGCGAGAAAGCAAAGTCCGCGATCCGCGGGTCCAGGAACGGTGCACGCGTCTCGAGGCTTACGCGCATTGCCGCGCGATCGACCTTAGTCAAAATGTCCTCGGCGAGGTAGAGATTCACGTCGAGATACTGCATCTTCGCAAGGGCGTCATCCACCGGGCTTTCGGAAAAAATACGATGGGCGTCGGCGTAGATGTCGGCGTTCGTGCTCTCTCGCACTTCGCGTGTCAGCAGGTGCTCCTGATCGTCGGACAAGAATGACCCGAACCACGAATGATGACGCTCGACTGGCGGGAGTTCGGCCGCGCGTACGAAGCGTTTTGCCTTGTAGTCAAAAGAAAGGTTCCTGTGCGAGACGGGAAGTTTCTCGACCGCGGGCTGCACAAGGCCCGTTCGCACGACGCCCGGCAGCAGGCGGTAGAGCGACGTGATCCTGTGCGCACGATACATCGGGTAGCCCGCAAATAGTTCGTCGCCGCCGTCGCCGCCGAGTGCGACCGTAACGTGGCCTTTGACGAACCTTGCGAGCAGGTATGTCGGAATGAGCGAGCCGTCCGAGAGCGGTTCGTCGAGCCAGCCGCCGATCTCTTCGATAAGGTCGCCCGCGGTCGTTGCCGAAAGTCGGTCCTCGTAATGCTCTGTGTCCAGATGCTTTGCGACCATGCGTGCGTATCGCGATTCGTCGAAAGAATCTTCCTCAAAGCCGATCGAGAAGGTCTTTACGCGCTCGGTCGCGTGCCGCACGGCGAATGCGGCAACCGTTGACGAATCGATCCCGCCGGAGAGCAGTATGCCGAGCGGGACGTCCGAGACGAGCCGCATCCGGACGGCGTCCGAGAGCATTTCTCTTAGCTCTTCGGCGCGTTCGGACAAGCTGCGTTTCTGCGCGCTCGCAGGCGAGCCTCCGTTCGAAGCAGTGGCCGCCGCTTCCGAGACGATGTCCCAATATCGACGCGTCTTGATCTCGCCGTTCTCGACGACCAGCATATGCGCGGCCGGAAGCTTGTAGATCCCTTTGTAGATCGAGAGAGGCGCCGGAACGTAGTCGAACGACAGATAATGCCGAAGGGCGTTCAGGTCAAGCTCGGGCTTTACCGAAGGGTGAGCGATCAGAGCCTTCAGCTCCGAAGCCCAGATGAGTTTACTATCGAAAACGCCGTAGTAAAGCGGCTTCTCGCCAAAACGATCCCGAACAAGCAGCAGCCTCTTTTTCGCAAGATCCCAGAGCGAAAAGGCATACATCCCGTTGACGCGGTCGATGAACGCATCGCCATACTTTTTATAAAGATGCGGAAGGATCTCGGTGTCCGTTCGCGTGACGAACATTATGCGGTCTTTTGCAAGTTCCTCGCGTACTTCGCGGTAGTTGTACAGCTCGCCGTTCATCATCACGACGACGGTGCCGTCTTCGCTGAATACGGGCTGATCGCCCGTCTTGAGGTCGATAACCGACAAACGACGCATCCCGAGGGCGACCGTGTCGTCCATCCAGATGCCCTCGGAATCGGGCCCGCGATGCACTATCCGCTCACACATCGAGTGCAGCACGGCTTCCGCGTCAAGACCCGGCCTAGTTGTGTCCAGGTTGATCCAACCCGCTATTCCACACATAAAGATCAGGGAGAGCGGACACTCTTGTCCGCACCACCGGTTCCTCCGGTGGGGAGGTTGAGGATGAACTCGAATGAGGGCGAATGAGGAGATGGATGTCCTTGTTCCGCCCGGTCAAGTGAGGACAAGAGTGTCCTCGCTCGGTTCTTGCTCTGTTAATTGAACCCGACCTTCTCTCGCACAGCGTAGATCGCTTTATCCTGCGATTCGTGATAGGTGCGGACGAGCAGTTCTGCGAGCAGGCCCATCAGGAAGAACTGCACGGAGATCGCGAGCATCACGACCGTTATTACAGGCAGCGGCGTCAGGATGAAGGAAGTTCCTTCGATCTTTAGGACGATCGCCCAGATGCCGGCGACGAGCGCCAGCAGAAAGGCGAGCATCCCGAACGTGCCAAAAACGTAGATCGGTTTCGTCTGGTACGACGCCATGAATTTGATCGTCATCAGGTCGAAGATCACCTTAACGGTCCGTGAGATCCCGTATTTCGATTTGCCGCGAGTTCGGGCGTGGTGATCCACAGGGATCTCGGTCACGCGTGCTCCCGCCCACGACGCATAGATCGGGATAAAGCGGTGCATCTCACCGTAAAGCTTTACGTCCTGGAGCACGTCGCGGCGATAGGCCTTCAGCGAGCAGCCGTAATCGTGCAGGTGAACGCCGCCGATCCACGAGATTATCCGATTCGCGATCTGCGACGGGATCTTTCGCGAGATCAGCTTGTCCTGGCGGTTCTTTCGCCAACCCGAAACAACGTCATATCCCTCATCGAGCTTCTCGAGCAGGCGCTTGATGTCTGCCGGGTCGTTCTGAAGATCAGCATCCATCGGGACGAGTATCTCGCCTCTTGCTGCATCGATTCCTGCGGCCATCGCGGCCGTCTGGCCGTAATTCCGCCGCAGGCTTATAACGCGTACGCGCGCGTCCTTTGCGGCGATCTCCTTTAGGATCGGAAGTGAACGATCGGTCGAGCCGTCATCGACGAAGATCACTTCGGCCGTTCGCCCGAGTTCGTCGAGCGCCGTCGCGATCTTTTCGTGCATCGGCACCAAGTTCTCCTCTTCGTCGAGTACCGGCAGAAAGAGCGAGATCTCCGGCGCTTTGCCATTATCGACGTCTTGTCTTGTGTCCATCATCAAAAATACAGCAAACTAGATACTGTAATCCCGAGTTAGAGTAAATCACAATTCAGCCGCGTTAGGCTAAATTCCATTGCGAGGTTTTCAGTATGGATCGAAGACGTTTTCTCGAAATTCCGGTTCTCGCCCTGCCGCTTCTCGCCGCCGGACGTGCCTTTGGCGGCGAACAGCGAAATGCTGCGAAACAGCCCGTCGTGGTCTCGACGTGGGACAGCGGACGAACGGCGAACGCGGCAGCTTGGCCGATCCTATCAAAAGGCGGTGAATCGCTCGATGCCGTCGAGGCCGGCGGCCGCGCAAGCGAGGACGAACCAAGCTGCTGCGTCGGGCTTGCCGCCTGGCCCGACCGCGACGGCAAGGTGACGCTCGATTCCAGCATTATGAAGGGCAACGGCGACTGCGGCGCCGTATCTTTCCTCGAAAGGATAAAGCATCCCGTTTCGGTCGCCCGACGTGTCATGGAAAAAACGCCTCACGTTCTGCTCTCCGGCATCGGCGCGCAGGAATTCGCCGTTTCGCAGGGCTTTCCGCTTGAATCAGGCGAACTCTCGCCCGACGCGGAGAAAGAGTGGAAAAAATGGCTCGAAAAGTCGAAGTATCAGCCGATCATCAACATCGAGAACCGCAGGAGTACGTCGCAATTCATTGCTCCGCCGTACATTTTTGATGACGGCTCATTCAATCACGACACGATGGGCACGATCGCGATGGACGTGAAAGGGCAGTTGGCCGGAATGGTGACGACGAGCGGGATGGCGTTCAAGATCCGCGGCCGCGTCGGGGATTCGCCGATCATCGGCGCCGGCCTTTTTGTCGATGATGAGGTGGGAGCCGCCACAAGCTCCGGCGTCGGCGAAGAGGTCATCCGCACCTGCGGCACGCACACCGTCGTCGAACAGATGCGTCTTGGCCGCTCACCCGCGGCCGCCTGCCGCGAGGCCGTCCGCCGCGTCGTCAAACGCAGATCCGAAAAAGGCAAAGGAGATGCAGGTCGGCTTCGTCGCCCTCTCGCGAACCGGCTCGATCGGGGCCTTCGCGATCCAAAAAGGCTTCTCTTACACCGTCACGAACTCAAAATTCCCGGAAGGAAAGGTCTTTCAGGCAAGATCGTGGTTCTAAAACGGCAAGGGAATGACTCGGGCCCGGCCTTTGTTAGACGTTGACTCCGGCGGTACCAAAGGGAAACTGCATATCCCCTTGCTCGATCGCAATTCTTCCGACCATGTAGGTGTAGATTGATGATGGGATGAACGTGACGTCGATCTCATTGACACTCGCCTTGCCGGTCTTAGCGATCGTGGTAGCAACAGCCGAGCTTAGTCCGTTCTTTTTGCAAAACCGCAAAAGACTTTTTAGATCACCGGGATTCTTGAAATATCGGTCGGACCATTTTATTTCAAGTGCCCAAGCGGACCGTTGCTTGCGCGCATCCAATCCCACCAGATCGACCTCGCCATCCTTCCATCGAGCGTAGTAGGGCTTTGAGGTATCGCGGTGCATCCACTGAGAAAGGACCGTTATTTCAACTAGGGAGCCCATCGACTCGTCCATTGCGTTCACGGGAGCAAAGAGAGCGGTCCGCAAAGAAGGATTGGTCAAATAGATCTTGAAAAAATTCGCCCTTCTGAATCGCCTAGAATTTGCATCAACTCGGTGAATGAGGCTTATAAGGAATGCGGCTTCCAGGTATTCGAGGTATTTCCTCAACTGGTATTTCTCGACACTCGACGCTTTTGCCAAGGCGTCCAGCGAGACCTCATTCCCAGTATTGTAGGCGAGCATCGTAAAGAGCGCGTTCAATTCCTGAACATCCGAAATACCGTAAAGCCCCGGCAGGTCGCGAAGCAGCACCTTGTCAACAATGTCGCTGCGTATGAACCGCCCCGGATCCGACCGGATCGCTTCCGAGAAGATCACCTCCGGATAGCCGCCAAAATTTATGTATTCAACATAATGGCCATTCAGAGCGTCGATGTCGATCGCCGAGACCGCGGAGGGTTGGCCGTTCTCGGTATCCTTAGGGGGCAAGATCAACGATGACAGGCCTTTTAGGTCAATGTATTCATAGAATGTTAACGGCGGAAGCATAAAGTCCGTAAAGCGCCCGGTGCCGCTTTCGCGACTCTTCATCTTTAGCGCGGCCGTCGCCGAACCCGAGGCGATGAATTTCGTATTCGGGTAGCTGTCGACTAGTACCTTCAAATGGACCTCCCAGTCCTTTAGATACTGGATCTCATCAAAAAATACGAACCAACCGGAAGGATCATCTTCGCCCGTACCGGTCCGGGCAAGCTGAAAAAGGCGCTCCAGCCCAATGTTGTTGTAGATCGGATTCTCGATCGTGATAAAGCAGATCTTCTTCTGCGGTATGCCTTGCTGCAGGAGTCTGGCAATACAGTGCTGCATCATAACTGTCTTGCCAACTCGCCGCGGGCCCATCAGGACGACGGCTCTCCGAACCGCAGCATTCTCGACGAGCGGCTGGAAACGGGAAAGGTAGAGACGCGGCTTCTTTTGCGTATAGAAGCTCGCGGTCGAACCCGAGATCCACCATGGATTCTCGAAACGCAGGCCGTCGATGATAGATTCTGCCGAAACTAGCCGGAGCTCACTTCCCATATCCACAACTACCGAGAAGGCATATAAGACAAAATGATTTGTCTTATATGACAAAATATCATCAAATAAGAAAATTTCCCAGCAATTTTTTCCTTAGAGAGTGTCAGGCTTTTTTGGCGACGATAACGATCGAGACGCCGAATGGGAAGCTTATGCGGTTCAGTATCGAGGCTTCGCTAGAGAAGATCTTCCCGAATAGGCCGTTGAGGGCGGAGATGTTGATGTTGTTCTCGGAGGCCGGTTTAATGCCCGTGACCCGCATCAGAAGTCGGCCGGCGAGGATCGGGGCAAAGAATGTAAAGTTCGCGTACACGGCGCGCTCGACCGTATATCCGGCGGCCTCGAGCCTTTCGACGATCTGCTTTTTCGTGTACCGGATGCGATGGTGCGAAATGTCGTCCTGAACGCCCCAAAGCCACATAAATGCGGGCACGAAGATGAGCGAATAGCCTCCTTTTTTCGTCACGCGGAACATTTCCTTTAGGCCGGCGACGTCGTCATCAAGGTGTTCGATAACATCGAGTGCCGTCGTGAGCCCGAAACTCTCGTCCGCGAACGGCAGATCTTCGGCCGTCCCTTTTGTCACATCGAGGCCTTTTTTACGGCAAAATTCGAGCGCATCGTCCGAGACATCGACGCCCTCGGCGGCGCCGAACTGCGAGAGCATACGGATATTCGCGCCCGTGCCGCAGCCGACGTCCAAGATCCGCAGCGGCGACTGCAGCTCGCCGAGCTGTGCGGCGATCGGCCGCAAAAAACTCTCAAGAATTGCCCTTCGTCCGACGAACCACCAATGCGTGTCCTCGACGCCATCCATAATGGCGTATGTGTGCTGCTGCATCTCCTGCGGAAGCGTCGTTTCCATTGCGTTTATTTTGCCATACGAGCTTGCGATGTTGCGAAGCTAGGGAGTTGTGCATGGGACAAACCTGCTTTTCTGGCGTTCAAACGAGAATACCTATCATTTTGCTCGCGAGCGGGCCTTGGTTCGCGTCGATCTCCAGCCCGTAGCTTTCCTTCAGGCGGCGGCGAATTCCGTCGTCATCAACGGCGCAGGTGCCGTCCTCATTGCCGCAAAGGATCATCAGGCCGAGGCCTTCATCGAGATACTCCTGTTTACCGACGCGAAGCATATAGTTGCCGGCGGCCTTATGGGCGTTCCATTCAAGGTCGTAAAGCGTCGGGTCGAGAACGTCGAGCGGGTTCATATCGGCATTCGAACGGCTTTCGATCATTTGTGCGAAATCGTAGGCGTGCCGGCCTTCGTGCACGAGCGTGCCTTCGCAGCCGCGTTGGCCGCCGGTGTCTATCGTCTCTTCGGCGATGGCGATGTAGATGAGGCCGAGAGCGTCGCGAAGGCTCAGGCGTTCGGTCGCAAGATCGTAGTTCGTCTTTACGGAACTGATGACGCCCGTAATGCCGGACGCCTTCACCTCGCTTACCGGAGCAACGCGGATCAGCATCTCGGAAGCGAGTATCTCGCCGATGTACATACGGTGTTCGTCGTCGCCGACCCGCATTATCGTGTCAAAAGCGGCCGTAACGGAATCGCGATATTTCTCCTGGATGCCTTCGTCAAATCTCATAATTCGATCTAGATCAAGGTCGTGCTCAGGCGGCGGCGATCCTGCCGAATCCGCACCAGCTGTTCTGATTATGCCAGATGATCTCGACATCCTCGGCGTCGATCTCTTTCCACCACGAAGCGAAATCGTCCTTTGCGATGTAAAAAGCGGTCGGCGCGACAAGATGGTCGAAAACGATGTTATGCTGCTCGCGCCAGCCGAAACTTCCGAGGTGATTGAGATAATCGTTGTAGAAAAGGCGGTTTGCCACCGGTTTTGCGGCGGCGTTCATCGGGCGGTAAACGAGCTTTGTCGTCAGAAAAAGGCCGAGCGTCGGAAGTTTCGAAAGTTGGTAAAGCACGGGCTGCGAGATCTGCGACGTGAAGCTCGTGCGGACGGGATCGACGTATTTCGTGATCCATTCGTTGTTCTCGGCGCCGTAGATCCAGGCCGAGATATGGCCGCCTTTCTTCACCTTGCCCGAAAGCGAGATGAACGCCTTTTTGGGTCCGGAGTGTGGTGCAGAACGCCGACGCTGAACGCGTAATCGAAGGTGCGCTTCAGCGGGAGTTTGAAAATGTCGCACTGGACGATGTGGGCGTTCGGGAGGTTCCGCGTCAAGGCGAATGCGGATTCGACGCCGGCGCCGAGATCGATGCCGACGATCTCCCTTGCGCCCCATTCGGCTGCGAGTTTCGTGTGGCGGCCTTTGCCGCAGCCGCCTTCGAGGACGACCTTGCCGGCAAAGAAGTCGGGTTTGACGGGCTGAAGCCAGCCGAGGAACTGATCGTTGTACTTCTCGTCTTCCTGCGTAAAATTCGTCCACTGCCAGCCGAAATTCTCGGCCGTTGCGGCTTTGTCGCTCTCGATCTTTCCGAGGTCGGCAAATCGCGGCACACCGCGGACGACCTTATATTCGCGGTCGCATTTTCGGCAGGTGAGAACGCCGTCAATGATCTCCTTCTCCTCGTATTGCGAGACATAAGCGAGCAGCAGATCGCCGCCGCATACGGGACATGCCAGAAGATCGAGCAGTTTTTCTTTCATTTTCGGATGAATTTTGCCGTTAAGAATATTTCAGAGCAGGAGCGCAAAACGCTAGGCAGCCGATCCGAGTTCCGCCGTAAATCGCTCGTATTCCGCGACGGGGAACGGCTGGTGCCAGTTGAACTCGAAATCGTCGGTGTCGCGATCCTCATAGAGTCGGCGGAAAGTTTCGGCGAACGCTCTGCAGATGTCGGCGGCGTCTCCCGTGTGGGAGAAAACAAGCTCGCGTTCTTCGGCATCGCGGTCAGGGTCCGGGTATTCATAGACCTCAAAAAGGACGCCCGCTTCACCGGGCACAAAACGAAGGTCGAACTCTTCCGGGTCGCGATTCCACGGAAGCACGCGTTCGCCGCCGCCTTTGATGAGCGACGTTAGGATCGCAAGCAGTTCGGCGAGGGCGTCCTTGTGCGGGGCATGCGCCGTCGTCGTATGGAACTCGCCGTTCCCGTCCTTGAATCCGACCGACATCCAGCCGCACTGCGGCGAATTGAAACTGACCTCGAGTTTGCTGCTCATAACCGACCTGAACTGTTAATTGTAAATTGTAACTTGGCTAATTGTTAATCGGCGGAGACATTTTCCAATTATCGACCGTCCAATTACAATCACAATTAACAAACACCAATGCGGCAATATCACGACCTGCTGAAACACATTCTTGCGAACGGCTCTCCGGCCGATGACCGAACGGGTACGGGCACGATCTCGGCCTTTGGCTATCAGACGCGCTTTGACCTGCGCGATGGGTTCCCGATCGTGACGACGAAGAAGGTGCCGTTCCGCTGGGTCGCGGAGGAATTGTTCTGGTTCCTGAGCGGTTCGACGGATGAGAAGGAGTTGAATGCACGCGGCGTCGATATCTGGCAGGAATGGGCGACCGCCGAACAGACGGCTCGTTTTGGCCGCAAAGAAGGCGATCTCGGGCCGGTTTACGGCTATCTTTGGCGCTCTTTCGGAGGGAGTTATCCGCAGACTGACGGCGTCGATCAGATCGCTCGGCTAATCCGCGAGATCGAGAGGAATCCGAATTCGCGGCGATTGCTCGTTTCGGGCTGGGATCCGCGTGTGTGCGATGATGTCGCGCTTCCGCCCTGCCACACGCTCTTCCAGTTCAAGGTCGAGAACGGGCGAACGCTGCACTGCCAGCTTTATCAGCGTTCGGCGGACGCATTCTTGGGCGTGCCGTTCAATATCTCGAGTTACGCTTTGTTGACGCATCTTGTCGCCCACGTCTGCGGGCTCGTGCCGGGCGAGTTCATACATACTTTCGGCGACCTGCACATCTATTCGAACCATCGTGAGCAGGTCGATGAGCTGCTCACGCGTGAACCGTTCGAGCTGCCGGAGCTAAAGCTCGTCGATGCGGAAGCCTTCCGCGGCCTCGAGGGCCTTTTGAAGTTCAGATATGAGAACCTCGCCCTCACGGGCTATCGTTCGCACGGCAAGATCGCCGCGCCTGTCGCCGTTTGAAAATGTGCTCAAGCGGGATCGACTACTGCTTAATGATCGAGTATTCGATCCTGCGGTTGCGGTAGCGGTCATCGTCGGAGGTGCCCTTCATCAGCGGCCGCGTTGAGCCATAGCCTCTCGTCTGCAGAACGGCCGGATTCACACCGAACTTCACAAGAGCATCACGTACGGCATTCGCACGATTCTCGGAAAGCGTCTGATTGGACGCCGGTTGGCCAACATCGTCCGTGTGGCCGCCGACCTCGAGGATGATGCCGGGCGGGAGTTTCTGGATATAGGTGGCCGCTTTCTTCACGGCGTTCATACGCACGGGCGGGATATCGTACTTACCGCTTTCGAAGTTGATGATGAGGATATTCAGAGCTTGATCAGGTCCTCGGCCGTGAACGGATCCGGCAGGGCATCGAGAGCCGAGTTATAGCAGCGTTCGGCCTTGTCGTCCTCGCCGAAGCGAATGTTGTTGCAGTCGTCGGTCGAGGCGGCCTTCATCGGAGTGCAGCCTGCCGTGATCGGCTTGAGTTTCTCGCCGTCGTCGCCTGTAACGGTTTGCTTAACGCAGTTGAATGTCGGATGCACGACCGCGATCGTGTGGGAACCGGCCTTTAGATTCGGGATGCGGAAGGTCCCGTCATCGCTAGTGACCGACAGCGGAGCGCCGTCCACGGTAACGCTGCTGCCGATCGGCGCGTCCTTGACGATCACCTCGTAGCTCGAGTTCCGGATCACGAAAAGATACACAAGGGCGACCGCAATGATCGTGATAAAAACCAGCGTCATCCCGCCGGCAACGAACCAGAACCAGCCCGGAATGCCTTGGTTGGCCTTCTCTTCCTCGGCCTGTTTGGCTGCGGCTTCGGCCGGCGTCGGCGGGAGCTTCTGATACTTGACGCGTTCGGCCTCAGGCAGGCGGAAATACGGCGTCGTCTTATCGTATGCGGGCGTCGGGGCGAAATCTTCCGGCTGCGAGCCGAAATCGGCCGCGTTCACGTTGATGTTCGGTTCGGTCATTCCCCATTCAGGGGTCGAAGGAACATCGCGGGAGCCGCCGAAGCTGCCGTGTTCGGTATCGATCGGTTTGATGTTGGCGACCGTCTTGCCCCATTCATCTGCCGACGCTTTTGGCACCTGGATGTTGTAATTCGTCTTTTCCCAGTCGTTCGAAGGGATATCGTCGCGCCGAACGGGAATATTCGGCGTCGTTTTTGTGAAGTCGTCCGGTGGCGGCGGCGGTGGAATGTCTTTTGGGTCGCTCACTTCTCTCGAAAAAAACCTCGGGCGCACCAAAGTTTATCACATCGAGCGGCGTTCGGGTTAGGGAATTACTTGACGTTCGGCGGCTGGGCGGTCTTCATCCGGACGGTGATGCCCTCGTTGCCGATCAGGAAGAGTTGGCGGTTGTCGTATGCGGACGTATTGGTCGGCAGGTAAGAGAGGATGTACCGATTCTTGCGCAGTTCGTCGCAAATGGCCTTTGCGGCCGCACGTGCGTCATCGAACGAGAAGCTCCGGCCGCCCGTGCCCTCGGTCAGTTTTGTGATAACGGCCTCAGGCTTCGGCTCGTTCCGACGGTATGCGCCGCCCGTTCGGTCCGGTATCTGCAGGGCATAGACCGTTACATTCTGGTTCTGCAATTCGGTCAACGCCTTGTCGAAGGTCGTCCTGCTGCCGCGATCAAGCCCGTCACCGATGATGACGACGGCTGTCTTCCTCGTCCCCGGCATAAGCGGCAGCAGGACCTGCTGCACCGAAGCAAGAAGAGCATCGAAAAGATACGGATTTCCTTGTTTTCGAAGGGTCTTGAGCGATGCTTCAAGTTTCTTCGGGTCGTCCGTCCATTCCTGTATGATCTCGGGTTTCTCGTCATACGCGATCACAAAAAGCTGATCGCCGTCGTAGATCTCATACGAGAATTCCATAACGGCCTTCTGCATAAGATCGACCGAGGTTTGAAGCGTCTTTGAGTTATCGACGAGCAGGACGATGCGTGCGGGCGACGTGTCGTAGGTAAGATTCTTGATCTTCTGTTCGACGCCGTTCTCGTAGAGCCATAGTTCGTCGAGGCGGATCGGATCTGTGCCGTTCGCACGCGTCGCGACCACGGGTATTACGGAGCCTTCTGCGTCGGCACTGCCGCGGTTGCTGTATCCTGATTGAGCGAGGGCCGAGCCGCCCATTGAAAAACAGGCGATCAGCAGCAGAATAAAGATCCTCGCAGAACGCGTCATTCCTAGCTTTTGGCCGGCGGCTTCTCCTTTGCGGGCGAAGAAGTGGTGTCGGATGTTGAGTTTGATGCAGCATCGCCCGAAGAGGTTGATTCCGAGGAACCGGTTTTTCCGGAACTTTTCGAGCCCGAGGCGTAGTCGGTCACGTACCAGCCGCCGCCCTTGAACTGAAAACCGGAGAGCGACCACTGTTTTTCGAGCTCGCCATGACATTTTTCGCAGGTGGTCAACGGTGGATCAGACACATTCTGACGCTTTTCATAGACCGCGCCGCACTGCTTGCACTTGTATTCGTAGATCGGCATAAGAACTTAATAATTCGTTGCGGTATTCGTTGCCGCTTCGCCGTGTTCGGCAAGGAATCTTTCGGCGTCGATCGCCGCCATGCAGCCCGTACCGGCGGCCGAGATCGCCTGTCGATAATAAGCGTCCTGAGCGTCGCCGCAGGCAAAAACGCCCGGAATATTGGTCTTCATCGTCCGGCCTTCCGTCCTCAGATAGCCGACGTCGTCCATATCAAGCACACCCTTGAAAAGGTCGGTGTTCGGCTTGTGGCCGATCGCGATGAAGACGCCTTGGGTCGCAAGTTCGCTCGTCTCCTTTGTCACGTTATTGTAGATGACGATGCCGGAGACGCCGTCCGCAGCCGTGCCCTTTATCTCCTTGATCTCGGAGTTCCAAACGACATCGATCTTCTCGTGTGCAAGCACGCGATCCTGCATTATCTTCGACGCGCGAAACTCATCGCGGCGATGCACGATCGTTACTGACGATGCAAATTTCGTAAGGAAGAGAGCTTCTTCCATCGCGGTATCGCCGCCGCCGACAACGACGATCGGCCTGTCCCTGAAAAAGAACCCGTCGCAGGTCGCGCAGGCCGAAACTCCATTCCCGCCAAGCCCGACTGGTGTCGGCTCCTCGCCCGGAACACCAAGCCACTTGGCCGAAGCACCCGTTGCCACAATAAGTGTTTCTGCCTCGATCAGCGTCGTAACCTCTTCGGAATCAGCACTTTCTTTCCCGTAAAGTTTGAACGGACGCTCGGAAAGATCGACCTTGTCGATCCACACGTTCACGATCTCGGTCCCAAATCGCAACGCCTGCTCGCGGAACTCGTCCATAAGGATCGGGCCCATTATCCCCGAGCGGAATCCGGGATAGTTCTCGACCTCAGTTGTGATCGTCAACTGGCCTCCCGGCTGCGGGCCTTCGATGACGAGAGGTTCGAGCTGCGCGCGCGATGCGTAGATTGCGGCGGTCAATCCCGCCGGCCCCGAACCCAAAATTACGACCTTATGTTTGCTCTGTTTCATTCGTTTGTCGCCTGCGGCATCCGGAAACGCGTACCGATAAAGGCGTTGGCAATTCGTTTTCCATATAGTATAACTATCGTTAAGATAGTTCGTCTATTTACTGTCGATAAAGCGTTCGGTCTCGTTCAACGATAAGGTTCTATATGCGAAAGGACATTTTTGAAGCCCTTTCGGCAGAAGTGTTTCCCGCGGCGCGGAAAGCGAGGACTTTCCTGCGGCGACGACCGCGATAAATGTTAAACTAGAAAGTACTTGCGGCCTCGGCAAATGCCCCTTTCCATGCAATCTAAATTCGAAGAGAAGAGATTCGCTCTGCGGATGGCTCTTCGGCTGCCTATTGTGGTCTCGGGCCGAAGCGAGGATGGCGCCGCCTGGAGCGAGCCGACCGAGACGGACGATATCTCAACGCTCGGGGCCCTTTTCCAGCTGAATCAAAAGATCGAGCAGGGTGAAAGCCTTTACATCAGGTCGCATCGCCCGGACGGCGTCCCCGTCGAGGTAAAGGCCGAGGCCGTCCGCATTCTGCCCGCGAACTACGGCGCTTTGCGCGTCGGCGTTGCGATAGTCGAACCGAAAGAAAGCTGGCTCCGCCTATTCGTCGCCTGGATCGCCGACGACAACGTCGTTGAAGGATATAGTGAATAAGTTTGGGGAAGTTGCGAAGTTACGGAGTTGCAGAGTACCGGAGTTACAGAGTTGCGGAGTTGCAGAGTTGCAGAGTGTACCGGAGTACAACACAGCAACTCTGAAACTCTGAAACTCCGCAACTCTGAAACTCTGAAACTCGGAACTGCTTTGATTTATGGATTCCATCACCATTGAGCGTCGCGGGCGCGTCGCGATACTGACGATCAACCGCCCGGACAAGTTGAACGCGCTGAATTCGACAGTGCATCGTGAAGCCGTCGCTGCTCTTGACGAGCTGCGCAACGACGCCGAGGTTCGCGTGCTCGTGATCACGGGCGCAGGCGAAAAGGCGTTCATTGCCGGCGCGGATATCTCAGAGTTCGAAGGGCACACGCCCGTAACCCAACGCGATGCCTTTTACGGGCGAAGCCTTTTCAACTCGCTCGATCAGTTCCCAAAACCTGTCATCGCGATGATCGACGGCTTTTGCCTCGGCGGCGGGAACGAGCTTGCGATGGCGTGCGACATACGAATGGCGAGCGACAAGTCCCGATTCTCCCAGCCGGAGATCAATCTCGGCATCATACCGGGCGGCGGCGGTACGCAGCGACTCACGAACCTTGTCGGCGAAGGCCGCTCGATGGAAATGATCCTGACGGGCGATATGATCGACGCCGCAACGGCCGAAAGGTACGGGCTCGTAAACCACGTCTATCCGTCGGCCGAACTTGAGGCCGAGACGATGAAACTTGCAGAAAAGATCGCCGAAAAAGCACCGATCGCCCTTCAGCTCTGCAAGGAAGCCGTAAAATTCGCTTCGCGCTCGAACCTTGATGAAGGCCTGCGGCGCGAGATCGACCTTTTCGCGATCGTCTTTTCGACCGAAGATAAACAGGAAGGCGTCTCGGCGTTCCTCGAAAAGCGAAAGCCGGAGTTCAAAGGCCGTTAGCACTTGACCAGGCTTTTGGCTCACTCTAAACTCTTAACTTGCTTTTAGCGCGAAAGATCCGCACTAACGGCAATCACCCGAAATTGGGGACGTAGCTCAGCTGGGAGAGCGCATGAATGGCATTCATGAGGTCAGGGGTTCGATCCCCCTCGTCTCCACCAATCATTCAATAAGGTAACGACATTTTGGCTTGAACGCGTTGAGGGCTTTTTGCCTTCCGGAGGGCATTTGGGCGAAACTACTCGTTTATGACAGTACGAGTAAGATTTGCCCCGTCGCCGACAGGCTACCTGCACATCGGTTCGGCCAGAACGGCCCTTTTCAATTACCTTTACGCCCGGCATACGGGCGGCAAGTTCCTTCTCCGGATCGAGGACACGGATCTCGCACGCTCGACCGAGGAATCGACCCGCTCGATCCTCGAAGGGCTCAAATGGCTCGGCTTTGCTCCCGACGAAGAGATCGTCTTTCAATCGAACAACGCGGAGAAGCATCGCGAAGCGGCGCGGAAACTGTTAGCCGAGGGCAAGGCCTATCGGGATTTTACGCCTAAGGAACAGCCGACGGACGCCAGCGTGAAGGATGCGATAAAGGAACGCGCCCGCGCGCAAGGCTCGGAAAAGAATATGCGGGACAATCCGTACCGCAGCCTTTCCACTGAAGAGTCAGATGCTCGTGCCGCCGCGGGCGAACCCTTTGCGATACGTCTGAAAGTGCCCGATGTCAGAACCGAGAGCGTCGGCGACTGGGCTTCGCCGTCCGGAAAGACCAGCTTTGAGGATGCCGTTTACGGCCTTCAGGAACGCGATTTTTCCGAGACGGAAGACCTCGTGCTTCTGCGCTCGGACGGGCATCCGCTCTACAACCTTGCGGTCGTTTGCGACGACATCGAGATGGGCATCACGGACGTGATCCGCGGGCAAGATCACCTTACGAATACTCACAAGCAGCTTCTTATCTACGCGGCCCTCGGTGTCAAACCGCCGCGTTTTGCGCATTTGCCGCTCATCATGGCGCCGAACAAAGGCAAGCTCTCCAAACGCAAGCACGGCGAGGTCGTCTCGATGACGACATATCGGGACGCGGGCTTCGTTGCCGCAGCATTCCGGAACTTTCTCGCGCTTCTCGGCTGGTCGGCGGGCGAGGAAAAGGAGATCTACTCGCTCGACGAATTGATAAAAAAATTCTCGCTCGAGGGCATACATCGCTCGAACGCGGTCTTCAACTTTAAGGAGAACGACCCGCGGCATTGGACCGACGACAAGGCGATCTGGATGAATGCCGAGTACATTCGCACGATGCCGCTCGCTGAACTGCTGCCGCTTGTAAAGAACGAACTCAAGGCGAATAAACTCTGGCGCGAAGAATACGCGCCGGACGGCCGCGCACTTATGACCTCGATCTCGTCAACGAAAGCTCAGGAATTCGAAGCTTCGACCGAGATCGGTGAACGCCCCGAGGCGATCGCGATAGACCGTCCGCGACACGGCTCGCACGATTGGTTCGTGAACACGGTCGATCTCATCCGTGCACGGTTCTTTACGCTCAAGGATTTCTCCTCGCAGGGGCGTGCATATTTCAGCGAGGATTTCGATCTCGATGCAGCGGCCGTCGCAAAGAATCTCACAAAATTCCCCGAGCTTCGCGAATGGCTCCCCGAACTTGCGGCCCGCTTTGAGGCGGAACTTGGCGAACTCGGTGCGCAGGAAAGCGATGCCGGCGGGTCGAACGACACGGGCCTGCCGCTCACGGACGCTTGCTGCTCGGATAGATTCTTCGAGGCGAATATCGAGGCCGTCGTAAAGGCATTTGCTGAAGAAAAAGGCACGAAGCTCGGCGTAATAATGAACGGCGCCCGTACACTGCTTACAGGCGTCGCCGTCGGCCCGTCAATGCTTGCGGTCTTTGAAACGATCGGCCTCGAGCGCACGCTGATGCGCCTAAGAAGCCAGGTCGCGTGGAATGGTTAGGTCAAGCGCCGATCTCGATCGCCCTCATCTTGACGGGCGACGAAAGCACGATCGTTGTTGTCGTGATGCCGTATGGGGTGAGACGGTCGATCATTTCCTGCAGGTGTTCGACGGTCGAGACGGCGACCTTGATAATGAATGAGTCCGCACCGGTGCCGCGATGGCATTCGAGTACTTCGTTCGCCGCCTGAACGACCTCGATGATGTGGCTGTAATCCACGCCCGAAATGCTCATCCGGATGAACGCCGTTATAGGAAGCCCGATCTTTGAGGTATCGATCTCGGCGCGATAGCCGGTGATGATCTTTGCGTCCTCGAGCTTGTGAACGCGCTCGATCACGGCCGGTGTCGTCAGCCCGACCTGCCGCCCAAGCTCGGCATAGCTTGTCCGCGCGTCCTCCTGGAGGATGTGAAGTATCTTTCGGTCGATCTCGTCCAACATCGTGTGTTAATTATAAAGCACAGGCGTGCAGCAACCTAACAAAATAAGGCAACGTGTGCCTCAAACCTCACAAACCCCATTCAGAATTTTTACCGGGTCGATTAAAATAGGTTATTTAGGACAAATTACGCCGCTATCGATCATCTTGATGGGCGGCTCAGATCTGCGGGGAGGAATCAAAACAATATGGCCCTTACCGAAACAGCCGCACAGTCGAACAAAGCCCAACCGATACCGAGCGGCTTTGCTTCCAAGGAAGACGATCTCCCCGAATTTCTGAATCTTCAGTTCGAGAACATAAACGAGCTTCATCTCGATCATCCGGGAGCGAACGACCCCGAGTATCGAAAGCGGCGCGATTATATTGCGTCGCTCGCAAAGCGGTTCCGCGAAACGGGCGAGGTCACGGATGTTGAATATACGGATCAGGAACAGAAGATCTGGCAGCACGTCGCTTCGCGCCTAGAGGAGCTGCACCAGAAGCACGCTTCGCCATTCTATCTGAAGGCCAAACGCGACCTCGGCATTACGAACGAGCGGATCCCGCAGTTGACGGAAATGAATCGGCGGCTTGCCGAATTGACGGGCTTTCGGCTCGCTCCGATCGAAGGGCTTGTCGAAACGCGCGGATTCCTCACGTGGCTCTCGTATCGCGTGATGCTTTCGACGCAGTATATTCGGCATCATTCGAGGCCCGATTATACGCCCGAACCGGATGTCGTACACGAATCGATCGGGCACATTCCGATGTTCACGAACCCGAATTTCGTCGAGTTCTCTCGCTTCATCGGCTTGGGTGCGAGGCGTGCGACCGATGCGCAGATCGAGGAGCTCGGCCGCCTGTATTGGTTCACGGTCGAGTTCGGCCTTGTCGAGCACGAAGGCGGAATAAAGCCTACGGCGCAGGCCTCCTTTCGTCGTTCGGAGAGCTCGAAAATGCATTTTCGGACAACGTCGAACGCCGTCCGTTCGACCTCGATGAAGTGATCGCGACGCCGTATAATTACAGCGATATGCAGCCGGTCCTTTACGTGATCCCGTCGTACGCAGAACTGAAGGAGACGACCCGAAAATATATCGAGAGTATCGGGTGAAGATTGTCGCAGCCGGCGAACGCCTTTCTCGAATGGCAGTTCCGCTCAGCAGGAGTATTAGGATAAAAAGAATGAGAAAATTAGGGATCGTTTGTTTTGCCGCATTTGTCGGCCTTGCATTTGCGGTAATTTCGTATGCCCAGGCGGGCGACGCGGACCTATTGGCCGTCGGAAGTAAAAAGACATTCACGGTCGAGGGCGACAACGTGCAGCGATTTTCGGTCGAGCTGGCGGAAGGCGCGTTCGCACAGTTCTCATGGGTCGCGGCAACCGATGCTGACGGCCTTCAATATGAGATAACTGGCGTCGGCGGCGAAAAGATCCAAAAGGACGATGCAAGCTGGGCAAAGTCAGCATATTTTGTTGCCCCGAAGGCAGGGATCTATTCGATCGCTTTCTCCTTTGATCCAAAGGCGGAAAAAAAAGAGGCGAAGGCCTTGACCCTTTCCTATGGCGACACCTTTACGAGCCCGAAGCGCGCGCAGGTAAAGGCCTCACGTAAGGTCGCCGGATATGACGTTCAGATACTCCTCGTGCCGGACACGGAGACCGAGCCGGGCGAGTCCTTTGTCACGGTAACGAAGGGCGGAAAACTAAAGAACATACTTCACGACGACATCGGCTCGCCGATAATGGGCTATTCGTTCGCGGGTACGGCCGACAAAGATGCGGTGCCGGTGGAGAAGAAGGCTGCTGCCCTGATCAACAACACGTTAGACAAAACGGGCGACGGGGATCCCGACGTAATGATCGAGTTCTACTCGGGCGGCGCGCATTGCTGTACGACGTACTATTTCATCGAGCTTCCGGCCGAGGGCGTCGGTGCGATCCGCGAGGTTGCCACGGGTAATGCCGGGATGACCGCGATCGGCAAGGTGCCCGCCGGCGGCCTGCGATTCGAAACGGCGGACAACGCTTGGGCGTATTGGAATACGTCATTCGCGGATTCGCCTATGCCTTCCGTCATACTCGACTTTAAGGATGGCGTCGCGAAACCGAATTTTGCGGCGATGAAGAAAAAGGCGCCGACGGCCGCCGTCCTTAAACGTAAGGCCGCCGAAGCTCGCAAGAAGATCTCGAACGCACCATATACAGGCGAATGGGGCGAATTTGAAGAATCATTTTGGGGCGAAATGATCGACCTCATCTTCACGGGGCACGAGGGCCTTGCGTGGCAATATTTCGATATGGTTTGGCCGAAGGCAAAGCCGGGTAAAGAGAAATTTCTCGATGATTTCAAAAAGGTCCTCGCGGGCAGCTATTATGCCGAACGCGACGACAAGTAAAAAAAAAGAAGATCCGCATAAGCAATTATGATCACAAATACAACAACGGAGACGGCCGAGGCGGTCAAGAATCCATTAGGGCTAAAAAAGATCCATCACGTTGAGTTCTACGTTGGCAACGCGAAGCAGGCAGAGTTTTATTACAGAAAGGCGTTCGGCTTTTCGCGCATTGCTTATTCCGGCCTTGAGACCGGCAATCGCGAGACGACGAGCTACCTTTTGCGGCAGTCGAACATCAACTTCGTCCTCACCACGCCGATGGGGCCGGAGCATCCGGCGGCCGAGCACATCAAGCAGCACGGCGACGGCGTCAAGGATATCGCGTTCTATGTCGAGGACGCCGACCACGCATTCAATGAATCCGTAAAACGCGGTGCGCGCGCCGTCGTCGAACCGCACGACCTAAAAGATGATAACGGCTCGGTGCGTCACGCTGCCGTCGCAACTTACGGCGACACGATACACTCATTTATCTCTTACAACCGCGTCGGCGGCCCGCACCCGAGTAAGGGCGAAGGCAGCAATGGCGCAAACGGAACAGAAGGCAACACATCTTCGGCAGCGGGAACCACCCCGTCCGCCCAAAGCGGCGGCCACCCTTCTTTAAACAAGGATGGGAGTTATGAATATTCCGGCCCGTTCCTCCCCGGCTTTGTCGAACAGAACGTCGAGGGCGAGCCGACGGGCCTGATGCTCATCGATCATATCGTCGGCAACGTCGAGTTGGGCAAGATGAACGAATGGTGTGATTTCTATCGCGACGTTATGGGCTTTCACCGCTACATCACCTTCGATGATAAGGACATCTCGACCGAGTATTCTGCCTTAATGTCGATCGTGATGAGCGACGGACAGCACAACATCAAGTTCCCGATCAACGAACCCGCGGAAGGAAAAGGCGGCAAGTCGCAGATCCAGGAATACATCGATTTTTATCGTTCGGCCGGCGCCCAGCATATCGCTCTTCTATGCCGCGACGTGCTTTACACCGTCGGCAAGCTGCAGGAGAACGGCATCGAATTCCTGCGCGTGCCCGACACTTATTACGACGAGATCCCTGCGCGTGTCGGCGAGATCGACGAAGACATCGAGGACCTGAAACGCTTGGGCATTCTCGTCGATCGCGACGATGAAGGCTATCTTCTGCAGATCTTCACAAAACCCGTCGAAGACAGGCCTACCGTCTTTTTCGAGATCCTACAGCGAAAGGGCTGCAAAGGCTTCGGCAAAGGCAACTTCAAAGCTCTGTTCGTTTCTATCGAAGAAGAACAGCGCCGCCGCGGAAATCTTTGAGCGGTGTGATCGGGTCCGGATTCCTAGGCTGGGCCGGGACTTCCGATCTCATTTTTTCTGACCGACCCACAGACAGGCAGCGTTCTCAATTTCCGGAAGGTATTTTTAGCCGGATACCGCGGCCGGAATAGGGCAGGATAGGACCAATACACAGAAACTTGCATGGAACTGCGATATCAAACAGGATTTGGAAATGAGTTCGCGACCGAGGCGGTCGAAGGTGCGTTGCCCGTCGGGCGAAATTCGCCTCAGCGGGCGCCGCTCGGGCTATATGCAGAGCAGTTCTCGGGAACGGCGTTCACCGTGCCGCGTGCGCAGAATCGACGCACGTGGAAATACCGCATCAGGCCTAGCGTGCTGCATAAGCCGTTCCGGCCGTACATGGGCCTTACTAACGTGGCCCTTACTAACGTGGCCCTTACTAACGTGGCCCTTACTAACGTGCGGGCTACGGACACGCGGGCCGCTGAATCGCGATTCAGATCGACGCCGTTTGACGAAGTCGCCACGACGCCGAACCAACTCCGTTGGGATCCGCTTCCCATTCCGGCGGAACCGACGGACTTCGTTGACGGGATCACGACGATCGCCGGCAACGGAGACCTTTTCGCACAGGCAGGCATTGCCGTCCACATCTACGCTTTTAATAAGGGAATGGGCGACCGCTATTTCTATAACGCGGACGGCGAGATGCTCATCGTACCCGAGATGGGCTCGATCACGATCTATACCGAGCTCGGCATCATCGAGGTCGGGCCGGGCGAGATCTGCTGTGTGCCTCGCGGACTGAGATTCAAGGTCGAACTCGGTGTCCGCAGCCCGGACGATGTCCGCAGCCCGCAGGGTGTCCGTAGCTCGGAAGGTGTCCGTAGCCCGCACGTCAGTGAGGGCACCGACAGCTCAGCGAGCGCCCTCCCTAACGGTCAGGCTGCAGACACGGCTGCGCGCGGCTATATTTGTGAGAACTACGGCGCACCGTTCCGCCTGCCGGAACTTGGGCCGATCGGCTCTAACGGGCTTGCGAACGCCCGCGATTTCGAAACACCGGTCGCCTGGTTCGAGGACAAGGAAACCGAATGCGAGATCGTGGCAAAATTCGGCGGGAACCTTTGGGTTTGCACAAGCGATCATTCACCGCTCGATGTTGTCGCGTGGCACGGCAACAACGTCCCATATCGCTACGACCTGCGGCGTTTTAACACCATCGGTTCGATCTCCTACGATCATCCTGACCCCTGCATCTTTACGGTTCTAACTTCGCCTTCGGGTGAACCGGGCGTTGCGAATTGTGATTTTGCGATCTTTCCCGACCGCTGGCTCGTCGGAGAGGACACGTTCCGCCCGCCGTGGTACCACCGCAACGTGATGAGCGAATATATGGGCCTCGTGTACGGCCAATACGACGCGAAAGAAGAGGGCTTCATTCCCGGCGGCGGTTCGCTTCACAACCAAATGTCGGCCCACGGCCCCGATCGCGACGCATTCGAAAAAGCCTCGAACGCCGACCTCAAGCCTCAAAAACTCGAGGGCACAATGGCCTTTATGTTCGAATCGCGGTACATCATCCGCCCGACCAAGTTCGCCATGGACTGCGCCCAGCTTCAGCACGAATATTCCGAGGTCTGGCAGGGACTTGAGAAGAAGTTCCGTCAATAGAGCGAATTTGGGGATTGAAAGGTTGTAGCCTTTAGGCTACACTATAAATGATCGAAGTTCGCCAAACAGTCGTATTCGCCAAGTGGTTGCACGGACTTCGGGATATGATGGCCAAGGCTCGGATATTAGCGAGGATCGGTCGCCTTGAGTCCGGGAATCTTGGTGACGTAAAGCCGGTTGGCGAGGGTATCTCTGAGCTGCGAATTACTTATGGGCCCGGCTATAGAGTTTACTTCGTTCAGAGGGGCAAAGAGTTGATCATCCTCTTGGCAGGAGGCGACAAGAGTTCTCAAGCCAAGGACATCCGTAACGCAAAACGTCTAGCGAAGGACCTTTAAATGCGATGCCTAAAACCAAGACAACAAAATACGATGTCGCCGAATACCTGAGGACGCCCGAAGAAATGGCAGCCTACCTTGAAGCTTGTCTAGAAGAAGCGAATGGTGACGCAATGTTCATAGCAAAGGCCATCGGCAATATTGCCCGTGCGAAAGGAATGTCGCAGGTCGCGCGTGAGGCCGGAGTCTCACGTGAAAGCCTCTATAAGGCTCTTTCGGGCGAACGAAGCCCAAGTTTCGACACTATTCTAAAGGTCATTTCTGCCCTTGGCCTGAAGCTGCACGCCGAGCCGAATTGTTGAGGATCGCACCGTGAGCTTCCGAGTTAGCGATTCGACCATTCGGCCTGTGTTGCCGTGATCCGAGTTACGTTGACCTCCCGTTCGCGGGCGATCCGGCCGCTTACCAACTGCCTTCTGGAGGAGTATCCTTTAGCTATAGGAGAGGAAAAACTATGTCTATCAAACGTACATCTGAAGCAGAATGGAAAGGAAGTATTTCGGACGGAAGCGGTGAGATCAAGCTCGGCAGCGGCGCCTTCGAAGGGAAGTATTCATTCAATTCGCGGTTTGGCGACGACACAAAAGCGACGAACCCCGAAGAGTTGATCGCTGCGGCTCACGCAGGATGCTTCTCGATGGCATTCTCGCTGATCCTCGGAAAGTCAGGCTTTACACCCGACAAGATCGAGACGAAAGCGACCGTTCATATCGAGAAGCAAGGTGAGGGATTTGCTATCCCCAAGATCGAACTCGTCACCGAGGCAAAGATCCCGAATATCTCCGAAGACGAATTTCAGCAGATCGCGAAGGCGGCAAAGGAGAACTGCCCTGTCTCAAAGGTCCTCGCGGCCGCCGAGATCACGCTCGACGCGACGCTAAAAAAGGCAGAGGCGGCGGGCTAAGCGGAAGCTCCAAGTTGCCGTGTTAAGGGCGATCGGATCTGAAGCCTTCGATACGAAGCGGTGTGCCTAAAAATGACCGTTCGTCGGCTTAACCGACTGGTCTGCGGGACTTGCGCGCTTCAGTTTTGATGACCGTGATAGAATCCTGGTATGGACACACTGACCAGAATTACATTTGATCCGGCCGTAATGGGTGGAAAGCCGTGTATTCGCGGTATGCGGGTTACGGTTGGCATGATTGTCGGACTTGTTGCGGCCGGTCGGTCGAGCTCTGAAATTCTGGAGGCGTATCCATATTTGGAGCCGGACGACATTCGCGAGGCATTGTCCTACGCAGCATGGCGTGTTGAGGAAACCGAAGCGCCTTTGGCCGCATGAAGATCGTTATCGATATGAACTTGTCACCAGATTGGGTGACGCGGTTGGCAAAGGGCGGAATCGATGCGATCCACTGGTCGTCCGTCGGCACCGATCTGACAAGCTGTGCACTCATCACCATCGATGACAAAAGATCTCGGCTCCGGATCCTACCGCTACGCAAGAAAGCGCGCGAGTCGATGTGACCGTTGATGGCGAATGGAGCAAATGAGTTAAAGTTCGTTGCGACGCCGGATAAGGGTGAGGTGTCGGCGATTTTTATGCGGCCCGAAGGGACGACGCGTTTGATCGTGCTCGGGCATGGGGCGGGAACGAATATGCGGCACGCCACAATGCAGGCGATCGCTGATGCGTTCGCGGCGGCGGGCGCCGCGACGTTCCGATACAATTTTCCATATTCCGAGAACGGCACGGCAAGGAACTCGACGGCGATCTGCGTCGAGACGATCCGCAACGCAGTGAAAGCGGCTCACGCCGCGGCGCCCGATCTTACGCTCTTTGCCGGCGGGCATTCGTTCGGAGGGCGGATGACGACAACGGCCCAAAGCGAGGAACCGCTTGAGAATGTCGCCGGCTGGTACTTTTCTCATTCCCGCTGCATCTTGCCGGGCGGCCGGATACAAAACGCGCCGAACATCTCGCTGGCATCAAGGCTCCGATGTTGTTCCTTTCGGGCACACGCGACGAACTCGCCACACTCGATCTGCTTGAGCCGACCATCGCAAAACTCGGCCGCCGTGCTACGCTCCATTTGATCGACACCGCGAATCACGGCTACAAGGTGCTAAAGAAAACTCGCACATCGACCGAAGATGTTTTCGCGGAGATGGCGAGGGCCTTCACGGAATGGACAGATAGGAGCAACCTTTGATGGAGACGAAAGAATGAGATCTCGAATGATCGCGGCGCTCGGCGCCTTAATTGCGTTCCTGGCAGTTTCAGCGGCCGCTCAAACAACGGCCCCGAAACCGCCTGAGCAGAAAACGCCGGAACAGGTCGTGCAGTCGCTTATCGACTCATACAACGCCCGCAGCATCGACGGTATCCTAAAGGCATACGCACCGGATTCCGTCGCGTACGCTCTGCCGAGTGGCGAGGTCATCCTGAAGGGCCACGACGCGATCCGCAAGAAGTTCGAGCGTGTGCTTCAACCCGAAGCAAAGTTAAAGGTCGAGATCGTCGCGCGCATCGTTGACGGCAAGTTTGTTATCGACAAAGAGAAGATCAGCGGCACGTTCGACGGCAAGCCGATAGAGTTCTTCGGCACGGTCATTTACGAAGTTACCGATGGGCTGATCCGAAAAGAATGGTATCCGCGACAGGAGTAGGAATTAAGAACGATGTGCCGTAATATCAAGACGCTTTTCAACTTCGATCCGCCGGCGACGACCGATGAGGTGAACGCCTCGGCATTGCAATTCGTCCGCAAACTTTCGGGAATGAACAAGCCCTCGAAGGCGAACGAAGAAGCATTTATCCTCGCCGTCGAACGCGTCGCCGCCGCCGCTCAGGAAATGCTCAACTCGCTCGAGACGAACGCTCCCGCAAAGAATCGCGAACATGAAGCAGCAAAGGCACGCGAGCGATCTGCGTTGAGATTTCGTATAACTTGAGTATGGAAAAGGCTGAACTCTTGGACCGTATCGCACGCGGAAGGACCGATCTGGTCTTTGAGCTTCTGAACCGGCCGGATTGGAATACTCTTCTAAATGACGGAGAGGTGAAGCCGCTTCAGTGGTTCGTCTATTACAACGATACGACCGCGATCAAGGCAGTGATGACGGCCGGAGGCGGTCTTTCGAGCATTGATATCGATAGAGAACTCGGCAATGCTTCGTTTTTCGGACATTGGAAAGTGGTCGATTTTCTGATATCACAAGGAGCTGATATAAATTGGTCAGTTCCGGAAACGGGCGAATCACCGCTCCACAGCGCGCTCTGCAAGGCAGGCCGGCCGCACTTTCTGTATGTAGTAAAGCTGCTCGTTGAGAACGGCGCCAATATTAATGCAAAGACCATTCCGGATCGACCGTCCGGGGCATTTATGCGCGATGTGCGGACTAAGGGGGAAACGCCATTGCATCGCGCCGCAGCTTACGCCGACGAAACGATGATCCGGTATATGCTCGATCACGGCGCCGACAAGCAAGCTCGCGACGCACATGGCAATTCGCCGCTTTCGTGGGCAAGCGAACATCTCCGCCCCGGCTCCATCCTTCATCTCCTTTCGTTTGAAGGGCAAACTGTCAGCGAGGAGACTCGTTCCTTGATCACTTCCGATCACGGCAGCGGCTGGGGCAACGGAATGGAAAGAAAATTTGTAGGCGACTATTTGCCCGAAAGCTTCGAGGGAACTTATGAGTCATGAGGTGCGAAAGGATGGTCGGTTTAGGGCCCACTCGGTGTAGTCATGCAAAGATCGAGGTCGGCTGCCGTCATTCCATCTCGCTTTTGTCTACATCAAGATTCGCATAGACCTTCTGCACGCCGTCGCTGTAGGTCATTCAAAGGAAATGATAGGCGTTCGAGGAATACGAATATTTCGCGAGCCCGTCGGGATCTCTCTAAAACTTTCCACCAAGCTTGATAGCAAGTTTCCAGAGATATTTTATTGGGACCGAAGTAGTAAACCGACGATAGCCGTCGTTTTGTTCAAGAGAAAAAAGATAGCTCTTGTGATTGTCTAACAAGAGTTGCTGCATATTCTGGTTTCTATGTATCGGAAAATCTCCTATCTCGATCACAAAAACGACACTTGGTAGAGCGTAGGCCTTAAAATTCAGTCCCTTCTTCTTGACCGTAGCGATGCAGTCGGAAATCGCGTTGTAAATAACATAGGCATCATGAAAGATGATCCCCCCGTCTCTCTCCAAAACGTCCAAGCAAAATTCAAAATCAACCTTAGTAGCGGCATCTGTGTGCTCCCCATCAATGAAGCACAGGTTCGGCTTCTCGTCTATAAGCGATCTTTCCAAGGTGCCGGTCTCGCCATCGATCGTATGGATTTTATCCGTTGGTGAGACCTTTGCTAGGAGCTCAAGCATTCTCTCGGTTGAATTCTCCGGATATCCGAAATTTACACCACGCTCGTCCGGTTGAATAAGCGGGCGCTTGTCAATAGAGTAAATTTTAGAACATAAGTCATCGCGCAAATGCGGTAGAATACTTCCACCCAAATGGGAGCCGATTTCCAAATAAACGTAGTTCGGAAGGATCCTCCCAACCGCGGACTGGATCGCCAATAGGGACCTTCTATCATCAGTCGTCGTTTGACTAGGGATAGCATCGAACAACGAAACATCCAACTGCTCGAGTCTTTCTTTTAGGTCGGACATATAATATTGAAAGCTAGTTGAGTAACGTTGAGTTAAGAATCGTCCGTTTCAAAAGTTCAAGGGTGTCGACTACTTACAACTCCATTGTGTAGGAGATGCCACTGCCAAGGCACCAGTTCCGCCTGCTTGGCAGGGTGATGTGTTCGGAAAACAATCCAAACAAAAGATTAGGGTGCCTGGTCCGGCAGTACTCTCGTTAAAAATGGCGGCTAACGGCATTGAGGGAAGTCTCACTGGAGCGTCGAAGATGTAACCCTGCCAGGGTGTCCCCTGGGTTCCCGAGAATTTCAAATACCCGTTTGTTCGGTCCCTGCTTATGCGATAGGCAAATGGGGCTTGGGACATCTCAAGGAAAGCCTTTCCCTGGCCGGAGACGTTCGTAGACGTAAGCGTTAGAATGGGTTTTGTTTCTTCAGTATTACTATCGCTGGTGATTTCAGTATCCGTCCCTATCTTCGTCGGAATCGGGGGGATGATGCCATTCTTAACCTGGCCTGATTGGTATATGACACGGGCACCAGGCCCCTGGAAACCAAGGTTGCTGTTGCCCATATCGGGCGAACAAGGGCTTGTTACAAAATCCGCATCATAGCAGAATCGATCGCCGGTGGAGTAGATTGCTGAGGTGCGAAGAGGATCCGCATTTGTAAAGCTAATCATGCTCCCAGTGTAAAAATTCCCAGAAGAAACAAATGTGAGCTTGTCTTTTATTATTATCGGGTCGCCAAAGGTGCTGCCCGTAATGGTAAGAACACTATGTAAATCACCACCGCCCGCTATATTGCCGAATACAATCGAGTTTGTGGCCCTTTCGGAGGAACTGTTGATTATATGAATCGACCCAAAGGCTTGCACATCGAGAAAGTCTCCGCCCTTTGAGGCATACGATGTGCCGCCGGCAAACGTGTTCTCAATAAGCATACTCCCCAATCGCCGAACAAAAATCGCATCCGACTCACCGCCCGAGGTGGCAACGGCGGGCAAATAGAACACGGAACTCCGAATGTTCCAATCCGTATTGTAGGTGTCGATGTACAATCCCGCGTTTTTATTGTCGACGAACGCACAACTATCAACCTTTACATAGTCAAATTGCCATTCGCCATACTTCTGATCTCCAGGGATCCCAGCATTTGTGACATAAATTCCCCTATCAAAGTTCGAAAATACGACATTATCGAAACTAATGATCTGAGCTCCCGCCTCGCCTCCCTTACCAATGCCTTGAACACCGTAAGTAGCGCTAGTCGACTTCGCGGACAACTCAATATTTCTTATCCGTACATTCTCAATACCTTCGCCAATTCGAAAAATTGTGGTATCTTGCGCGTCGAGCAAGATCTGGGAAACACTCCGTGAGTTACTTCCCGCGACGTAGTAGGACAGCTGCTTGCCCATCGCACCTTGAACTAATATTCCCTGAGGTAGCGTAATCGCCGTGGTTACCCTGAAGACACCCATCGGGAAAAATACGGTTCCTCCGCCCTTGGCACCAACATACATCACCGCATTCCGAATACTATTTGTATCGTCAACAACGCCATCGCCGACTGCTCCAAAGTCTTTCAAGTTTACGAAGCCCGTCCAATTTGAGTTTGGCAACCACAAGTAATCGGACACACCCGTCCAGTTTACTCGATGGAACGCTCTATTACTCTTGAAGCACCAATACCCTGTTGTAGGATTCCTCGGTATCAGCCAATGAGAAGGCGTATTAGACGGTTGTGTGCCATCACACAAGACGACAAAATCCCCTGCGTTCTTATTTACCAAGATGTAAGGATCACTTGCGTACCTTTGTGCTCGAACTCCCCCACTAAGCGGTGCGTCCAAAATAATTGCTGCACCGTCGAAAGTTCCAAGGGATTGCGAGTAGACCTCGCACACGCAAACTGCGACAAAGATAAGGCAAAACGCTATGCGGGAAGCAAATATTGTCCGAGCATGTTTCATGGTAGAATTCTCCTAAATTGATCCAGAAGATGCAGCGTAGGACGAGGAAAAATGCGGTTAAACAGGAACATGTCTTTCCAGTCCGCAGCTAGGATGCAAGAATTTATTCCTTTCTACTTTAGGTCAACTGGACTGAGAAATCAAGGGAATTTACTCCATCTCGCTTTCGTCGATGTCGAAGTTCGCGTAAACCTTTTGGACGTCGTCGTTGTCATCGAGGGCGTCGTATAGCTTGAGCATCGTCTTTGCGTCGCCGCCTTCGAGTTTGATGTAATTCTGCGGGATCTGTGAGATCTCGGCGGCCTGCGGTTCGATACCGGCGGCCTTAATGGCATCGAGGACGCCGTCGAAAGCGTCTGGTGCCGTGTAGATCTCAAAAAACGTCGCCTTCGTCCTGGAGGTCGTCGGCGCCGGCCTCGATGGCGATCTCGAAAAGCTCATCTTCGCTTTTCGCGGCCTTATCGACGACGATGTAGCCCTTCTTGTCGAACATCCACGCGACCGAGCCGGATTCGCCCATATTCCCGCCGTTCTTCGAAAAAATGTGGCGGATCTCGGCTACGGTGCGGTTGCGGTTATCGGTCAAGCCTTCGACCATCACGGCCACGCCGCCCGGCCCGTAGCCCTCGTACATTACCTCTTCGTAGGAGACGCCCTCGAGTTCGCCCGTGCCGCGTTTGATAGCGCGCTCGATCGTGTCGTTCGGCATGTTCTGGGCCTTTGCGTCTCCCACGACCTTTCGCAATCGAGCGTTCGCATCAACATCGCCGCTGCCGCCGGTACGTGCCGCGACCGTGATCTCCTTGATCAACTTCGTAAAGATCTTGCCGCGTTTGGCATCGAGCGCGCCCTTTTTATGCTTAATTGTGTGCCATTTGGAGTGTCCTGACATAAATGGATCTGATCAAATATATTACCCTTAAAAAAAATTTCAGACATTGCGGCCGTGGGCCGCGATGTCCGGCCCCTTTTCCGCTCGCATACAAAGAATGAACTTCGGGCGTTAGGATATCACATTCCTTCGAACTGAGCCGCGAGTCCCCGTACGGCTGCGGCCGAAATATTCGCGGCGAATATGGTTTTTGTCCGCGAATGTTCGCCCGCCGCGATCGCAACAGAGCTCCGCGGTACGCCTAGGGCCTTCGCGACGAAACGCATCAGTTCGAGGTTCGCGGCCCCGTCAACAGGCGGAGCTTTGAGCCGTATCCGCAAGGCGCCATCGGCCAACCCGACGATCTCTGTCTTTGATGCCCTCGGCACCACGCGGACCCGAAACTCTATCCCTTCGGGCTTTTCCTTAAGATCGATCATCTCGCCTACCGCACAAAAACATTCAGCACGATCGATTGCAGGACCCAGATGATCAGCAGGACGATCATTGCCGAAAGGTCGAACATCCCGACCGGCGGGATCAGTCGCTGGAACGGCACGAGGATCGGATCGGTCACGCGTCTGACGAATCCAAGGAACGTCGCCCGCGAAAAGACGAACCAGGCGGCAATGAACCTGATGAAGATCAGCAGCACGAGCAGGCTCAAAATGCCGTACAGCACGAAACCGATGATGATACTCGCGCTTCCTCTTGCTATTCCGGCCAAAAGCCCGTCGATCACAAAGAATGTGTTCGCGGTCACCTGCGTCAGAAAATAGCAGAGCACAAGCGCGACAAGGAGCGTGATGAATGGAGCAAATCGCGTATTCACGCCGTACATTGCCAGCAGGCGAGCCGCCGGATACACCCATTTTTCGGTGCGACGGCGGATCCAAAAAGCGAACTTGCCCACCTTCCCGAACGGATTCGGATCGGCCCACGTTAGCACAAGGCGCAGGATCAGAAGAAGGGCGATCGCTGCGAATATCAGCCAGATCACCAAAAAAACGATCGGATAGACGGTCAAAGAGAGCATAAAAATCAGGCAGGCGGGCCGTATTCGCGTTCTCCAAAGATAGCGGTGCCCACGCGAATGATGGTCGCGCCTTCCTCGATCGCCGTTTCAAGATCGTGCGTCATTCCCATCGACAACTCCAACCGCTCGCCGCGAAAAAGCCCGCGCATCGACAGGCTTTCGCCCGCTTCGCGAAGCCGTCTGAAGTATGGCCTTGTCTGTTCCGCGTCGTCAAAGAACGGCGGCAGCGTCATCAGTCCGCAGAACCTGACTCGCTTGCATCCGGCGAGGTATTCGGCAAGGCTATCGAGTTCGCTTCCGGCCGGCACTCCGACGCGGCCGTCGTCGGCGACATTCACCTGGATCAGGACCGAAAGGCTGTCGCGGCCTTCTTCGATGCAGATACGTTCGAGCCGCTTCGCAAGATCGACGGAATCGACAGTGTGGATCACATCAAATAGCTGGACGGCCTTCCGGGCCTTGTTCGATTGAAGATGCCCGATCAGATGCCATTCCGCCGCATTGCGCCCGACATCGGGGATCTTCGTCTCACCTTCCTGAACCTTGTTCTCACCAAAAATAGAAAGCCCCGCGGCCATCGCCTCGCGTATGGCATCGGCCGGATGCGTCTTGCTGACGGCGACAAGCTTAACGTCTGCCGCCTCTCGCCCGGCCGCTGCACACGCCGCCGCGATCCGCCCGCGTACTCGTAGGATGTTCTCCGCGATCCCCACACACTAGAATATAGCAAAGCGAACGGCATATTCTGACCGCCCCGAAGAGGCATTTCTTTGGCTGCCCTTTGAAATGAACACGCTTGGCGCTTGAGTCGAACGCCTCAAACTAGTATTCTCAAAAGCTTGCCGCTCTCTTCCGTGCGGACGTGGCGGAACTGGTAGACGCGCAGGTCTCAGAAGCCTGTTCTGGTTACAGAGTGGAAGTTCGATTCTTCTCGTCCGCACCAAATTCTTCATTATCAGCCGGCTGCTGACCTGGTTTTCAAGCCTTATTCTGAAAATCCACGCTCTCGCTTTTTCGCGAGTCTTTGAATCTGCGTCGTGTATGGTGCAAACTTTTTCGCGTGGTCGATCAATTCAAAGATGCGCTGCAGGAGAATGCTGCGGCGTTCGGTATCGAGATCGCGGACGAGACGGCCGGGCGGCTTGCGATGCACTGCGAACTCGTGCTGGCGGCAAATCCGCTGCTTCACCTGACGGGCCCGATCTCGCCCGGGGAATTCGCGGTGCGGCACACGCTCGAATCGCTCTTTCTCCTAAAGCATTTGCCCGCGAAGGCGAAGTTCATCGACATCGGGCCGGGCGGCGGATTTCCGTCGATCCCGTGTCTTATCGCAAGAGAGGATCTTGCCGCCACGCTGATCGAATCAAAGATAAAGAAAGCGGAATTCCTCGCAGATGCAGCACGAAAGCTCGGCATTTCTGATCGTGTTGCCGTGATCAACAAGCAATTCAGCGAGGCGGGCGATGTACCGGGCACGATCGTCACTTGTCGTGCGCTTGATAAGTTCACCGAAAGGCTGCCCGCGTTGCTCCGCAGCTTTCCGCGGAGGCGTTTTCTGCTTTTCGGCGGCCCGGCCTTAAGGGAAGTTCTTGCCGCAAGAGGCCACGCCTTTCAGGAGTTCCTACTTCCGATGAGCGAACGCCGATTCCTCTTTGTACTCAAATAACACTATCTCGATAGTGGTGCATATACTTTTGACATCAATACACGACGAGCATTATCATTTTAATAGTTTAATGGGTGTTTAAGTATGCAATTGACTTTAAAGGATCGATCCCCGCCGAAGGCGATGTCATGAGTTTCGTTTTTACGTCCCCCGAACCTATCGCGTGGACGCCCGGACAGTTCATTCACTACACGCTGCCGCACAAAGATGCCGACCAGCGAGGCGAAGAGCGTTGGTTCACGATATCTAGCGCGCCGTTCGAAGGCGATATATGGATCACGACGCGCATCAACAGCGAATACAGCAGTTCATTCAAGCAAAAGCTGATGGCGATGCAGGCGGGCGATCCGATCGAGGCCGACATGCCCGAGGGCGATTTCACGATCGATGATCTCGACAGGGACTACGTGTTCGTGGTCGGCGGCATCGGCATCACGCCGTTCCTCTCGATCCTGAAGCATCTTGACCACGAGGGAAAGGGCCTCCGTGCAGAGCTTCTCTATGCGAATCGCAATGCGGATTCGATACCGTTCAAGGACGACCTCGAAGCTTTTGGCCGCCGGCATCCGGGCTTTAATATCACCTATTTCATCGGCGACAACATCATTGACGAGGCGGCCCTAAAGGCCGCCGGCGAGAAGCTGAATGACCCGATCTATTTTGTCTCCGGCCCCGAACCGATGGTCGAGGCTTTCGAGGCGAAATTCAAGGAGATGGGGATCGACGAGGCGCACTCGAAGTTCGATTATTTCCCGGGTTACGATGCGTAAGAAATGCTGACCGCACGAGAGCATAAGAGGCTCGAGAAGTACATCAAGGGCATGGATGTCCGCCGGATGGCGGCGGCATTCGATGCCCTTGGCGAACCAAACCGATGCCTGATCTTTCGTGCGCTCCTAAAACACGAGAACGTCATCGTCAGCCAACTCGCGGCGGCCGTCGGCATCTCGGAATCGCTCGCCTCCCAGCATTTGAAGGTGCTCCTGAACGCCGGCCTTGTTGACCGCTTAAAAGACGGCAAGAAGGTCTATTACACCGTAAATCACGCAGATCCGCTCGTGGACGCTCTCAAGAACGTCGTCGAGGCGTAAACGAAAGACAGATCACTCAGTTCGATCTTGCTAACGCGATTCCAGGCCGTATTCGCGAAGGCGGCGATAGAGTGTCGAGGGCGAGATGCCGAGCAGTTCGGCGGTCTTGCCGCGATGCCAGCCGGTCTTTTCTAGAGCACCGATTATCTGCTGCCGTTCCACGTCGCGAAGGTTCGTCGGGGCGGCATTTTGGAATGATGATGCGCCGTTCGCACGCGGTGGATGATAGCTTACGGAGACGGCCGGGCGAGGATCCCGGAAGGCGATCTCCGGCGGTAGTTCCCGCGGCGTGATGATCCCGTTGTCAGCGAGAAGAACGGCGCGTTCGAGACAGTTCCGCAGCTGGCGAACATTTCCCGACCAATCGAAGGCGAGGAGGGCATCGAGTGCAGCATCGCTTAGGCGAGGCGCGTTCGGGCCGGCGAGCTTCGCAAGCAGATGTGTCGAAAGCGGTTTGATGTCCTCACGGCGTTCGCGAAGCGGCGCGATATTGATCTCGAAGCTGTTGATCCTGTACATCAGGTCGGCGCGGAATGAGCCGTCGCCGATCGCGTCGTGCTTGTCGCGGTTCGTTGCCGCCACCAAACGCACATTTACGACCACCTTTTTCACACCGCCGACACGGAAGAACGATCTTGTTTCGAGCGCCCGCAGAAGCTTCGATTGGAGTGCCATCGGCATCTCCATAATTTCGTCGAGGAAAAGCGTGCCGCCGTCCGCGATCTCAAAAAGTCCGAGCTTTCGGGTGCGTGCGCCGGAGAACGCACCGGCTTCGTGTCCGAAGAGTTCGCTTTCAAGAAGTGTGTCCTGAAGAGCGGCGCAGTTGAGGTCGATAAATGGCTTGTCGGCTCGTTCGCTGAGTCGGTGGATCGCCTGCGCGATCAACTCTTTCCCAACGCCGGATTCGCCCGTGATGAGGACGGAAGTGTCGCTTGGCGCGACCCTTTGGACAAGCCGCAGGGCTTCCTTCATCTGCGGCGAATCTGCGATGATCTCCGGCAGCGGGCGTGTAGAACGTGCTATCTGCGCACGAAGCCTTTGATTGTCGAGTTTCAGCTGCTGCTTCTCGGCGGCCGCCTCGACAAGAGCCCCGAGCTCGCCGATGCGGTACGGCTTTGTAAGGTAATCATACGCACCGAGCTTCATCGCCTCGATCGCGGTCTCGACCGTCGCCTGCCCGGTCAGCATTATTACCTCCGGCGGATTCTGACAAAGTTCTCGTGTTCGCCGCAGAAGACTAACGCCGTCAAGGCGAGGCATATTTATATCGCAAAGGATGACGTCGAAATCCTCTTCCTCGATAAGGGCCCACGCAGCTTCGCCGTCCTCGGCAACTTCGACCTCGTGGCCTTGCCGAGTCATTTCCTTCTGTACGACAAGTCGTAAATTCTTTTCGTCGTCAACGACTAATAGTTTGGACATTTCCTATGGGAGCCTGTAGGGGCAGGCTGATCGTAAAGGTCGTACCTTTACTCGGGGATGATCGGACGCTAATGCGGCCCGAGTGTTCAGAAACGATTCCATAACAGACTGCGAGGCCGAGCCCCGTGCCTTTGCCGACCTCTTTGGTCGTAAAGAAGGGCTCGAATATCCGTGGAAGGTCTTCGGTCGGGATCCCGATACCGGTATCGGAAACTTCTATGATCACGCGTCGGGGGTCTTGACGCACACAGAACTTTAATTTGCCGCCATTCGGCATTGCGTCGATGGCGTTTGTCGCAAGCGCGATGACCGCCTGCTGTATTTGGCCGCCGTCACCGCTGATCCTGGCGATCTCGGCACCGGCCTCGACCGTGATCTCGATCGCGTTGCCGCGTTTTTGATGAGAGATCAGGTTCGCGGCAGAGCGGACGATGTCAACAACGTCCATCTCTTCGCGGGTGCCGGTACGAACGCGGCTGAAATCCAAAAGGCCGGTCGTGATCGTCTTACAGCGGAAGGTCTCGCTTTTGATCAGTCCGAGGTATTCGCGGAGGTCCTCGGCCGCAAGATCGCTGCCAAAATCGCCTTCTTCGACGCGCTTCTCAAGGGCCTCGGCGCAGGCGGCAACGGTCGCAAGCGGATTATTGATCTCGTGAACAACGCCCGCGGCGAGTCGCCCGACGGCAGCCAACTTCTCAGCACGGCTGACCGCATTCATCGCATCGACACGAACCGTTATGTCCTCGCCGACGGTGATCACGTGTGTGATCTCGCCGGACTCGGCATTCCGCATTGGGATCTTGCTCACCATCCAATGCCGCGTCGTTCCATCGTCCTCGACGGTCTGCTGCTCGATCCGTTCGATCTTGCCGGTATTGAACGCCCGCTCGAATTCACGCTTGAGGCGTTCTTGCGGATACTTTGCCAGAACGCTGAATATGTCGCGCCCGACCGCGGCATCACGCGGGATGCCCTGCTCGCCGATCTCCCGATGGTGATTCCAAGTGACGATCTTGTAATCCCGATCGACGACGTAAAGCGAAACGGGAAGGGCGTCAAGGACGGCCTCGGTGAATTTGCGATGCTCCTGACGAGCTCGATCGATCGAACTGTTGATCGTCGATTCGTAATGCGCCGAAAGATTGACGCTCATCGCGGCGACCTGCGTGATCGCGTCAAGCAGGCGCATTCGCGATTCCGTTAGCTCGGTCCCGTCGGTGAACGAAGCAATGATCGCTCCGTGGATATCGCCCTCGATGCGGAGCGGCGAAACGTACTCTACGGCGGCATCTGTCCCCGAAAGCATAAATTCGGCCGAACGCCTCTCGACGTAGCCGACCTGCGGCGGAAGGAGCGACATCCAGGACTCGAATCGGCGACGTTCGAGATGCACACTCGGCGCCGATGAACTTGCGATCAACCCTATGCTCGGCAGCTCTGCGGCGAACACGCAGGCCGTTGCTCCGGTGCCCTCGCAAATGGCCTCGACGACGCGGTCGGCCACCTTCTTCGGGTGCACGGTAAGCAAAAGACTGCGGCCAAGATCTGCGATAAATCGCAGGTCGCCCGCGTCCTCAGCGGATAAGGTTGGATTCGACGGCTTCGAAGATCTCTTCGGCCGCTGCGCTGCAAGCATTAGTAAAATCGGACGGCTGGCGGGGAACGTCAGCAGAATACTAGTTGATCAGGTGCGTATTTTGGCGGGATCGCCAAAGGATCGGCACCAATCTATTAAAAGGGATTTAAACAGTTTTGTCAACAGTTTTACGTCTGTTTCGATATACGTTGACACCTGCCCGATTTCGACCCAAAATATGGTGAAATGACCCATTCTCGTGCGGTTTTGCGAGCTTTTTTCAGGTACTTGGCGCAGTTGGCCGTTGTCCTAGCCGTTTTTGGCGGAATCCACGGGCAGACGGTCGTCGATAAGACGGTCGCGACCGTCTCTGACGGCGTCCGGACGGACGTGATACTTTACTCCGAGATCCTTTGGCAACTCGCTCTCCAGCCCGGCTCTTCGATCGCGAACCCCACAAAGGAAGACCTCAACACAGCCCTTGAGTCGCTGATCAACCAGCAACTCTTTGCTTTAGAAGCACTTAGGCTGCCGCGTACGAAGCCGACCGAGAAGGAGATACAGGCCGAAATTAAGGTGATCCTTTCGCGGTTTCCCTCGACCGCGGCATTCGAGGAGCGACTTCGCGCCGTCGGCTTTTCATCGGTCACCGACGACGATTTTGTCGAACTAATATCAAAACGGGTCGCGATCAACGATTTTGTCGATTTCCGCTTCCGATCGTTCGTGATAGTCAATCCGGATGAGGTCGAGAGGTACTACAACGAGACCTTTGTGCCCGAATTTCGGCGTCGCCAGCCCGGCGTCGTGATCCCGACGCTTGAATCGCAGCGGGCTTCGATCCGCAGCCTGCTTGTCGAAGACAAGGTGGCGTTGCGGATCGAGAGCTTTCTTGACGATCGAAAACGCCAGGCGGAAATTGTGATTCTTAGTGAGCCGTAAGAGATGAGAAACGCGATAAGGCCTTCCGCGATCCTGCTGGTCATCGTATCGTTCGCGTTCGTGATCTCGGACGCCGCCGGGCCGCGTGCCGCTGCTGAACGTCCCGCAATATCGGTGTCGCCACCTTTCGTGGGAAGGGCGATAGCTTTTGCCGTCTCGCAGCCCGTTGCGAACTTTCGGCCGCCAAAAGCCGAACGTTCCGCAAAGCTCGGCTTGCGTGAGATCGGCGGCCACTCGTTTCGAGAGTCAACCATCGCCGCTCGATCAACAACGTCTCAGCCTGCCTCGCAGCTTGGTTCGGCGATGCCCCAGCCGCTGTTATCATTTGACGGCCTCCCGAATTTCGACAATTTGAACAGTTTCGGCGTGTTGATATTGCCGCCGGATATGAATGGCGACGTCGGGCCGCGACACTATGTGCAGACCGTTAACGCCCTCACGCGCATTTACGACAAGGGCGGCCTGCCTCTGACGCCTCCTTTCAAGCTCAGCAGTCTTTTTGCACCGCTGAATACTGCCTGCGCGCTCCGCGATGACGGACTCGCCGTCGTGCAGTACGATCAGCTTGCCGACCGCTGGCTGATCTCGCAATACTGCAACAACTTCCCGCCGTTCCGCCAACTTGTGGCGCTTTCGAAAACGGGTGACCCGACCGGAAAATACTACCTTTGGGAGTTCGTTATGCCGAACAATCGCATCAATGATTTTGCGAAATTCGGCGTGTGGCCCGACGGCTACTATATGTCGGACGAAGAGTTCACGGGCAGTGATTTTTCGGCCGCAGGAATATTCGCCTTCGACCGAACGCGGATGCTCAAGGGCGAGCCGAACCCAATATATATCTACTTCAACGTTCCATCGTCAACGCCCGAACGCCGTCGAAATATGCTGCCCTCCGACCTTGACGGGCTCAGGCCGCCGGCCGCCGGCACACCAAATGTCTTTGTGAGCTACACGGCTGACGAATATGGCGATTCTGCGGACGCAGTGAGGCTCTTCGACTTTCACGCCGATTTTGGAAGGCCAACGATGTCAACGTTTACGGAACGGCCGGAAAGCCCGCTCGTTGTCGCACCTTTTGACCCGACAAGCCCGCCCTTCCGAGCAGATATCCGACAGCCTGCACCCGGCGACTTTCTTGATTCGAACAGCGACCGCGTCAACTATCGTGCTGCATACAGAAACCTCGGCGACCGGCAATCCATCGTTGTGAACCAGACGGTGCGTACGTCCGCCTCCGGCGAATACCGAGCGGGCGTTCGCGTTCATGAATTGTCGAATACCGGAACGGCATTTACCGTGCGGGACAGTTCGACGATAGGAGACGCGACGAGTTCTCGTTGGGTCGGCAGTGCAGCGCAAGACGGTCAGGGAAATCTCGCCGTTTCCTACAATTACGTCCGCGACGACAAACAGCCTTCGATCCGTTACACGGGCCGCCTTGCATCTGAACCCGTCGGTGCATTTCGCAGCGAAGCGACCTTGATCGACGGCACCGGCGTACAGCGTGCGTTCGGCTATCGATGGGGCGATTTCAACTCGATCAACGTCGATCCGAATGACGACTGCACTTTCTGGACGACGGGCGAATACTACACGCTCGCGAGCCAGGAATTCAGCGAGTTCACGTGGCTTACGCGGATCGGCACATTCCGCTTTCCCGAATGCACTTCGCCACCAAAAGGAACGATCAGCGGTACGGTGACCAATGCCGTCACGGGCCTGCCCATCGAGGACGCGATCATAACGGCCGGAGTGTATTCACGCGCAACCGATGCATCGGGCGCATACAGCGGGTTCAGCCTGCCGCCCGGTTCGTTCGCCCTGACCGCGACCGCGCATGGGTATGTGCCGGGAAATGCGAAGGTCGTGGTCGATAATGGCGAGAATGAGACCGTGAATTTCACGTTGGAGCCGGTCCCGCTGCTCGAGGATGTCGCATTTGCGATCGACACCGAAAGTTGCGGCACTAACTCTGCACCTGATCCGGGCGAGAATATCACCGCAACGCTCAGTCTGCGAAACACGGGCAGCATCGCGACAGGCCAAGTCTCCGTAACGCTTGCGAACACCGGCGGCGTTACGAACGCGGGCGTTCCTGTCGATTTTGGCGTTCTCGCTCCGGGAGCGCCGCCGGTCACGCGTCAATTCACGTTCACCGTCGACCCGAACCTGCCTTGCGGCGGCCTGCTTGGGCTGACATTCCAGATCACAGATTCGAGCGGCACGTTTGCCGAGAGCATGGGCCGCGTTATGCGCGTCGGTGCGCCGCGGGCCGTCTTTAGCGAGACGTTCGACCGTACGCCGCTTGCGGGCCTTCCGCAGCGTTGGTCCCGGGAGACTGTTGATCTTGCCGGCCGAAGCTCGGTCACTTTGAGGCATTCGTCATCCGGCCCGAAAAGCGTCTATTTGCCCGATTCGATCGGCAGCGGCATAACGACGCTTACCACGCCGGCCTTTCTCGTAAGCGGCTCGAGTGCGAAGCTCACTTTCCGCCATTACTACAACCTTGAGACGACGTTCCTTCGCAACCGCCTTTACGACGGTACGGTACTTGAGATCAAGATCGGTGATGCGGATTGGGTGGACTTTCTTACCGCCGGCGGTGCGTTCCAAACGGGCGGCTATGACGGAGCTATCGATGCCTGTTGTATGAATCCGCTCGCAGGACGTCTCGGATGGTCAGGCCGAAGCGGCATCAACGAAATGCCCGAATGGATAACGGTCAACGCAACGCTTCCCGCATCGACGGCGGGCAACCGCGTGCAGCTTCGATGGCGTTTGGGTACGGACATCGGTAATTCACGCGTCGTGGAAGGCGATTTTATCGACGACCTTGTTGTCTCGGACGGCTACACTTGCGGCTGCAGCGGTCAACTCGCACGGCCGTAGGTGCGGGTCATTTCACCGAGCCGCTCGACGTGCTCCTTGCGAAATTCCTCTTCCCGCAGTCGCCACGTCCAGTTGCCGCCCGTCGTTGCCGGCAGGTTCATACGTGCTTCAGTGCCCAAGCCGAGAACATCCTGGAGCGGTGCAATGGCGATGTCGGCGACCGACGACCACACGCCCCGGATCAGGTCCCAATTTATCGAACGCGGCCGGCCGTTCAGATACTTGAGCGCGAGAGCGGCCTGCGCGGAGCTCGTCTTCGCTTTTCGAGAGGAGGTGAACCAGCCGACGGCCGTGTCGTTATCGTGCGTGCCGGTGTAGGCGACGCAATGCCGTATGTATCTGTGCGGAAGATGGTCGTCATTCGGATCTCCGCCAAAGCCGAACTGCAGCACGCGCATTCCCGGGATCCGGAACTTGTCCCGCAGCAAAAGCACTTCCGGCGTGATGAATCCGAGGTCTTCGGCGATCATCGGCACGGGCCCGAGCGACCGTTGGATCGCGGAGAAAAGCTCGTCGCCCGGCGCCTTTACCCATTCGCCGTGCTCGGCCGTCTTGTTCTCGCCCGGAACTTCCCAACACGCTTCGAAGCCGCGAAAATGGTCGATGCGAACGATATCGACCGCCTTGAGCGTCCATGCAACGCGCGCGATCCACCAACTGAATCCGTCCGCAAGCATCGCATCCCAATCGTAGATCGGGTTGCCCCAAAGCTGGCCTGTCGAGGAGAAGAAATCCGGCGGCACGCCCGAGACGACCTTCGGCGAACCATCGGCGTTCAGCTTGAATTCGCGTTGATTGCACCAAACGTCGCTCGAATCGAGCGCGACGAAGATCGGGATGTCGCCGATGAACTTTACGCGCTTTTCAGCGGCATATTCCTTGAGCTCGGCCCATTGGCGGAAAAAGAGGAATTGATAGAACTTCTGCGCCGCGATCTCCGCACTTAGGATGCCGCGGGCCGCATTCAACGCGTTCGGACGGCGAAAACGAAGGTCTTCGGGCCATTCGTACCACGGCTTGTCGCCGTGTGCCGCTCGCGAAGCGCGATAGAGTGCGTAGTCGTCCAGCCAGAAGGCATTCTCACGGCAGAAAGTATCAAACTCTGCCCGAAGCTCTTCGAACCCGCCGGAGGCAAATTTCGCGGCCGCAGCGGCCAGCACAGTTCCTTTCCAGTCGCTCGCGGCACCGTAATCTACGCTCGCCGGATCGAACTTCGGATGGCTGTCGCGAACCTCACTATCGATCAGGCCGTCGTCGAAGAGTTTCTCGGGCGAGATGAGCAGCGTGTTCCCCGCAAACGCCGAGTAACATTGGTACGGAGAATCGCCCCAGCCCGTCGGCCCAAGCGGGAGCACCTGCCAATATGTTTGCCCTGCGGCCGCAAGTGCATCAACGAACTTGAACGCCTCAGGGCCGAGGTCGCCAATACCAAAAGGCCCCGGAAGCGACGTCGGATGAAACAAGATACCCGAAGCACGGCGAAGATCCATATACCTTAGACCTTAGCGTTTTTTGCGCTTCAAGACCAAGATCGCGCGTGAGCAGGAACTGAGCGAGACACTCTTGTCCGCAACGCCGCCGCATCGGACGCGACTGGATCACATCCCTGGTTCCTACCGCAGGAAACAATGTATTTGCATTGCTCAGGCCGACATGTAAATTAGATCGTTCTTCGCGTCGCGTTACTTTTGTCATTTCTGGTGTTCTCGACGGTTGCGGATCGGCCAAGATCGATAATGCCTACAAACGCATGCGCGTTATCGACGAGGATCGATAAGCATCGGGACACGCACGCAAGAGTGTTCGGCTGTTCAAAGGCTTCAATGAGTTCTTTTAAGGGCGAGGAGGTCGAAAGCCTTGAACGGTCTATATTCCTGCCCACCATGGTGCCGCAATGATGTTGTTGGCCATTGATCTAATATTAGGATCACAGCTTAAAACGATTCCACGTTTTGCATTTTTGTACCTATCTAGAAAGGTCTCTAGATGCTGCACTTCTCGCTTGCCAATACTATTTGCCGCTTTCACCTCGATCGGGATTATTTCTTGCCCGTCCTGAATAATAAAGTCGACTTCTTGGCCACCCTGAAGCCGCCAATGATAAACGGCCCGGCTTGGGCTTTCGTCTCGCCATTGCAAAAGATCGTTGCAGACCAAAGATTCAAGATGAAAGCCGCTTGGCTCGTTTTCCCTGGCCCCGGCAAGAGCCAGGGCAGAGTCAATAACAAACACCTTGGGCGCCTTGATCACCCGTTGGCTTGCATTCCGTGAATAGGGCTGGACGATCTCGACCAGAAAGCTCCTCTTAAGAGCATCGATCCAACGGCGAATAGTATTCACGGATATGCCCAGATCGCGCGAATAAGCAGATGCATTGAATACCTGACCTGTCCAAGCACAAACGAGGCGAAAGAAAGCTTCGAAACGTTCCGGGTACTCAACTCCCAATATTTCTCGGATATCTCTGTTTGCGAAGGTAGAAATATAGTCGTTAAGGATCTGTGGTCGATACTCGTTCGGTACTGAAAGGGCTCTAGGAAATCCACCGGTACTTGCAACTTCTCGCCAATCCAGTTCACTACTACTTGCCGCTCGGGCCTCCAGTTCCGCAAGGATAGTGGCTTCGTGATCTCCGAACAGAAAACTCCAACCTGGATGTGCTTCATCGAAACGTAATTCACTCAAGAGCAGCGGTCGAAGCGTTCGATAGGCCGCACGGCCTTGCAGCGAATCGCCGACGTTTCCGAGCATTGAGGGTTGATTTGAACCACTAAGAAGATAGGAGCCGGGCTGTTGTTCCCGGTCGACGATCGCTTTTATTGCGCGAAAGAGCCCAGGTGCTCGTTGGGCCTCATCTATATATGCTTTCGACCCTAACTCGTCTAAGAGCATCTCGGGCATCTCGATAGCCTTTCGCAGGACGTCCGGGTCATCTAAGGTGCATCCTTTATATCCTTGAGAATCGGCGATCTCTTGGCATAGCGTACTTTTGCCTATCTGCCGGGCGCCCATTACAGCCACCACCGGGTAGATGCTAAGATCGCGACAAACTATTGTCTCAAGGGCTCGCGGATATTTAGTGGTTGTCATAAGCAGCGAAATACATTATATTGTCCATCAGGAGCGAATATAACGTATTTGCTATGGATATAACAAATAACTACTCCTTGGACGATCTGCTCGACTTTCTGGATCACACGGGCAAGAAGGGGCTAATGCCCATTGCAACATCCCGTGCTTTAGCCGTCGCCGCGCGCAATGTCTTCGGCGTACTAGACGCTGAAGAGCAGAAGGATATCGGCCAAATTGATTTGAAAGCGGTCATCAGGCGATTTAACAACAAACGAGCAAAGGACTTTACTCCGGGTTCGCTAAAAGTTTACGCTAGCCGGGTTCAACGAGCGATCGAGCTTTACGAACAATGGAAAGAGAACCCCGCAGACTTCTCCGTCAAAACCCGAGCCACCGCCGCCAGAAATAGATCGAACAAGGTCGCTCCGAACAACGTCGAAACCGACGTGACTTCAACCAGTTCAGTGACACCTTCCGTCACGCAAACGACCCCAAGCCGCCCGGGAACGTATGAGTCGTCATTCCCGGTCGGGGCAGGGCGTGTTATAACCCTGTCAAATATTCCGGAAGATTTAACGTCTGCGGAAGCCGAGAAACTTGCTCAGTTTGTCAGGATGCTTGCCGTCGAATAGGGTTAAGTCTTGTTAGGCGCGATTTCTATACATTACCATCCCAGAATGTACGCGAACATCAGCGGGGCGACGATCGAGGCGTCGGATTCGACGATGTATTTCGGCGTATCGGCGGCGAGTTTGCCCCAGGTGATCTTTTCGTTCGGGACGGCGCCGGAATAGCTGCCGTAGCTGGTCGTAGAATCCGAGACCTGGCAGAAATAGCCCCAGACAGGAATGTTCTCACGCTGGAGGTCCTGATGCAGCATCGGCACAACGCAGATCGGGAAATCGCCCGCGATGCCTCCGCCGATCTGATAGAAACCGACCTTCGAATCCTCGCTCGCATTCGCGGTGTACCAATCGGCGAGGAAGGCCATATATTCGATGCCGGTGCGCACGGTATGGACATTCTCGACGTCGCCCGTGATCACGTGGCCGGCGAACATATTGCCCATCGTCGAATCTTCCCAGCCGGGCACGACCATCGGAAGGTTCTTCTCCATGGCGGCGTACATCCAACTGTCTTTTAGGTCGATCTGATAGAACTCCTCGAGCGAGCCGTTCCGCAGGACCTCGTACATAAATTCGTGCGGGAAATATCGTTTGCCGGTCGCGTCAGCACGCGTCCAGACCTCGACCATCGCATTTTCGAGCCTTCGCATCGCTTCCATCTCGGGGATGCAGGTGTCGGTGACTCGGTTCATATGCCGATCGAGAAGCGCCTGTTCGTCCGCGGGCGTCAGGTCGCGATAATGCGGCACGCGTTCGTAAAAATCGTGCGCGACGAGGTTGAAAAGATCCTCTTCGAGATTCGCTCCCGTGCACGAGATGATCTGCACCTTGTCCTGCCGGATCATCTCCGCAAGGCTCAGGCCAAGCTCGGCCGTGCTCATCGCACCCGCGAGCGTGATCATCATCTTGCCGCCGCCCGCAAGATGCCGCTTATACCCTTCCGCCGCGTCGATCAACGCCGCCGCATTAAAATGCCGATAATGGTGCTTTATAAACTCCGTGATCTGTCCATTCATATGCCGTCAGATTATCAAAAACCACAGGATGATTCGACAAAGCGGCGGAATTGTTGACATTACCGCGATAATGGATAGAGAATGATTCGCGATGAGACCGATCACCTCACGAGTAACGGCAAAAGGAAAGGCCTCGAACCCGTGACGAACGTGTTAGAATAGCGTCGAGAACTAGACTTGGAAATCCGATGATCGAACTTCTAAAGAGAATTACTGTTGATCCGAAACAATGCGGCGGGCGACCTTGTATTCGTGGAATGAGAATTCGCGTAATTGACGTTCTTGAATTGTTTGCCGCAGGTTTGACGCCAGACGAGATCTTAGACGAAATACCCGACCTTGAGCGCGAGGATCTGCAGGCTGCTTTAGCTTACGCGGCACAAAAGTTTGACCATCCGGTCTTAGTAGCAGCTTGATGATTTGGATTGACGCGCAAATGTCGCCCACGATCGATTCTTCCGTGACACCAGTTTTCGGTTTTGGTCTAGGATGGCAACTCAGATCTAACAGGCCTGATGTGACCTTGGGGAAGAAGTGTTACCAGCGGTGTTTGGGGCTTGACCGATCAATCCTTGGGCTAAAGACTATGCCAAAATGGACTTTATGATCTCACCAGATCATTGCGTTATTCGTGACTTCCTTAGAAGTGGTGATGACAACGAATTGGCTAACAACCTGCTTAACGATGATCCATGGCTTTTTCACCGAAAAAAGGTAGATTTTGGTGAGTGGGCGAAAGCGGTGTTGACTGATAACGGAATAGCCCAGCCCGCCTCACTCAAGCTTTTGGGAAGTGCTGCGACCGGCTTTAGCTTGGCGCCGGAAAAGGCTGGTGCGCCGTTCCGAGATGTTGCACCGGGAGTACACGCATCTGACCTCGACCTTGCCATTGTCAGTGAAGCCATGTACCTACGTGTCTGGAACGATCTTGTCTCCGAGGACTCGGTTCTTGGAGCGCGCAATCGGTCAGATACTATTAGGGTACGCGTGTACTGGGGCCGTATCGACCAAGCAGCCCTACCAAGGTCACAACGTGCAAACATCAGGAAGATTGTAGACAGCGTTCAGCGACACGCGATATGTCGTGGCCATGAGGCGAGTATAAGGTTATACCGACGTCACGAGGATTTGCTCGCGTACTCCAAGTGGTGCCTGAGGCAACTTCGTAAGGTAGTAAATCATGAATCCTAATGCAACAAATCACCCCATATCATATTTTCGAAAATATCATGATGATCGGCAGTTAGACCTATCTCCCGTATTTCAGCGCAAGCCTGTATGGAATGATGCTCAAGCGTCATATCTTCTGGACTCGATACTCAGTGATTTGCCTATTCCGGAAATTTATGTGCGGAGCATAATTGACGACGAAGGCACCACAGTTCTAGAGGTTGTAGACGGGCAGCAGCGCCTTAGGTCCATCATACGTTTCTTCTCGAATGATTTAAAGCTCGCAGGGCCAGATGTAACTCCAACTTGGGCCGGTGCACGATGGGATACGCTTTCGTCTGATCAGAAGGAACGCTTTTGGAGTTATAAGCTCGTAGTCCGTGAGCTGGAGGGGGCATCGGACGTCGAGGTACGTGACATGTTCCGGCGATTGAATGCCAACCAATCGAACCTCAATGCACAGGAGCTACTCCATTCGCAATATCATGGCGAGTTCATTGGTGTTGTCGAGGAATTGGCTAATGATAGCTGGTGGCTAGATAATAAAATTGTTACACCGGCCCAAGTTCGGAGAATGATAGATGTAGAGTTCATGGCTGAATTGTTAGTTGGCATAATGGCCGGACCTTTAGACAAAAAGAAGGGTCTTGAAGATTACTTCAACGACTTTGATGAGGACTTTCCTGATAAAGATCGCTGGATTAAGATATTTAAACGTACACGTGACTTATCCAAGGAACTGGTTGGTGGTGACTTGTCGGGGTGGACTAGTAAAACTGAATTCTATTCGCTCTTCTTGGCTGTTGCGCGATGTGTCGTGGAGCAAGAAGTCCCATCAGGCGAGAGGCTTTCGAGTGTAGCGGATCGGCTGAGTTCTTTTAGAACTCAAGTAAATCGGGCAAAACGACGCGACAGCAAAGAACGTTTTGATGAACAGGTGACTAAATACGTTCGGGCCACTACTCTGGCCTCCACTGATCGCGGCCGCAGACTTGACCGCATCAACACGATTTATGCCCTGATCTCCGACGGTGCGGCCTAACAATTCGTTCAAGCCGAATGCACTTGGCTGCGCCAAGTCCATGGTATGTTAAGCTTGCCGTTTGCTTTGCCTCGACAACGCACGCCGGCTGAGCCCAAGCGTTCGACCACACAACATGATCACCTCCGAGAAAATTCGAGAACTACGACTACTGGATCGCTACTTAGAACTTCTTCGGCTTGAGGTGGACGAGTTAGGCGTCAAACCAACGGAATTACGTCATCTGATCGGCCGAATAGGGGAGTTCTACTGCGCGCTCACGGTTGACGGCAGCTTAGCCATTCAAACCAATCAGCCCGGCTTTGATGTTCTCTCTCCTGCAGGTCGTCGTATTAGCGTCAAGACGACAGCCCAATCATCTGGGTTTGTGGCCATCTCGAAATCGACCGAAGGGGAAGCAGATGATCTAATGGTTGTCCGCTACAAAGATGGCGCACTTTCAACCATCTACTACGGACCGATCAATGTGGCTACTGCCAACGCTCGCTTCTATCAGCCAAGCGGAAACTATGAGCTTGATTTAACCAAGGCAGAAAAGCTGGCTCAAGCGCAGTTTGAGCAGCCATCGGCGAGTAGCTCTCGCGGCGACGAGCCAGCGGCTTGACAGTTCAAGCAAGCCGAACGCGCTTCGCTCCACTAAGCTACATGGCAGAGAAAGCTTGCCATGCCTTTGCCTCCACTGCGCGGTTCGGCTAAACTCAGGCGTTAGGCGTCAAAGAGGAATTACTGAATGGATACAGCTATTCTTTCCTTGAGCTATGCTGCAATTGCTTTCCTTGTAGTAATTGCGCTCAGACCTTTCGACAAGCGAATAACGCTCTACTGTGGCGTGTTGTTTGCCCTCTATCTCACCCTCGACGACTTGGCCACTGGCCTTCCTAACCTTTCATCGTCCTTTAAGTTCCTGCCGGGCCAGTGGAACTGGACAGGTAAGATCTACAGCATTCTGCTGTCTGTTGTGGTCATGTTCGCATTCGGCCTGAGCCGCCCGGCCGTTGGCCTCACGCTAAAGCAACGCAACGTGCGTGCTTGCCTCATCGCCCTTGCTCTGTCCATCCCTTGGGGCATCTCGCTCGGGTTGATCTTCAAGCCCGGTGTCTCGGCGGAGACCTTGGCGTTCCAAGCGCTGATGCCTGGCGTGGCGGAGGAGTTGGCTGTTCGCGGCATCGCTCCGGCACTACTGCTCAGCCTCTTCCGCGGTAAAGAGCCACCTCAAGCACCACCTTGGGCTGTTGTATTCATCACCGCAATTATGTTTGGCGTCTGGCATGGCCTTGGCTATTCGAATGGCTCATTTACATTTGAGCTTGCCTCCTTCATGCTTACTTTCGTAGGTGGAATTGCTCTGGGATGGCTCCGTTTTAGTAGTGGCAGTCTGCTGTTCCCGATACTTGTGCATGGGGCTGCAAATGTCGTCTTCCACCTTACTGCGCTGATTGGCGCCTAACAATTCGTTCAAGCCGAACGCGCTTTGCTGAGCAAACGCATGCTAGAATAAGCTTGCCGTGTGCTTGGCCTCGGCTACGCGGAGCGCTGGCTTAACTCAGGCGTTAGCTGCGAGAAAAAGCCATGGAGATTTTCTTCGCCGACGATTCAACGCAAAATGGAGCACGTGATGGCATGGGGCAGCTCGTCGCCTTTGGTGGTGCTTTATTCCCCGAAAAGAGCGTCCGTCCGTTTGCAGAAATGGTCGACTCAATAGCCGAGTCCTGTGGAATTCCAGCGAGGGACGAAATTAAGTGGTCACCTAAAAAGGGCTCATGGATTCGTGAAAATCTTGTGGGTGATGCGCGCACTGATTGTTACCGTCAGATCATTAGTGCTGCGCGTGAACTTGGTATCCAAGCGTTAGTAATAGTTTGGGATACTGGTCGTACTACCCTTAAGGGTGAAAAGGCATTTGAGAAATGTCTTGATTTTGCGTTTGAGCGACTCTCTGTAAATTTGTCTAAGCGTAACGAGCACGCATTGATTATCGCTGATCGCCCCGGAGGCGGAAAGAAGGAAGAAGCAAGTTTCCTAGAAAACTTTCTAAATCGCGTCGAATCAGGTACAGAATATAGTATGCCTGAGTGGTGTTCTCTCAATGTTCTTACCACACCATCCAAACTGCTACGCCAGCTCCAACTAGCAGATCTTATAACAGGCATTACGACGGCAATGGTCGCTGGGCAGTATAAGTATGCGGCACCTCTATTTGAAGAGGTGAAGCCGATGCTACTTCGTAACTACGATGGCACCATCGGGGGTACCGGACTGAAAGTGTTTCCTGACTCGCTTTGGAACTTGTACCACTGGGTATTGGGGGAAGAGGTATTTTGGAAGGTGCGCGAAAGTGCCGGGATCGAGCTTCCAATGGAGCGGTTACCGTATGCAACAGATGACGCACGCAGCTAACAAATGGTTGTAGCCGACGCCCAACCCGCTTGCGCGGGTTTGGTTCCCTCCGCGCTTCGCGCTCCGGCGGCGGCTGAACTTTGGCGTTAGATGCCGCATGGATAGAGTCTCGTACATACAACAGTTCGCTGATACGTGTGAGTCGATCGAAGCAGACTCATTCGTCCACGCGTTCGTAAGGTGTTTAAGTCCGGAGGAATCTGTCGAGCTCCTGCAACGCTCTCTAGTCGGAGATACGGCTATACGACGCGCAGCCCTACGAAAGGTTTGTTCCAGTATCGAAAGCGGAAGCATTCCGGACATTTCGGTTCTGCTTGCTAGTCTGCAAGATCGGGTTACAAACGGGCCATCGCGTCACCGCAACGGTTGTGCGTACTGTCTGCTTGAGGTCGCGAAGTCTTGCGATGCGGGAGTCCGCTGCAACGTCCAGTCATTCTTGGGCTCGTCAAAGTATGTGGGCTTGCGGCGCGCCGCTTAACTCAAGCGTTGGGCATACGTAGAACACCTTGGAGGATCCAATGATCGAAACTATCGCAAAGGTGCTTGTATCGGTACTCGGGCTACATGCCCTGATAAAGTTTCTCTTCTTCTTCGTGCTGCCCTATCAAAAGCGACGTGCTGCTCTTGACCGGGCATGAAGCTTATGTAACGTGAGTATAAGATGCGTTTGGTGACTGTTTGTCTTCGCCGAGCCGTTCTTTTGAGACAGAGATGCTTTCAAATGAAGAGATCATAATTCGGCTTTTCCTGGCGGCGTTGTTGGGAAGCGCGGTCGGTTTGGAGCGTGAGCGTCTTGAGGAGGTCGCGGGCCTGCGGACGCATATGCTTGTGGCGGTCGGCGCGACGATCTTTATGATCGTTTCCGCGTTCGGGTTCAGTGACATTCTCGGGCATCAGAACGTCGTGCTCGATCCGTCGAGAGTTGCGGCGCAGGTGGTAAGCGGCATCGGTTTCCTCGGGTGCGGGGACGATCATAATGCGGCGGACGATCGTGCACGGGCTGACGACGGCGGCGAGCTTGTGGGCAGTTGCGGCGATCGGGCTTGCGGTCGGCGGCGGGCTTTATGTCGCAGCTGCGGCGGCAACCGTCGTCGTGCTCGTCATTCTCGTCATTATCAAGCCGATCGAAAGGCGCTACTTTACGCATCGCCGGCCGCGTACGCTCGTGATCCAGGTCGAACGAAAAGAGATCTCCATCCTTGCCCTCGAAACTACGGTCGAAGAGGCCGAACTGAAGATAAGAAGCATCGTGATCGAACCGAGCGAGGATGGCGGCAAGGACTCCGTCCAACTATTGCTCGATCGCGTTGCGACAAAAAAACTGGTCCCGCTCATCGAAAAGCTGCGAGAAATGCCCGGCGTGCTGGAGATCCGACACGACACGGAGTGATATACTTGCAGGCAAAAGGATCCTAACAATTTTCCAAAAGGAAGCTTCCCGGTAATTGACCTATGCCATTGATCGGCAAGAATAGACTAGAGGCTTTCAGCGACGGCGTGATCGCGATCATCATTACGATCATGGTCCTCGAGCTGAAGGTGCCGCACGGCGACACGATCGAGACGCTAAAACCACTCGTTCCGGCGTTCCTGAGCTACGTGCTCAGTTTCGTTTACGTCGGCATTTATTGGAACAATCATCACCATATGCTGCACACGGCGACACGCGTCACTGGCGGCGTCCTGTGGGCGAATCTAAATTTGCTATTTTGGCTCTCGCTCTTTCCGTTCGTCACGGGCTGGATGGGTGAGAATCACTTTGGCATGGTCCCGTCGGCGTTCTACGGAGGCGTTCTGCTTGCGGCGGCGGTCGCGTATTGGATACTCCAGCAGGCGATCATCCGCGCTCAAGGCGAAGATTCACACCTTAAGGCCGCGATCGGCAGCGACTGGAAAGGTAAGCTCTCGCCCGTACTTTATGCCGGTGGGATCGCGGCGTCGTTCATTATGCCTTGGATCGCGCAGGCGCTCTATGTTGCGGTCGCGCTGATGTGGCTTGTGCCCGATCGCCGCATCGAACGATCGCTGGATCGAACGGAGGATCGGTAAAAGACGCTTTCAAGCGCGGAAGGAGCAACCGATGGCAAATAGGGACCCTGAGTGGATGATGGCGGCAGTGAAGGCCTCGATGCGTGAGCGAACGGGACGGACGCTGGAGCAGTGGGTCGCGGTCGTACAGGCAAGCGGGATAGACCCGCTCGACCAGAACGCCGTACGTCGTTGGCTGAAAGAAAAACACGGCATTCTCCAAAACTCACAATGGGCGATCGCTGATGCTGCGGCTCGCGCAGCCGGCTGGGAACGGCCGACAACCGACGAATACATCGCTAAGCAGTATGCCGGACAAAAGGCGGCCTTGCGTCCGATCTTCGAACGCCTTCGCGAGGTCCTGGAAGGCTTCGGTAATGACGTTTTGCTAGAGGGCCGCTCGACATACATCCCATTCATAAGAAAGCGGCAGTTTGTAGCGATCGCCGCTGCGACGCGGACACGTGTGGACGTTGGACTTCGCTTTGTGGACGCGCCTTCGTCCCGCTTGCTTGCACCGACAAATTCGCTTGGACAGGCGACGCATAAATTCTCGCTCGCCTCAGTAAAAGAGATAAATGCCGAGGTCAAGCGCCTGCTGCGTGCGGCTTATGACCAGAACGGATGACATCAACCTCGCGGAAACAAAATGTCTGACGATCGATGAACTCACTTACGCTCTTGAATGACCTTTTTCGCCAGATGGCATGGGCGGATGCGCTTGCGTGGCGGTCGGTGTTTGCGAGCGAGGCTGCCCGCGATGACAAGCAGCTGCGCGGCCGCCTGCACCACATACACCTTTGCCAGCACGCCTGGCTGAAGATCTGGAAAGGTGAGCCGGTCGATGCAAATGCGGGCGAGGGATTCGACGTTCGACAGCTTGCCGCGTGGGCTCGCCAATATCACGATGCGGCCGCTCAGTATCTTGAAGGACTGTCCGAGTCCGATCTTGGCGAGAGGGTGATCGTTCCGCAAACGGGCGAAGACTTTCGGCAGCCGCACCTTTGGGAAAGCTTCGTCCAGATCACAACGCACAGCACGTATCATCGCGGCCAGGTGAGCGCGCGGATACGCGAGATCGGCGGCGAGCCCGCACAGACGGACTTCGTACTTTGGGTCGGGCTCGGGAAACCCAACGCCGACTGGCCTGAGAACCTATGAAAAGAATATTTGCACTCGTTTTCTGCTTTTCGATGTTTGCGTCCGGGTTCGTGCTGCCGGCTTCTGCGCAGCGAAAGGCGATCCCGAATCTTGCCGGCAAGGTCCTGACCGTTCTCGGCCCGATAGAGCCGTCGAAGGTCGGCAGGACGCTGATGCACGAGCACATATTTATCGATTTCAAGGCGCCGCCGCCGATGTTCCCGGCTCCCGAGGACATTACGGTGATACAGCCCGCTCCGGCCGATCCGAAGGTGAAGCGTCGCGGACTCACCGATTTCGATCAGTCACTCGCAGCGATCATCGACTTCAAGAATATCGGCGGCGGGACGATCGTCGATGTCTCTTCGTTCGGGCTGACGCGCGACCCGCTTGCGCTTAAGCTCGTTTCCAGGGCCTCGGGACTAAACGTCGTAATGGGTTCGGGCTTTTATATGCGGCAGATGCATCCGCCCGATATCGACAAGCTGACGGTCCGCCAACTGACCGACATCATTGTCAACGATGTCGCATTCGGCGCGCAGGGAACGCCCATCCGTTCCGGGATCATCGGTGAGGTCGGCGTAGTCGGCAAACCGTTGACCGAGAACGAATTGAAGAGCATACGCGCAAGCGCTCGGGCGGCGCGCATCACCGGTGCTCCGATGTCGATCCACAACTTCGAACCGCTCGACGAGATGATGAAGGTCCTCGACATTATCGAGTCCGAAGGAGTTGACCTGCATCGCGTCGTGATGTCACACACCGGCGGCCGCGATCAAAAAACGATGGAGGCCCTCTTCAAACGCGGTGTTTTTGTCGAGTGGGATTTTATGGGCCAGGCACCGCTGCCTAAGGAAGCCGATGAAAAGCGGGTCGAGAGCATCTATGCGATGATCGAGGCCGGATATGCTAAGCAGATCGTCCTGTCGCATGATGTCTGCCTGCAGATGCAGCTGAAAGAGAATGGCGGCGGAGGCTATACTTACATACACGACCGCATTCTTCCGGGCCTAAGGTCAAAAGGCGTGAGCGACGCGGTCCTTGCGACAATAATGGAAGAAAACCCTCGCCGCGTACTAACGTTCGTCGCACCGCATCCTCGCGTCAGGCATTCGAAGGCGAAGAAATAGGATCGCGAATATGAACGGCCTTGAACTAAAGATCCCGCCGCCTGTCGTCGCACTCACGTTCGCGGCCGCGATGTACGGCGTTGCGTGGGCAGTTCCGGCGGTTTCTTTTGTGCTTCCGGGCCAGCCGTATATTTCGGCGGTACTGCTTGTGCTGGGCATTGCGGTCGCGGTCACGGGCGTATTGACGTTCAGACGCGCGGGCACGACGATCGATCCGCGTGTGCCGGAAAAGGCCGCTTCGGTCGTCGTGCACGGCATCTACCGCTATACACGAAACCCGATGTATCTTGGGATCCTTACCGTGCTGGCCGGTTGGGCGCTTTATCTTTCGAACGCCGCGGCGATCGTCCTGCTCGCGGGGTTTGTCGCGTATATGATGCGATTTCAGATCATTCCGGAAGAACGCATTTTACGAGACAAGTTCGGCAAGCCGTACGACGATTATAGATCGCGCGTCCGCCGCTGGATCTAAGGTTCGATGAGCAACATCCTTTTCCGCGCAACGATAGTTTGGGCGGCGATCCTCGTGCTTGCCGTCCTTAACGGAATGCTCCGAGAGGGCGTTCTGCTTCCGAGGTTCGGCACCACGATCGGCTTTGTTGCAAGCGGCGTGATCCTAAGTTTACTGATCGTTCTGACAGCGTATCTGACTGTACCCTGGATCGGCGCCCGAACGTTTCGCGAACTTCTGCTGACGGGGTTTCTCTGGCTGATACTCACCCTCGCATTCGAGTTCTCGTTCGGCCTGGTTCTTGGCAAAACCCTGAATGAGATCCTCGTTGCCTACAGCTTTCGCGATGGGAACCTCTGGCCGATCGTTCTGCTGGTAACTTTCCTTTCTCCGCTCGCCGCAGCACAGCTCCGACGACCTGCTTCGGAATAAGGGAAAAGTGATAAGTGAGAAGTTTGGCGAACTTTTTACTTATTACTTATTTCGGAAGTTCGTCGGTAATTACGAGGCCGTCGTAGGCGAATTCGACATTCGCAGGAAGCAGACGCGAATCTCTTTCGTGCAAAATGTCGTGATTTAGATGCGTGAGGTACGCTCGCTTAGGGGCGAGTTCGGCGATGATCTCAAGAGCTTCTTCCAAACATAAGTGCGTTGCGTGCGGCTTGATGCGGACGCAATCGAGCACGAGGACATCGAGGCCGCGAAGGGCGTCCATCGAAGCGGGCGGGATCTGCTTCAGGTCCGTTGCATAAGCAAAATCGTTGAGCCGATAGGCGATCACTGGAAGTTTTCCGTGGATCACCTCGACCGGCGTTATCACAAGATCTTCGCCGATGTTGAATGAGCCTGCGGCACCACAGTGTGCGGGATCAGCTGCGGAAGGCCGCCGCCAAAATGGCTAGGTTCGAAGATATATTGAAAGATCCTGCGAAGGTCGATCCACGCCTCCTCATTTGCAAGGATCGGCATCGGCCCGTACCGGAAGTTCAGCGGGCGAATGTCATCAAGTCCGAAAACATGATCGACGTGGCAATGCGTGATCAGAACTGCGTCAAGATAGCCGATTCCCGCACGCAGCATCTGCTGGCGGAAATCTGACGATGTATCGATCAGGACCGTTCGCCCACCGTGTTCTATGACGACCGAAACGCGAAGCCGGTTATCACGCGGATCGGCCGAACGGCAGGTCTCACAATCACACCCGATCGAAGGTACGCCTGTCGAAGTGCCTGTTCCGAGGAAGGTCAGTTTCATCTGCGAGAGAATTTGTCGGATAGCGAAAAGACTGACGGCCTATTTCTTGCCGAGGATCTCGTCGCCCGAAAATTTTGCGGCCGCCTGGGCCTTAAGCTTCTCTTCCGTTGCGCGGACAAGATGAACGTACTGCATACGAAGGTCTGCAAGCAGGCCTTCCACAAGCCGGGATTCCTGCGGATGCAGATTTCCTTTCGTCTTGTCGCGAAGCATCCCCAGAATGTCCAGCCAGTATTTTGCGGATTCAAGGTCGAGGCTCCTCTTGCCGGTCGCGGGATGCGGCATCGCGCCGAGTGCGGCCGCTGCGTTCGTCGCGAGCGTCGAAAGGAAATTCACAAAACTCGCCGGATCTTCCGCACCGGGGATCTCAGCGTCTTCGTCAATACCGTCCGCGCCGGGTTGCGGTTCCTCGTGAGCACTGTGTGCCTCGGCCGGCGGAGCCGCTGGTTGCGGTGGAGGTGCTTGCTCGGGCCGCTTTGGTTCCGGCGCCCGATCGAGCACTACGCCTTCGCGAAGAGTTCCGTCCGCGTTGAACTTTCGCCGGTCGGCGACCTTAAAATGCACTTTCTCGTTCTCGTCGTCGTGTCCGATCATATTCTATAACCTGTTCTTTTCCTGCTATTTTACCACTTGCCCGGCGTGCTATTGCAAAGACGGATCGGTGGATGGACTTCTGCGGGCAAAGTGTTCTCTAATTGTTGATAGCGATGTCTAAGACCTTTGATGAACTTGTTGCCGTAATGGAGCGATTGCGTGCTCCGGGCGGCTGCCCCTGGGACAACGAGCAGACCTACGGGTCGCTTGCGCGTTATCTGCTTGAAGAAGCATACGAAACATTCGATGCGATACAGGAAGCCGAAGAGACGGGCGATACCGCGCATCTGCGCGAAGAATTGGGCGATCTGCTTCTCCAGGTCGTTTTTCACTCGACGATCGGCAAGGAGCGGGGCGATTTCACCATCGACGAAGTTGCCGCTGAGGTGACGCAGAAGCTCATCCTTCGCCATCCGCACGTTTTTGGGGATGCAAAGCTCGCCCGTGCTCAAGATGTTCTCGACAACTGGGACAAGCTGAAGGCAGATGAACGAGCTGCTTCCGGCAAGGCCGACGACAAGCCGAAAAACTTATTGGACGAGGTTCCCGTGCATTTTCCGGCCCTCATCGAGGCGCTAAAACTCACGTCGAAGGCGGCCAAAAAGGGCTTTGACTGGAAGGAGGCCGAAGATATCTTCGAGAAACTTGATGAAGAGGTCGGTGAGCTGCGTGCGGCTTTAAGTGCCGGCGACACGGAAAATGCGGCCGAAGAGGTCGGCGATCTGCTTTTTGTGGTAGCAAATCTCGCCCGGCGGCTTGGCGTCGAGCCGGAAACGGCCTTGAAACAGACGAATCGCAAGTTCCGCCGACGCTTCACTTTTGTCGAACAGGAGCTAAAGTCACGCGGAAAGACGCTTGACGAGGCCGATCTGGAAGAAATGGATGCCCTTTGAGGCCAGGCAAAGGTGAAGACAGCAGAAATGTAGTTACGTCGTAATTACGCTATCGTACGGATTCAGCTCAGAAAGATCGTTTCAAGCAGCTTATAGGTGTCTTTGTAGATCGAAGGAGCCTTTGAGGCTCGCGGCCCTGCAATATTCAGGACGGAAGCGCCTGCAAGTTCCAACCAAACCCGTGCTTTGTCGGCGGCATTCTCGATAGAGAAACGACCAAGTTCGGCCACAAGAACGGGCCGCCGATGTTTCCCTGCAACTTTCCACGTGTAGAGCGTCCCGCCGGTAAGTTTGCCGCGTGCCACGATCAATGTGGCGTCGGCCTCGATGACATTGCGTTCCGTTCGGACGGCGAGGTCGTCCGTTTCAAGTTCAACAAGGTGCTGATACTTGTCCGCTATCCGTCCGTCCTCGGCCCAACGGCCGGCGGGTATATAACCGCCGTACGCGAAACCGTTGGCGATGGCCCAGTCGAGAGCGGCGCGGTCGGCGCCTGTCTGGCCGCCGGAAATGATCTTTTGGACCTTACTCGGCAAACATCTCCTGAAGGCGGGCGAGCGTCGATCTTCGCTCTGCCTTTCCTATCGAGCCTATCTTTTTGACAAGCCTTGCCTTATCGACGGTGCGGATCTGGTCGAGTACGAGCGAGCGTTCCGAACTGAGCAGGTCGATCGCAACGCGCGTCGGATAGCGATCCTTGTTCGAAGACACGGGAACGACGATGACCGAATTCAAGTGCCGATTCATCTCGTCGGGTGAAACGACGACGCACGGCCGCGTGTTCTTCGCCTCCTTTGCGATCTCTTCATCGAGATTCAGGAGATAGATATCAAAACGCTCTACCATTGCCACTCCTTTTTCTCGAATTCGTTCGGAAGGTTTGCCGCGGTGTCTTCGGCGTCATTTTCGGCCATCGCCCTGAAAGCCTCGTCCCATCCGCTTCGAGGCGTTTCCGCGTTCCTTATGAGAATGCCGCCCTGATGCACGTCCAACTCGACCTCGCCCGAAATACCGGTCTGTTCGAGCAGCAGTTTCGGGAGCCGAATGCCCTGAGAATTTCCGATCTGAATGATGTGTGCCCGCATAATTACAAGGTAATTACTAGTCGGAGTTTCGTCAATCGCTAAACGGCCGTTTTTGCCTTTTATGATGAAATGCTGTCAATCCCGGGCATATATGGTTTTAAGGCCTCCGGGATAGTGATAGTGCCGTCGGCTTCCTGATAGTTCTCGATGACGGCGATCCAGGTGCGCCCGACGGCGAGGCCGCTGCCGTTCAGGGTATGGACAAACTCAGGTTTTGAGCCGCCGGCGCGTCGGAATCGAGTGCCCATACGGCGAGCCTGGAAGTCGCCGCAGTTCGAGCAACTCGAGATCTCGCGGTACGTATTTTGCGAAGGCAGCCAAACCTCAATGTCGTAGGTCTTTCGGGCGGAGAATCCCATATCGCCCGTCGAGAGGACGACCGTTCTGTACGGCAGGCCGAGGAGCTGGAGTATCTTTTCCGCGTTCGCGGTCAACTGTTCGTGTTCCTTTTCGCTTTCTTCGGGCAGGCAGAGCTTTACGAGCTCGACCTTCTCGAACTGGTGTTGGCGGATCAGGCCGCGAGTGTCTCGGCCGTAGCTTCCAGCCTCGCTGCGAAAACAAGGAGTATATGCCGCAAACTTAAGCGGCAGAGCCGAAGCGTCCAGGATCTCGTCGCGAAAATAGTTCGTAACGGGTACTTCCGCCGTTGGGATGAGCGAGAAACCACGTTCGTCAGTAAGGTTGAAGAGGTCCTCTTCGAATTTCGGGAGCTGGCCGGTGCCGAAAAGACTGTCGCGGTTTACGATCAGCGGCGGCTGCGTCTCCTTATAGCCGTGCTCGCGTGTGTGAACATCGAGCATAAACTGCACAAGGGCCCTTTCAAGTCGTGCGCCGTCGCCGCTTAAGATCGCGAATCTGGAGCCAGCGACCTTCGCAGCTCGTTCGAGATCGAGAATGCCGAGGCTTGCGCCGAGATCGACGTGATCCTTTACTTCAAAATCGAACTCGCGCGGCGTGCGCCAGCGGCGGATCTCTACGTTCGCTGATTCGTCTGAGCCGACGGGAACGTCGTCGGCGGGAAGATTCGGCAGGCCGGAAAGGAGTTCGCGCATCGCGGCATCGGCTTCGTCGCGTTTCCTTTCAAGGTCGGCCTGGCGGTCCTTGAGCCCCGCGACTTCCGCTTTTTTAGCGTCGGCCTCGTCGCGGCGTCCTGCCTGCATCAAGGCACCGATAGCCTTGCTTGCGGAGTTTCGCTCGTGATTTACGGCATCTGCCTCGGAATTGATGCGTCTGCGTTCGGCATCGAGATCGGCAAAGTTGTCGAGCGCGTCCTGCGCCGCATTTCGCGTCTTCAACGCGGCACGGACGGCATCGAGATTCTCTCTTACGTAGTTTGGGTCAAGCATCGTTTCGTTAACTTAGTATCCCAATTATCAAGACTTCGTCCAGTATGTGCAAAGTCCGCGGATCGGGAAGCGTTTGCCGGCTCGGAGAAACTCTGCTGCGGAGGTAAAAAAAGCTGCCCGAGGTGCGTCGCCTCTCGAGCAGCCTTCTTTCTTTGTCTCGGGCGTGAACTCTACCAGATCAGGCAGACGTTCTTGCGTACCATCGCCTGGCCCTGCTTACATCCGAATGCCTTTGCAAATTCCGGCATATTCGAGAGCGGGCCGTTAACGCGAAAGCTCGCGGCCGAATGCGGGTCAGTGAGTACCTGACGCCGCTCGAATTCGGGCGTCGCCTTTGCGGCCCAGACCTGTGCCCAGCCGAGGAAGAATCGCTGTTCGGGCGTAAAGCCGTCGATGTTCTCGATCTTCTTTCCTTTCAGGGCATCGACAAGCGCCGAGTAAGCGATCGCAAGGCCGCCGAGGTCGCCGATATTCTCGCCGAGCGTCAGTTTGCCGTTGATGTGCAGTCCGGGCTGAACCTCGTAGCCGTTGAACTGATCGACAACGCACGCGGCGCGCTCGTCGAATTTCTTCCTGTCCTCGGGCGTCCACCAGGAGGCGAGGTTGCCGTCCTTGTCGAACTTGCTTCCCGAATCATCAAAGCCGTGCGTGATCTCGTGCCCGATCACGGCTCCGATCGCGCCGTAATTGATCGCGTCGTCCGCCTTGAAGTTAAAGAACGGCGGCTGCAAGATGCCGGCCGGGAAGGTGATCTCATTGTTCGTGCCTGAATACGAGGCGTTCACCGTCGGCGGCGAGAAGAACCAACGCGTCTTGTCTGCCGGTTTGCCGATATCCGCGATATTACGCTTGCCTTCGAAGACGCGAGCACGCAGCACATTGCCTGCGTAAGACGAGCGGTCGATCGAGAGGCCTTTGTAGCCGCGAGGATGCTCGTTGTAGCCGATCTTGCGCTTATAGGTTCCAAGCTTTGCGAGAGCTTTCTCTTTGGTCGTCGCACTCATCCAATCCAACGCGTTGATGTGATCCTTCATTGCGACAAAAAGATTGTCGATGAGCTGATTCATTCGCGCTTTGGCCTCGGGCGTGAATTCCGTCTTTACGTATTCGGCTCCAAGAGCTTCGCCGAGCGTCCGGTCGGTCGCTGAGACACATCGTTTCCAGCGAGGCTCCTGCTCCTTTGTGCCCGACAGGTAGCGGCCATGGAAATCGAAGCTCGCGTCCGCCAATGCTTTCGGAAGATAGCTTGCCGAAGAATCGAGCACCATCCAGCGAAAATACGTTTTCCACTGGCTGACGGGCACTTCCTTGAGCATCGCATTGACTTCCTTAAAGAAGTCCGGCTGTCCGAAATTGAGCGTCTCCGGGACCGGGATCCCGCGGCGTTTCATATATTCTTTGAGCGGAAGGTTCGGGATCACGGCCTGTGCGTCAGCGAGTTTGATCTTGTTGTAGTTCTTGTCGGGATCACGCATCTCGACCGGAGCTTTCGACGCATTTGCAAGCCGCATCTGGATCGCCATAACTGCGTCGGCGTTCGCTTTGGCTTCGGCCGGAGTGTCGCCCGACATATCGAAGACCTTCGTCATATACTCAACGAATTTCGCCCTCGTCTCGACCATCTTCGCATCGGTCTTTGTATAGTAATCCTTGTTCGGCAGCGAAAGGCCTCCCTGGCCGCTGTTGACGATCACCGAGTTCGAATCCTTCATATCGCGGCCTCCGCCAAGGCGGAAGAGGGCCGGAAATCCCTGGTTATGAAGTTCCGCGATCTCGCGGACAACGTCGCTCTGCGTCTTCATTGCGTCGATCGAGGCAAGGATCGGCTCGATCGGCTTGATGCCGTTCGCCTCGATCGCATCCTCGTCCATACATGCCGCGTAATAATCGCCGATCAGCTGAACGTCGCTTCCTTTTGGCGCCTTCTTTTTGGCCGCATCCTCAAGGATGCTGTGCAGGATGTCGCGATTGCGATCGCCAAGAATGTTGAATGTTCCCCAGCGCGCCTGCGAGGCGGGAATTTCCGTGTTCTTAACCCAGGTGCCATTCGCGAACTGGAAGAAATCTTCGCAAGCATCGGCATTTCGGTCCATTCGCGAAATATCGAATGCGGTCTGTCCGAGGGCACTCGAAGTGAGGGCCGCGAACACGAACAGTGCGACAAGGTAACGTTTGAGAGTTGAACGCATAAGGTCTCCTTTAGACAAGATAAATTAAGGGTGAAAGGTATTCTACGTGACGCGGCCGTAAAAGTTTAGTCTTTGAGGCGTTTGAAGTTATAACGAAGCAGAACCCGCATCGCGATCGGCCTGCCGTCGCGGTAGGCAGGCCGCCAGTTCATCGCCCGAACTGCCTGCTCGACCGACTTATCGAGCCCGAATCCCGCCCAGCGGGAGATCGACGTGCGAAGGATCGCGCCGTCCGAGCCGATATCGACGAGGATCTCGACCGTTGCGGCTATCCCGAGCGTTTCGGCGGCCTCGGTGTAAACAGGTTTGATCCGTCGATACGGGATCGGCGGTTTGAGGCCCTTTTCAGGGGAATCCGGCAAGATCTCGATCGATGCCGGCGTTTCTTCTATCGTCTGTTTCTGGCCGTTCAGCAACTCTGCGACACTATTGCCAACATTCGAGGCGGTGGCGAGCAATGCTGTAAGACTGTCATTCTCGGTCGGCGCTTCTACGCGCGGGCCGAACCATTTAAGAAGCGTTCCGGTGCGTGTTTCGACAAGGAAGACCGAGGCGAAAGATTCAAAATAGACCGGCGTCTTGAACGACGAACGGCGAATTGTCCCCGCGTTCACGATCAGGAATGCATCGCAGCCGATCGCAAGTCCCGCGGCTGCGGCCTCCGACTGCGTGAGGTTCATCGGCGTTTGATATTTGAATGACGCAAAAGCCGCCGAAGCGAGGCCGTCATCGAGGATCGTGAATTTAGCGGCGAGTGCCTGCCTGAGCTTCGCCGAATAGGCCTCCGACGGTCCGTCGCCGACCGTGATCGTTGCGAGGTCTCTGGCGCCGGCGGAGAAGGCCGTGAACAGAACGAAAATGATCGAAAGGATCGCCGGCCTAAGCATCGTTCACTGCCGATAGAGAGCCTCGATCTCAGAGCGGAGTTCCGCCGGAAAACACACGCGCTGAGCACGATACCCTTCCTGCAATCCGCGAACGGCCGCGCTTACTTCCGAGATCTCGCGGATCTTCGGCCGCGAATATCCGTGTTCAACGAATATTAGATTTTTCACGTCGTGCGTATCGCGGGCGTAAAAGTAGTAATCGGCGTGCTTTGCCGAATCTTCGACAAGATAGTACTCAGGGTCGAAGCCGTGAGCTTCCACGATATTGCGGGCCTGGTCAAGAAATACGGCCTTGTCAGCGTCATCCATATCAAGGTCGAAGGCCTTGAATATCTTTCTTTCGATGAATCGTTTGGAGAGGTCCGAGAGAATCGTGTCCGCACTCGCCCGCCATTGTTTGATGTGAAATAAAACGTCTGTGTCGTCGAGTTCCAGATGCATTTCGAGGGAAAGCGGCCTTCCCTGAAGTATATTCTCGAGCGCGCTGCCCGCGATATGCCAAACATCGCCGCCTTCGGAATAGACCGCGATCGCGCGATGCAGAAGACTCTTGAGGACAGATTCCGCGGCCCGCAGCGTCCGGTGAAAATACACCTGCCGGAACATATAGTATCGAGCCTGAAGGTAGTCCTCGACGGCGGCGATCCCCGGTGCCGCGACAAAGATGCGGTCGTTCTCCTCGTCGATATCGATCGATTTTACGATCCATTCGAGGTCATAGACGCCGTATTTCGCCCCCGTCATCAGGCTGTCGCGGAGCAGATAGTCCATTCGATCGACATCAAGCTGCGAGGAAACGAGCTGAGCGAGCGCCCGTCGGCGATAGGTTCCCTTGATAATGGCGGCGACATCGTCGGAGAGCGTCGGTGAGAACGCTGTCAAAACACGGTTTATGTCCGTTCGCGGCTCGCAGATGGCGGCAACAGAGTAATTCTCGTGGTGAAATCCGAGGATCGATTCGATGACGTGTGAGAAGGCGCCGTGGCCGATGTCGTGCAGAAGTGCGGCGGCGCGGACAGCGATCCTTTCCTCATCCGAGATCGGATGTATGGCTGAAAGTTTCGCCATTACGCGAGTTGCGAGGTTGAACGCCCCTAAACTGTGTGTAAAACGCGAATGTTCCGCCGATTGATAGGCAAAATACGCAAGGCCGAGCTGCCGGATGCGTCGCAGGCGTTGGAACTCCGGAGTGTCGATCAGATCGGCGAAAAGGCGGCCCTCGGCGGTTCTGGCATCAACTCGGATGATGTTGTGGACGGCGTCGCGATAGTAACGTTCTGAGCCGCGGTCTGAGGCCTGCATTATGTGCCTAATATGCGGCAACCGACGGTGTTTTCGCAAGCTAAAGCCTCGATATCTCCAAAAACTCTCGAAAATATCTAAAATTTCGTATGAATTTTTGGATATTTCCGCCCGAAGCGTCGGGCCGGGTGAATCTTAAAGATTTGTAAAGTAGTGTAAATGCGTGATTTAAGCCCTTTGGCACGGGCTTTAGGCGTTGTGGAGAGCAAATTGCATAAAAAAGGCTGAAAAAGTGTCCATTGAGGCCTTTTATTTAGTTCAGAAACTCTCGAAAAGAGAACTTTGAATAGGAGACAAAGTAATGAGAAATAAGTTTTCGTTTATTTCCTCGATCATGCTGATCGTCCTTTGCTTCGCTTTCTCAGCGTTTGCACAAGGTACGAAGGGCACCATCGAGGGAGTAATCAAAGACCAGCAGGATGCGGTCGTCCCGGGTGCAAAGGTCACCGCGACGTCGACCGGAACCACGGCTGGCTTTAATCGATCGGTTATGACCGACGGCAGCGGATACTTCGTTATTCCGAACGTGCCTCCCGGTACATACAACGTTAAGATCGAAAAGGACGCTTTAAGGCCGTCACCGCGAGCGCTACGGTCACGATCGACCGTTCGGCTCGCGTCGATCTGAAACTCGAGGTCGGCGGCGGCGTCATTGACGTTACCGCGGCCGGTGGTGACAACGTCACGATCGACCCTGCGGAATCGAAGCTTCAAACGAACATCACACAGAAGATGATCGATTCGCTTCCGAAGGGCACCACCTTCACCAGCCTCTTGAAGGCCGCTCCGAACGTTCGTCCGGAAGGCCTGTCGGGCGGTTTCCAGGTTGACGGTGCTTCGGGTTCGGAAAACGTTTGGGTCATCGACGGCCAGGAGGTTACCAACTTCCGTACCGGTACGCTGAACTCGAACAACAACGTTCCTTTTGAGCTCGTCCAGGAAGTCCAGGTCAAATCGACCGGTTTCGAAGCCGAATACGGCGGCGCGACCGGCGGCGTGATCACGGTCGTTACCCAGGGCGGAAACGATCAGTGGCACGGCAACTTCGGTATGTCGTGGCGTCCGCAGAAGCTCCAGGGCAACAGCCACCCGTTCCTTAACCGTTACGGCAGCGGCGCCGGTGCTTATGAGTACCTGCAGGCCCCGCGTACGGACGGTGTTTCGTACTATCCGGTTGCAAAGCTGAACGGCCCGATCGTCAAGAACCGCTTCTGGTTCTCGGCTATCTATGCTCCGCAGATCTTTGATTACAGCCAGAACGTTACCTACTGGAGCTCGCAGGCACCTGGCCGTACGGCCATTGGTTCTGAAGAGTTCAAGGCCAAGCAGACGACGCAGGAAGCTTTCGTGCGTCTCGACGCTCAGCCGCACTCGAAGCTCCGCTTGTTCGGATCGTTCCTCTGGAACCCGATCTCGGTCAAGGGTACGCTTCCGGGTACGACCTATGGTCTGACCAACGCTCCCGGCTCTGCTGCTACGCTTCATGACGGCGGCGGCCGCCAGAACTCGAACAGCCTGAACGGACAGGTTTCGTGGACCCCGCTCTCCAAATTGGTGATCAACGTTCACGCCGGCCGTACGTTCCTGAACGAGAAGCTTGGTTCGTACAATATCCCGAATGCAACTCGCTTCCTTTGCAGCGCTTCGAGCCTCTTCCCGCCGGCAACCGGTACGGCTCCGGGAGGCAACCCGATCACGCCGGCAATGGCTGGCTGCGGTCTTGGACAGTCGAACTTCCCGACCAACTTCGGGATCGCATACGACGTTTCGACGCGTACGCTTTTCGACACTGACGCAAGCTACATCGGCCTTAACGCCGGTGGCCGTCACAACATCAAATTCGGTTATCAGTACAACCGGATCTACAACACGACCGAACAGGGTTATCCGAACACCGGTGTAGTGGTTCTCTACTACGGCCGCGACTGCTTCGATTTCCTTGATAACTTCAGCGGCCCGACGGCAGTTGGCTGCGGCTATCTGCAGCGTTTCGGTACCGTTGGCGAAGCGAGCAGCGCAAGCAACGCTCTCTTTGTCCAGGATTCATGGACGATCGCAGATCGCCTGACCTTGAACCTCGGTGTCCGTTCGGACATGGAGGATGTTCCGTCGTTCAACCCGGGTAACCCTGGTATCCACTTTAGCTGGGCCGATAAGGTTGCTCCGCGTCTTGGTGCTGCTTTTGACCTCTTTGGCAACGGCAAGACCAAGCTCTTTGCCAGCTATGGCTGGTTCTACGATCGCTTTAAGTATGAACTGCCCCGCGGTTCGTTCGGCGGCGACTTCTATCGTCGTGACTGGTTCGACATCACGCTTGCTCGCGGTGCGGCCTACACGAACTACACCTTCGCGAATATCCTTGGCCCGCATCCCGATCCGATCGGCGGCAACTGCGGCCCGACGGCTCAGGGCGATATTCCGATCTATCCTCCCGGCTGGTCATTCTGCCAGTTCGACTATCGCATCCCGTCCAACTCGGGCTTGGGTGTAGACGTCTCGGGTGCTGTGGATCCGAACATCAAGGCTGCTCGCCAGTCGGAATACACCTTTGGCGTTCAGCATCAGCTGTTCCGCAACTGGTATGTCCGCGGACGTTATACCCACAAGCAGGTCGATCATGCTATCGAAGATACTGGTTCGATCAACACGTCGGGTAGTGAAGCTTATGTTATCGGTAACCCGGGCGAAGGCCTTGCCTGCGCGGTTTACACGGCAGACGGCTTCCCGTGCGTCAAGGCTGAGCGTAAGTATGATGCCGTTGAGATCGGCGTCGACAAGCGTTTCGCTAACAACTGGTTCCTGAGCGCAAGCTACACCTGGAGCCGCTTGTTCGGTAACTACGGCGGCCTCGCCAGCTCTGACGAAGGCGGCCGCACCAGCCCGAACGTTAACCGTAACTTCGACCTTCCGTTCGAGCCCTGGGCTATGACCGGTAAGCCGAATAACGGCCTCCTTTCGACGGATCGTCCGCATGTCTTCAAGGCATACGGCGGTTACGATTACAACTGGAGCAAGTCCAACACGACGTCGGTATCGTTCTTCACCACGGCTCAGTCGGGTGTTCCGCTTACCACGCGTGCTAACTTCATTGCTTCGCTTGCGATCGTTGTATATGGCCGCGGTGACCTCGGTCGCTCGGACGCATACTACAGCACCGACCTTAATATTGACCACAAATATAAGTTCGGCCGCGACAATCGCGTAACGATCCAGCCTTATGTCAACATCCTTAACCTGTTTGACCGTAAGGCAATGAACGGTGTAGTCACTGGTATCACGTCTTCGACGATCACTAACGGAACGCTTCTCACCGGCGGTTGCCCTGCAACCACCTGTGTGGATATGTTCTCCGCGATGCACCTCGTCACGGGCGGTGCCGGTATCACGCAGTATGTCAACAACTGGCTTGCTGGCAGTGCTACCCGCAAGTACAACACGTATGGCTTGGCGTCGAGCTTTGATGCTCCGCGTGAAGTCCGCTTCGGCGCACGTCTGTACTTCTAAGAACCTAACGGTTTTTGGATAAACCCTAGGCCCGTTCGCTTTATGCGGACGGGCCATTTTCTTTCTTACCTCGCTTCGCCTACGAGGCAAGATCGACTTGGCCCGGGCCTTGATCGGCCGGTTGGTAGAAAGCGTTCTTCCGAATATCCTGCACTTTCGCGGGCTTCAGCCCCGACAGATCGACCGAACCCGCGGCCATCATTGCAGCATTGGTCACTATCGACGGTGTATTTTGGAAGCCGGCCGCATCACTTGACCGATCACCTCGTGTACGACCGATCCGAACGCCGTTCGACCTAATGGCGACTATCGGATCTTAGAGCCTTACAAAAAACCGGCAGGGAAGGCTGAGAGTGGCCGTGGTGAATAAAAGAAGCGAGTATGCCGTTTGGCAATGAGCGGCTTTGTCGGACGGAAAGTTGATCGAGCCCCATATGCGGGAGCAACACGCGGGAGCAACACGATATCACGGGACAAAAAGATGCGAGCTTCGTTTGACCGAAGCTCGCAGTTCTCATATCCGCGACAATGAGAAGAAGATCAATCGCTTGACGGCTTCTCTTTGTTTTCGATTGCCTTTGCCTTATAGTCTTCGATCTGCTTCTTGACCTTCTTTCGATTTTCGTCGGAATAATTGCCGTTCTTCAGCATCGACTCGAGGCTTTCGGCCGCCTTTGAATATCGCTTTGTTTTCTCGTAAACACGAGCAAGAAGCTGAAGCAGCTCGCCGCTCGGTTTCTTTGCGAACTTCTTCGCCTGCAAAAGGCTCTCCTCGGCCTTGGCATAATCACCCGAGCTCATATGCGTCTTTCCGATGGCCATATTGATCAGCGAGGATTGCGGGGCAAGCGTCAGGGCCGCCTGCAGTGCCATCAGCGACGCGGGCAGATAATGAAGGTATGCAAAAGAGACGCCGAGCATATACAGCGTCATCGGGCTCTTGTCATAGACCTGGGACGCCTTCAAAAGCCGAGGCGCCGCATGCTCGTAATCGTTCTTGTTGAAGTAGATCTGGCCAAGCGTATCGTTGGCAAGGAAATAGTCAGGAAAATCCTTTAGAGCACCCTCAAGAAGCGGGATCGCCTCGTCCGCCTTATTCTTTCTTATAAGCTTTACCGCTTCATCAAACTTATCCTTGGCGGCCTTCGGGACGTCCTGCGCCACGACGACCTCGGCCTGAGCGGCGGCCATTGTGCCCTTGCGCGGCGTCAGATAGAAGTCCTGGATCATATAGGCCGTGCCGCCTGCGCCCGGGGCGGCCGAGACGGTGGCGATCACAACGTACTCCATCTGCTCGTCCATATCGTATCGGAACGGCATTGCTTTGACGTAATAGTTACCGTCCACGAGGCCGTCGAACGTATAGCGGCCGGTCCCGTCCGTGGTGGTGTGCTGGAGCATCATATATTTGTCATCCAGCAGTTCAACGACCACATCCTGCAGGCCGTTCCGCTTTTGGTCATAAACGGTGCCGGCGATCGTACTTGCATACGCATTTGCGGCGGCACCGGTAAGAATAATAAGAGCGAATATCGATAACATCGCCCGAAATGCAGCTTTATGCATTGTCTTCCTCCCAAGATGTTTGAATGATAGCGTTACGAACTCGGGCCGCTCGAGACGAACTAGAGCAAGTGGCCCATCTTTTCCTTCTTCGTCTGAATGTAATGTGCAGCAGGCTGTTCCGTATGAACCTTGATCGGGACACGTTCAACGACGCGAAGCCCGGCTTCTTCAAGGGCCTTCAGCTTCTCGGGATTGTTCGACATTACACGGACCTTGCAAAGCCCCATATCGAACAGTATCTCGGCACACTGCCTGTAATTTCGCAGATCGACCGCGAAACCCAACTGCTCATTCGCCTCGACGGTGTCGGCACCGTGGTCTTGGAGCGAGTAGGCCCGGATCTTGTTCAAAATACCGATACCGCGGCCTTCCTGCTGTTGATAGACAATGGCGCCGTTCCCGGCTTTGTGGATGCGTTCCATCGCCTCGTGAAGCTGAGGGCCGCAATCACACTTGAGCGAACCGAAGACATCACCCGTAAGACACTGCGAGTGTATCCGAACAAGCGTCGGCACCTCGGCCTGCATCTCGCCCATATAAATGACGACAAATTCTTCGTCGCTCGTAAGGGACCGATAACCCGCGATCCTGAACTTCCCGAACTTTGTCGGTAAGTCCGCGTCAGCAACCCTTTCTACTGTGAGCCGCTGTCTCTGCCAAGGGCAATCGGACACCTCATCCGCCCGTCGATCGTTATCTAACATCTTTTCCCTTTAATTGAGTATAAACCTCGACGGGAACAAAAACTAGATTGTTATTTGATTTTTGCGAGAAAGGAAAGGTTGCCGAAGGCTGGGAAATATTGTGCGGAAACGATAAAAAACTACAAAAAAATACGGCAAAATAGGAGCAGGTCGTTGAACCCGCTCCCGAACCGGGCCGTCCCCTTAGGAAAAACGGCCCGCAACTTAGGTCCGATCGGCGTCGTCGTTGTCAGAGCCGTCATCTGCGGCTGCCGTATCTTTCTTGGCGTCCTTTTCAGATCTCTCTCCGTGGGCAAAGACGCCTTCGGCGCTCGAACCGAATAACTTTGAGAACCAGCTGCTCAGGGCCTCGGTAAGGCCGGCCGATCCTTCGCTCGACTCACGGGCTGCGACGGGTACATCCGCAAACTCGGCCTCAAGGCGGAGAAGAGCGGCCGTCGAGGTTCGGCAGTGCCCGCAATCTGCAAGGTGCGCGACGACGGGATCCATTTCTCGAAGAGTCAGAGCTCCGTCAACAAATGCTGAGATAGTGTCTTCATCAAGATGCGAAGTGTTCGCCGCAGTCGCCGCGGCATTCGTCCTATCGCGAAGGAATCGGGCGAAAAGGTCTTGGAAAACGGGTGTCGATCTTGTCTATGTATTGCATAATTGCCCGCTTTGGGGGTGAGCCAAAGGCCTCCGAATGATAGACGCAAGCCGGCAATGTTTTTTGCGAAAAAATAAGTCAGGGCCTCAGCCGGCGGCAAGGTCCCTGTAAATATCCGGCCCGGCGAGGTCAGCCGAAGCAAGGCCGAGGCAGATCTCGAGTTCGGCGGCGTTCAGGCCCTGCCGCCCGACGAGATCCTGCTTGAAGGCATCGAGGATCCGCTCGTAGCTTTTTTCAAGCCAACGCATTACGGTCGATTCGTGTATCCGCGGCGGCCCGTCGTCACCTTTTGCGGACGAACGGCGTTTTATCCAGCGACGCAGCGGCGAGCTCTCGTCCTCGACAAGTCGCGAGATCTCGCGAAGCTTCAGATCGTCGATATGGTAAAGCGCGATAAGGAGTTTTTCGTGCGGTTCGAGTGCGGCAAATGCCGCCGAAAGTGCGGAAGCCGTCGCCGAGCGATATTTCTCGCGGGCGACCTCTTCGATCATCTGGCTGTCGCCGTCCGGGGTCGGTATCGCAAAAGACGCGTGTGCCGCACCTTCGCCGATCGTCTCGGTCATCTCGTCAAGCGAGATGTCGGCGTGCCCGGCGCGGTGCTGATCGACGACGGTGTGCCAGATTATCGTCCGCAGCCAGCCGCGGAGGCTGCCGCGGCCCGAATATGTGCTGAATTTCGAATACCGCTCGCCGTCAACTACCCTCGTGCCGTAAAGCTCGATATAGACATTGCCGATCACTTCGTCCGGGTCGGCATCGCCGCGGGCAAGGTGCCGGGCAAAGCGTTCCATATACGAGCGGTGTGTTTGGTCAAATTCCCACCAGGCGCGCTCATTCCCGGCCGCACAAGCAAGCGCAAGAAAAAGGTCGTCCGCCTGAAGATTGTCGAGAAACTCGCGGATGTCGGCCTCGGTCAATGGGGTTTCGCTAGCCGCCTCGAGACGCTTTTCGATCGTCCGAAAGATCGAGGATGAGAACGCCTCGGCCGAGACACCATAATTTGGTGCATTCTCGCGGCAGCGAGCATAGATCTCGGCGATCGTGGCATCAGTAAATGTTTTTACGGCAGCGTCCATTCTCGGAACCAAGGTGACGTTTAAGGAATCTTGATGATTATAATCTCAAACCACTAAAAATGGTAATGGTACAACGGACGACAGTATCCGCTTTGCTGTGTCGCTACTCGATCGCGGCCGACTCGCCGGTAAGGTCGTTGGCCGAGTATCCGGGCGCCGAGATATGCAGTTTCTCATCCGAATACTGCAGTTGATAGAGCCGCCAGTAAAGACTTCGAAGGGCGAGCAGCTCGCTATGCGTACCCATCTCACGAAGTTCGCCGTGATGCAGAACGATGATGCGGTCGCATTTCTGGATCGTCGAAAGACGATGTGCGACGACAAGCGACGTTCGCTCATCCATAACGCGATCGACGGCGCGTTGGATCAGTTCTTCGGTCTCGGTGTCGATCGAGCTTGTCGCTTCGTCAAGGATCAGTATCTTCGGGTCAAAGGCAAGGGCGCGTGCGAACGAGACAAGCTGTTTCTGCCCGACAGAAAGTCCTGCACCGCGTTCCCTTACGGTCGTTTCATAGCCTTCCGGCAGCTCACGAATGAACTCATCGGCCCGAACCTCCTGCGCGGCCCAACGCACCTTCTCATCGGTGATCTCGTCATTCCCGAGGCGAATGTTCTGAGCGACCGTGCCGCTAAAAAGGAAAACGTCCTGGAGCACGACGGCAAAATTCGAACGCAGGGCCTCAAGGTCCCATTCGCGGACATCGACGCCGTCAACGAGTATGCGGCCCTTTTGAACGTCGTAGAATCGCATTATGAGGTTCGTGATCGTCGTCTTTCCCGAACCCGTGTGCCCGACAAATGCGACGCTCTCACCGACCTCGACGGTGAATGAGACATCCTTTAAGACCCAATCTTCTTCCTTGTATGCGAACCAGACATTCTCGAACTCGATCCGGCCCTTCGCCCTTCCGGACATCTTTGGCGCGTCGGGTGTCGTGATCAGGATCTCGCGATCGAGAAGGATGAAGATCCTGTGCGAGGCGACGACCGCGGCCTGAAATACGTTGAACTTGTCGGAAAGGTCGCGTATCGGTTGAAAGAGCTGCAGCGAGTACTGAATAAAGGACGCGAGGACGCCGACCGTCATCACCTGAGCCGCGGTCGAGAACCCGGCGAGCTCCTCAAAGCCGAATGCAAATATGATCATCGCAACGCCGACGGCGCCGATAAAATCGACGAGCGGATAGAAGACGGCGTAGTAGTAGATCGTCTCGATGTTCGCGTTGCGGTAATCGTCGTTGATCTCGGCAAAGCGCCGCTGTGCCTTTTTCTCGGCGTTAAAGAGCTGAACGATCTGTGCTCCTGAAACATATTCCTGAAGGAACGCATTCAGCTTCGCACTCCTTGTGCGTACGCGGTCAAAGCCGAGGCGTGCGCGCTTCCGGAACCAATTCGTCGCGGCAAAAAGAAGCGGCACGGTGATGAGAGAGACGATCGCAAGTTTCCAGTTCAACCAGAACATCATTGCGATGATCGCGAAGATCACAACAAGATCGCCGAGGACGTCGATCACGCCGGAAGTGAAGAGTTCGTTCAGTGCATCGACATCCGAAGTAAGGCGCGTCATCGTGCGGCCGACCGGATATTGATCGTAGTAAGCGAGTTCCTGATCCTGCAGCTTTGTAAAAAGCTCCGTTCGCAGGTCGAACATCACGCGTTGGCCGACCGTATTGAGCAAGATCTCCTGGACGTAAGAGAAAAGGAACCGAAGCAGGAAGACGCCGAAGAAGGCGAACGAGAACAGCCAGATCCCATCAACGTTCTTCGGGATGATGTAGCTATCGACGGCGATCTTTGTGAAGAGCGGCTGGATCGAGGCGAGGATGTTCGTGCTCAGCGTCAGAATGAGAGCGGCCGCGGCGACCTTCCAATAAGGGCGAAGGTACCGCGCAAGGCGTTTTGCGACCTTAAGGTCGTACGTCTTGCCGATGGCGTCTTCTTCGTGATATTTACGAACCTCTTCCGACATCGCTCCTTCCAGGATCTATCTATTTTAGCTTCTCGGCGGTTGATTTCCGAACACGAAGCCGAAATGGTTGCAAATGAACGCTCCCGTTGTTTACACTCCAAGCGTGGCCGGATGAGAAGCATATTTAGCGGTACAGCGGAACGCGATCAATGGCAGCGCCTTGAAGATCTTCTTGAACTGATGAAGATCTCCGGGCTTCGCGGATTGTCGAGGGTGGAGGTGCGCGAGTTCGGCGAGCTCTATCGACGCGCGGCGGCCGACCTTGCCATCGCACGCGCCGAAACACGCGATCCCGCACTTGTCGGCTACTTGAACGGCCTCGTTATCCGCGCACACGGCCACGTTTATCGAGCTGAAAGCGGAGGCATCGGGCAGCTCCGGCTTTTTTTCGGACGCGAGCTGCCGGAGACATTCAGGCGAAATTGGAAATTCCTTGCGTTCGCATTCATTATCTTCGCCGGCGCGGCCGTTTTTGGCTTCATCACGACTTGGATCGACTCGGATTTTACCCATTTCGTCGCCCTTTCCGGCATAACGGATGAGATACGAAGCGGCCATCGTTGGTGGCTGCGGCTTAACGAGGCGAACCAGGTCGGCGCGACCGAGATAATGTCGAATAACATCCTCGTAATGGCGAGGGCGTTCGCGCTCGGTGCATTCTTTGGTGTTGGCGCGATCTATGTTCTCGCCTTCGAAGGGGCAAGATTAGGCAGCATTTTCGGTGCCGGATATAAGATCGATCCGGCGTTCGCGAATGACCTTGCGAGCTTTGTCGTCGGGCACGGCGTGATCGAATTGTCGTGCATTTTCTTCTGCGCGGGTGCGGGAATGATGATCGGATATTCGCTGATCGCTCCCGGGGACCTGACGCGGGCACAGGCCGCAAAAAAGAGCGGCATGGATGCCGCTCGTATCGTAATTGGATGTGCTTGCTTCCTTGTTGTCGCCGGCACGATCGAAGGGTTTTTGTCGCCCTCGGCCCTGCCGGCCGCGGTCAAGGTCGCGACCGGCGTGCTGACCGGCATCGCGCTCTATTCTTACTTGTTCTTTGTCGGGCGATCGGCCGGAGACGAAACCGTCGGCTTAGCACAGCAAGTCTCAGGCGAAGGCTCGGCCACCGGTTCGAAGACTAGATAGGTGTGCCGCGCAGTGCTCTTGATCGTGAGCTTCTTGTCCTTTAGCGAGAACGTGTCGGCGTTCTGCAGTACGTCAAGGAATTTACGCTCGAACCCGTTCGTCACTTCATCGCAGAACATCATTGTCGAGATCGGACTTGAGACCTTCAACTTGCCGTCCGTGATCGAAAAATCCGCGCCATAGACGTTGCATCCCGATTTTCCACCGATCCGTCCGTCGGCCGAGACGTTTAACGTAACTTCCATCTTATCAATGGGATACGCCCTTTTGTCGCGGAACATATATTCCGAAAGTTTGAATTTTGCCATCGGCATCTGCTGCGAGAACGCGGGGCCTGCGGCCGCCGTCAAAAATAAACCAAAGATCGCGAATGTATAAAATATCTTCTTCATTTCAATAGAATTGCTCCAATAGTGATTCTTCATCTTCAAAGGAGATAATGGATCTCCCTACACATAAGAGAACGTTTGGGGTCGGCGAATCTTGCATCCTCAAATGCGGACGCGTTTCGGCGCTTTCAGCCTAACGCCCCAAGCGGCCTTTGCGGCCCGCCGCATTTCCTTTGGATCGCCCGACGTTAGAAAGACATCATCGCCATCGTTCACAGTCCTCGAGACCGAGAGCGACGCTGCGACCGCCTCTGCCGGATCGATGAATTTTGTCGTCGCGGAAACGTATTTTGCGAGGACATCCGTGATCGCGGGATAATGCGTGCAGGCCAGCAGAATATGCGAACAATTCGCGAGCGGTGCGAGAATGCGTTTTGCCTCGGAATGAAGCAGTTCCGAGCCAGTATCGCCGCTTTCGATCAGGCCGGAAAGCGGCTGTGCAATCCGCTGCTCAACGCGGATATTCTTTGCGGCAAACCCGCGTCGATATACGCCCGACACGACAGTCCGACGCCCGCCGATCAGGCCGAGGCGCTTTGGCCTCAACCGTGCGGCAAGACGGATCGCAGGTTCGATCACGCCCGAAACTTCGACGCGGTCGTTCGCAAATGCATCAACGGCCGTGCTCGCCGCATTGCAGCCGATCACGATCCTGGAAACGCCGCTTTCTTCAAGAGATCGCACAACTTGGATAAGGCGTCCGACGAGCTCACGGCGGGAGGTTTTTCCGTAAGGCGTAAAGCCTGTGTCCGAAAAGTATGTGACGGCAGAATGCGGGAATCTCTTTCGGATCTGAAGAAACACGCCGATACCGCCGATGCCCCAATCGATTATCCCAATGCGGCCCATACTCTTAAGGATACGTGAGTTTAGCTTCGAGCCCGAGCTCGATCGGGCCGCTGTCAAAGGCGAGAATGCGCGAATTCCAGCCGATGTTCAGGATCTCCGCCTTTCGATCCGGAAAACGGCTTTCGAGGTACCACTTCATCTCGTGTTCGGAACGGATCGGGTTGTATTCGACCATCTTCTGCCACGCAGGGTCGGCAACAAGACGCTTCAATGCCGCCTCATATTTCGCATTTGTGCGTCGGCCGGCGAACGCCCGTGCTTTGTCGAGAATCAGTTTCGGATATTCGCCAAACGCAACGGGCACTGTGACCATATCGACGACGAGGAGTTTCCCGCCCGGTTTTGTGACCCTCTTGATCTCAGCAAGGAGCGGGTCCCAATCAAGATACCGGAACGACATCAGTGAGGTCACAACGTCGACGGGATCTTC
>LLEU01000032.1 GCA_001567505.1 Acidobacteria bacterium OLB17 | reverse complement strand
CGGTACGAACCGGCGTCACGGGCGGAGCCGGCACCGGAGCAGGCGGAGCGGCGAGCGCCGCGGCTTCTACCGGAGCTGCCAGCGGGACTGCCGCGGAAGCAGCGGCGGCAGGCTCGGGTTCGACCGTGCTTGTCGCGGGTATCGTCGGTGGGCTCGCGGTGGTCGCAATGGTCGGGGCCGGGGCATTCTATTACACGCGAGGTGCGTCTTCCTGCGCGGCGACGGCGACGATCCGAAGCCCGTCGCAGGGCGAGACGCTCACGAAGCCGACCGATGTGCGGCTCGAACTTTCGGATCCGGAAGGCTGCGTCGCAAGGGCCGTTCTTACGATCGACCAGAAACCGATCGCGCAGGCCGAAGCACCGAATTTCGATGCGCAGATAGACCCGGCGGCGCTTCCTGAACTGGCCGACGGCGACCTGCACGATCTTTCCGTCGTCCTTTACGACAAGGACGGCGGCGAGGCTGTCCAGTCCGGCACGGTGCTGCTCGCTTTCGATTCTCGTTCGGTCGTAAAACCCGAGACCGACAAGACGCCTCAGACAGGCCCGACGCAGGCGCCGCAAAATCCCGTTGCGGCGAAGGTCTCGCTCCTCGACGTTCAAAAAATGTCGCAGGCGCTCGTAAAACAATTCACGGGCGGGCGAACGTACGACCTTTCCGACAAGCAGTTCATTCAGGAGATACAAAAGCGTACGGCGGAGTATGCCGTCCCGGGCTACACGGAAAAGGCCGCGAAATATCGCGACGCGATCAACGTCGCCTTCACGCACGAGCAGAATCTCGACGCGCCGCTCGGCTTCATTCTCGCGATGAGCCGGAGCCGCTTCGATCCGGCGAAAAAGGGCGACCTTGCCGGGCTTTGGCAGATGAGCGACGCCTTTGTCGCCGACAACAAATACAACGGTTCCTGCGGCACGGAAACGATCGCCGACCCGGCGCAGAATTGTGCGGCAAAGGCGTGTGCGCTTTATATGAAAGCGCTCGTTTTCGGCGTTTTCGATGCAGATCCCGTGTATGCGGCCGCCGCGTTCGGCAAAGCGCCGGCTGAGGCGGCGGCGTGGAAGGCGACATTTACTGCTGACAGGTCGAAGATTTGGAGTAATATAAAAACAGCGCCGGAACGTGAGCAGCTCTTAAGGTTCTTTGCCGCGGGGATCGTTGCAGAGAATCCGCAAAGATTCGGCCTTGCCAATGAGCGCCCGCTTTCGGAGCTTTATCGGGTGACGATGTAGGCGGCGGAATGAGATTCCTTTTCGAACAGGAAGTTGACGGTGAAATTCGTGAGATCGCTTTGGAGAAGGATCACACGACGTTCGGGCGCGCAAGCGACGTTGACCTCCAACTCGACGATCAGGGGCTTTCGCGGCTGAATTCTACGGTTCGGATCGAAGGCGGCAGCGTCCTCATCTTCGACAACGGCTCGACGAACGGCACCTTTGTGAACGGCCGCCCGGCCGAATACGACGGAACGATCCTCGAGGACGGCGACACGGTCAAGATGGGAAGCTCGACCGTCCTTGTTTTCAAAAAGGTCGCGGACGAAAAGCCCTTGGAAGCCGACGGCGTTGAAGCCGCCGCAGCACCCACGGCTGAGGCCGCACCCGCAGCCCCGCCCGCCGCCGCTCCGCCTGCCGCCGCGGCACCGGCACCATCGCCGCTGAACTTTTTGCCGCTCGCGATCATCGTCGGGGCGATCTTCGTGATCGGGATCTCGGCGGCGGTCATCGCGATGACGGCCTTTAGCGGGAATTCGGAGGTCGCATCGACGAATCCATATACCGGCGGCCCGACATCGAACGGCGACGGCGATCCCGGCGGTTCGAGTTCGACGACGACGTCCGACGCACCGACGAACTCCGGCACGACGACGCCCGGC
>LLEU01000031.1 GCA_001567505.1 Acidobacteria bacterium OLB17 | reverse complement strand
AATCAATTCTATCAAATGACGGCGGTTCGGGATGCGTTTTGCCTGCCGTTTTGTCGAACGGCGGCCGGGAAAGAGAAAAAGTTTTCGAAATTTCTCAAAAAATGCGCTAAATTCTGTGTTTCCTGTAGAATAAATATTACTTTCAAAAGCCTTACGATGATCAAAGAACAACTAGAGAAACTAATCGCCGAGAAACAGGCAAAGATCGGCGTGATCGGCCTTGGCTACGTCGGCCTGCCGCTTATTGTGGAATTTGCCCTCAAGGGTTTTTCGACAATTGGTTTTGAGGTAGATGAGAAGAAAGCCGAGCAGCTGAACGCGGGGACTTCCTATATCGTGGACGTGCCCGACAAGAACGTTGCGGAATGTCTAGAGTCGGGCAAGCTTACGGCGACAACGGACTTTTCGCGACTGAATGAATGCGACGCGATAATCATCTGCGTCCCGACGCCGCTTCGCAAGACAAAAGATCCGGATATGAGCTTCATTCTTGCCGCCGGCGAAGAGATCCAGAAGAGTCTCCGTCGCGGCCAGCTCATCATTCTCGAATCGACAACATATCCCGGCACAACGGACGAGGTACTCGAACCGATGTTCGAGGAAAAAGGATCTCGCATTGACGAGGATTTCCTGCTCGCATTCTCGCCCGAACGCGTCGATCCCGGCAATCCGCAATTCCAGACACACAACATCCCGAAGGTCGTCGGCGGCGTATCGCAAGATTCCACCGACGTTGCCGCTCTGCTTTATGGGCAGATCGTGAACGAGGTTCATCCGGTCTCTTCGGCTCGCGTAGCCGAGGCGGCAAAGCTCTGGGAAAACACGTTCCGTGCGATAAATATCGGAATGGCGAACGAGATGGCAAAGCTCTGCAACGCGCTCGGCATCGACACTTGGGAGGTCGTGCGGGCAGCGGCGACAAAGCCGTTCGGTTTTATGCCGTTCTTTCCGGGGCCCGGGATCGGCGGGCACTGCATCCCGCTCGATCCGCATTATCTGTCGTGGAAGGCGCGTCAGCACGGGTTTGATTCGAAATTCATCTCGCTCGCCGAGCAGATAAATTCTACGATGCCGAATTACGTCTTTGACCTTGTTTCGGCCGCGCTCAACCAGCAAAAGAAGGCGGTCAACGGTTCGAAGGTGCTTATCCTCGGCGTTGCATATAAAAAGGACATCGACGATATGCGCGAATCGCCTGCGCTGTCGATCATCGACCTGCTTCGGGCCGACGGAGCCGAGGTCGTCTATCACGATCCTTTTGTCGAGGAGGTCACGTTCGACCACGCCTACACTATCGGCCACGGCGAACCTCTGTATAATCAAGAGCTTACGGACGATCTAATTTCGAGTGCCGATTGCGTCGTCATCTGCACCGAACACTCGAACATTGACTACAACCGGCTTTGTGAGCTCGCGAACGTCGTTGTCGATACGCGGAACGCGCTCTCGCCCGAGATCCGAAGCGGCTGCAACGCACGGATCATAAGATTGTAGATCGCTCAAGAATGATCAAGACGCTCCTCATCGCGGGTGCGCGGCCGAATTTTATGAAGGTCGCGCCGATCTACGCCGAAATGAAGCGGCGTGACCGCACGTTTGCGCCGATGATCGTCCACACCGGCCAGCACTACGACAAGGCGATGTCGGACAGCTTCTTCACGGATCTCGGGATGCCCGAGCCGGACATCAATCTTGGTGTCGGTTCGGCATCACACACGCAGCAGACGGCGAAGATAATGACGCTCTTTGAACCGGTGGCCGAGGCCGAGAGGCCGGATTGGGTCGTCGTCGTCGGTGACGTTAATTCGACGATCGCGTGCGCTCTTGTTGCGGCAAAGATGGGCATCAAGATCGCCCACGTCGAGGCGGGCCTCCGATCGCGTGACCGCACGATGCCCGAGGAGATCAACCGCATCCTCACAGACTCGATCTCCGACCTTCTGCTCACGCCGTCGCCGGACGCAGACGAAACGCTCCGCCGTGAAGGCGTCGAGGAGAGCAAGATCCGATTTGTCGGGAACGTGATGATCGATTCGCTTCTCGAACACCTGAAGGCGTGTGAGCGTTCGCAGATCCGCGAGACGCTTGGCCTTGTCGAAAAAGGCTATGCCGTAACGACGCTTCATCGGCCCTCGAATGTTGACGGCCGCGAGACGCTCGTCGGGCTGGTCGGCGCACTTGCCGAGATCTCCGAGCGGCTGCCGATCGTATTTCCGATCCATCCGCGGACGCGGCAAAGGATCGAGGAATTCGGCCTTGAAAAGGCGATCTCCTCGGCGAACATCAAGATGGTCGAGCCGCTCGGATATCTCGATTTTCTGCGGCTTTACAGCGGTGCAAAGCTTGTTTTGACGGACTCGGGCGGGCTGCAGGAAGAGACGACCGTGCTCGGCATCCCGTGTTTGACGCTTCGCGAGAATACCGAACGCCCGATCACGATCGAGATGGGAACGAATGTGCTCGTCGGCGTCGATCCGGAGAAGATACTTGCAGCTGCCTACGCATCGCTTGACGGCCCGCCGGGCGATTTCAAGATCCCGCCGCTTTGGGACGGCAAGGCCGCCGGACGCATTTGCGACGCATTGGAAAAGCCCGCAGCATAAGCAACGCTGCGGGCTTTCATCTTTTTTGTCTGCGAAGTTTTACTTCTTTCTTTCCATCGGGTAACCGGCGCTCTCCCAAGCCTCGGTCCCGCCCTTTAGTGCAAAAACGTCTTTATAACCTTTCTCGATAAGTTTGACTGCCAGACCGGCACTCGTGTGTTCGTTCGGTCAGGAACAGTAGATTATTATCTTTTTGCCCTTTGGGATCTTGCTGTATTCCGCTTCCGGAGCAAGCACCGGGATGTTGATCGCGGTAGCGATGTGTTGGACGTCGTAGGCCGACTGGCTTCGCGAATCGATAAAGACCGCTTCCTTGGCATCGAACGCCTTCTTTGCATCTTCAACCGAGATGCGCGGGGCGTTCTTCATTGCCTCTTCGTGCGGGTCGGGCGTCGGCGTCCGGACGGCGATCATCTTCTCAGAAGAACTCGTGTTGTCCTTCGAGATCGCGATCGGTGCGGCCGATTGACAGCCCGCGACGATCGCAAGGCTGAGAACGGCTGAAAGTAGTATTAAATTCTTCACTTTTCTCCAAATGCTGCGAGTACTTCGTCAGCGTGTTTTGAAACATCGACCTTTTCGAAGATCTTGGCAATCTTGCCCTTTTCGTCGATCAAAAAGGTCTTTCGAAATGTTCCCATATATTTCCGGCCGTACATCGACTTTTCGCCCCATACGCCGTAATCATTCACGATCTTCTTGTCCGTATCGGCCAGCAGATCGAAGGGAAGCTGGAACTTTGAGATGAACTTTTTATGCGAATTCTCGTCATCGGTCGAAACCCCGAGGACCTTTATCCCTTTCTCATTGAAAACCGCATCGGCATCACGGAACGAACAGGCTTCCTTTGTGCAGCCCGGCGTGTCGTCCTTCGGATAGAAATAAAGTACGAGGCGTTTTCCCTTAAAATCGGATAGCTTGACGGTATTGCCGTCCTGGTCCTTCGAAGAGAAATTCGGTGCTTTGTCGCCTTCTTTGAGCATTCAATACATTTTGGAATATTTTGCAGCAAGCCGCAACGCGGAGCAGCTATTTGGCCTTGCCAAAATTCCATTTTAGGCCCGTCGTGAAAAGAAAATCGTTCTTCTCGGTGTTCCGCGGCGGGTCGTTGTTGAAACGATTGCCTACGGTAAAGAATACGCCGACGCGCTTCGTGACATCGACCGAGACGGTCGAATCCGTAATGAATCGGTATTCCTGAACGTCCGTAATATTTTGGAAAAAGGTCACGGCTCCCTGAAATTTGAGCCTGCCGTTGAATCTCTGCTTAAGCGTCGCGCCGGCGAGGCCTTCCGGCGTGTCGGTCTTTTCATCGGCCTGCCAAGTGCGGTTCCAGGCGATGCCGCTTAGAAGGTCGAGTTCCGTCCGGTCGTTCTTTATAGTGTGATGCCCGACGCCCGCACCGACGATCGAGCGAAAAATGAGCTTTTTCGGCCTGTCACGCTCGAAATCGTAGGAAACAAAACCGAACAGCTTATGGTCAACATTACGGTCGTAGCGAGCGCCGCCCCAGAACGCGTTCGATGTCGTGATCGCCGTACCCGATTTTCGGCTGGAGAACCAAAGGCTGCGTGCATAGACCGTAAGTTTGTCTTTGCCGCCTTCTTTTACGGCACGAAGGCTGGTGGTCAGCGTTGCGGTCTTCGAATTACCGGACGCGTAGTTGTAGCCGATGGTCGCATTGCCGGTCCAGCCCTCGAGGAGGCCGAAGGCACGGCCTTCCCCAAAAAGCGGTACGGCCTTTACCTCTTTCTTGGGCTCGACGGCCTTTGCCGGTGCGTCAGGCTGCTTTGCCGCGGTAGGCGAGGCGTCCGCCGCGGCGTTTGCGTCCTTAGCGGGTTCGGGCGTGATCTTTTCGACCATTGCGGCATCGATCTTGATAACGCCCGCGTATTCGGTCTCGACCTCGATCTTATCTTCCGAGCGGCTTACGACCGTTCCGGTTACGCGGTCGCCGTTCTTGAGCGTGATCTGGTCGGCAAGCGCCGGGATTGCCGACGCAAGAACGAAACAAAATAGTACAAAAGCTGAGATGGTCTTCGTCATTCTAAAACTGCTCGGGGAGATCCGCCGTGATAGGCTAAAATAGAATCAATCCTAACATTCTGCGGCCGGGATGTGAACGCGCGGGCGGTGGACGGCGATTGCAAGGAAATGCGATTTCTCTCGGAAAATCAGGCTTTTGAGCGTTTAGAACGGCTTCGCGGCGACTTTGCCGGCCGCATACGGCGCGACTACGAGCAGGCAGCGAAGGATTGCGGTACGTGCGAGACGAAAGGTGCCTGCTGCCTCGATGCCCATTTTGTGAACGTCCGGGTCTCGCGGCTCGAGGCGGCCGCGATCAGGCATGCGATCGGCGAATTGACGCCGGAACTTCAGCGGCGCGTCTCAGAGCGCAGTGCCGCAGCGATCGAGTGGTATGGCCTTCGCAATGAGGCAGATCCTGAAAAGGCGACGTATACTTGTCCGACTGTCGAGCCTGTCCGTCGGCTGCCTCG
>LLEU01000030.1 GCA_001567505.1 Acidobacteria bacterium OLB17 | reverse complement strand
TTCGATACGACGGTTGGCGGCGGCATTTATCGCGGGAATGGCCGGCGACATCGCAGAACGCAAGTTCGGCAAGCGCGTAATGACCGCGTCGGACGTTCGCGAAGCTTTGGCTGAGACATTCGCGACGCTTCGGAGGCCGGAATAGGGCCGACACACGCCAAAATGATGGAACGGGAGATCATTTGCAACACGCCGGAAGACACGTTCGCGGCCGGACAGATCGTCGGCCGTGAGCTTCGTTCGGGCGATCTCGTACTGCTTTCGGGCGGACTTGGCGCAGGGAAAACGCTATTAACAAAGGGGATCTTGGACGGCCTGGGCTTCGACGTTGACGAAGTGACGAGCCCGAGCTTTACGCTCGTAAATCTTTATCGAACAGGGTCGCTTGATATTCACCACATCGACCTTTGGCGGCTTGACGGAACGGTCGATGCCGCTGCCGCCGTCGGGCTCGAAGAGCTGGTTGAGGCGCCGCGAACGGCAGCGATCATCGAATGGCCCGACCGACTGACTTCGCTGCCGGCCGCAAGTCGTGTGTTCGAGATCTCGATCGAGGGCGACGGAGACGATCCGCGAAAGATCGAGCAGCGTGTTCGCAGCCCCGCGGAAGGAACTACCGCCTAACCATCGGCGGCCGCAAACCGCGCTTCAATTACGCCATCGCGGCCTTGTCCGAATTGCATCGTCAGGGCGGGATAGCTCCGGCCTTCAGCCTGAAGGTCTTTGAGGCCAAGCCGATCTTCGGCGTCGTGTATCGACTGGGCGTCGCCTTCGACCTCCATAAAAAGGCCGAACGGAAGCTCATCGAGCACGACCTCAGCTTCTCCGAGCTGCCAAGCCTTTCGCCGTTTCTCGTAAACGACCGTTAGCCGCAGCCCGAGCCGCTCGATGATCGCCTCTGCGGCCTCGGCATCGCCGACCTCAGTCTCGTGTTCGACACGCCGCTTTAGGCCGTCGTTAGATGCCAATGCTTCTTTGTAGGTCAGGATCGCACGCGTCCCGAGTTTTCTTACTCGGATCAGAGCATCCCGTCCCGCGAGCGGGCCGCCGCGATAGATGCGGTTCTCCTCGAACTGCTCGTATCGGAATGTCGCGCCGCTCTTGCGCAGTCGCGCGGCCAGATGCGAGGCGAGTTCTGGGTCGATACGATATTTCTTCTCAATTTCGACGGGCATTTTTTGAGACGTTCTGTCTGCTCGATGTTAGAAGATCGAAAGCTCCGATCGCAACTTGACGAGCCGCGGGAGAATTCAGGATACTTGAAAAAAAGGTCAGGTATTAGTACGGCCTTTAGGAGAAAATATGCCTTATCCGGAAATGATGATCCATGGAATGCGGGCCGAACTTGCATCCCTCGGGATCGAAGAGACAAAGACCAGCGAAGCCGTTGAAGAAGCGGTAAAGAACACTGACGGGACCTTGATGGTCGTCGTGAACTCGGTCTGCGGATGCGCCGCAGGCGGTGTCCGTCCGGGCATTGCAATGGCGTTTCAGCACGCTGCAACAAAGCCCGAGCGGTCGATAACGGTATTTGCCGGCGCGGATATCGACGCGACCGAGACCGCGCGCCAGTATTTCACAGGTTATCCGTCATCGTCACCGTCGATCGCTTTCCTGAAGAACGGCAAGCTTGTGAAGATGTTCGAAAGACGCGACCTCGAAGGCCGGCCGCCGCAGATGATCGGCCAGGCACTCGCAGAAGCCTTTGACGAGGTCTGCACAAAGGACGAGGCCGCCGCAGGCTAGTCACAACATTGGTTGTGGACAAAAAAAGGCTGGCTCCGCGGCTTTCGGGAGCCGGTCTTTTTGTGTTGCTAGAGTCGGGCACGAACGGCTAGAATGGACTGTCGCCAGGTTTTTCTTGGTCACGCCTTTCGGATATGTCGATCAGCCAACGCCAGCACATCAGATTCTCGCTAGATATTCCGGCGACGATCATCACCAAATACGGTGAGCGGCAGCAGACCCGCCTTCAGCAAATAAGCATCGGCGGATGCTTTACGGGCTGGGAAGAGAATATCTACGTCGGCGATGAATTTCGTATGGAGATCGAACTGCCGAACGGCAACTTTCTGCCGCTTTGGTGCAAGGCACTTTATCGCTTCGACCACACGGGCATCGGTGTAAGATTTTTGGGTATCTCGAAATTCGAACAGGAGCTCATCTCAGGCATCATCACTCATCGGCTCGATGAAGAAGGCGTCCCCGTTCAGGTCGATCCGTTCCACACGCCGCCTTCTTTCCTCAATGAACACCCGAGCCCGCGTGTCACGGACATACGCGCAAAAGCAGACAGCATTCTTGACAAGATAATGGCCCCGGATATTTAGGCGGCCGGCTTCCCTGTCAATTATCTTTTTTTGGCAGCTGCTCGCTCTTCGGCCGGATCCCGGTGTATTGCCCTGAGACGATCTTCCAGCCGTCTTTCAAATGCCGGCAGACGAATACCGCACGAAGGCTGCGCGGCGGCATCGCTTTTCCATTCACGGTGGCCGTGAACGTCGCTCTCACGATCAGGATCGCGGCCTTCCCGTAGTCGCGGATCGAGATCTCGGAGAATTCGGCCTTCCCGGACATTCCGCCCGGAGGCCTCATTTCCGGTTTGTAAAATCCCAGAACCTTTTCACGCGGATCCACTTCGCCAAGCGGCGATATTTCGATGTAGTCGGGCGCCAGAACGGCATCAAGCGTTTTTACGTCGAACGCGATCTGGGCGTCGGCCATTCGTTGGATAAGTGCTTTAAGTTCCCTGTCGTGCCGGCCCTCTGCCTGGCCAAAGGCAGCTATCGAAATCGTTAATATAATGAACGGCAGAATAGCAGCTCGTAATTTCATTTGTCTCTCCGTTGGAATACAAGAGAGATACGAGGTCGGAAAGGACAATGTTCCAATACTAAAGACTCAGAACAGCTCATCCATGGCGTCGTCGAGCGTGCTGACGCCCACGACCCTGATGCCGAGCAGTTTTTCGAGGCCCTTGCGGTTCGATTCCGGAACTATTAGCTTCTTGAATCCCAGGATCTGCGCCTCGCGGGCACGAGCTTGCGCCTGCAGGACGCCGCGCACTTCGCCGGTCAGCCCGACCTCGCCAAAGACCGCGGTTTCCGGCGAGATGACAAGTTCCCTAAAGCTCGAGGCGATCGCGGCGACCACGCCGAGGTCGGCCGCCGGCTCGTCCACTTCGAAGCCGCCCGCGACGTTCACAAAGACGTCGTCGCCGGCAAGCTGCATTCCGAGCCGCTTTTCCATCACGGCGATCAGCAGCGAAGTGCGATTGTGATCGAAACCTTGCGTCATTCGTCGCCCGGTGCCAAATTTTGTGCCGCTTGCGAGTGCTTGTATCTCGACGAGCATTGGCCGCGTGCCTTCCATACAGACCGTCACGACCGAGCCGGTAGCGTTCTCCGGCCGTTCCTGAAGGAAAAGCTCCGACGGGTTGCCGACCGCTATCAGGCCGGTGCCCGTCATCTCGAAAACGCCTATCTCGTTCGCCGCGCCGAACCGATTCTTTGTCGCGCGGATGATGCGGTGGTTGTGGTGCCGGTCGCCTTCAAAGTAGATGACGGTATCGACGATATGTTCAAGGGTCTTTGGGCCGGCGATCGAACCTTCTTTTGTGACGTGGCCGGTAACAAAAACAGGCGTGCCGGTCTGCTTTGCGAACATCATCAACTGCGAAGCGACCTCGCGAACTTGCGAGACGCTGCCGGGTGCGGATTCGATCGCGGAGCTGAACACCGTCTGGATCGAATCGACAATGACAACATTCGGCCGCGTTTTCGCGATCTCGTCCATGATCGCCCCAAGGTTCGTCTCCGGCATTATGAAAAGGCTCTCCGCCTGTAGGCCGAGACGCGTACCTCGCAGCTTGATCTGCCGTTCTGACTCTTCACCGGAAACATAAAAAACCGACATTCCGCCATCGGAGAGGCGTTCGGCCATCTGGAGCACCAGCGTTGATTTTCCTATTCCGGGCGCGCCGCCGATCAGGACGAGCGATCCCGCAACGATGCCGCCGCCAAGCACGCGGTCGAATTCTTCGATGCCGGACGTCGTGCGTTCATCCTCATCCGACGCGATCTTCCCGTATGCATAAGCCTCCGACGCTCGATAGTTCAGCATCGCGGTCGAACGCCCGGCAGCTGCACCGGTGACGCGAAAACGTTCCTCGGCGAATGTATTCCACTCGCCGCAATCCCCGCATTGCCCAAGCCACTTACGAGATTGGGCCCCGCAATTCTGACACACGAAAATTGTCGCCGGTTGTTTTGCCATTGGATCAGATCAGGAAGGCATATCAGGCCCTTTAATTGGAGGCACTGCCCTTCTTAAAGAGCAGGACCTCCTGAATGAAATCGTCGATCTCGCCATCGAGCACGGCCTCGACGTCCGCCGTCTCGTGCTTTGTTCGCGTGTCCTTTACGAGCCGATATGGGTGGAGCACGTAGTTCCGTATTTGCGAGCCGAAGGAAATATCCATCTTACCGGCCTCAAGTTCCGCTGCTCCCTGCCGCCTTTTTTCGAGTTCGAGTTCGTAGAGCTTCGATCTTAGAACCTGCATCGCGACGGCCCTGTTCTGTATCTGCGAACGCTGATTTTGGCACGTCACGACAATTCCCGTGGGCAAATGCGTTATCCGTACGGCAGAATCCGTCGTGTTGACGTGCTGCCCACCGGCTCCGGTCGATCGGTATGTATCGACGCGTAGGTCCTTGTCCTCGATATTCACCTCGATGTTCTCGTCGATCTCGGGTGATACGAACATCGATGCGAACGATGTCTCGCGGCTGCCGCCGGAATTGAACGGCGAGATACGCACAAGGCGATGAACGCCCGCTTCTGCGGCTAGAAGGCCATAGGCGTAGTCGCCTTCGATACGAAAGGTTGCAGACTTGATGCCGGCTTCGCTTCCCGGTTGTTCGTCCAGGATCTCAGCCTTAAAGCCACGACGCTCGGCCCACCGCAGATACATCCTTAAGAGCATCTGTGCAAAATCCTGCGCGTCGGTGCCGCCCGCTCCGGCTTGAAGCGAGCAGATCGCATTGTTCGCGTCGGTCTCGCCCGAGAGAAGGGATTCTACCTCGGCAGCGGCAACTTCCTTTTCGAGACTTGTGATAAGTTCGGCGAGTTCCTGCGCGGAAGCTTCGTCGGATTCGGCGAACTCGAACAATACGTCCGCATCCGAAATGCCAGTCTCAAAAGCCCTCTGGCGTTCGAGAGCCTTCTCGATGCGCGAACGGAGTTGAACAACGCTCTGTGCCGTGGCCGAATCGTCCCAAAAGCCGGGAGCGGCGATCTCGCGTTCTAATTCTTCTAATTGTGCCTGTTTTTTCGGCGCGTCAAAGAAACCTCCCAAGTTGGGAAACTTTCTCTTTTATCTCTTCGTGTTTTGCGTGCAGGTCAGTGAGTTCCATAAGTAAAGGAGCGGCTAACAGTATAGCTCAAGGGAACCGCAGCTTCGAAAAGAGCAAAGGCTCGACTAAGGCGCCGATCCTGCGCGCTTGGAAAAGAAGACGAAGCCGAGCGACACAAGCGTTACGAGCGTCCCGAGCCATGCGATCCAATCACCGAATCGGACGTAGAACGTCTTTTCGCCGCTGCTCTTGCGCACGGGCCAAATACGCGTACCTTCTTCATAGACGGGAAGTGTGTCGGAGACCTGCCCGTGTTCATTTACGTAACCGGTAACGCCGACATTGGTCGCCCGCAGGACGGGCCTTGCGGTTTCGACCGCGCGAAAGATCGCCATTCCCAAATGCTGCCTCAATACAGGCGTAGGCCCGAGATATCCGTCGTTTGTTAGTTCGATCAGTACGTCAGCACCATCGCCGACGAACCTTCGCGACAGCGTGCCGAACGCTGACTCAAAACAGATCAGAATGCCGGCTTTCGCATCGCCTACCGGCAGCGTGTCGTACTCGCGGCCGTACGCGAACGTGCCCACAAGCCCCGGAAGTACACCGTCCAGCGGGAACGGCATCGCTTCTCCGAAAGGCACGAGATGGATCTTGTCGTATTGCCCGGCTTTTTTGCCCGTTGGGTCGATCATTACGGCAGAATTGAAATACCGCGTCGAAAGCGAGTCCGGCTCTGCGGAATTAAAAAGTACCCAAGTATTATTCTTCCTCGCGAAATCGTTAATTAGGTCGTGGAATTCCCTATCATCCGTGTACATATAGTTCATCGGCGATTCGGGAAATATCACGAGCCGAGTACCTGTCGGAATTTTTGCAAGGCCTTCGTTCGCGAGCTGTATCTGCCGACTGCGAAGCTGCTCCAACTTCGCAGTCGGAACATAACTCATCGGCACATCTGCCTGAATGACAACGGCCGTCGCCGCCAATTCTCCCGAAGCAGACTGTTTCGCCTCCGTTCTTGCTCCCGTCGCAAAGAAGAACATCAAGGCTGCCGCGACGGCTGGTACGCCTGCGAACGCGATGAGAATACGGCGTTTCTTGCGGTCCGAAAACGCGCTTTTCAATACAGGATCGACCAAAAGGAATACGATCCCTGCCGGAGCGACAAAATAGGTACCGAGTGCGAGCAGCGGGACGCGCTTCTCAAATGCATCCGCTGGTTTTGCCGCGACCATTATCATGGCAACCACAAGCGTGCTGAACGCCACGAGGTTAAATCCGACAAGGTAAACTCCGCCAACCGATGCGACGTTCAGGATCGCCTGCGGACCAAACGCCTGTGAATAGCCCGCCGCATTCCAGTTATTCCCTGTCAGCCAAAAACGCAGGTACTCCGAGAACGCCCAAATGAACGGCGCAGTAAGCAGCCCCAGTGACCCGAACCTTCGAGATACGACATTAAAGACCGCCGCGAACACGGCCGGGAAGAAGCCGACGATCACGCACGCCGTAAAGATCAGCGCGTAGGCAAACAACGGCGGGAATCCGCCGTAATGTATCGGCGCGTAGGCAAGCCACCAACACGTCCCGAAAAAGTACGTCGTACCAAAAAGCTGTCCGACAACGAACGCGGAAAACGGCCGCGTCTCATCGGCCGCGGCGATCAGGAATGGTACGAACGCAAACCAGGCGAGCCACCACCAGCCGCTGTCCGGAAAAGCGAGTATAAGCATCACGGCCGACGCCATCGCAAGCGCACAGTTCCGCAAGCTCGGTGATATTTTTTTCAGCACTCCAATCACTGGGAAGAATTTTAGCAGTTTCGGTGAGCGGATGTGTGTCTCGGTGACCGATTTGGTCATTTCACAATGAACGAAAATGCGGCATTGTGAATGCTTGTGACGCAAATTGTCACCTTTTCTGTGACGGAACCTGTCACTTCCAGCTGGGATCCGCACAACATCCTGTCAAATTGAAATAAAACTAGGCGATCGTCCGACGACAACGAATGGGCCGTGGCAAAGTTTCATTCAATTTGAACGAAAAGCAATAAATTACAGGCTTCTGGCAACGCTTTTGAAACAAAAGTAAGAAAGCCCGGCCTCTGGCGAGACCGGGCTTGAATGGTAGGACAACTGAAGGAACGCTCGGAAGGTCTAAGAGCACAGTGGCAAACCGCGCTCGGAGTAGAGTTGGCGGCGGGGTCTTGATAAATCGCATCAAGCTAGCCGTCTTTCTCTAAAGCACGTAGCGTGCCACAAATACCCGAGAGTTCCAGATTTTTTTTCAAATTTCTCAGACAGCCCCAAAACCGCCTAAGGGAATTCCAATTATAGCACCCCGACAGGTGTGTTGAACACGTTTATTTTGAGCAGCGATCGGCGAGGCGCTCGAGGGCGATCACGTCCTCGTTGTTCTCGTCGATCTCGGCCGCCGAGGCGGCGTAGGTCTTTGCCTGCTGGCAATCTCCTTTCTCAACGTATATCTTCCCAAGGTTTACGTGAGCCTCGATCTTCCGGCTGTCCCAAAAGATCGATGTTTTGAAAGAACTTATCGCTTGGTCGATGTCGCCGCGGCGTAAATGGATCTTGCCAAGCAAGAGATAGCTCTCAGCACTCATCGGTTCGCTTGCAAGCACGCGCCGCAGGATCGGCATCGCGTCATCATCCTGTCCGTTCGCGACCATCGTGCGGGCCTTTGCTAGCAGAGTTTCTGTCTCGTTCGCCTGCGGCTGAAGGGCGTTCCCCTGCTTGCGGCTCAAGATGACCGCAACGAAATCCTTCCGCGCCGGCTGTTCTACACGCAAAGGTACATCGTCAACCGTTTTGGAGCGTTCCCATTCCTTTTGGAGTGACGCATATCGATTATTCGCCGTCAGCTTTTGGCGGGCTCGGTTGTCAGCTTCGGCTGCGGCCGGATCTTTTAGCTCTTCGAGGGCCTTGGCAAGCAGGAAGTACGCATCGCCGTCATTCGCATTGGCTGCGATCGCGGCCTTAAGGCTCTTTGCGGCCTCGGCCATATCGCCGCTGATAAGAAGGGCGGCCCCGTAGTTGAAGCGGATATTGTCGTTGTTTGGCTCGGACTCGGCCGCTTTTTTGAGAAGCGCAACGCCCTCTGCGAGCATTGCGGCGGCCTTGGCCGAGTTCTTCTTCTCGGCGCGTGACCCCTGAACGGATATCACGCCGATCGCGTTGTAGATCGCCGTAAGCTTCAGATCCTCGGCAAGCGGCCGCAAAATGCCGAGAGCCATCTCGAAACGTCCTGCACGAAGTTGTATCAGCCCGTCGTAGAACGCCGCTTCAGCATAATCGTCGCCATTGCACTTCAGAGGTTTCGTCGCCGCTTTAGCACGATCGAGACATTGCTGGTAGGCGTTGATCACCTGCTCGAAAGCATCCTGTGCTTCGTTCAGCTTCTTCTCTGCAAGATACAGATGCCCGAGTTCAAGGGCCGCCGCCGAATATACGCCGTTCGGTTCCGCCTCCGCGTAGAGTCGGATCGCATTCTTAAAGTAATTCTCGCGTGCGTCGGTGAGGTTCGTGAGCAAGCCCTTTGTGTAGGCTTCGAATGCTCGTGCCGGGACTTTGCTGGCGGTCGAGATTATGTCGTTCTGGGAATACGGCAGGGATTTATCGCGTTGGTAGAGGATCTGGTAAGCGATCTGTCCCTGGATCGACTGCAGATTGCCGAGAGCGTCCGTGAGGTTGATGTCGCGCGTGACCTGTTTCCCGTCGATGTATTCGCTTAAGAAGCGTCCTTCGTTCACGCGCACGATCTTCGCCGTCACCGTAATTACGGCGGCCGTATCGCCCGAAGCGGGAACGATGTTGTACGTTCCTGTGATCAGCATCGTCGCGCCTTTTTCGCGGGCGAGCTTCAGCGATGTTGCAAGGCTCGGGAGCGATGTAAGCGGGATGCGAAGTCGTTGTTGGACGATCTTCCGTTCGTCATTCGAGATGACATTCAGCGTCGGCACTGCCAGAAGTTCGCTCAACGCGGCGGCGAAGCTTTCGCCGACCCAGTTGAATTCCGGCTTACCCGAAGTATTCTCGAACGGCAGGACCATTACGGTATCTGTCGCCTGAGCCTGCGTGTAACCGGCCGCAGCCAGCATCACACCCAAAAAGACCGCGACCACGCCTCGAATGATATATTTCTTCATCTCAAAAACAAGAAATTCGCCGACTCAATGCTGAGTGCAGGCGAATTCGCGTGCAAAACCCTAAGTGTGATGCTGCATTTTCCGAAAAGGATGGTATCCGGTACGGGATTTGAACCCGTGTTGCCGCCGTGAAAGGGCGGTGTCCTAACCCCTAGACGAACCGGACACATTTAGCGAAAACGCTCGCCTTCGCCCTATTTTGGGCGAACGGTTAGAATAGCGTAGCCGCAATTTTATTGTCAAACTTGCTCCCGCACTCAAATTCTCATAGTTTTGTCCTTGATGTTCCGCATTCTAAGGCCCGATGACGGCGACGTAAGCGAATTCCTCGCTAAAGCAGCGGGCGGCAAGCTCTCGTATTCCGCGACGGGTGCAACTTCCGGTGAGATCCCGTCGGGCTACAATGTAGATCACAACCGCGCACTTCTTGGACACGGTACACCCGCATTCGAACGGGCGAAAGAGGCGATCCGCACCTGGACGATGTTCGATCTCGGCTGGGTCACGCTCGTTCCGAACGATACGCCGATCGAGGTTGGCCGTAACGTCGCGATCGTCGTATCGCATCTCGGTTTCTATTCGATGAGCTCGGCGCGGATCGTCTATGTTCTCGATGAACCGACGCGTTTCGGCTTCGCCTACGGAACTCTCGGCGAACACGTCGAATCGGGCGAGGAACGTTTCTCTGTCGACTTCGATCCGGAAACGGGTGAAGTTTGGTACGACCTGCTCGCGTTCTCGCAACCGAACGCTCTCCTTGCACGGCTCGGCTATCCGATCAGTCGATATCTCCAACGCTCATTCGCACGAGACTCGATGGCCTCAATGAAGCGTGCGGTCAGTTCATGGGCCGTGCGCGTGATAAACTAACGCCAAATGAAGCGAGTATTTCTTATTGACGCGATGAGCCACGTCTATCGGGCGTTCTTTGCACCGATGGGGATGAAGCAGGAACCGCTCCGCAACAGCAAAGGCCAGGTGACGCAGGCAGTTTTCGTCTTTACGAATATGCTGCGAAAGCTCCTGAACGACGAGAAACCCGACCACATCGCCGCCGTCTGGGACACTTTCGCACCGACCTTTCGACACGACTCTTTTGTCGATTACAAGGCAAATCGTGAGGCGATGCCCGATGACCTGCTCTCGCAGCTTCCCTATATCGAGCAGGTGTGTGACGCATTTCGTATTCCCGTGCTGAAAATGGACGGTTACGAGGCCGACGACATCATCGGCACTCTATCAAAGCAGATCGCAGCAAAAGGGATGCAGTGCGTGATCGTATCGAACGACAAGGACCTGTGTCAGCTCGTAAAAGATCCGCACGTTATTGCGATGCGTCAGAATGCGCAGAACCTTCGCCGAAAGGTGCCGGTGCCGCCGATCGAATGGTGTGACGAGGCCTGGGTCGAGAAGAAATTCGGCGTGCCGCCGAGCAAGATCATCGACCTGCTGGGGTTGATGGGCGATTCGGTCGATAATATTCCGGGAGCTCCCGGCATCGGTGAGAAGGGAGCGTTAAAGCTCGTGCTCGATTTTGGCTCGGCCCGTGGCGCTATGGACCGCGCCGACGAGGTGACGCATAAGACCTACCGCGAAAGCCTTCAGAACAATCGCGAACAGATCGAACAGTCGCTCGAGCTTGCGACGATCCATTGCGAGGTTCCTATCGAGGTAGATCTTGAGACACTTGCCTATCGCGGCCCTGATCGCGAAAAGGCCTACGAGCTTTTCCGCGAGCTTGAGTTCAAATCCCTGATAAAGGAATTCTCGGATGCTTCCGCCGGGCTGTTCGATAATTTCCCGACGCATACCGGCGGCGAAGCTGCCGCTAGGGTCGAGACCGCATACTCTGTCGTGTCGGAGATGGCGGGCCTCGACAAGGTGATCAGAAAACTTTTCGAGACAGATGTTTTCGGCTACTCGGTAAACGAGCCGAATCCGAACGAGCGCTCGAGCACGTATGACCGGCACGAACCCGTTGGCGTTGGGATCGGGCTTGGCAGCGGCGAGGCATACTACCTTGATCTTGCGGCCTTCGACGAACGCGAAAAGGCGGTAGCCGCGATCCGCGACATCTTGACGAACAAGATGCTCGCTAAAGCGGCGTATGACGCAAAGAGCGTTAACGGCTCCCTCAGGAAACTCGATATTCGCCCGACCGGCACGACGGACGACGTGATGGTCGCCGCATATTTGCTCGATCCCGGCAGGACAAGCTACCCGCTCGAACTTCTCGCGCAAGTATATTTGAAAACCGACATCGCACATTCCGTCCCTGAGGGCTGGGATGAATCGGCCTTTCGGGCCGCGGAGGCCGCCGACATTGCGTCGCGCGTCACTCCTGTCGTGCGGCAAAAGCTGCGGGCCAACGGCCAGGAAAAGGTTTATGCCGAGATCGAGCTCCCGATGATCGACGTTCTCGCTGATATCGAACTTGTCGGGATGAAAGTTGATGGCGAAGCTCTGCGGCGATTCTCTGCGGACATCTCCGGACAGCTCGAAACGCTGAGCAAACGGCTTTTCGAGCTTGCCGGCCGGGAGTTCAATATCGGATCGCCGAAACAGGTCGGCGAGGTCTTTGCCGAGCTGAACATCGAGACGGGCAAGAAGACCGCGACCGGCCAGATCTCGACGAGCCACGATGTGCTTGTCGAACTTGCGCAGACCTACGAGATCGCACAATTGATCATCGACTATCGTGAAATGGACAAGCTTCGGGCGACCTACGCTGATGCCCTTCCGAAGATGATCCGAGATGACGGCCGTATTCACGGCATTCTGAATCAGACGGTCGCGGCCACGGGACGCCTGAGCTCGACCGACCCGAACCTGCAGAATATTCCCGTGCGCACGCCGCTCGGCCGCGAGATCCGCAGGGCATTCATCCCCGAGGCCGGAAATAGGCTTATTTCTGCCGATTATTCGCAGCTCGAACTCCGCATTCTTGCCCACATAACGCGCGATCCCGTAATGACAAAGGCGTTCCTCGACGGCGAGGATATCCACGCCAACACCGCACGGCTTGTCTTCGGCGCCGTCGATGAAGATGACCTGAAGGAAAAGCGGCGTCTTGCGAAGATAGTGAATTTCGGCATCGCTTACGCTGTCGAGGCATTCGGGCTTTCGACGCGCGTCGGGATCTCAAGGGCGGAGGCTCGGCAGGTGATCGATTCGTACTTCGAGACCTACAAGGGAATTCGAAAATATATGGACGAGATCCCGCAGGAGGCCAAGAAGAATGGTTTCGTTACGTCGTTGTTCGGAAGGCGTCGATACTTCCCTTCGATCAACGACCGTAACTTCACCGTTCGCTCCCGCCAAGAACGTGAGGCGATCAATATGCCGATCCAGGGTACGGCAAGCGACATCGTCAAGCTCGCGATGATACGCGTCGAAAAGGCTCTGCGGGACGAGGGCCTGCGGACGAAGATGATAATGCAGGTTCACGATGAACTGCTGTTCGAAGCTCCGGTTGACGAGGTCGAGCGAGCATCGGAGGTCGTCAAGGCCGAAATGGAGGCTGCCGCAAAACTCGATGTGCCGCTGATCGTCGAGGTCGGCGTCGGCGATAATTGGATGGACGCAAAATAATGAACGAGAGTACCAACACGGGCCCTTCGACACCGCGAGTCCGAGTAAAACGGCTTCCCGACCGCGGAAAATACGATCGCGAGACGATCGAGGCCATCCTCGATGAGGGCTTCATTTGCCACGTCGGCTTCAACACCGAACATGGCCCGGCCGTTATTCCGACCGCCTACGGGCGCGACGGCGGCGACCTGATCATTCACGGTTCTGCGGCAAGCCGAATGCTTCGCGACCTCGCCGGCGGCATCGATGTCTGCGTGACGGTAACGCTGGTTGACGGCGTCGTCCTCGCGCGTTCCGCATTTCACCATTCGATCAATTATCGTTCGGTCGTGATCTACGGAAGGGCGTCCGTGATCGCCGAAAAGGCAGAGAAGGCGAAGGCGCTCGAGATCTTGACCGAACACATCATCAGGGGCCGCTGGAAAGATGTGCGGCCGCCGACCGACAAGGAACTAAAGGGCACTACGGTCCTTCGGGTGCCGCTCGCGGAAGCCTCCGCAAAAGTGCGTGTCGGCCCGCCGAAGGACGATGAGGAAGACTATTCGCTGCCGATATGGGCCGGAGTTCTGCCGCTCCGGACGGTCACCGGAGCTCCGATCGCCGACGAACGAAACCTCCCGGAAGCGGCCATTCCGGAGTATTTGCAAACGTAGCCGACCTTCTTCCTGCTTTCCTGAAACCTTACAGGCAATAATGCGTATATTCACCGACCTATGAACAATTTGACTCGCCTCAGCGTGTTTTCCGTCTCGCTTCTCTTAGGAATTTCGTTCGCCGTACAAAGCTCTTCAGCACAGAGCGATATGGGACGCGTCCCGCGTGAATGGCAGACCGTTGCGGAGAGAACGAACTACGACCGCACCGGCACTTACGCGCAGGCGGTAGCGTTCGCCAAGAAGCTCGACGCGGCCTCGGCTTTGATCAAATACACGACCTACGGAAAGAGTGGCGAAGGACGCGACCTTCCCCTTCTTATTGCGGCAAGCGACGGCGCATTCACGCCGAAACTCGCAAAGGAACAGGGAAAGGCCGTCGTGCTTGTCCAGGCCGGTATTCACGCGGGCGAGATCGACGGCAAGGACGCGGGGTTTGCCCTGCTTCGGGACATTGCGATCACAAAAACACGCACAAAGCTGCTCGACAATGTTGTGATACTTTTCCAGGTGATCTACAACGTCGATGGCCACGAGAATTCCAACCCGTATATGCGTTTCGGGCAGAACGGGCCCGCGGAGATGGGCTTTCGTGCGAATGCCACCAACCTGAACCTTAACCGGGATTATATGAAGGCCGATGCGCCCGAAACACGCGGTTGGCTCAAGCTGTGGAACGAATGGAAGCCGGACGTTTTCATCGACTGCCACGTCACGGACGGCGCCGATTTTCAGTACAACATCACTTACGAATACGCGCATTTTCAGGAGATCGACCCGAAGATAAAGGATTGGATGGACGAGCATTTTGACGGCCGCGTTGTCCCGAAGATCGAGAAAGAAGGCAACATTCTTACGCACTACGTCGAATTTGCGGGGCGAGAGATCACGAGCGGCATCGCCACATTCATTGCGACACCGCGATTCTCGACCGGTTACACGCCGCTAAGGAATCGCGTTGGGCTCCTTATCGAAACTCACGTCTATAAACCGTATCGTTCGCGTGTTCGCGGCACGTACGACACGCTCCGCTACTTTATCGAGGAGATCGGGCGATCAAAGGACAGCCTTTTCGCCGTCGATACCATGTCGGATATGCAGACAATCCAGCGAGGAAGGTCGTACGATCCGAAACGCGAATTCCCGCTCACGCTTTCGGTCACCGACAAGCCGACCGAGATGAAGTTCAAGGGCGTTGAATATTCCGTACGGGATTCGGACATTTCGGGCGGAAAGATGCTTGTTTACGGCTCGACGCCAAAGGAATACACCATCAGGAAGTTTGATGAAGGACGTGTTGAAACGTCCGTCGCTCCGCCGCTTGCATACATCATTCCGCCGCAGTACAAGGACGTGATCGAGGTGCTCAAGCTGCACGGCCTTCGGCTTCAGACGATCAAAAAGCCGCTGACGATCGAGGTCGAGAGCTATCACCTGACCGAACCGAAATGGGCGACGTCATCTTTCGAGAATCGCATCACGCTGAGGACAAAACCGGTCCGCTACACCGAGAAACGCACTTACGCTGCGGGTTCGGTGATCGTCCCGATGGACCAGGAGGCGGCAAATGTCGCGATCCATTTGCTTGAGCCCGCAGGTCCGGATTCTTTCGTGCTTTGGGGCTTCTTTAACTCGATATTCGAGCTGAAGGAATTTGGTTCGGGTTACGCCCTCGAAAAGCTCGCACGCGAGATGCTCGCGAAAGACCCGAAGCTGAAAGAGGAATTCGACAGGCGGCTGCTTGACCCGAATTTCGCTCGGAATCCGCGTGCGCGCCTTCAGTTCTTCTACGAGCGAACGCCGTACTTTCTCAACCAGAAACAAGGCGTTTATCCTGTCGGCAGGATCATCACGCCGCTAAAATAGGACGCGTGACCAACGAACGATCTTCTGCGTGGAGCACAGTGGCCGTTGCTGCACTCTCACTCATTGTCAGCAACGGCCTTTCGATCGGCGGACTCCCGCCATTCTACAAACCGCTTCGCGAAGACTTTGTCGCAAGCGGTGCGATCGCGGCCGCGCATGCAGAAACGTTCATCGCGAATTCTGCGAATATCACGTTCCTTTTGTCGGGTGTCTTTTCGCTCGTAGGCGGATGGCTTGCTTTGCGATTCCCGCTGAAGGCGGTAATGACCGCCGGCTGCATACTGCTCGGAAGCGGCCTCATACTGCATTCTGCGGGCGAAAGCGTCGCCTTGATCTACGCCGCGCGTGCGTTGATGGGATCGTCACTCGGGTTTATCGGTGTCGCCCCGTGCGTTGTTCTCGTCTCACGCTGGTTCGATAAAGGCCGCGGAACTGCTCTCGGCATCACTCTCGTCGGCACGAGTCTCGGCGGAGCCTTGATCCCGCTGATCGCATCGCCCTTGATCGAGAATTTCGGATGGCGAAAGGCAATGTTGGCCTTAAGCCTTCTTGTCTGGCTCGTCCTCCTGCCCGCGGTTCTGCTGCTTGTCCGTGAACCATCAGAAAATACGGCCGGGGCGGAAGCACTCCAACTTGACGGTATCTCGTGGCCCGCGGCCTTGCGTAAGCCGATATTCTGGGCGCTCGCTGCCTGTTCCGCACTTGTCTTTTATCCGATATTTGCGACGAGCCAGCAGTTCATTCTGTATCTTCAAACGCCAAAGATCGGCGTGTCGGCCGAGACGGCGGCCTTCGCCCAATCGGCACTTTTTGCGATCAGCATCGGCGGCAAGTTCCTCGCGGGATTCGCAAGCGACAGATTCGGGAGCGTTCGAGTGATGACGTTCTGCGCCTTTCTGCTCTTTGCGGCATCACTCGTGCTGTTCGACCTCTCGGCAGCGACCGCACTTTACTTCCTTCTGCCGTTCGCTTTGGGTTACGGCGGCACCTTCGTACTGATCCAGCGCCTTGCGTCCGACCTTTTCGGGCGTGCGGACGCTGGCCGCATCCTCGGCACGATCACGCTCATCGAAGTGATCGGGGCGGCGATCGGCGGCAAGATCACCGGCTACCTTGCTGACCTGCACGGCGGCGATTACACCGTCGCGTTCTACGGCGTAACGGTTGCGGCGGCCGGCGCATTCATTGCGGCCCTCGCCGTTATAATCCTCTATAAAAAGCAGGAAATGGGAGCGGCAAAAGCAAATGGCGACCCAGAATAGGATCGCCACTCTCAATTAAGGGAAAATTGGTGGAGATGAGGGGGATCGAACCCCTGACCTCGGCATTGCGAACGCCGCGCTCTCCCAGCTGAGCTACATCCCCAAAATTCGGTACTGTTATCTACTGCACACCCGCCGGAAGCAGCGAGCCCTTCGGATCGGAAGCGTAGGCATAACCGTTCTCGATCTTGCCGATGAGGGCGTGAAAAAAAATATCTTCCTTTTTGACGACGACAACGACGTCGCCCGGACTTACCTGCTTCGGATCAACAGGAAAACGGATGACCGACGCGTTGCCATTCTGTGAATCGACCGTCTCGTATTCGAACGTATCGGCGTCAAAGCTAAGTGTTTGCGTAAATGCGACTTCCATAACTATATTTTTAGCATTTTACACATCGAAATACATAATTGCCATTCGGCTCACCACCCTTTTGACGGACGAAACGCGAGCGAGATCGCATCGTGATCCGAGAGCGGCTGCCCGTCAGAAGTTACGAGCTCGCCGATCGTCTTTGGCGGATCTACCCTTTCGAGCCCTTTGCCGGCGAACCAATCGAGCCTGCCCGAGACCTTTCCTCCGACACGCCCGGCCGCCCAGAAGATAAAAGGAAAACACCAGGCGGGAACCCAATCCCGCAAGTTCGTGTTCTTCTCGATGCTGCCGACATCGTAATGGAGCGTCCCGACGCCGAGCTCGTTGAATTTGCGGAATTCATAGCCGCGGCTCTCGAGGTCAGCGAACATCGGCCTCTCAAAGAAACGCTCCGGATGCGGAAGGTGATTTAAAGCGACGTTCTTCGGCCCCATGAAGACGCGCCGCCAGTAGCCCATAATTGCCCGTGTCGAGCTTTGCGAGTTGAAGCCCGTCGTATTCCAATCGCCGCCGATCAATGTTGGCAGCTTCGGGAGCGTGTCGAGGTGGTCGAGAACGATCTTTATCTGCAGCCGCCTATGGGCCCGCGAGCAGTGAGCATCAAGGTGAACGGTGACGGCACGGAAAGTACCCAAAGGGTGCTGAATATCCGCAAAAAGTGCCCGCAGATGCCCGAGCCGCTTCTCCTTGCCCCACATCTTGTCCTTCCCGTTCGGGAGAGCGACCGCATGGACATTCCTCATCGGGAAACGCGAAAGCATCGCGAGGCCGTGGATCGAACGTGTATTCTCGCCCGCGACCTCCGATTCGACGCCGCTTCCCTTCTGGAGCGCGATGTAAACCGGTGCGAACGCGTACTCAAGGCCGAGCGAGGCCGCGATCTCCTCCACGACGAAGCGATTGCCGCTCCGAGCCATTCCGTGGTCGAGTTCGGTCAGCAGCAGCACGTCGGCATCGTTAAGGCGTTCGTCGGCCCTTAGGGCCTCGATGATCCCGTCCAGTTGGATGCCGCGTTCGATGTTCCAAGCGATGGCAGAGATCGCGGTATCACTTCGTCCGGCCGTGTCACTTGCGGCCGCTCCGCCCACGACGACCGAGTTCAGGATGCGTTCCGCATCATTGCGTATCTTTTCAACGACCGGCCGAGCGGCAAGCTCGCGGGTCGATCCGATCTGCAGGAGTTCCGGAAAATATTGGTTCAGGCTGTGCTCGAGTAATTCCGGCGGCCCGACCTGAGCCTTTTCCGGCTCATCGAACAAAATATCGAATGGCATAGATCAGGATCAGTCGTCGTAGCGTTCCTTTGGCGGGGCAACAGCAAGGAAATCGTTCGATATCCGCTCGGAATATGCCGCAAGGAGTTCCTCGATGCGTTTTTGTTTCGGAGAACGGAAGATCAGGCCAACGTGCCTCGTTTTTTTCACGCGATAGACGATCTCTTCCTCGACATAGTGGTCAGTATTCGGTTCGTCGGCATTGGCTAGTGCGAGAGCGACGCCCGCGAAGTCCTTGCGAAGCTTTGGCAATTTGTACGGCTTCTCTTTTGTCGCCGTTTCAAGCTTTGCCCATTCGCGCCAGAGGTTGAAGCCGCAGGCATTTTCGAGAACATTCGCAATGTAGGCTCCGCCGACGCGGCAGGCGACCTCAAGCAAAAAGATCTCGCCCGTTTCGCTGCTTTGCAGGAATTCCGCGTGCGTGACGCCACGATCGTACTCGAAGGCCTTCAAAAGCTGAGAATTTACCGTCTCCAGGCTCTTCCTTACGGCAGATCGGTAAGGAACGATCGACGATGTGAAAACGCCGCCGCGATGCGTGACGTTAAAGGGCGTCGTGCCGTATTGGCTGACGCCGGCGGCCCGAACCTTGCCGCCCTCGACTACGGAATCAACGTGAAACACGCGGCCTTCGACAAAGCGTTCGAGAACGAACTGCGAAGGGTGGTCGCGCCAGTTGTTGCGTTCATCCAGCTCGTTCAGAACGTCCCACACCTGCTCGGCCGTCTCGCATTTCCGGATTCCGAAGGCCGAGACCTCGAATCGCGGCTTTACGATCCACGGCGAAGGCACGCGGGCAAGAAAGTCGTTTATCGCATCGGCGTTAATGACGGCCGTGAATTCCGGACAAGGAATGTCGTTCTCGGCAGCAAGGTTCCGCATCGTGAGCTTGTCGCGGAAACGCCGCAGATATGAGCTTGACGGCCCGGGCAGTTGCAGGTGTTCGCGAGCCTCTGCCGCCGTGATCACGTCGAATTCATCAAGGCCCACGACGCGGTCGATATTCTGCGAGCCTGCGATATTTGTGATCGCCCGCACGTAGTCGATCGGAGCGGCGTCATCCTCGACCGAACGAACATCGCCGATCGAATCCCAAACCCACGGCAGATCAAGCAGCTTCTTCCTCGTTACGAGCGTGACGCGCCAGCCTGCATTATGCGCCTCTTCAAGAAATTCATTGCCCTTTTGCTCGCTCGCGATACAGACGATGTGGTTTTGCATAGGTCAACTGAGCAGGCCGCCCGAGAAAACCCGTGCATCTCGGAACTTTGGCTTCATTTTATTTTGTAGGAAAAGAATGGCACAATCTAGGCTTCAAGACAACGGAGCCAGAGGCTTTCCGAGCCTGCTCCGACCGTGAAAATCGCAGTATTTATGGGCGGAATCGATCCGATCAACCTGATCAGTCACCTCGTCATCTTTATGGTCGTCCTTTTGTTGGCGATCTCGGCACACGAGGCGGGGCACGCCTGGATGTCGCACAAATTCGGCGACGATACGGCCTATATGCTCGGCCGCGTTACGCTAAACCCCGTAAAACACACGGATCCCATCGGCACGATATTGATACCGATCATCGGTTTTATCTTTGGGGCGATGGGCGGCGCTCTCGGCAGCATTCCGCTTATCGGCTGGGGCAAGCCGACACCCGTAAACCCGCGGAATTGGACGAACTACAATCTCGCGAACGTGATGGTTTCGGTCGCGGGCGTACTGGCGAATCTCATTTTGCTCATCATCGGGATCGTAATTGCGAAAATAATGATCTCGCAAGGCTTTGCTCCAGAGGATTTCTTTGGTTCGACGACGAACCCGCTGGCGATCTTCGTCGGCGACCTGATGATCCTGAACCTTTCGCTCTTCGTGTTCAATTTGCTGCCATTCCCGCCGCTTGACGGAAGCGCGATACTCGCGACGTTCCTTCCGGACAGCGCTCAACCCATACTTCGGCTGCTTGAGCAGTACGGCTACCTGATCTTGCTTGCGCTCATTTACATCGGTGTATTCAGGATCATCTTGACGCCCTTTTATTACGCTCTCATCTATATCCTTTTTCTCTAATGTCGAAGAAACGAATATTCAGCGGAGCCCAGCCGACAGGCCGCCTCCATTTGGGAAATTACCTCGGCGCGTTAAAGAATTGGGTCGAGCTGCAGGACGAATACGATTCGATCTTCTGCATCGTGAACCTTCATGCCCTGACGCTTCCCCAAGACCCTAAGACGCTTCGCAAAAGCACGCTCGACCTGGCCCGCGTCTATCTCGCGGCCGGGATCGATCCCTCAAAAGCCGTCATTTTCCTGCAATCGGACGTGCCCGCTCACGCGGAGCTCACTTGGGTCCTCCTCTGCACAGCTCGTATGGGTGAGCTCGAACGTATGACGCAGTTCAAGGACAAGGCAAAGGGCAATACGGAACGCGCCGGCGTCGGCCTTTTCTCATATCCCGTGCTGATGGCGTCCGACATTCTGCTTTATCAGACGAATTTGGTCCCGGTCGGGCACGACCAGAAGCAGCATCTGGAACTCACCCGCGACCTTGCCGAGCGGTTCAATCGCGATTTCGGTGAGACCTTCACGATCCCTGAGGTCTTCATTCCGAAAGCAGGTGCGCGCATCCGTTCGCTGCAGGATCCGGCAAAAAAGATGTCGAAATCCGACGAGAACGAGGCCGGAGCGATCTTTTTGGACGATGGCGCGGATGCGATCGCAAAGAAGATCAAGCGAGCCGTGACCGACAGCGGTACCGAGATCTCGTTCGACGAATCGCGCCCGGCGATCCATAATCTTTTGACCATCTATCAGCTCGTAACGGGCAAGAGTGAGCAGGAATGCGTCGATAATTTTGCCGGCAAAGGCTACGGACAATTCAAGGCCGAGCTAGCAGACGCCGTGATCGAATATTTGCGGCCGTTCCAGGAGCAGATCGCCTCTTTTGACGATGCATCCGTAGCAAAAATTTTGCAGGACGGCGCGGAAAAGGCGCGCTCGATCGCCTCCGAAACACTTGCCGACGCATATGCCAAGCTCGGAATTGTGACGTGAGCCGGAGCCCAGGTTTAAGGCCAGAATGAAAGCAGAAGAACCTGCGTCCGTCTTTTATTTTGTAAGCGACCTCCATCTTGGCGGCGACGGGCAGCTGCAGATCTGTGATTTCATGGATGAGTTCGTAGCCTTCCTTAAGGAGTTGGAGGGTAAAGGCCCCGAGACCGAGTTGATCATCGTAGGGGACGCTTTCGGTTTCTGGGAGATGACGACCGTCTCAGGCACCGCGAAGCTGGACGAGATCGTTAAACATCACAGGCCGATATTCGACCAATTCAAGAAGACGGGCTCACGTATCCGAATAACGCTGATGGTCGGGAACCACGATTACGACCTTGCCTGCTTCCCGGAGTTCGTCGATAAGCTTAAGGCGTTCAATATCGACCTAGAGACCGACGTATCGATCACGCGTAAAGTTGCCGGCAGGAAGATCTGGATCGAGCACGGACAGCAGATCGACTCGTTCAATGCCTCGCCGGATTACGGAAATCCATTCGCACAACCGCTGGGGTATTACATAACCGAGAATGCCGTTGCCGGCGCGAGCCGTTCTTCTGTCTTCGGGACAACGGACTGGCTAAAGGATATCCGTTCTGTGGATGTCAGACAGTTGCCGGACTGGATAGTGTCAAATTACTTTTATAACGAGATGAGCCCTTTGATCCGTTGGTCGCTCTTTCCGTTTCTCGTTCTCTTCTCGATCACGATCTTAGCGTTTGCGGCGGAGATCCTGGCAACGCTGGGGATCTTTGATGCGAATTACTTGCTCGACAACCCAATAACCCGAAGCCTTGGGGTCTTTGGCAACCTGCTTCGAACGATCCTAGTATTCAGCATGCTCTTCTGGTTCTTTATAATTGCCGTCAGCGTTCCGCTTGGCTTCGTTCTCCGCGACGCCCGCAGGGTGTTGCAGAGGATGAAGATCCTCCCGGAAGGAAAGGATTCGGCGGTCTATGTACCGGACGAGGGCTATCGGGAACACGCGCTTGAGATCTTTGAGGCCGACCCGAATGTCGCGGTCTATGTGTTCGGACACACCCACGACGCTTTCTTGCTTGAGGAGAACGGCCGTGCGATCTTGAATACAGGAACGTGGCTCAAGCTTCTGAAGCGGATTCCGGTGATCTTCGGATATCTGCCGGCAGTATATTTCCCGACCTTTCGGCTGAATTACTTCAAGATCTTCGAAGAGAGCGGCCGGATCGCGATAGAGTATAAGGTGATCCCGAAGGTTCCGAAACAGGAGCATAGTTTGATACAAAGGATACTGACGTTGACGAAAAAGCCTCAGCCGGGAAGGCCGATCCCGGAGAGAACCGTACTTTCGCTAAAGGATGGGATGACAAGATGAAGATCACAGTTTACGAAAAACCTACCTGAACGACGTGCCGTAATTTGGCAACGCTGTTTCGTGAAAACGGCATTGAAGTTCAGAAAGTCAATTATTTTAACGAGCCGTTCACGGCCGAGAAGATCGCAGATCTTGTAAAAAAGACCGGACTCCGCCCGATAAAGATGACTCGCGGGGCGGCCGCGGCCGGTCTGACGGATGAAACGCCGGACACCGACGTGATAAAAGCGATGGCCGCCGACCCGAATCTCATCCAGCGGCCTATCGTCGAGGTCGGTGACAAGGCGGTCGTCGCACGGCCCATCGAGGCGGCTCTTGAGCTGCTCGGCATTTAGGGCGGAGGTGATCTTTTACTTTTTTGAGAGTGACGAGCGAACAGGAACAATTCAACTTTGACTTTCACGCCGAACGGCCGGAGATCGTGGCCGCCGGGCGCGATGAACTGCGCGTTCGCATCGGCGACTTTGCAGGCCCGCTCGACCTTCTGCTCTACCTGATCAAGCAGGAACAGGCGAACATCTTCGACATTCCGATCGCGAAGATCACGGCAAAGTATCTCGAGACGATCCAGTTGATGAAGCGTCTCGACATTGCGGTCGCAGCGGACTTTTTGGTGATGGCGGCAACGCTCATCGAGATCAAGTCGAAAATGCTCCTGCCGCGTGACCCGAATGCTGCTGCCGAGGAGATCGATCTCGACGATCCTCGACGTGAACTTGTGGACAGGCTGCTCGAATACGAGAAATTCAAGACCGCGGCCGGAATGCTCCACGAGCGGTCGACGATCGAACACGCAACGTTCACACGCGGCCCCATCGAGACCGACGAGAATAACGCCGAGGTCGATGCCTCGGTATTCGACCTTCTGACCGTATTTCAGAAGATCGTTGCCCGCCACATCGCCGAAGTAAAAATGGAGATCGAGCGCGAAGAGATCTCGCTGGCCGATATGATCCGGGCGTGGAAGGGCGCATCGTTGAATTCGGCGAGGTGAATCTCTCGGGCTTTTTCGAGGAGATGCGCTCGCATCGCGAACTCGTCACGGCCTTTATCGCCGCTCTTGAGATCGTCCGCAGCGAGGCCGTTCGGCTCGTGCAAAATAAGACGTTCGGGGAGATCTTACTTCGCCGAGCCTGATAAGATATTCGTTTTTTTTATGGAAGATCCGATCTCGGAAGAAAGCACCGTGGCCGCAACGGCACAAGCAAGAACGCCCGGCGAACTTGTCGCCCTCGTCGAGGCGCTGATCTTCGTCTCTGAAGAGCCGATCGCAGCAAAGCTGCTCGCCGACATTTTGGGCGAGGAGAAAGGTGCCGTGCGGGCCGCCGTCGAGCAGCTCTCGGCCGAATACGCAGAGCGGTCGAGCGGCCTTCAGATCCGCGAGATCGCCGGTGGTTATCAGATCGCCACACGGCCCGAATTCCACGAAGAGATCCGCGCATTCCTAAAAACGCGGCCGTCGGCAAAACTTTCGCTTGCATCCCTTGAGACGCTCGCCGTTATTGCTTACAAACAGCCCGTCACCGTGCCCGAAATACTTGAGATCCGCGGCGTGCAGTCAGCAACGTCGATCAAGACGCTTCTCGACAAGCGACTGATCGTCGCAAAAGGGCGCAAGGAAGCGGTCGGGCGGCCGATGCAGTACGGGACGTCGAAGGAATTCCTGATCCAGTTCGGGCTAAAGGACCTGTCGGAACTTCCGAGCATCGAAGATTTCGAGGACCTCGCGGCAGGCACCTAAGAACAAACAAGTGGCAGAAAGACTTCAAAAACTGATCGCCCAAGCGGGCATCGCTTCGCGGCGCGGCGCCGAACAGCTCATCCTGGACGGTGAGGTCTCGGTCAACGGCGAGATCGTCACGACGCTCGGCACAAAGGCCGATCCTGAAAAAGACCACATAAAGGTCCGCGGGCGCCTCATCAATCCAAAATTGACCGCCCGTAAGAGCGTTTACGTGCTCGTGAACAAGCCGAAAGGGTACCTTTCGAGTGTTAGTGACCCCGAAGGGCGAAAACTCGTTACGGACCTTGTAAAGGGCAAAGGAAGGCTGCATCCCGTCGGGCGGCTCGATTTCAATTCGGAAGGCCTGATCATTCTCACGAACGACGGCAAATTCACCGACCGCGTCGCGAGTTCAAAGGCCGTTGCCAAGATCTACGAAGTAAAGGTCAAGGGGTTGCCGAACAATAACGCGATAAACAAGCTTCGGCGAGGCATTTTGCTCGAAGACGGCTTCAAGACCGCACCGGCCGAGATACGCGAACTGAAGTCAACCGACAAGAACGGCTGGTACGAGGTAACGCTTTTTGAAGGGCACAACCAGCAGATCCGCAAGATGTTCGACGCCGTCGGCTATTCGGTCGTCAAGCTTCGACGCGTCGCGATCGGCGGCCTGACGATCGGCAGCCTTCCGGTCGGCGATTCAAGACAGCTCTCGGATGAAGACATAAAGGCCGTCTTTGCCTCCGCAGGAAAGCCTGCGGGCCGTACGCGGCGGTAAGTATGAAGCACTCCCTGATCGAAGCCGCCTACTATACCTTCATTCTCCAGCTATATCTTTTCGCGATACCCGCCGCAGCTTCGATCTGCTATCTGCTGCGTGAGGTCTTCGCAAACAAAGAGACTCCGGCCGAGAATTACGAAAAACCTTCTCGTGAATTGACGCCCGACATTCCGGCCCTTCAACCGCTGAACTGCCCGGCGTGCGGTGCCGGCGTCCCGCTTGACGAGTCCAAAATGACGTGCGTACACTGCCGGGCCGAGTTCCCGGTCCCGCCCGAATATGAAGAGGTACGTACTGCTAGGGCCGAGGCCGCAAAGAATTTGCATCTTGCAGAACGATATTGGCGGATCGCATCGGTCTTGGCGTCGAACCTAACGGTTGGAGCGGTACTTTTCGTCTCGGCTTGGCTGATCGCCTGCCTCGCGGTCGTCTTTTGGATCTACAACACGGACGAGATGATCCGATTCCGGAACGTACTCCATCCGTTCGCGATCCCGGTCGCAACCGAGGCCATCTGGATCGCGATGCTCCTGTTCATCGGCATCTCGATATCGCTAAAGGTCAGGGCAGCGTTGCCCGAGATAAAGGAGACCAAGGCTGCCGCAAAAGATGAGATCTCTAACTGCAAGAACTGCGGCGGGGCGATTCATTTTCGTGCAGGCGATCTCGCGGCCTTGTGCGGATACTGCGGCGTCTCGACCTATCGCGTGGCGGTCGCGGTCAAGGTAGCGGCCGATGCCGGGAGAACGGCCCGCGAGTCTTCCGCGATCTTGGTCGTTCAAATGCGGGCCCTTAAAGACTCGGTCGAAGAGTATCTTTCGGTCCCGATCTTGGTGATCGCGGTACCGATAGTGCTCGTGGCTGTCGCCTGGTTTCTTTTTGCGGCTCTGGGTGCGATCTTCGGAGCCTTTATCTGGGGACTCGCCTACCTGATCGTCGGACTCAGGCTTTATCCGATACCGACGGCCTCGGCCATTGTGATATTCGGCCTGCTGTTCTATTTCAGAAAGGCGATCTTGCGGCGGCTCCGTTCGGATCAGACGCGTCGCTGACCGCCGCCCGCGATCAGCGCACGGTGCTCGACCATCAGGCAAAGATCCTGAACGACCTTTATACCCGAATCAGCTAGTCTTTCCGCGACCTCGTCATTGCTGATCCCAAGCTGGAACCAGACGGCCTTTGGCTTTTTGGCGAGAATGTCGAACGTGTGTTTCGAAAGGTCTGAGCTCTTGCGAAAGACATTCAGGAGGTCGATGTCGCCCTCGACCTTGGTCAGGTCCCGACAAACGGGCCGTCCGAGGATCTCCGTCACCTCGGGATAATACACAGGTACAGGAACGATCTCGTAACCCGCATCGGACATATATTTCGGAACGTAAAAGGCGGGCTGCGTCGAATGACTTTCAGGCTTGATCCCGAGCACCGCGATCCGTCTCGTCTCGGCAAGAAGTTCGCGGATCTGGTCGTCGGTCGTGAGAATGTTCGGGTTCGTCATACTTCAATCTTAGGTCGCAGGCCGTGGACAAGCAATCGAAGGCAGGTTGCCTTACACGCATTAGTTATGCGAACATAAGAAATCGTTATATCCTTCTATGAACTTTGACCTGTCACCCGAACAAGAACAAATCAAACTGAGCATACGCGAGTTCGCCGAAAGCGAGATCAAACCGCACGTGATGGAATGGGACGAAACGCAGCACTTCCCTGCTGAATTGCGGCCGAAACTCGCCGAACTCGGCCTGCTTGGCATCCTGTTCCCCGAAGAACTGGGCGGCGCCGGTATGGGCTACGTCGAATACGCGACCATCATCGAGGAACTCGGCCGCATGGACGGCTCGGTCGGCCTTTCCGTCGCTGCGCACAATTCACTGTGCTCGAACCACATCTATATGTTCGGAAGCGACGAGCAGAAGGCGAAGTATCTCGCTCGGCTCGCAAAGGGCGAGAGCTTTGGAGCCTGGGGTTTGACCGAAGCTCAGGCCGGCTCCGATTCGGCCGGTACGCGGACGACAGCCGTTCCCACGGACGGCGGTTGGATCGTCAACGGGTCGAAGAATTTCATCACGCACGCCATTTCCTGCGACACGCTTGTTGCCGTCGCCGTCACCGACAAGGAAAAAGGCAACCACGGAATTTCGGCCTTCATTTTTGACAAGTCGATGGAAGGCTTTCGCGGCGACAAGAAAGAGAACAAGCTCGGGATGCGCGCCTCTGAGACCGCTTCGGTCGTCTTTGAGGATTGCCGTGTGCCCCGCGAGAATCTGCTCGGGAACGAAGGCGAAGGTTTCAAACAGGCGATGCAGGTGCTTGACGGCGGCCGCATCTCGATCGCCGCACTTTCGGTCGGCATCGCCCAGGGCGCGTACGAGGCCGCGGTCAGATACGCAAAGGAACGCCAGCAGTTCGGCCGGCCGATCGCCGACTTTCAGGCCATCCAATTCAAACTTGCCGATATGGCGACGCAGATCGAATGCTCGCGTTTATTGACGCTCAAGGCTGCTGCCTTAAAGGACGCAAAACGCCCAGTAACGCAGGCGTCCGCAATGGCGAAACTCTACGCTTCGGAGACGGCCGTCCGCGTTTCGGAAGAATGCGTTCAGATCCACGGCGGATACGGCTACACAAAGGATTATCCGGCTGAAAAATACTGGCGCGACTCAAAGCTCTGCACCATCGGCGAAGGCACCAGCGAGATCCAACGCATCGTGATCGCGAAGAATTTACTTCGGGCCTAGTGAACCTGAGATTCGGCCCCTTGTTCGCGACTATGCTTTACAATGGCCACAACACTGGCAATCGAAGTATTCGCCAATGAGAGATAACCATTTATCCGCGACTCTGTGTCATCTAAGTTTCCAATGCTTGAGAGAATAGACTGGTCATAACGGCTTAAAAAAGACGCATCAATCGCTGAATCGAACGTTTCCCGCGTGATCTGGACAGGATACTCTTTTCTGTCTGAGTTCACGCTGTTCGTGAATCTGACGATCAGGTCGAAGAGTTTGATCGCCTCGGTCGGACGGCCAAACTTCCCTAACTTCTGAACAGCCTCCATTCCAAGCATCAGGGCGCTTTCTAGATGTTTTGAAGGCTTGTACAGATCGCGCGCACCAAGCTCCATCTGATCGGCGCAAACTTGCTGGACCGTTATCATGTCTGATGAACACACCATGCCAAGCCCGATCCGAGCGAGCGGTCGAATTGCCTCAGGTACCTTGTCTAGTACTGCCAAAGCACCCGCAAAATCGGACTGGTCCAGCAGTTTATACGCAAGCCTGGAAGCAACCGTATATCTCAGGATCTCCCAAAACATGCGGCTAGGCTGAATCTCGGCTTGAGTCATTCCCTCAAGGATCTTCGTCGCCTGCTCGTACTTCTCCTGATCATTGGCAAGGGACGCCGCACGTATCAAATAGTACCCACGTTTGTCAGAGTCGTCCTTTTCCTGGTCGGCCAGTCGCAGCAACATCTCGACCGTAACTTGGCCCGGATTGTCGACCTGGCTGTCGAGCCGTGAGGTTCCGGACCCCGCGTCTTGGCAATGTGCAACTGCTCCTGCCGCTGTCCCTTGCTGTGCTGGGATGATCGCGGCAAACTGCGGTAACAGCGGTGCGATCAGAGACGCCTCGTTTTCGCAGGATTCGATCTGTTTCGTATCGAACTTGTTCCGCTGAGCTACTAGGTAGCTCAAAAGAAACTCAAGAGCCCGAGTTCTCTGCTCGACTGTCGAACTGATGGCGCTAGGTGAGTTCGGGATGGTCAACTCGGGGAACGCCGCAAGTTTGATTGTATTCGCTATTGAGATATTCGGATTCGCCGTTGCCGACCGAAGGATCGCGTCGAATAGTTTCGATGCGAGTGTCCTGTCCTTCCTGCAAATCCGCCAATAGAGATCGAAGATTTCGGGCGGTTGCCCAACCTGCATCGCGGCGATCCCGATCTCGGCGGCGAGAGCCGGGTTATCTTCCACGATCGCACGCGCAAATGCGACCAAGATTGCCGCCTTGGATCCATTTTCCGCAACATCTCGGGTGTCAGTCTTCTGCAATATCGAAACAAGTCGCTTGCTTTGGCGGAGATTCCGGCCAGCGATCAGTGCAAGTATCTTCCCCGTGACGTCAAAAAATCTCAATTTGTCTGCCTTGACCTCGTCGCTTGACAGGAAGAAGATCGTATCGACTGATCTCTCGTAGAGTTGATCTGCCCGATCTCTATCCAAGGGCCACCAGATATCGCCTGCCTTTGCATAAACCAATGCCTTCCCAAGACTGTCAAGCTGGTCGCTCGTATCGATCGCTTTCGCCGTAAAGCTTTCCGCCCGAGCCCGCCAAAGGTCGGAACTCGGCACCCCGTCTGCTGCTTGCGCTCGCAGAAAGGCTGGCAGCAGTAAAAGGAAAAGAATGATGAGGAGCTTTGAGGACTTCATATTGCTGCAATGAAACGACATCTTAGCTGAAAAAACAAATCTTATCTCTGAACAATCATAAGAAACCAAGACAATGAGACGAGGAGAGGAAGTCCTGTTGTTAGTCGTCGGCTAGCCTATATCCTTAAGCTATTTCTTGTCAATTGGATCGTCCGATACGGATTGCGAGTCTCACAATGCGCGTCGGATCAGAGGGCGATCTCCCCGGTTTGCCGAGAAGTCTAAAATAGGCGTTGCATCTATGCAACGTTTTTGCTAGGATAGTCTTCCCTTGCAATTATTGGCAAAATACACAGGGAGAAAAAAAATTATGGAAACAAACACAACACCCGGCCGACTCGCAGCAAGCCTTGCGGCCGAATTCGCAGCGGATGCGGCCGTCTCACGCCGTGTCCTCGAACGCGTGCCGTTCGATAAAGCTGATTGGCAGCCGCATGAGAAGTCGATGAAATTTGGACAGCTTGCGGCACATATCGCGGAGCTTCAGGGTTTTGCGGTGATGATAATGCGGGAGGACGGGCTCGATTTTGCGGAACGCGAGTATGTTCCGTTCAGCCCGGCTTCGAGCGAGGAACTGCTTAAGTTCTTTGACGAGGCGGTCGCGGCAAGCAAGGCCGCGATCCTTGCTACCTCGGACGAGGACCTTCAGAAAGAATGGACGCTGCGGCGGGGCGAAACGGTCTTTTTCACGCTGCCGAAGATCGGCGCGGTCAGAGCAATGGTGTCGGGCCACGGCATTCATCATCGCGGACAGTTGAGCGTTTATCTTCGGCTCAATGACATTCCGGTCCCGTCGATCTACGGGCCGAGCGCCGACGAGAGCGTAGGTTAAGGGAGGCGAACAATGAGCAAAATACAAGAGATAATCGATCAGATAGAAGAAGAACTCCCGGCGACAGAGAAGGTGCTTGCACGCATTCCCGACGACAAACTTGACTGGAAGCCGCACGAAAGGTCGATGCCGCTCGGACAGCTTGCGGGCCACCTTGCCGATATGTACGGATGGTTCGATTTTGTCATCGGTAAGGATAAGCTCGATTTCGCCGAGCCGTATGACTATCCGCAGCAATTCGACAGCGCGACACTTCTGACCTACTTAAAAAAGCGGGTCGAGGATTCGCGAAATACGCTGCAGAACACAGCGAGCGATGATGTCCTCGAAGAACAGTGGGCTTTGCGGAACGGCGAACAAGTTCTCTGGCAGGACAAGAAGAAGGTCGTCGTGCGCTCGACCTTCGGCCATATCGCACACCATCGCGGCCAATTGGCGGTTTACCTGCGGCTATTGGACATTCCCGTTCCCGCGATCTACGGCCCAAGCGCCGATGAGGAATGGACGGATCCGGCCGACCAAACCGCAACAAACGCAGCATTGTAACGGCTGACTCAACTCTAGCAAACGGCGGCAGATCTTATTTGGAACGCTCGACCAACACTTTCTGCCGCCGGGCCATTCCTCTACGGAAGATCCGAGCTCTCATCGGCTTCGTGTCTGCCGCCACGATCTTATCCTCCTTTTCCTTTTCTTGCCGTAGATGCGAAAATATTCGTTCATTTTCAAAGATGGTATCCGAATTGACAGAAAAGGTGCTCGCGGGCGATCCGCGTTCGGTCGCAAGGGCGATCACTCTCATTGAAAGCGGCCGCAGCAGCGATGCGGCGGCATTGATGAAGGGCGTCTATCCGCGGACGGGCAATGCGATGGTGATCGGCATCACGGGCGCTCCCGGTGCAGGAAAATCGTCGCTCGTCGATAAGCTCGCCCTTTTCTACAAGAACGCGGGCGAGAAGGTCGGGATCATCTGCATCGATCCTTCGAGTCCGTTTTCGGGCGGTGCGATCCTCGGCGACCGCATCCGTATGAGCGAATTGGGCCTCGACCGCAACGTCTTTATACGTTCGATGGCAACAAGAGGCAATCTTGGCGGCCTTTCGAGAGCGACGGTCGATGCGGTCGCGATCCTCGATGCGGCGGGTTTTGGCAAAATAATCGTCGAGACCGTCGGTGTCGGGCAGGACGAGGTGGAGATCGTGAAGACCGCGGATGTTTCCGTGGTCGTGCTCGTCCCCGGAATGGGCGATGACATTCAGGCGATCAAGGCCGGGATCATGGAGATCGGCGATGTTTTTGTGATCAACAAGGCCGACCGCGAGGGTGTTCTGCGAACTCAGAAAGAGCTCGAGGCTCTTCTGAATCTCGCACATCGCCCCGATATGTGGAATCCGCCGATCGTGCAGACGATCGCAACCGAGAACAAGGGCATCGAGGAGCTTTCCGCCGCGATCGAGAAGTACGTCGGCTATTCGTCAAGGGCCGATAACGAAGCGGTCATCGAAAGAAAGGAATCGATGGCGCGTTGGCGCCTTCTTGAACTCCTACGCGAACGGCTCTTGGGCGACCTTCTGCGGTCGGACGGCGTCGAAGAGAGATTCAATACGGTCGCCTCTGCAGCGGCCCGGAAAGAGATCGACCCGTATTCGGCGGTCGAAGAGATATTGAAGGGTAAATAGATGAAGATCGACCACCTTGCATTGCCGCCAAAAGCATTGAAGAAGCCCTGAAATTCTGGGCCGATGGCCTCGGCCTTGAGAATGTCCACACGGAGATCGTCGAAGATCAGAAAGTTCGAGTCGCGATGCTGCCGGTCGGCGAAAGCCGGATCGAACTGCTCGAACCGACCGGCGACGACTCGCCGATCTCAAAATTCCTTGAAATAAGAGGCGGCGGAATTCACCATATCGCCATCCAAGTAAGCGATATTAGAGAGGCTTTGGCCCGCCTGAAAGCACAGGGCCTACGGCTGATCGACGAGACGCCGAGGATCGGCGCCGAGGGCTGCTTGGTCGCTTTTGTGCATCCGGCGGCTGCAGGCGGCGTTCTTCTCGAGCTCGTCGAAAGCAAATAAAGCCCGTTTTTTATTAGTGTTTGGCGTCGGTAGTTTGCTATTATGTGCGTTTGGCAAATTTTACGCTCCCCATTTTGGAAGTGAGGTTCCCGAAACTTTGAGTAATTTAACAAAAGCCCTTGTATTGGTCGTCGCAATTATGTTGATCGGCGTCGGCCTCGTAGTTTGGAAAAAGAAGGTCGGCGGCGAGGGCCATCAGGCCTTCAACACGCTGTCAAAAGAGGAGATCGAACTCCTGATTGCTGATGCGGCGAAGAATAATCCCGCGATCCTGAAGCGGTTCGCCGACAATCCTGAGCTAAAAAAGACGCAGCTTGAAAGCTTCCGCGAACTGCTTGCTGAGGCGAGCGAGGCCCAGTCGATGGGCCTTGCAGACCAGCAGACCAATAAGCAGGAACTCGACAGCATCGCTGCCGAAGTGATCGCGGTGAACTACGACCGCGAGATCAATAAGGACAAAGGCCCGATGCCGCCGTTCGGTTTTGTCACCGATGACCAGATAAAGGCCTATTGGGGCGAAGATGATCAGCCTGCCGTTCAGAAGTCCGGCTTCTCGTCCCTTATGGACAAGCTCGGCCTTGGACACGCGGCCGATTCGAGAACCCACGCCGTAGAATTCGAAGATTTCCTCAACGCGAAGATCGACCTGTTGAAGCAGGGCAACCCTGAAATGAAAGACCGAGAGATCTCGGACGAAGAAAAAGAGCAGGCAAAAGAGGTTTTCGCCAAGATCCGTATTTACCGGAAGGAGTTCAACCAGAAGGCGGATGCCGGCCAACTCGACCCACAGTTCGTTGCGAAAGTTCGCCTTCAGGTCAAACTTCAGCAGGCTCAGTTCCTTGCAAGGCTTTATGCACAGTCCGCAAAGGATCAGCTTGAGGTCAGCGACGACGAGGTCAACAAATATATCGCCGACCACCCGGAACTCGACCCGAAGGAAAAGCGCGCAAAGGCCGAAGAGATCTTGAACCGAGCTAAGAATGGTGAGGATTTTGCCGCACTCGCGAATGAATTCTCAGAGGATCCAGGCAACAAGGGCCCGGACGGCAAGGGTAAGGGCGGCCTTTATTCCGATGTTCCGAAAGGCCGTATGGTCCCGGCGTTCGAGCAGGCCGCACTCTCGCTTGAGGCCGGCCAGATCGCTCCGAATCTTGTTGAATCGGACTACGGCTTCCATATCGTAAAGCTTGAAAGGAAATTGGGTATCGACCCGAACCAAAAAGGCCCGGACGGCAAGCCTTCGACGGTCGAGACGTACGACGTCCGGCACATTCTCATCTCGACTATGACGAAGGATCCGGATGACCCGATGGCCCCGGAAATGCCGGTCAAGGAATTCGTCAAGGGCAAGCTCGCCGAGAAGAAACAGAAAGATCTGATGGATAAGCTGATCGCGAAGAATTTCGTACAGGTTCCGGAAGATTTCGATGTGCCTGAGATCACGCCCGAGCAGATGGAGCAAATGAAGAAGCAGCAAGAACAGCTCCAGCAGCAGATGCAAATGCCGCAGGCCCCGCCGACAGAAGGCGACGCTCCGGCTGATGCACCTAAGAAGGGCGACCCGGCGAAGAAGCAAGATCCAAAGGCGGCCGAACCGAAGAAGAAATAGCCGGATGTTGTTCGGAGAACATCGTGTCGAGATAATACCCGACACGGAATTCAAACTTGACGGAGGGGCGATGTTCGGTGTCGTCCCTCGCGTTCTTTGGGAACGTGTCTGCCCGCCGGATGAGATGAACCGCATCCGGATGAATATGAACTGCGTCTTTATTGACACGGGCCGTGACAAGATCCTCATCGAAACGGGCATCGGCGAGAAATGGACACAGAAGCAGACGACGATCTACGGCATCGAACGAGAACGCCCGTTCGCAGAGTCTCTTAGAGAGATCGCGGGCTGCACTCCCGAAGACATCACGATCGTCATCAATACGCACCTGCATTTCGATCACGCCGGTGGGAACACGATCCTCGATGCCGAATCGAACGCGGCTCCGCAGTTTCCGAATGCCCGCTATCTCGTCTCAAAACGCGAGCTCGCACACGCAGATTCGCCGCACGAGCGTGACCGGGCAAGCTATCTGCCCGACAATTGGCAGCCATTGCGAGATTCGGGCCAACTCGAAGCAATGCCCGATGACTATGAGGCGATCCCCGGCCTAAGGGTAATGACCGAACGCGGCCATTCTGAGACGATGCAGGTTTGGCGGCTGGATTCGGGCGGCAGGACGCTTTTCGGCTTCGCCGACCTTATTCCGATGAAACATCACGTGCCGCTGCCGTACATCGCGGGCTTTGACCTGTATCCGGTAGAAACGCTGGAATTTAAGAAACGAATCCTGCCGCAGGCCGTGCAGGAAGACTGGCTCTGCCTCTTTTATCACGACATTGACACGCCGCTTTGTCGTTTATCGGAAGTTGACGGAAAATTGTATTGTGAGCCAACAGAAGGGTAGAAAGATCGTTGGGTCTGTCGACCTCGACGGCCCTACGATCCCGACAATTGATATCAATTACCTTAAGAAGAAGGCGTCGGGGCGAGCTCAAGATCTTGCCGATCTGGAACGTTTGGAAATCTAAAAGAAGCGAAATAGATAATGGAAAAAGTGAATATCGGAATAATCGGAGGCTCGGGACTTTATCAGATGCCCGAGCTTCAAAATATACGGGAACAGCGGGTCGAGACACCATTCGGCGACCCTTCGGACGCCTTCATTATCGGCGAGTTAAATGGCGTGACAGTAGCATTTCTTCCGCGCCATGGCCGCGGACACAAACTCACGCCGAGCGAACTTCCCTTCCGAGCGAACATTTACGCGATGAAACTGCTTGGCGTCGAATACATCCTGTCCGTGTCGGCCGTCGGCTCGCTTCAGGAAAAATATGCTCCTACGGATTTCGTCATTCCCGATCAGTTCTTTGACCGCACGCGAGCACGTGCACACGAATCGACATTCTTCGGCGAAGGCATCGTCGGACACGTAACTTTCGCTCATCCGGTCTGCAATGAGCTGGGCGACATTCTGGAAGCTGCCTGCAGGGCGAATGGCGTCAATACACACCGCGGCGGCACGTACCTGTGTATGGAAGGCCCGGCATTCTCGACAAAGGCCGAATCGAACGTCTATCGGCAGTGGGGAATGGACATTATCGGGATGACGAACCTGCAGGAAGCAAAACTCGCACGCGAAGCCGAGATCGCCTACGCGACGCTCGCTCTCGTGACCGATTACGATTGCTGGCACGAGGGCCACGACGACGTGACGGTGGATATGGTCGTCGAATACCTGAATAAGAACGTACGGAACGCTCAGCTCGTGCTAAAGGATGCCGTAAAGGCGGTCGCCGAGAAGGAAACCCCGAATCAATACCGCGATGCGATCAAGAACGCTATCTTTACGGCACCGGCGAACTGGCCTGCCGAAACCGCGAAGAAACTCGAAGCGATCGTCGGGAAATACGCATCCAAATGATACTATTTGGTTATGAGGATGAAATTTTATGAGTCGAACACTTAACCCCACACTTTCTAAAACAAAAGACGTTCGCATCTCGAAGAAGCTCGATCAGCTGCTCAAGCAGCTTCGGGAGAATAATCGTGCGACGCTTGAGATCTACAAAGATATCAATAAATTAAAGCGATCGAACGAAGTGGCGTTCAACAAGGCCCGGAAAGCAGTAGAATCACTTTCCAGATACTAAATGTGGGAAAAGTTCTTAAGCGCCGTAAAGGACCTCATCCTTTCCGGCGAATTAACACGCCGAAATTCTGACGATATTCGGGAATTGAGAAAACGGAACGAAGAGCTGATGATATTGGTTGAAAAGCTTGCGTTTGAGATTAAACGTCTTCGTGAGAACGAGGCTTTCGAGCGGGAGAAACTCCTCTTGCAACTTGAACTCGAGAAGCAAGGCAAAAAGAAGCCTAAAGCTCTTTCCAAGAAGAAGAAATAGACGAGGCCGCTAACATCGGATGCAAACTGTTTTGGCTGGTTTCGCATCCATAGTCGATATGTCACGCAAAGTCATTTTTATCTCACTCTTGATCGTTCTCTCGACAGCTCCGGGCCTTGCGCAGCGGAACCCGACGCCGGCCGTGCAGCGTGATCCTGTCATGGAGGCCGACGCAAAGCATAACCTGGACGTCGCAAAGCAGGCATTCACGCCGTTAAAGCAGGCGTACAAGCAGGTGCTGCTTCGCTTTGACGAGACATTTGCGGCGTATCCTGAATTCTCGAAGATGGATGAGTTCCTGTATATCGCGGGCCTCAGCAGCTTTTATCTCTCCGAGAACAAGGGCAAGCAAAAGGTCGATCCGAAGTCAAAACGCGACCAGGAACGTTTCGCCCACGAAAGGCTCCTGATCGACGCAAAAGCCTTCTTATCTATGCTCATCGACAAGTATCCGCAGAGCAAGTTCGTCGAGGATGCCAAAAAGGCACTCAAAGATATCGAAGAGAGCGAAGCGAAAGGAACGAATTGACCCGCCAAAAACCTGCCTTCATAATCGCGAAACTCGGCTTTCGCGTGTAGAATAGTGTCTTCGATATAAAATACTTCTATTTTGGAGACGATCTTTTAGATGAGTTTAACAGTTGTAGGTTCGGTGGCGTTCGATGCTCTTGAAACGCCGTTCGGGTCGCGCGATAAGATCCTCGGCGGTGCGGCGACGCACTTCGGGCTTTCGGCGAGCTTCTTTACCGATGTGAACGCGGTCGGCGTTGTCGGCGGCGATTTCACGGACGCCGAATGGGCTCTCTTTCAGCGGCATAACATCAATACCGACGACATTCAGGTCGTGGCCGACGGGAAGACGTTCTTTTGGCGTGGACGCTACGAATACGATATGAACGTCGCGCACACGCTCGACACTCAACTGAATGTATTCGAGACCTTTGAGCCGAAGCTGAGCCGGAATTCCAGCACCGCGGACTTCCTTTTCCTTGCGAATATTCTTCCCACGCTGCAGAAGCAGGTTCGTGAGCAATGCACCGATGCGAAGTTCGTGGCAATGGACACGATGAACTTCTGGATATCGTCGATGAAGGATGCTCTGCTCGAGACCGTGAAGGTCGTCGATTGTATGATCATCAACGACGCCGAAGCCCGCCAACTTACGGACGAACCGAATATCCACAAGGCCGCGAAGGCATTGCTGGGCCTCGGGCTTAAAGCTCTCGTCATCAAACGCGGCGAATACGGCGCGACGCTCTTCACCGCCGAGGGCTTCTTTTCGGCGCCGGCGTATCCGCTCGAAAGCGTTTTCGACCCGACGGGCGCAGGCGACACCTTTGCAGGCGGCTTTATGGGCTATATTTCGGCGCAGAACGAGATCACCGATGCGGTGCTGCGGCGCGCAATGGTTTACGGTTCGGTGATGGCCTCCTTTAACGTGGAAAAATTCGGGACCGAGCGCGTCGATGCACTCACCTATCCGGAGATCAACGAACGCTTCAAGGCCTTCAAGACGATGACGGATTTTGACGACATCCCGTTTGAGAAAGCGGTCTCCGCTTAAGCCTTTTAAGACGAACTTGCGATGGCAAAACAGGCCGACAATCCATTTTCGAGGCTCGAAAAGCCGCGAACGAACTGGCCGTTTGTCATCGTCGGCGTGATCTTGGCGGCGGTTTTGGCCGTCGGCCTTGTACTGAGCATTCAGTGGTCGCTTTGGCTTTTGGCGCTGATCTTTGCGGCCTCGCTCGGCATCTTCGGTTTGATCGTGTTGATGCACACTGCCTCACAGCGTCGGCTCGCGGCCGTTGACGATCGGCGTTTTTGTACGCTGGGACACTGCCGCGACCGAGGTGCAAAGGCAGAGCGTCAATGTAGAGGTCCGCGAACTCGCACGGCTCCTTGAGGTCGATGACGACCAGCTCACCGATCTCCTTTCGGCGTTCATTGTCGCGGAGGATCTCGCTCTTCGGCAGATACAGCAGGAAGAGAGCCTGCCGTTGATGCGGCACGTAAGCGTTGGCGGTGCAAACTTTGACGGCATCCTCGTCGACCGCGACCTGATAACGTGCGTAGAGGTCGCGTTTCTCGTTCGGCCCGACCTAAGGCCCGAGCGCACGCGAGCGATAATGAAGAAGATCGCGACCGCAAAACACGGCCTGCAGGCGATGAAAAGCCGACTTCGATTACGGCTTATGATCGTGCTCGTAACGCAGTTGACCGAAAGCGAGCAGATGACGCTCCGCAACGTCCTGAAGGCACAGCGTTTTAATGAGACCCCGGTCGATGTAGATATCAGGATGCTCGATTTCGAGCTCCTGCAAAAGCTTTATATTGCCGAGCAATAGGCGAATTGGTGGAGAAGAAATATGCTGCTTCAAGATAAAGTGGGAATGATCTTTGGCGTCGCGAACAAGCGTTCGATCGCTTGGGCGTGTGCGTCGGCATGCGCCGAACAAGGCGCAAGGATGGCGTTCACATACCAGGCCGAACGCCTGAAAGAATCGGTCGAAGAGCTCTCGGGAACGCTGAACGATCCCCTCGTTGTGCCCTGCGACGTAAGCGATCAGGCTCAGGTCGATGCCGCCTTCGACGCCGTCAAGGCAAAATACGGAAAGCTCGATTTTCTGATCCATTCGATCGCCTTTGCTCCAAAGGAAGCTCTTGAGGGTGAGTTCGTTACCACCACCCGCGAGGCCTTCCGCACGGCGCTCGAGATCAGCGCCTTCTCGTTGACGCAGGTCGCCCTCGCGGCCTCGCCTCTTATGACCGATGGCGGCAGCATCGTAACGATGAGCTATTACGGCGCCGAGAAGGTCGTAATGAATTACAACGTGATGGGCGTCGCAAAGGCAGCGCTTGAAGCCTCGACGCGTTATCTTGCGGCCGACCTCGGAAAGAACAACATTCGCGTCAACGCGATCTCCGCCGGGCCGATCAACACGCTCTCGGCTCGCGGAGTTCGCGGTATGGGCTCGCTTCTCGGATACGTCGGTGAGCGTTCTCCGCTCAAACGGAACGTGACGGCGGCCGAGGTCGGTTCGACCGCGATGTTCCTCGCTAGCGATCTTTCGAGCGGCATCACGGGCGAGACGATCTATGTGGACTGCGGTTATAACATTATGGGCGTGTAACGATAAATGGCACAAACAACAGGCAAAAACAAAAGTTCTAGGCCCTTGCGCAAGATGACCCCGGAGCCGGAAACCGTCGCCGAGGCGATCAAACAGAACGAAGAGCAAGGCTATTGGCGGCTCACGGACGACGAAGTGCTCCTTCGCTCGCCGGAACCGGACGACGATTACAAGACCTCGGATTCCTGGCGCGTTCTTAGGATCGCGAGCGAATTCGTAAGCGGTTTCGACGACCTCGCGACGGTTACGCGCGGCGTCTCGATCTTCGGTTCGGCACGCACAAAACCGAAGGATCATTACTACAAAATGGCACGCGAGACCGGCCGTCTTTTGGGCGAGGCCGGGTTTGACGTTATTACGGGAGGTGGGCCGGGCATCATGGAGGCGGGAAATCGCGGCGCGATGGACGCCGGCGGAACGTCGATCGGCTGCAACATCGAGCTCCCGATGGAGCAGATGCCGAACCCGTATCAGAATCGCTCGCTCAGCTTCAAATACTTTTTCGTCCGCAAGACGATGTTCATTAAGTACAGCAACGCTTACGTTATCTTTCCCGGCGGTTACGGGACGATGGACGAGCTTTTTGAACCGTTAACGCTGATACAAACGCGGAAGATCAGAAACTTCCCGGTCGTACTTTTCGGCTCTCAGTATTGGCGTGGCCTGCTTCAATGGCTGACGTCCACGATGCTGAACGAGAAGATGATCAATCCGGACGATCTCGGCCTGATGTACCTGACCGACTCGCCGAAGGACACGGTCGATTTCATTATTGAGACCTGCACCGCCGCCACAAACGGGAATGGGAACGGGAATGGTAATGGGAACGGCAACGGAAAGACCTAGTCGGCCGTTTGTTCGCCGAGCCATTTTTGATACTCGGGCGCGACATTCGACACGTCGATCGCGACGAGTTCGGGTACGTCGTATGGATGGAGTTCGTTGACAAGGCCCGACAGGCTCTGCCATTTGTCAGATGTGGTCTTTATGAGGAGAAGATGTTCCGTCTCCTTCCGCACCTCGCCTTCCCAGCGATAGACGGACGTCATCTGAGGCAGGATCTGCACACACGCTGCGACCTTCCCATCGACGAGAGCGGAAGCAAGCTTTTCGCCTGCTTCTCGCTCATCGACGGTCGTCATTGCGACAATTACGGTCATATTTGAGTCGGCTTCTCTAGGCAGCCGCGGATGCCTTGTAGGGCGGGAGCGTCACGCGTGCACGCTTCTCTTTCTTAAGCCCGAGTGCCCAATCAGCCTGCATAAGCGTGTGAATGTCGCGGGTCCCTTCGTAGATAACGGCCGCCTTGCAATTCCTTAGGTAACGCTCGACCGGATAGTCGTTCGTATAGCCGTTCGCACCGTGGACCTCGATCGCCATCGACGCCGCTTTCTCGCTTCGCGTTGTCGCCTGCCATTTTGCCATTGAAGCCGCCTTTCCGGAAGGCAGGCCGGCGTTCTTAAGATAGCCGCATTTAAGCCAGAGCAGGTGCGACATCTCATAGTCTGCCTCCATATTGGCGATCTTTTGCTTTACGAGCTGGAAATTCGCGATCTTCTGGCCCTGAACTTCACGCGTGTTAGCATACGCGATCGAAGCGTCACGTGATGCCCTAATGACGCCCGTCGCACCGCTTGCGACCGTGTAGCGGCCGTTCTCAAGGGCGAACATCGCGATCTTGAAGCCTTCGCCTTCCTGGCCGAGCATATTCGCTTGGGGAACGCGTACGTCCTGAAGCGAGAAAAAGCCCGTGTTCCCGGCACGAATGCCGAGTTTGCCGTGGATCGTGCCGCTTGAGAATCCAGGCATCGATCGTTCGACAATAAAACATGAGATGCCGCTGTGGTCGCGTGCCTTTTGCTTTTCCGGATCCGTCCAGCAGAAGAAAAGGAAGTTGTCGGCGAGGTCGGCCAGCGAGATCCACATTTTCTCGCCGTTCAGGATCCAATCGTCGCCGTCGCGGCGGGCAGTAGAGCGCATACCGACGACATCGCTCCCGGCGTTCGGTTCCGTAAGCCCGAAAGTTGCGAGCTTCTCGCCCTTTGCCTGCGGGACGAGATACTTCTGCTTCTGCTCTTCGGTTCCCCAGGAGTAGATACTCAGGCTGTTCAAGCCGACGTGTACGCTCATCGCGACGCGCAGGAACGTATCGCAGGCCTCAAGTTCCTCGCAGACAAGGCCGAGCGAGACGTAATCAAAGCCCGCACCGCCGTATTCTTCGGGGATGCAGACGCCCATCAGGCCGAGTTTCTTCATCGTCTCAAAGACCTTCGGCTCATAATGGGCCTTTTCATCCCATTCTTTGATAAAAGGTTCGACTTCGGCCGCACAGAATTCACGGACCGTGTTCTGCAATGCTAAATGTTCTTCGGTAAGTTCAAGATCGATCACGATTTTTTGGTCTTCCTCTCAAAATAAGTGTTTGTGATAAGATTCTCCGCAACGGGAGCAAAGCTAAAGATTATCACTTTTTGGCCTGCGCATATAACCGTGAACGCTTGAATGATCCCGCTCGATAAAGCCCTCAAGATCGTAGATCGCAGCATTCCGCAGCTCGGCAGTGAGCGCGTGGAACTTTTCGACGCGGTCGGCCGCATCCTTGCCGAAGATATCCGTGCGGATGGCGACCAGCCGCCTTTCGACCGTTCGATGATGGACGGGTTCGCCGTCGCCGGAAAGGACATCGCGACAACGCCCGTAACACTCAAGATCGTAGGTGAATCCGCGGCCGGACGCGGTTGGCACAACACGCTCCGCCGAGGCGAAGCTGTTCGTATAATGACCGGAGCTCCCGTTCCCGCCGGTGCGGATACGGTGCAGCGTGTGGAATTGACCCGAAGTTTCTTTCAGGATGAAGACGAGTTCGTCAAGATCTTGAGTTCCGCCCCGAGGGGAATGTCGGTAGTCAAAAAAGGTTCTGAGATAAAGAAAGGCAAACGGCTGTTCCGGGCCGGTGAAGCGGTCACACCGCAGAATATCGCCGCTCTCGCGGCATTCGGCTACGCTAAGGTGCGTGTCGCAAAACGCCCGAAGGTCGCGATCTTCGGCACCGGTACAGAGATCGTCGAGATCTCAGAGAAGCCCGGCCGCGATCAAATACGAAATTCGAACTCGATCTCGCTTGCCGCGCTTGCAGCATCGTTCGGCGCGGCGGTCGAGATATTCCCGAACGCAAAGGACGACCTCGCATCGCTGAAAAAGCAGCTCCGCCGCGTCATTCGCGGCGCGATATCCTGGTCACGACGGGCGGAGTTTCGGTCGGCAAATACGACCTGGCCAAAGCTGCCCTAAAAGAACTAGGGGCGGAGATATTCTTCGAGAAAGTGGCCCTTAAGCCGGGAAAACCCGTAATTGCGGCATGGCTCGGCAAGACGCTGATCTTCTCCTTGCCCGGGAATCCTGTCTCGGCAGCCGTGACGTTCCAGCTCTTTGTTCGAGCGGCGATCGTTGGGATGCAGGGCGTAAAGCACACGGCACTGCGCGCTTCGACGGCGCGGCTTGCCGATTCGGTAAAGGCTGCGAAAGACCGCCGCACGCTCACCGCCGGCCGTCTTGTTGATGACAGCTCCGGGAAGATGTTCGTTATTCCGCTCCGCGGCAAGGGCTCGTCGGACCTCGTGAGTTTTGCGAATGCGGAGGTTCTCATCGACCTCGCAATGGGCTCGAACCTTCAGGCAGGCACCATCGTGCCGATCCTTTTTCTATGACCGCGAACGGCGAACCCATGGCCATGGGACACAGCGGCATCTATGACCGCGTCGAAGAATTGCTGGCCGGACGAACTGGCCGCGTTCTCGATGTTCCCGCCGGTGAAGGGGCCCTTGCAGTTCGCATCAAAAAGCTCGGCCTTGACGTCGTTTGCTGCGACCTTTATCCGCGCATCTTCAAGCTTGCGGATACCGAAATACGCGAAGGCAACCTCGATGCAAGACTGCCTTTCGGCGATGCGGAGTTCGCAACGGTCGTCTGCGTCGAAGGCCTCGAACATATTGAGAATCCCGCGAATGCGATCCGGGAATTCGCACGCGTGCTTGAGCCCGGCGGCATCGCGATCGTCAGCGTCCCGAATATAATGAATATCGAGGAGCGCTTAAAATGGCTTTTCTTCGGATACACGTCGCACTTTAAACCGCTCTCAAAGGAAGCGATCCGAGTGCATCAGCGTCACGAAATGGGCGGAATGGACGAGATCGCCTTCCATATAAACCCGATCGGGTACGCCGAACTGCGATACTGGCTCGAAAAGGCGGGCTTTGAGCTGACGGCGGCGTACGCGGATTCGGCAAAGAAAGGAATGTGGGCTTTCGCGCCGATCGTTGGCGCGATCAGGCTCGCTGCAAGGTTCACAAGCCGAGAAAAGCGTAAAAACCGCTGGACCGACGAGATGAACTCCGACGCAGTGCTAACAGGCGGGAATACTTTGATCCTCGTCGCCAAAAAATATGACAAAGCTCTCTCATTACGACGAAGAAGGCCGCATCTCGATGGTCGATATCTCGCAGAAGGACGTCACCGTTCGCCGTGCCGTCGCCGCCGCGAAGGTACACGTCAACGCTGAAACTCTCAAGGCGATCGGTGAAAAAAGGACGCCGAAAGGCGACCCGCTTGAGATCGCCCGCATCGCGGGGATCATGGCGGCAAAACGTACCTCAGAGCTCATTCCGTTGTGCCACCAGATAGCACTTTCGAAGGCCGATGTGACGGCCGTGATCGTCGAAGACGGTATCGAGCTTACGGCCGAGGCCGTTACGAGCGGCAAGACCGGCGTCGAGATGGAAGCCCTCACAGCCGTGAGCGTTGCCGCGCTGACGATCTACGATATGCTTAAGGCCGTCCAACGCGATATCGTCATCACGGACATCCGGCTTGTTGAAAAGACAGGCGGGAAGAGCGACATTCGGGCGGATTAACAAGCGCCTCGAACTTTGCGATAGTATCGAGCGTAACGCTAATTGGAGGAAGCTCCGGCGAGGCAGATATGAGATACACAGTTCCTGAAGATGCCCGGTCGAACGCGAAGCTGCTGCTTGCGGCAACGGCCGTTTCGATCGTTTTGTGGTTCATTCCATATGCGGAGTATCTGGTCTTTCCTTTTCGGCTGTTCGTAACGCTCATACACGAAAGCGGCCACGCCCTCGTCGCGTTCTTGACCGGCGGCTCGGTTCAGAGCCTGACGATCGCGGCAGATGGGAGCGGACTCGTTTATTCTTCGTCGAGTTCCCTGCTCGGGCAGATCTTCACCTCAAGTGCGGGCTATGTCGGGACGATGGTCTTCGGCGTTTTTCTCCTATATCTGATCAGGAAGAATGTTTCGCCGAACAAGATCCTTTTCGGCTCGGGCGTTTTCATACTCGTGATCTCGGTCGTCTTCGGCCTGCTTAGTCCGATCTTCAATTTTCTATCGCTTCAGGTCGGGTTCGGGAGCGTCGTTTTCACCCTGTTTGTTGCCGCCGCACTAGCGGCCGCCTTATTCGCCGCTGCAAAGTTCGCAAATGAACGGACCGCTCGCTGGATCACGGGATTCCTTGCCGTCCAATGCCTTTTGAATGCCATTTCGGACCTGAAGACCGTACTGTTCATAAACGCGCCGGTCGTCGGCGCCGATATGCAGAATGACGCATCGAACATGGCCAACGCCACGGGATTGCCCGCGTTCGTATGGGTCGTCGTCTGGATCGTGATCTCGCTTGGGTTGCTTTTCCTCGGGGTCCGAATGTACACCTCCGTTCGCAGCACGTCGCACGACGATTCGGTATTTGGCGAGAACCTGTGACCTCTTCCGAACGAACAACTCTCGGCCTTCTTCCCGTTGGTTCGAGGATCGTGGTACGTTCCCGTACCGATTGGCGGCATGCTGCGATCGCTCGAATCGCGGATGACAAGGTCGTGCTCACCGTCCATTCGCCGACCGGTTATGCATATCGCCTTCGCCGAACGCTCGATGCAGCGGTCGCTTACGACGGCGCCGTCGCCGTCCTCACGGGCGAGTATCCGGACGATTGGCGTGAAAACTTCAGCCCTTGCGACACGCGATGGTAAAGAAAACTGCCGACACACAAAAACCGCTGACAAAAAAAGAACGCGATGAACGGCTCGCCGCGCATCTCCCTTCCGTGCTGCAGTATCACAACACGATGTTGACAGATCGAGTGCGGAACAAGCTGCTGAAAAAGGCGATCCGTAGGGCGCTCAAGCCCGGTATGACGTTCGCTGATATAGGTGCGGGAACAGGAGTTTGGGCGATCTTCGCCGCAAAACTCGGCGCCTCCCGTGTGGTCGCGATCGAGGCCGAAGAAAGCCTGATCCCCGTCATCGCCCGACTTGCCGAGGAGAACGGCGTCGCCGAAAAGATCGAGATAGTGCACGGCCGAAGCATTGACGTTCACCTTCGCGGGCGGTTTGACGTGATCGCGAGCGAGATCTTCGATTCGAATGCGTTCGGGAAAGAAACGATAGCGTCGTTCGTTGACATTCGCGAACGACTCCTCGCAAAGGACGGCATCCTGATCCCGGAACGCGTCGATCTGATGGCGGCTCCCGTCGCACATCCCGCGGTAGCGGCCGCCGAGGCACTCGATCTTGACATCAAAACTTCCTTCCTGCGGCAGCTGAAGCTGAACTACTCCGATTCGCTCACATTCCCTGCCGCATCGAACGCCAGGTTCCTTGCGCCGCCTGCCGAACTCATCTCGGTCGATCTTCGCACTGTCAAAACTGAAACTTACACGGCCGCGGGCGAGGCTGTTTGGCGGCTTCGCGATGTCGCAAAGGCCGACGCGGTCGCAACCTTCCCGCGATCGACCTTCCTAGACGATATCGTAATGGATTCGCGGGAATCGCAGAGCTGGTCCGCAGGGCTTTACCCTTTTGAGAAATTCGAAAAAGGCCCGGGAAACCTCAAGTTCACACTCTCGCAAGACACGAACTCGTGGTCAGCATCGCTGCCCGATTCGCCCGATGTCGCCGAACGAAACTACTCGCCCGTATTTGCCTTCTCACGGCTAAAGATGGCGCAGAATACGACCCGCTACCGCCGTTTCTCGAAGCGTTCATAGACAACTTTCGATTCGCGGCTGCCTTTTGGTAAAATGGTCTATTGCCCACAGGCACGGATTTACCACTATGCAGCCCGCGACAAAGAAAGAGGACCGGATCGAGATACGCGGGGCACGCGTCCACAACCTCAAGAACATTTCCGTAAGCCTTCCCGTTAATCAACTTACGGTCATCACGGGCGTCTCCGGCTCGGGCAAATCGTCGCTCGCTTTTGACACGCTTTACGCCGAGGGACAACGCCGTTATGTCGAATCGCTTTCTGCATATGCGCGTCAGTTCCTTGAGCGAATGGACAAGCCGGATGTCGATGAGATCTCCGGCATCGCACCGGCGATCGCCATTCGGCAGAAGAACGGAACGAAAAATCCGCGTTCGACCGTTGCGACCCAGACCGAGATCTACGATTACTTGCGACTGCTTTTTGCGCGTGCGGGCCAAACGTTCTGCCACGCGTGCGGCCGCGAAGTAAAGAAGGATTCGCCGCAGAATGCCGCCGACGAGGTCCTCGAGAACCTCGCCGAAGGTACGCGATTCTACGTCCTTTTTCCGCTGACCGATCTTGATCTTCCTACCGGGCCGAAAAAGCGGACGCGGACTAAGGCACGGGCCGCCAAAGATAGTGAATTAAGCACGCAGGCTCGCTTGATCTCCTTGCTGCAGCAAGGATTTTCGCGTTTGTATCGTGATGGCAAAGTGCTCGAACTAAAGCAGCCGGAGGATTTCCCTTTCGATGACCTTCGCGGCACATTCGTGCTCGTCGATCGGCTGAAGGCCGCCGAGGACGTTCGCTCGCGGCTTATCGATTCGCTCGAGACCTGTTTTCACGAAGCGCACTCCGCGGTCATCGAGACGACCGACGGCGAGAAGCTGAAATTCTCGGACAGTTTCATTTGCAAGTACGACGGCACACATTACGACGAGCCCGAGCCCGCACTTTTCGGATTCAACTCGCCGTACGGTGCGTGTCCGACCTGTCAGGGATTCGGGAACACGATCGGCGTCGATTATGACCTTGTCATCCCGAATCAGAATCTCTCGTTGAAAGAAGGCGCGGTCGATCCGTTCATGCGGCCGACGAACGCCTGGGCGCAGAAGGAGCTTTTGCGCTACGCCGCCTCGGCGAACATCGACGTCAACGCCGCGTTCGCCGACCTGCCAGACTTTCAGCAGAACTGCATCATCTACGGCGACGAGGGATGGCGCGGCATCAAAGGATTCTTCGACTGGCTCGAAACGAAGAAGTATAAGCTGCACGTGCGCGTTTTCCTCGCAAAGTATCGCGGATATACGCGCTGCCCCGAATGCGGCGGCCAACGCCTTCGTCAAGAAGCTCGTGACGTAAAGATCGGCGGCCGTTCGCTTCCCGACATCGTCGATCTTTCGGTCGCGGACGCGAGCAAGTTCTTTGATGAATTGACGCTGAGCGAAGAGCGGATGGCGATCGCCGACAAGCTTCTTACGGAGATCCGCCGAAGGCTCAAGTTCCTCGTGAATGTCGGCCTCGAATATCTGACGCTCGGACGCTCGCCGCAACTCTGTCCGGCGGCGAGGCACAACGGATACAGCTTGCGACCAATCTCGGTTCCCTGCTCGTCGGCACGCTTTACGTGCTTGACGAACCGTCGATCGGCCTGCATCCGCGAGATAATTCGCGGTTGATCAGGATCCTCGAAGACCTGCGCGACATCGGCAACACGGTCGTCGTCGTGGAGCACGATGACGAGACGATGCGTGCGGCCGACAACGTTATCGACATCGGCGTAAATGCTGGCGAGAATGGCGGCGAGCTCGTCTATCAGGGCGACCTCAAAGGCCTGATGCGGAGCGAGCGTTCGCTGACGGCAAAGTATCTTCGCGGCGACGCAGAGATCAAGGTGCCGCAGGTGCGCCGCAAGCCGTCGAAGCGAAAGATCGAGATCATCGGGGCCCGCGAACACAACCTCCGGAACGTCGATGTAAAGATCCCGCTGGATATGCTTGTCGCGATAACCGGCGTTTCCGGTTCGGGCAAATCAACGCTCGTGCACGACGTTCTCTTTGCCGGCATAAAGAAAAAACGAGGCGAGTGGAACTCGCAGGTCGGCGCGTTCAAGGACATTCGCGGCATCGACAATATCGACGACGTTATCCTTGTAGATCAATCACCGATCGGACGAACGCCTCGGTCGAATCCCGTAACTTACATCAAAGCTTACGATGCGATACGCGATGTTTTCGCCGCAGCGAGCACGGCAAAGTCGAAAGGCTTTAACGCTTCGCACTTTTCGTTCAACGTCCCGGGCGGGCGATGCGAAACCTGCCAGGGCAGCGGGACAGTGACGATCGAGATGCAGTTCCTCGCCGATGTCGAGCTTGTGTGCGAGGACTGTCGCGGAACGCGTTTCAAGCCGGAGATATTGAACGTAAAATACAAGGGCAAGAACATTCACGAGGTGCTTCAGTTGACGATCCGCGAGGCCGTCGCGTTCTTTAAGGACGTGTCGAAGATCGTGAATCGCCTGAAAGTGCTCGAGGCCGTCGGCCTTTCGTACCTTCGTCTTGGGCAATCTGCGACGACGCTTTCGGGCGGCGAGGCTCAGCGCGTAAAGCTCGCTGCACACCTTGCTCAAAGATCGCTCGGGCAAACGCTCTTTATCTTCGACGAACCGACGACGGGCCTCCATTTTGACGATATAAACAAGCTCTTGCGGGCGTTCAATGCACTGATCGAGAACGGCGGAAGCGTGCTCGTCATCGAACACAATATCGATGTCATAAAGACCGCGGATCACGTGATCGATCTTGGGCCGGAGGGCGGCGTTGGCGGCGGCGAGGTCGTCGCAAAAGGAACGCCCGAAGAAGTTGCAAAGGTCGAAGCGTCGCACACGGGAAGATATTTGCGGCCCGCACTCGGACTCTAGCCGCTAATCGTCTCCGAACTTCGCACGCCAATGCGGAGCGATCTCTTTTAACACTTTGCAGTCGCAATAGCCGCCATTGTTGTTGAGCCACGCCGTCAATTTCGGGAAATCAAGCCGCTCGCGCATCATAAATATCATCGCGTGTTTCAAGTGATGGTCACATTCCGTCTCGTAGAGTTCGTCCTCGATAAAATCGAATAGACGACTGACCGTCTCCTGATCCGCAGGGACGAGCTGAAGGAACACTTCCAATTCGTCGCCGCTTAGCTGTTCCAGATTCTCGATCTCATGTTTCCTGATAATTGGCATAGCAATGACTCAAAATTCTGCTTCTGAAAGCCGCATCATCTCGTCGTATTCGTGACGTTCGCCCGTGAACGTGCCGCTGCGGACAGCTTCCTCGAACTCGCGCTGGCGAATGCCCTCCGAACCGCGATATCGGAGGAACTTCGGCAGAAAGACGGCAGAGAGTGCGACCGCTACGATGCACGTCGCACCGCCGGACACAAGGGCGAAACGGACGCTCGTATGCTCGGCAAGGATCCCCATTTTCGCACTCCCAAGCATCGGCCCGGTTAGATAGCTTATCATTTCGAGGCCCGCGAGGCGTCCGCGAAGATGATTCGGGATCGTCTGGTTCCAGATAGAGCCGCGAAAGATACCCGAGATCATATCCGAAAACCCTGCCGCACCGAGAAAAAGAAGCGCGGGCACAAGCGTCGTCGATAATCCGAAAAAGAGAATACCGAATCCCCACAAGATCGCCGCGACGACGACGAATGCGCCGTGCCGTTCGACCTTGCTTGTCCATCCCGATGTCAGGCTCGCGATCAACGCACCGATGGCAAGCGATGCCGGGAAAAACCCGACGTATTGGTCGCCGTAGTGCGTCGCAAGCGCAGGATAGAGCGCCTGCGGGAAGGCAAAGAACATTGCTGCGATGTCGATAAAATACGTGCCGATCAATTCCTGCCGCGAGAATGCGTACTTGATCGCCCGCGTGATCGCACCAAAGCCGGGGCGTTCTGCGTTGGTCGGCGGCGGCACGAACTTCAGCATAAAAACCGCGGCGAGCGAGGCCGCAAAAGTCGCAAGGTCGATCAGATAGGCGTCAACCGGAGCGAATTGCGTTGCGATGATGCCGGCGATCGCAGGCCCGACGATCATTCCGATATGGAACCGCACGGAGTTGAGTGCCATCACGGCCGACATCATCTCGGGCGGAATGACCTTTTGAATAAAGGATTCAAATGCGGGCCGCTGAAGTGCGGCAAGCCCTGCGTGCAGAGCAACCACGACGAAGAGCACCGCGATCGACGGGCGTTCAAAAAGCGCGTTCAGCACGAGCACGGCGGTGAGCAGCGTCTGGCCGATCTCGGTGAACCGAAGCACCTTGCGCTTATCGACGTAATCGGCCAACGCGCCGCCGATGAACGCAAGGCAGAACATTGGCACGAACTCCGCCAACGCGATAAAACCGACCATCGCGTTCGAGCCCGTAAGTTGATACATCTGCCACGGCACGACGATGAACGTCATCATCGAGCCGAAGAACGAGACCAACTGCCCAAAGAAGAGCAGCCTGTAATCCCGCGAGGCCTTTAGCGGCGAAAGATCGAGCAGCATTAGATGTTCCCGGTGAGCCTCATCGCTTTAAGAATTCTGTCCAGTGGAAGAGCCAGCACGCATAGATGTTTGCCGCGAACGAAAAGATGTAAGTGAACCATTCAAAGGCCGTTATCCGTTTCGGTGCGGATTCGAGCAGGATCACGAACACCCACGGCAGCAGCACCATCGCGTAGCGATAAGCGAATTGATATCCGCCTGAATTCCCGTGCATCCAAAGGACGATCGTCATCACGCAGATGGCGATCCAGGCGGCAAGCTTTACGGCTCCGTCACGAGCTCCGACCCGCAAGATCAACAACAGGAACGGGCTGCTCAAAAGGATCGAGCTCGAGAACGGATCAGGCAAAAGATACGGAAAATTCGGGACGACATCCCAAAGCTTCAGCAGCATCTCCCACGCTTGCCCCGGTATGTACTGCGTCGAAAATATTCCGTGGCGATACCAAGGTTCCTTGAGGACGCCGGGAATGCGCGCGTAGCCGAAATCCGATATGTAACCAAAACGCGCGAAGTTATACGTGAGCGTCGCAACACCGAGCACGAAAGGCACGATAGCGAATTTAGCCGCCGAGACAAGCGGCCTATCGCCCGCGTCGCCGCGATCTCTCCCGGCCGGTTCGGGCCGAAATAGAAAGTAGAAAAAGATCGGTGCCGTCAGAAGTATCTCGGTGCGGTTCCCGAACCCCATCGCAAAGAACACACCCGCGACAACCGGCCGGCGGTCAATGAAAGTGAAATAGATCGCGCCAAGTTCGCCGACCACGGCGAAGCCAAGTGCAAGCTGCCATGCTCCCGCGAACGTCAAGTTGGTCCACATCCACGTTCCAAAGAGAATGCCGGCGGTAGTCAGGATCGCGCGTCCCTGCGAAACTTTATAGCCTTCAGCGATCGAGAGCATCAGCCACGCCGCAACGCCCGCAAGTATCGCCGCGATCAAGGCGCCGGGCATTTCGCCGATCAACCCTATAGCCTTTAACAACGCGGCAGGGATCATCGAAATGACGGCTCCGAGAGGAAAGACCGAGTAGTGGCCGCCGTTGAAAGGGACGAATTCGTTCAGCCACGGAGGCGGCGGTTCCGAAAGCGAGATCGCACCCGAGAGAAGGCGGCCGGCCACGCGAAACGTGTAATCGTAATAATTCTGCGGCTTCGGATTCGAGAAAAAATAAAGAACGGCCGCTCCGAGCGAAAGCAATGCCTTCGGCCCGGCCCCAAGCATCGATCCTTCTGCCTCAGGCTGCAAAGATGCGGAGCTTGAATTCGTCATTTGCAATGTAGATCTCTGGGCGCCGGCCCGAGAAGCGGGCCGATTGGCGAAGGATCATCGGCAGGCCGCCGTGCGGGGTATTGATCCCGTATTCACGGCGCGTAAAGATGCTCGCGATCTGCGGATTCAGCCGCTGCGTTATCCCGTAGCGGATCGCACGCGATGCAGGCGGCGAAAATCCGTTCGTCCGCCGCGGATCGATGAACTCGATCGAATTGTCGTAGATGTTGACCCGCGTGCGAATATCGCGGATCGCAAGGTCGCGATGCATAAGCAGGTTGATCACGGCCTCGGAGATCGAATAGAAATGATAATGCCCGCGTGGCTTTGCAACTCCTTCGCCGACAAGCGTCAGCTTTCGCTTCGGACGCTCCTTCGCAAGATCGACGTAGCGCTTTATGAACGCAAGGATCGCCTCGTACTGCGTGTGCAGATTTCCCTTCACTTCGACGGCCTCGATCAGGCTTGCATTAGCACCGTCACCCGAAAACCGAGCGACCGTGACGTTGGAACGCGGCAGGATCTCAGCAACCTTTTCATCCTTGCCGAATAGGAGCAAGGCAGCGACCGTAGGGAAGAATTCGTCTGCGTTGCCGACGGCGAGCAGCAGGTCTTTCCGCAGGAAATCGCTCGTTTGATAAAGATTCAGGTTCGGAGCGTTCTCGTCAAAGCCGCTCGCAAAGCTCCATACAAGAGCATCGTCAAGGTCGGTTTCCTTCACGTCCTGAAGCGGGATGTTCTCGAAGCCGAGCGGCCGAAGCTCGTCAAGCCAGGCCGAGAGGTCGGCGCGGCTGACCTCACGTTTTTCGGCGCCGAAACGCAGGTAAAAGCGTCCGTCGCGGGTGCGATACGGCCTTCGCCGGCCGTCAATGTCCAATGCGACGATCCGCTTGCCGCTGTCGAACGCGATCGTATCAAGAACGGGAACGATCGGCGGCACGATCTCTTCGCGGCAGATCCGCGCAAGCTCTTCCTGCACCCATTCGGGGTTGCTTACGCCTTCGATACGGAGTTGGTCATTGACGCCGAAAATTATCGTTCCGCCGTCCGTATTAGCAAGAGCAACGATGCCTTGCGCGATGCGTTCGCTGTTCGAAAGCTTGACCTTTAGCTCGAGGTACGTGTCCTCGCCGCCGCGGATCAGCCTCAGCAGTTCGGTCCTGGTTGTCGATGGAGAATCTTGATTGACGAGATATTCCTGAAAGGAATGATCTCCCGATGACTCAAAACGCGGGCTATGTCGGAATCTTTTTCGCGGCATACCGTTCTTAAACTCTGACTTTCATATTGAAGCACTTCATCGCGCTCAATGCAAAAGAACGGCTCTTCTAGTGCGACCTTTCGGCGCAAGAACTCCTCGCCGAGCGAACGGGTACCCAAACGTCGCTCTTTGAGGAGTCCTCGGCCGACAAGCGCTGGTCACTTGCTGGCGATGTAGATGTTCATTTACTTCAATGCGTCGATCGAGGCGCCGAAATTGATGTGATACGGCTGTCCGTCGATAACTAGCGCCGGAACGGATCTTACGCCAACGGCCTCGGCTTCACCGACGCGGCCTTTATCCTCGCCAAGGTGCACGACCTCAACGTCGAAACGGCCCGCGTCGATCGCATCCGCGACCATATGCTCGGCACTAACGCAAACGGGACAGCCCGCATGATAAAAGATTGCTTTTTGTTTCATAATTTTCTCCTTGTCTTCTCCTTTTTTACCGCACAAGATCTGCGGTATGCTTAGAGCGTAGCAAGTTGGTTACGCCGTGATAAGTAGGCACTTTTCAGTGCGATAGGCACTTTTTGGTTCGGATTGTGAAGGATACGATAAAAGAAATTTCCGAGAGCCGGGACGTAAAGCGGATGGTCGAGAACATCATTCGCTGCAAATGGTCGCTTTCTGTTATCGACCTTGTAAAGCGCGGCGTAAATCGTCCCGGTGCGATGGAGAAAAGCGTCGAAGGGCTGACGACGAAAGTCCTGAATGAACGCCTTCGCAAGCTTGTAAGATTCGGGATACTGTATCGGGAAGAGTTTCCCGAAGTGCCGCCGCACGTCGAATATCGGCTGACGCCTTTCGGTGAGCGATTTACCATCCTTCTTGATGCGATCGACGGGCTGCAAGAGGAGTTGGATGCAAATGCAGCTTGACGGCACCCTCGCATACATCAGCCTCGGCTCGAACCTCGGCGACCGCGCAGGCAACCTGCTCCTCGCGGTTCGCGGCCTTATCGAGGCGGACCTCGCCGTCCGCCGTCTCTCAACGATCTACGAGACGGAACCCGTCGGCATCGACACCGACCTGAAGTTCCTTAATATGGCCGCCGAGGTCGTCGTAAAGGACGTAAAGCCGTCGCAGATGCTGGCCCGCCTTTTGCGGATCGAATATCTGCTCGGCCGCGGCGACAGGCCGCCCGGTGCAAAAAAACCACGCACGGTGGATCTCGACATCATCTTCTTTGGGTCGCAGGTCATCGACACGGAATTTCTCACCGTTCCGCATCCGAGGATGCATCTTCGGAAATTCGTCCTGCGGCCGCTCGCAGAACTGATCCCGAATTTCGTGCATCCCGTACTGAAGACCGAGGTCGTCGAGCTCCTTGCCGCGTCGGAGGATAGAAGCGCCGTGCACCGCTGGTCTCCGAACGCCCACACAAAAGGCGAGGCGGCGGCCTAAGCGGCGAGCATGTGAAAACCGCGTTGAATTTGCTAGCTATTGGCGAAAAAAAACGCTATTCTTGAGCAAATTTATGGCATACCTTCAACCTGATCGCGAAGGCAAGGTTTATTTGCCGGCCATTCGCGCCGCAAAGGAAAAAGGCGAAAAGCTCGTTTGCCTTACGGCATACGATTATCCGACCGCAAGGATAGTCGATGAAGCGGGCGTTGACATCATCCTCGTCGGCGACAGCATCGGCAACGTCATACACGGTTACGGCAACACGATACCTGTGTCGCTCGACGAGATCACCTCCGCTTGCATCGCCGTAAAACGCGGCACGGAACGGGCAATGGTCGTCGCGGATATGCCCTACGGAACGTATCATGTGAGCGAGAACGAAAGCGTCAAAAATGCTCTTCGCTTGATGAAGTACGGCGGCGCAGAGGCGGTAAAACTCGAAGGCGGCCGCAATCGTGCCGCTCTTGTGCGAAGGCTCGTCGATGAAGAGATCCCGGTCGTCGCTCATATTGGGCTAACGCCGCAGTCGGTCTATAAAATGGGCGGCTACCGCGTTCAAGGACGAACCGCCGAACATGCGAAGCGCCTGATCGAGGACGCCAAAATGCTCGAAGAAGCCGGCGCCTTCGCGATCGTTCTCGAACTCGTCCCACGCGAGCTTGCCGCGATGATCACTAAGGAACTTGAGATCTCGACGATCGGCATCGGTGCGGGACTCGAATGTGATATTCAGGTGCTTGTGCTTCACGATCTCGTGGGAATGACGTTCGGCAGGCAGCCGCGTTTCGTGCGGCAGTACGCGAATATTCGAGAGGTAATGACCGACGCCATTAAGAACTGGGCCGCTGACGTAAAGACCGGAGCGTATCCGAACGACTCCGAGTCTTACGGCCTGACAGAAGAGACAAAGCGTGAAATGGCCGCGAGATGACCGTCTCGCAAGCAGCCTCGCTCGCCGTTCGAGCCGGGCACCCGAGGTGAACAGTGGAGATCATCAACCGAAGACAGCGCATCTTCTCGATCTCACGCAAGTTTCGGCGTGACGACAAGAAGGTCGGATTCGTCCCGACGATGGGCGCACTGCACGCCGGGCATCTCAAACTCGTCGAAGAATGCCGCCAACGTACGGACATCACCATCGTCTCGATTTTTGTGAATCCCACTCAGTTCAACGACAAGGCCGACCTCGAAAAATATCCTCGCGACCTGACGCAAGATGCCGCGATGCTCGCTGAACTCGGGGTGGATTACATCTACGCACCTGATGCCGACGAGATCTATCCCGAAGGCTTCTCAACATATGTAGATGTCGAAGGCCTCACCTCGCGAATGGAAGGCGCGTTCCGGCCCGGCCACTTTCGCGGTGTCGCGACCGTGGTGACGATACTTTTCAATACGATCCGGCCGGACATCGCTTTCTTCGGTCAAAAGGACGCGCAGCAGGTCGCCGTCATCGAACGCCTTACTCGCGACCTCGGATTTGAGATGGAGATCGCTGTCCTGCCAACGGTCCGAGAACCTTCCGGCCTTGCGATGTCGTCGCGGAATGAGCGGCTTTCGGACGCCGATCGGAAAAAGGCGGTAGTCCTATTCGACGCTTTGTGTGCCGCTGAGCGAGCCTTCAAGGGCGGTGAACCAAATGCGGCATCGCTCGCCGAGATCGTGAAAGACACGATCAAAAAGGAACCGGCCGCTACATTGGATTACGTCTCTATCGTTGACCGAAAGACCCTGCAACCTATTGAAAAGATTGGGGATAGCGAAGTCCTTATCGCTGCCGCGATCGAGATCGGAGGCGTTCGACTGATCGACAACCTCATTCTCGATAACAGGCAGTAGTTTGGCATCAATTTTGCATCTAAAGAGCACGGAAGATGTCCGCTGAGTTGGCGCCTTCGCGTAACAGGAAGATGAAACGACTGAACCTTTACATCGGCATTCTCGGTTTGACGGCGGCACTTGCAGCGACCGCGTTCGGCCAGGCTTCGCTGAGGTCTCTCGACGGGCGCAGCGTTGATGTGACGGCACAGCGAGGAAAGGTCGTCGTGCTTGTTGTCGGGGCAAGCTGGCTTCCGCTTTCTGAAAAGCAGGCATCGATCACGAACACGCTTGTCAAGAAATACGCGTCAAAGCCGGTAGTCTTCTACTTCGTCGCGACCGATCCTGAGACATCACGGAATGCGGTCGGTGATGCGGAGTTGCGGCAGTTCGCGGTAAAGAACAAGATCAGCATTCCGATGCTTCGCGATCCGGATGGTTCGGTCGTGATGAGCAAACTTCGGGTCGAGCAGGTGCCGTCGTTCGTCATTCTCGACAAAACGGGCGCCGTTGCCGGCGAACCGTTCGGCGGACTTGACCCGAAAGGTGATACTTCGCTCCCGATATCAAAGGCGATCGACAAACTTCTCTAAGATCGAATCACAGGCCCGGCTCAAACGCCGGGCTTTTTCATTATCAACCGATACACCAGCCCGATCGGCAAGCCTACAACATTCCAGTAATCGCCGTCGATGCCCGAGATAAACAGGGCCGCCTGTGCCTGAACGGCGTAAGCTCCGGCCTTGTCGAGCGGATCGCCTTTTTCGGCAAGAAACTCGATCTCGTCCTCGTTCATCTCGCGAAAATCGACGCGCGTGCGCTCTAAGGCGGTCTCGACGCGGCCGTCCGCGGCGACCGCGATGCCCGTCAGCACGAAGTGCGAGCGGCCGGAAAGTTCCCGCAGCATTCGCTTCGCATCGTCAAGGCCCGTCGGCTTTCCAAGGATCCGTCCGTCAACAACGACCGTGGTATCGGCACCGAGCACAACCTCGCCCAGACGCATTTCCGCGACAACGAGTGCCTTCTCGCGGGCAAGCCTTACGACGTAATCCTCGGGCGCTTCGCCCGCAACCTCGCATTCGTCAATATCCGCCGCCTGCCTTTCAAAAGGCCAGCCGACGGACTCCAGTATCTCTACTCGCCTCGGACTTCCCGACGCGAGTGTGATTCTAGGCAGATCGATCATTGTTTTATGTGAAGCAGGCGCTTCGCATTGTCGGAATACGCCCCTAAAATGATAAATTATGAGCAGGATAAGTAGCTAATGGAGCCGATCTTCAGCACGATATCGAGCGTTTTGGGCGAAGTTGATGCCGCTCCCGAAGCGTTGGAAAGCCTGGTTTTCGCAGCTTGGCCTTCGGCGGTCGGTGAACTTGTCGATAAGCGGACGCGGCCTTTGCGGCTCGACAGAAAACGCCTGACGGTCGCCGTCGCTGACAAGACATGGAAGGTGCATCTCGAATCTCTCGCGGGGCACATTCTCGCAAAGTTGAATACTCTTTGCGGCAACGGGTCGGTCGCCTATATCGGATTTACGATCGACCCTGCACTTTTTGAAAACTCTTCGCAGCCAACCGCAGGATCCGAGCCTGCAGAAGTCGCACGCGAACTTCACCTCGCGGCAGAAAGGATCGATGACGCGAACCTGCGCATGGCGTTCATCGAGGCCGCCGCCGCGTATCTTTCCCGCTGAGCGAAGCCGGCGAATATTTTTTATGGACGTAAAACACGTTGCAAAACTGGCACATATCGCGATCACCGACGAGGAGGCCGCGATCTACGGCCCGCAGCTTGCCGGGATCGTCGAATATATCGAGCAGTTGAACGCTCTCGACACGAGTTCCGCCGAACCGATGCTTGGCGGCCTCACCGCCGAAGGGGAGGCGACAAAGACGATACGTGCGGACGAGATCCGGCCGTCATTCTCGCCCGAAGAAGCGACCGGCCAGGCGCCCGATCCTGTCGCCGGACATTTTCGCGTGCCGAAGGTCTTGTGAGGTTTATCGAATGTTCGGACGCATCTTAGATCGATCAAGGTTCTGGGGTCTGGTGGTGATCGCCGTCCTGGCGACCGTCTTTGCGGCATCGTGCCGCGTCGAGACATTCGATGAATCTCCATGCGGACAGGCGAGCGATGAAGCTCGAAGATTCTACTCATTCCATCTTGGAAATGATATGACGCCGTCGCCCGAGAATCTTGAGAAACGAAAGAAATACCTCACCGAGGACTTGTTCAAAACGCTCTCGACGAGCGATTCAAAGACCGATTATTTTACGGCGTCCGACGTTTTTCCGCGCACGTTCAAGATCGGCGACTGCACATTGAAGTCACCCGATGACGCGACCGTGCAGGTGCAGATCTACTGGAAGGACGATTACACGACCGTGCAAAAGGATGTGCTTGTGGACGTCGTGAAACGCGCCGGTGCTTGGCTGATAAACGGCGTTACACCCGATCCGGCATCAAAATAAGCTCTTTTTATGTCAATAGTTAAAGAAATCGAAGGCATCCTCGACCGCGCCGAAAGCGTGAACGGCGAGCTTAATTCCTTTCTAAGCATCGAGCGTGAACGCGCTCTCGAACAGGCCGCGGAGGCCGAGCGCTCGTCCGACAACGCCCCACTAAAAGGCGTTGCGATCGCGATCAAAGACAACATCTGCGTCAAAGGAATGCAGGCGACCTGCGGTTCGCGGATCCTTTCGAACTACAAAGCGCATTACGATGCGACCGCCGTCGAAAGGCTCAAGGCCGCGGGCGCCGTCGTCGTCGGCAAGACAAATATGGATGAGTTCGCAATGGGCTCATCGAACGAATCCTCAGCGTTCGGAACGGTAAAGAACCCGTGGGACACAGAACGCGTTCCGGGTGGGAGTTCCGGCGGGTCTGCGGCGGCGGTCGCATCAGGCGTCGTGCGTGCCGCTCTGGGCAGCGAGACGGGCGGATCCGTTCGACAACCGGCATCATTTTGCGGCATCGCCGGCCTAAAGCCGACCTACGGGCGCATCTCGCGTTACGGCCTCGTCGCGTTCGCATCGTCGCTCGACAACATCGGCATCTTCGGGCAGAACGTCCGTGATATCGCGGGCGTGCTCGGCGTGATCGCCGGACGCGACCCTATGGATTCGACCTCCGCAGATGTCGAAGTGCCGGACTACACCGCCGAACTCACCGGCGACATCAACGGAAAGCGTATCGGCATCGTCCGTGATCTGATCGGCGAGGGACTAGACCCGGACGTAAAAGCGACCGTCGAGCAGGCGATCGAGAATCTCGAAAAACTCGGCGCGGTCCCCGTCGATATCACGCTCCCGCATGCGGCCTACGGCATTGCGGTCTATTACATCATCGCGACGGCCGAAGCCTCATCGAACCTTGCGCGTTTTGACGGCGTCCGCTACGGCTTTCGTGCTGAAGAGGCAGCCGGACTCCGCGAGATGTATATGAGAACGCGGGACGAAGGTTTCGGCGCCGAAGTAAAGAGGCGCATCCTGCTCGGCACCTACGTCCTTTCAAGCGGTTACTACGACGCGTACTACGCAAAGGCGCAGAAGGTCCGCGCCCTTATTAAGAGTGACTACTCGGAGGCATTCAAGAGTTGCGATGCTATCTTGACGGCAACGTCGCCGACGACGGCTTTCAAGATCGGCGAACGTCTCGACGACCCGCTTGCGATGTATCTGAGCGATATTTTCACCGTCTCGGCAAATCTTGCGGGCGTGCCTGCCGTTAGCGTACCGTGCGGCCTCTCATCCGACGGCCTTCCGATCGGGCTCCAGCTCGTCGGCAATTTCTGGGGCGAAGCCGAGATCCTGCGTATCGCAAGCGCCTACGAAACTGCGTTCCCGCTAATGGGCAAGCCGTCCGTTTTCGTCGGATGAAGATCGTCCTTACAGGCGTCGCGACCGGGCTTGCCGTCGGCGAGCAAACGGCGTTCGCGCAGGCTCGCATCTCGCTTGGACGCGACCCGGCAGAATGTGACATCGTCTTTGCGAACGACCGTTTCCCGATGGTGTCGCGACGGCATGCCGAGATCGTCTTCGAACCTGACGGCTGCTACCTCACCGATCTAAGCTCTAGCTACGGGACGTTCCTGAACGGCGGACGGATCACTCGAGCTCGCATCGAGATCGGTAATGTCATTCAGCTCGGCACGAACGGGCCGTCGCTTGGCGTTGTTGCGATCGAACTCGCCGCGCAGGCCGCTGCCGTGCAAATAACCTCGGCAGAATTGCGTTTCCCTGATGATCCCGCACGTACGCCCGTTGTCCTCGGCGGCTCTGAGATCACCTTCGGCCGCGATCCCGGGAACACGGTGGCATTCGCTGCGACGGATACGATGGTCTCGCGAAATCACGCGGCTGTTGTTCAACGGGGCGGCGACTATTTCGTCGAAGACCGCGGCAGTTTTAACGGAACGTTCGTGAACGACCAGCGGCTAACGGCACCGACGCCGTTGGCGGACGGCGATCGAATACGGTTCGGGCCCGGCGGGCCGGTCGCCGTTTTCTCCGCACCTTCGCAGCCTTCGGCCTTCGAGAATTCCCTTGCGAACGAGCGAGTTGCACATCTCTCGCAAAGTGCGGCCGAATTCCAACAATTTGCGAACGACGGAAAGACGATAGTCGCGCGCCTGGGACGCCCGGCCGAAGCCGCCGCAAACAAGAATGCGGCAAACGCGGAATTAATAATGTCCATCGCGTTCGGCGGAAGGTCCGAACTCGTGATCGGCCGTGCCGCTGAGAGCGACATTCGGCTTGACGGCCTCGATATCTCTTCAAGGCACGCGCGCCTTCGTTCGTCGGGAGGACAAGTTTCGATCGAAGACCTCGGCTCAACGAACGGCGTCTATCTGAACGGCGTCCCGACATCTTCCGCTGCGATCTCGCCGGCCGACATCGTCCAGATCGGGCCGTTCTCTATCAGGGTCGATACTGCCGGAACTGTGGGCGTTTTCGACACGCGGGCAAAGATGCGGATAGACGCCGCACACGTTTCAAGTTCCGTGCGGGCAAAAGGCGGCCGATTCGACCTGATCAACGATATTTCGCTGACCATTCTCCCGAACGAATTCGTCGGCATCATCGGGCCTTCAGGTTCGGGTAAGACATCTCTGATGCACGCATTGAGCGGCGTACACAAACCTGACAGCGGCTCGATAACGGTGAACGGCCGCGGCCTCTATCGAGAGCTTGCCTCGCTGAAACATTCTATCGGCCTCGTTCCGCAGGACGACATCATCCATCGCGAACTCACCGTTTATCGAACGCTGCTTTACGTTGCAAAACTGCGGCTTTCTCGGGACGTAAGCCGGAGCGAGATCGACCGTACGATCAACGAGGTCCTCGACGTAAGCGGCCTGCTATCGCGTCGCGATGTGCGCGTCTCGGACCTGTCGGGCGGCCAGCGAAAACGTGTCTCTGTCGCAGTTGAGCTGATCACCAGGCCGTCGCTTCTCTTTCTTGATGAACCGACGAGCGGCCTCGATCCTCAAACCGAATTCTCGATGATGGAGCTCTTCCGCCAGATCACCGATTCCGGACGCACCGTAATTCTGACGACCCACGCAGCAGAGACCGTGCGAATGTTCGACAAGGTCGCGATAATGCTCCAGGGCCGCCTCGTCTATTTCGGAACGCCCGACGGCGCGTTGAAGGCGTTCGGCGTGTCGGACATCCGCACGCTTTTCGATCGTCTCGAAGCGACAGAGAATGAAACGCTCGATGCGGCCGCTGAGCGTTTTCGACAGGTATATCTTGCGTCGCCCGATTTTCGAAAGTACGTCGAAGAGCCGCAGTCTCAGAACGCGGCAGCCGAAGTCGGAGGACGTGCGCGACGGACACGTCTCGGTGTACTCGGATCGATACGGCAATGGGCGACGCTCTCGCGTCGATATCTTGAGGTCCTGCTCAGGGACAAACTCAACATCGCTCTACTGCTCGCCGAAGCACCGATCGTTGCGGCGTTGACGCTCGCCGCCGTGAATCCTTCTGGCCCGCGGGATTTCATCTACTTTATGCTGTCGATCGTCGCGATCTGGTTCGGCACAAGCATCGCCGCCCGCGAGATCGTCTCCGAACGGCCGATCTACGAACGCGAGCGTATGGTGAATCTCGGCTTTCTTCCGTACATCGCTTCAAAGTTCACGGTGCTCGGCCTTTTTGTCGGGATCCAGTGCATTCTGCTCTTTCTGCCGCTGAAGGCCGCCGACCTTCTCGTTAAAGGCACCATGCCGGGCGAACTTTTTGGTATTCCTCAATTCTGGGCGATGCTTTTGAGTGCGGCGGTCGGGCTTGCGATCGGGCTTTTTATCTCGGCGTCCGTCAGGACGAATCAGATGGCGACGACGCTCGTCCCGCTCGTTCTCATTCCGCAGATTCTTCTCTCCGGTATCTTCGGCGTTCCGAACAGCGTCTCAAGGCCGCTCACAATGGCCATTCCGGCGGCTTGGTCGTTCGATACGATGAAGCGTTTTTCTACGCTCGCGACTCTCGAACCGGAAGGTGCCGCGGCCGGCGATGCGACTTCGGGCCGAGGGCTCTATAAACAGGTCGAAGAGGACAATGATGCGATCCTCGCAAAGGCGCGCCAAGACCTCAGCGATTATCAATCAAAGACCGAGGCGAAGCTCCGCAAATACGACGATGAACGCAATGCCGGACTCTCGCCGCCGAGGCCTGACCTCGACGAAATGCCTGCCGTTCCGAACGCAAGGAAGATACCGGACGACCTTTCCGGATTCGTCACGTTCCTTCATCCCTGGATGAACGAAGTTTTGAATCAGTTCGTCCTGATGCTAATGTTTTGTATATTGGCATTCGCGGCCGTGCTCGTTTTGCGGATAAAGGATATTCGATGAACGGGATAATGTTTATGAAGTCATTTCTTCCAAAGATCGTACTTTTTTCTTGCCTTGCACTCCTTTTTTCGAGTCTTTCAGGATGCGGTTCTGCTGAATCTGCCGCAAACGGATCGCAGCAGGAGAAACCTGTGGGTAACAATTACCCCGTTCTTAAGGATGATATTGTCGATGTCGATATCGAGCTTGTAAAAGGCGGCACGATGCGGATCAAGGATCGACGCGGCAAGGTCGTGCTCCTGAATCTTTGGGCAACGTGGTGCGGGCCATGCCGCGAGGAAATGCCGCACCTCATCGAACTGCAAAAGAAATACGGCGACAAAGGCTTCGAAGTGGTCGGCTTGAACGTGGGCTTTCAGGACACGGACGAACCAGAACCGATCGAGGACATCGAGGCGTTTGCAAAGAAGATGAGGCTCAACTATGAGCTTGCCCGCGTTCAGCCTGATGTTAGCAAGAAACTGCAGAAGATCTCGCAGGTCTCTGCCGTTCCCGAAAGCTTCCTCGTTGACCGCGAGGGCAAACTCCGCGGAGTTTTCGTCGGCGGCGGCCCGAAAGTGATCTCCCAACTCAAGACGAGTGTCGATAATCTGATGGCCGAATAGGCGAGCCGATCCTGCCTCGGCGAAACGCTACTCGATCTTTTCCACCGTCACCTCCGGCCTGACATCGATCGTCCTGAACGATGCGAGACGGACAAGGCCGGGAGCACCGCCCTTTACCTTGTTCACGAATTTTCGCTCTGTATAATTGACGGCCGCTCTGGGAGACTGCCTCGCCGAACTGTAGAACGCGGCAAGCGATGCGGCTTCTCTCAAGGTTCGCTGCGGGATCTCTTTTCGATTCGGATTTCGTATCACGACGTGTGAACCGGAATGGTCGGCAGCGTGCAGCCAGGTATCACGGGCCGACGCAAGCCGCGTCGTCAAGTAATCGTTGTCCTCAGCGCCTTTGCCCACCAATATCTCAAATCCGTCCGACGAGACGAAACGCCGAACGCCTTTGATCTTCGGATCGCGTTTCTTTGCCCTGCGCGTCTCGGTCGGCGCCTTCATTGCCGGAAGGATCGTGTTCAGCTTCTCAAGGTCGGAGGCAGCTTCTGCAGCCTCGATCTCCGCGAGGCGTTCTTCGGCGGCGGCGATCTTTGCGCGTGTCGCCTCGATACGGCCCGAGATCATCTCGCGGCCGTTCCGCGCCTTCTGATAACGCCGAAAATACTCTTCTGCTGCCTCGGAGGCAGAGAGACGCGGATCGGCTTCGATGATGATCTCCGGCGCCGACGCGTCAAAATAATCGGTCACTCGAAAGCCCACGCCCTCGCGTTTTGCGCCGCTGACATTCGCGAGCAAAATGTCGCCGAGCCGCTTCCAATGCTCAGGGTCGCCGTGTTTTGCGAGGTCGCCGTCAAGATTCTTAAGAAGCCGCCGGGCACGAGCGACATCTCCGCCGACGCGCTTTCGCAATTCGGCGGCAAACTGCACGACCTTCTCGCGGCGTTCTGCTTCTAAGCGTTCCTCGCGTGTGATCTGCATCGGAAATAGTTCGGCCTCCAGGTCGAGAGAATATCACTTCTCACGCGTTGGAGGCCGCAGGCTGCGTTACTGGCCGGATCAGAATTCGCGAACGACGATCGTGCCGGACGCTAGGTCGTGGGCGGCACGACGCTCCGGATTGAAGAACATCGGGACAAAGCCGAGCCCGGCGAATGCGATCGAAAGCAGGAAGACCGAAGAGCTGACGGCCGCCTGCTGCATCGTCGGGTATTCGTTCTCTTCAATATCAACGACCTCGAGCGAGAAAAGCCGCATACCGAGCGTTTTGCCAACGAAGGCAACCGAGAAAGTCGTATATAGGAAAAGCACGACGGCAAGAGCCCCGGCAAAAAGCAGACCGCCCGAAAGCGATACCCACTCGCCGCCCGAGAGCACGAACGGCGACATCAAGATCAGTGTCGCGACGATGCCGACGATCAGGTCGAATAGAGCAGCATTGACGCGCATCGAGAGCGGTGCGAGATCTTCGAGTTCTTCGTCTTCGAACTCGTTGGCAGTGGCTTCGGTTTCGTCGGCCTCGGCATTGATCACGAATCTGCTGACCGTGGCCGTCTCGACCGGCGTCGAGGCATGGATCGACTCTTCGTCGTGGATCTCCTTTAAGGCTTCGAACGACTCTTCACGCTGCGGGACGATCTCGGCAAGCTTCGGCAGCTTGTTCGTGTCGAGTTTGATGCGCATCGGAGCTTCAAAAGGCTTCGGCATCGGAGCCTCGAACGACCTCGGCATCGGTGTGTAGAACGACGGTTCCGGCAGAACTCTACGTGCGGGTGCCGGCGCTGCCGCTTGCGTCCGCGGGACGACATTGAACCGCGGGTTCTTCTGGGCCGGGACCCTCGCCGGAGCGGCGGGTTGTGCAGCTCGGGTCGAAAATGCGTGGCGAGACGCCTGTATGCGGCCTAAGGCAGCGGCGAGTCGCGGATCGGCGTCCTGCGGTATAGAAACTGTACGCGGTTTGGAAGCAGGCGCCGCCGTGGTCCTTGCTGCAGCGGCAGCCGGCCGCGTCGGTGCCGCGACTGCCGCCGGTTCGGAGGCCATTCCCATCCGCTGGCGAACAGCATTCTGCATTTGAAGCCGCCATTCGGGTATAGCGGTTTCCTTCCCTTGAAAGCCGACGAGCGTCGGGCTGGTCTTTGCCGGTTGGCGAAGCCCCGAGGTCGGGCCGCCCGGGACCGTTTCTGCGGGACGCTTCTCAGCGGCCTCAACCTTTGGTGTTTCTGCGGTGAGGCTTACGGCCGGTGCGTCTGCCGCGGGCCTCTCGATCGGAGCAGCCGCGGCGGCCTTGCTCTTTGAGAGCGGGCCTGAGGTGATCTTCGTCTGAAGCTCTTCCCTCACCGAATCGTTCCTCATTGCCCCACAGGTCGGACAGATCGAAAGTGTGGGTGCCAGATCTCGTGCGCAGACCGGACATTTCATAAGCTTAAAGTTTTCGTGCTTGATCGCCCATTCTTGAGCTGGAATATCGGCAAAACTTGAGTGATGTTATCAACATTTACATTAAGCAGTCAATACTAAAGCGCACAAAATACATCTACTTGCCGCGATTTAAGCAGTTGAAGTAAGCAATAGTTGTTATTTTTGGATCTTTTTGCGCCTAGAGAGGCTTGCGTCCGGCGAATCCGCCATCCTGTTCGTGCCAGAACCTGATCTCGCTGCCTTCGCCAAGCTGCCAGCAAAAATAGATGAGTCGCCCGTTCCGAAGCGACGGAAAATCGATCAGTCCGCGGGCGAAATCTTTTATCTCGATACCGCGTTCGTCGAGCGCCGAGGTGATCTCGCGAAGCTCGCAAAGAGCATTCACATATTCCGTCCCCAAGGCCATACCGCCGCCGCCGGACTCTGCAGCCGCACTTGCAGCCTCGGCCGCTTCACGTTGCGAAGTGAGAAGGTGGTGATGCCTTTGGAGTTTTTCGAGGTCAGGTATGAGCTCGGCCAGGGCGGCATTCGCTTCGGAAAGCGTAAAGGTCTTCATCTTCGCTCTCTTACTCGGTCGAATTTTGCAATATTCTCCGGCGATTCGCGGTCGTCGGCCGCAAAGGCCGACGTCTCCGGCGGCGTACTCACATTCGGCGGGAATGAAGGCATCTCGTAATCGCCGCTGGTCGTGTCCTTACGGATCATATCCGCGATGTCGCCGAGGTCGATAAAGAAATCGCCGACGTCGATCAGCCTCGGCGCCGTATTCGACCGAAAGCCCGCGACCTCGACCCGGCAGCCCTTATAGGCGACAGCGTTGATCGCATAGACGAAATCTTCGTCGCCCGATACGAGCACGGCGGTGTCGTAGCGGCCCGCAAGGCTAAGCATATCGACTGCGATCTCGACATCGAGATTCGCCTTGCGCGTGCCATCGTAGAACGTCTTCAGCTCTTTTTGGACGACGCGAAATCCGTTCCGCCTCATCCAGAGCAGAAAGCCCTGTTGGCGTTCGGCGCCGGCATCGACGCCCGTGTAAAAGAACGCACGCAAGAGGCGGCCGTCGCCAAGCAAGACCCGCAGAAGCTTGTTGTAATCAATGTCGATATTGTGGAAGCGAGCCGCGTGGAACAGGTTGTTCCCGTCGATAAAGACGGCAACGCGCCCGCGGTTGCCAAGCTGCCAGGAAGAACTTGTCTTTGTGTCGAAATGCATCCGTTCACACCCCTTGAATAAAGTTTTTGGGAACCGCAAGACGGACGCTTAGACTGTTTAGGTGAGAAATAAAGAACCCTGCAAACTTTCTGAAGATCGGATCAAATAGGCTGTCGGACGAACAAAATACCTTAGCAATTAAAACGGTCCGAGGCCGCACGGCCTCATTTTTGGATTCTTTTTCGTATCAATATCAATAAGATTCTCTAAACAGAATGGCCGCAAAGCGGGGCCTTCTCTTATAGTTTGCCCTTGACGAGGCGTTCGGGTCAAGCATTTCTGTCACGCAGGGTGATAATATCGAATGCATTCGCCTGCGGCCACGAAGCCGCAGGCACGAACGATGGCAGAAGAGACAGAAAACATCGCCGGCCAGCCGGTCCAGGCCGTCCAGATCGCCTTTTCGCAGGACGAATTGTCGGCTTGCGAGAAATGCGGCCGCGACAACGCGCCGAATCGAACGAACTGTATCTATTGCGGTGCTGAACTCGTCGTCCGCGACGAGCTGATCTCGCAAGTCAAGGTCGTTGCGAACGACCTTGAACCGGACGCCCTTGGCTGGACGATCGTCGCCAAGGCGAAAGATCTCGCGCGTTCTGCGGCCGAGGCTGAGCTTTTGTCGCTCGGATTTTCGCTCGGAGATGCAAAAGGCTTTCCGACCTCGGATGCACTGCTTCCGATCGCACGCTTTTCGACGGAAAACCTTGCCGAACTCGCCCGAAAACGCCTCAACGATATTCCGACGGCGATCGTAAGCGATGAGAGTTTGGGAGCGGACAAGCCCGGCCTTCGCATCTCGAAACTCGAGCTCGACGGCGGCGTTCTCACCTTCAACGACTTTAATCGCGGCGTGCAGGAAAGCCGTCCTGTGGAAGATCTAACGGCGGTCGTCCTCGGCCATTTGCAGGTATTCACGACAACGACATTCGAGAAACGCGGTATGCGAAAACGCTCGACCGTCACGGACGAAAGCTCGGACGTGCGCGATTCGCAGATCCTCGATATCTACTTTAGAGGCAGGCTCACGCCGTTGACGATCCGTTCGACCGGCTTTGATTTCTCGACACTCGGCAGCGAGCGTTCGCTTCTTGCTGCGGAGAATTTCGAGCGGCTTATCGCAATGCTCCGGCGTGCGGCCCCGCAAGCTCGATCTGTTGTTGAACACGCCGATCTCCAAAATATTTTGAGCGGCCCGTGGCCTGCGGCGAGCCGAACGGACGGTCTCGGGCGTGTGCGTACGGGCATCGGCCAGCGGCGTTACGGCCGAAGTTCGACGATGGACAACACGCGGCAATTTACGAAATTCTCGCGCCTTCAGGCACTCGATCTCGATGAACTCAAAAGATAATCGAAAGTTCCCGCGACAGCCCCGCGAACGCGAACATCCGCGGCAAACGGACAACGTCCTCTTCGGCGTTTCGCCGGTCCTTGAGGCTTTGCGTGCCGATCCGCGACGTGTCGACCGCGTGATGATCGCTCAGGGAGCAAAAGAGGCGCGCCTCTCCGAGGTGATCGATCTTGCACGGTCGAACTCGGTTCCCTTCACGCGAGTCGCACGCGAAGCCCTCGCAAAATTCGCCGACCGCGGCGCGAATCTTCAGGGCGTGGTCGCGTTCGTCTCGCCGGCGGAATACGCGCAGGTCGATGAGATCTTTGAGAACTGCGGCGAGACGCCGCTGATCGTCGTTCTTGACGGCGTCGAGGATCCGCGAAATTTCGGCGCGATCATCCGCACGGCCGAATGTGCGAATGCGGACGGCATCGTCATCCCGGACCGCCGCTCCGTCGGCCTTACAGACACGGTTGCGAAGGCCTCGGCCGGAGCCGTAGAGCATCTGCGTGTCGCAAAAACGCAGAACCTGAACCGCTTTATCGACGATCTGAAGAAACGCGATATTTGGGTCGTTGGCACGTCGGTTGACGCCGAAATGTCGTACGATCAATGGGATTGGACGCGTCCATCCGCCCTCATCCTCGGCGGCGAAGGCCGTGGGCTGCATCGGCTTGTCGCCGAGAATTGCGATGTCTTGGTCAAGATCCCGATGTATGGAAAAATAGATTCTTTGAACGTTTCCGTCGCTTCGGGCGTAATCTTATTCGAGGCGCAGCGACAGCGAAGGTCGGTAAAGGTGTAGAATAACGAGTTATGTTTTGTCCAAAATGCGGTCAGACCAATCCCGAAGGAAGCAGATTCTGCCGTGGCTGCGGTACGGAGATCGCCGATATTGCGGGAACCCTCGCGGCGAAGGCTGCGAGTCCTGCGCTTCAATGCGACAAAGGAAAGCCGATAACCTACGAGCGGGCGATCGGAAAGCTTTTTACCGGATTTGCCTTCCTTGCCGTCTCGATAGCCCTTGCATTCTCACGAATGGGAACGGGTTGGTGGTTCTGGATGCTGATCCCGGCCTTCGCCTCTTTGGGAGCCGGAGTCGCACAGTATATGCAGCTTCGTCGGTATGAAAAAGGCCAGGCTGCATTCGCTGCGGGAATGCCGCATCAGATCGTCGCGCCGCCGCCAAGCTACGGGCTTCCCGACCGGCAGCCCGCTCCTGCGTCAGTTGAATCGCGTTACAAGACGGGCGATCTCGTCCCGCCGAGCGTAACAGACAACACAACTCGCCATCTCGAGGTCGATACCGAGGGCCGCACGATGACGCTCCCGAAGAACGGCTGATCTATTTCACCAAAACACGATAATTTCCCGAGTTGCCGTTGGCGTCAAACACGCGGATCGTCACCGCGGACGCCTTTCCGGCCGCGACCTCAACAACAAAATTCTCAGCCGAGCTGTCGGCTATTCCGTCCTGCGGATAGATCGGCTTCCAATCGCCGGCGTTAACACTATATTCCGCACGCGAGATGTACGACGCTGCGTCTGTTGCGACGAACGAAATTCGAGCAATGCCGTTCGTCACTGCTGCAGGTGAGGCTTCGGCGATCGTCGGTGGCGTATTGTCGATCTCGACCGTCTCTGTCATTCGCTCGCCGCTCAGGGCATATTGCGTTGGGTTCGATACGCTGTCACGCGCGACGACCTTGAAAACGTACTGTCCGTCGGCAAACGACTGTCCGTCAACGGTCAGGAAAGTGTCCGTAATTCCGGCCTTCAGCTCTCGCCAGGCGGTTTCGCCCACCGCGCGGAAATATACGTCGTAAACGAGCGTATCGTCATTCTCATCGTTTGCCGTCCACTGGAGCGACAATGCGCCGCGTTGATACAGACGCCTCGGTGGAGCCGCCGTCGATGGCAGCCCGAATAGTGCCGGATCGAGGCCCGCAAGCTCGATGTTTGGATCGACCGGCCCGGCGGGATTCGGCGCAAGGCCGACGTTCGTCGGCAAAACGACAAGCGACGTGACCTCCGGCGCAGAGTTCCTTGCAAGGAACGCAAGGCTCACGGAACTCAGGCTTGCACCCGCATTCTTCAGGATCGCACGCCATTGGAAATATCTCGCCTTCGGGCTTGCGACCTGAAAGCCCTTTTGATCGGAGCCTTCCGCGCTCCAATCGCTCCAGGTGTTATTCGGGATCTCAGTGTTTCCCGAACGCGTCTGAATACTGACCGCGCCGGACGAGCGCCAACGCAGGCGCCCCCAACTTGCCGTGGTTCCGGCATCGAGAACGGGCGACGAATACGTTCCGCTATTGGATCCGCTCGTCCCGAAACCAAACAGCGTGCCTTGATTGCTCGCCGCGGCAAGAAAGCCTCTCGAGCCGGCCGCAAGAAGGTTCGAGATCTGTCCGGCCGGCGTTTGCAGGAAGAGAGTTTCGCGGCGGTCGTTCGTGATCTTGTAAACGCGGCCTTTGTCGGACGTGCCAACGAGAACGCCGCCGTCGATCGCCGCAAGCGAGAACCCGACGACATCTTCGGGAGCCCAGACGAGATCAGTGGTTCCGTCCGGCTGTATGTGATATACGGCCGTCTTTGCCTTTGCGAGGTCGAAGTCGGACTTCGAGGTTTCGGCCGCGGCCGTAGGCTTTGCGACCTTCACGGGTTTGTCGTTCTTTTTTTCCTCAGCGGGCGTTGCGGCATCCGCGGCCTTCACGGTCGATGCGGACTCGGCGATCGCAAGCGCGTAGATCGAGCCGTCGGGAGCAGCCGCTACGGTATGCAGTTCGCGAAGCGGGGAATCAAGCAAAGCGAACGCTTTTCCGTCCGGTGAGATCCTGAGCAGAATGCCGTTCGGATCCGTGCCCGCATAAAGGTTTCCGGACCTGTCCGCAACTAGCGAGACGATGTGCATCTCCTCTGAGTCGTAAAGGAGCGAACTTTCGGGCGAAGCGCCTGCAGCCTTCACCTTGTAGATCTTTCCGGCGTCGCCGGTCGCGACCGCGAGTTCGCCGGTCGGCAGAACCGCAAGCGCCCAGATGTACTTCGCCTTCGGATCGAAATAGACGCTCGCCGCGCCCGTTCGATCGATGCGATAGACCTTTCCGTCGGGCATCGTCGCGGCGAATACGTCACCGTTCGGAGCGGCCGCGACGGCCGAAACATTCAGCTCCGCAAGATCGGCAAGAAGAGAGCCCTTCCCGCTTGCGTCCACACGAAAGAGTTTGCCGTTCGGGCCAGTGCCGAGATAGGTGCTGCCGGCCGCGTCCATCGCCGACGAGAGAATGAAAGACTCTCCGGTCGAAAAGATCTCGTCGAGTTTCGGTGCGATCGTAAGGCGGCCGTCGTCGCCGATCGAGACGCCGTCCGCGTCGCCTTTTAAGATGTCCGATCGCGAATCGACGGTCCAGACCTGCGGGCCGGAGGCGAGAACGCTGACAGCGAGGAACAGAAGTGTGATTACGGGGATCGATATTCGCTTCATTTTTGCTAAATGATAGCAAATTCGCAGGCGCTTCAAACCGCGGTCTTTGATTTTGGCCGTTCGGTTCGCTTACGAGCGGCCTGCATGAACTCGATCGCGTCGTGCATATGCTCGGCCTTCCCGGTGATGAGGCGAGCGCTCCGCTCGCGCGTCAGATACGCCCAGAACCAATCTGTCATCACGGCAAGCCGGTTCTTGAAGCCGATCAGGAAGAACACGTGAAGGAAGAGCCACATCAGCCACGCGACAAACCCGCGGAACTTGAACCCGCGGATCTCGGCGATGGCCTTGCTTCGGCCGATCGTCGCCATCGTGCCCTTATCGTTGTATTCAAAAGGCTTACGGGCCTTGCCGGCGATGTCGGCAAGAATATTTGCCGCCGTATGCTCGCCCATCTGCATCGCCGCAGGGCTCACGCCCGGAACAGGCGTTCCGTCGGCCTGCTTTATCGATGCCATATCGCCGATCACGAAAATGTCGTTACAGCTTTTGATGGAAAGATCGGGCTCGACGAGGACGCGCCCTGCCTTGTCTATCTCGACGCCAAGTCTCTTTCCGAGGCTCGAAGCAGCAACGCCGGTCGCCCAGACAACAACATCGCAATCGATCCAATCGTCGCCGACCTTCACGCGGCCCGGCTCGATCTCTTTCACAAAGCTATTCAGCTGAACTTCGACGCCGATGTCTTCGAGTTGGTGTTTGGCACTGTCGGAAAGGTCGGGCGCGAACGTTCCCAAGATGCGATCCGAGCCCTCAAAGAGTACGACGCGGGCATTCGCGGTCTTTATAGCCTTAAAATCTTTGGCAAGTGCCTGGCGTGCAATATCCGCGATCGCGCCGGCCAACTCGACGCCTGTCGGGCCGCCGCCGACAACGACGAAATTCAGTTGACGCTCGCGTCCCTGCAAGTAGGCGTCGCGTTCGGCCATCTCGAAAGCGAGGAGCACGCGCCGCCGTATCTCGACCGCATCATCAAGTGTCTTAAGACCGGGAGCCGCGGTCTCCCATTCGTCGTGTCCGAAGTACGAATGCCGTGCACCTGCGGCAATGATCAGGTAGTCGAACCTGACCCGAACACCGTCGCCAAGAACGACCTCTTTGTTCGCCGTATCGACATCGACGGCCTCGCCAAGTACGACCTCGATATTTTTTGATGAGTGAAGGATGCGGCGGATCGGCTGTGCGATCTCGCCCGGAGAAAGCACGGCCGTTGCGACCTGATACAAAAGCGGCTGAAAGACGTGATGATTGCTGCGGTCGATGACGACGACATCAACGTCTTGTTTTGATAGTGCCTTTGCTGCCCAAAGGCCGCCGAATCCGGCCCCGATGATGACGACCTTTTGCCTTTTGCTCATAACAAAAATGCTCCGTCAGTTGCCGATATATTTTGCATACAGCGAACGCGCGGCGGCGGTGTCGTCTATGCCTTTGATTATTGCCCGGCCGTCCGAAAAGACAGTAACCTCGCAGTCTTCCGGTGAGAATCTGAGTAAATATTCGTTCTGATTAACCGAAAAATTGAATTTCAGGCGGTCAGCCAGCGCATCTAGGTCGAGTTTGCCGCCGCGGTCGGGCGCGATCTGCACGGCGTTCCTCCCGCAGAGGACGGCTGCGAATTCGACCGTATCTGCATCCAGGAACTCGAATTCGCGTTTTCCGCACGTGCGGCAGTTCGGGTCGGGCGAACCCGTCCCGATCGTCTTTCCGTCATTCGTCCAAACGTCGAACTGCCGGAGCTTGCTGCTGAGCGACGCTCGGTCGCCGACGAGGAACTTGAAGGCTTCGGCGGCCTGCATCGCCGCAACACGCATCACCACAGGCGCGATCACGCCGGCCGTATCGCAGGTCGGCGCCGAGCCCGGATCCGGCATCTCCGGGAAAATGCACCGCAAACACGGTGTTTCGCCCGGGATCACATTCATCGTCATCCCATAGCTCGAAACTGCCGCACCGTAGATCCAAGGAATCCCGGCCTTTACGCAGGCGTCGTTTATCAGGTATCTGATGCGGAAATTGTCAGTCCCGTCGAGCACGAGGCCGCAGCCTGAGATAAGTTGTTCGATATTCGAATTGGTAACGTCAGCGACGATCTCTTCGATCTCGACACCGGAATTTATCTGCAACAGTCGCTTTTTCGCGGCGACCGCCTTTGGAAGGCGTTCGAGGGCGTCGTCTTCCGAATAAAGCGTCTGACGCTGAAGGTTCGTCGTCTCGACAAAATCGCGATCAACGAGCCTGATCTTCCCGACGCCTGCGCGCGCGAGCATCTCGGCCTGCGCACACCCGAGAGCCCCGACACCGACGAGCAGGACACGCGCGTCAAGAAGCTTCTGCTGGCCCGCCGCGCCGATCGGCCCGAATAGGATCTGTCGGCTGTAACGCTCGTCCATGTCTCAGCTCACCTGCCCGTTCTTTTCCGCAAGAGATCTGCGTACGGCATCCTCATCGCCCGCAATCCCGGTCCAGATCTCGAACTGCTTAAGCCCTTGCGAAATAAGCATTTCGATGCCTGGAATTGTCTCCGCTCCCGCTCTTTTCGCATCGGCGATAAACGGCGTGTCCGAGGGCTTTGTCACCAGATCGAACACCGTCTGGCCGCTCGAAAAGGCGGTATCGGGAACAGGAGATTGATGTTCGAATTCGCCGTTCATCCCGATCGGTGTCGCATTAACCAATACGTCAAAACGGGCGAGTTCGTTCCCGTTCCCAAGCGGCTCGATGCCGATATCGAATGCGTCTCCAAGCTCGCTTGCGGCTTCGGGCCGCCGCGCAAACACCGTAATTTCGGCACCTTCGCCCGCCAAGGCCGAGATGCAGGCTCGTGCCGCGCCGCCCGCACCGATGACCGCGGCTCGAACTCCCTTCAGTTCGGACCGACGACGTTTCAAGGGCGAAAGAAAGCCGTGAATGTCAGTGTTGTATCCGATCAGCCGCCCGCCAACGACCTTGACGGTATTAACGGCACCGGCCTCGCGTGCCGTTCCGTCGAGCTCGTCGAGAAGCTCGATGATCGCAAGTTTGTGCGGCATCGTGACGCTCAAGCCGCCGAAGGCGAGGCCGCATTCCTGCGTGTCCGGCCGCACGAATCTCGCAATGAACTCCCCAAGATCTTTGACTAGGAAGGGAAGGAAAACCGCGTTTATCGTGGCGTTCCTAAAGAGCGGATTGTGGATGCGCGGTGAGAGCGAACGCCGGATCGGGTCACCTATGACGCCGTAGATCCGCGTGTCCGCGTCGATCTCGTCAACACGGTAGAGATCGCGAAGTTCGCGTGCCGAGACCTGCCCGGACGCGGTCGCTCCCTGTTCATCGAGCGACGCATACGTGAGCAGAGCTCCGCGAGAAGGGCCGAGGACGCGCGTCCACTTACCGGCATCGCCCATCGCGATCACAATGGCGTCTCTTTTGCGTTCTGAGGCTCGTAGAAGCGTTTTCCATGCCGGAATGGCTGTATGGGTATCGTCGGCCATCGCGGCGACCTTCACGGCCCTCGTATCGCGATCCGCGAGTTCATCGAACACCTTGTCGATGTTCGCGGGCATTCGTTCGAAGTCGTGCCGCGAGACGATCTTGTTCTCGTGATCCGCCCACGGGACCGCGTCGGACTCTACGTCGAAGGCCCAAAATCCCGAAGGAAGGCCGCTCCAGAATGCTTGTCGTTCTTCGTCGGAGATCTCGCGAAAACCGCCTTCCGCTCTGGGCCTGAATGTCGCGATCAGACGTGCAAGGTGCGAATTCGCCGCGGCCATCTTGACCACCTCCGGCAATTCCGAAGGTTCGGCCGCATCAAAACGTATCTCGACAAACCCGGGGCTGAATGCAAGCGCGTCCTCAAAAAGCGATGCGAACTCCTTTACGCCTTTCGGCGCAATGGCGATACAGATCTTCGACCGGGGATTCATGTGTACGTCCGGGTCGGCAGCGTTAGGATGAAGGTCGCGGCCGTGACGAGGCCCGTTATCATCGTGACTGCGGCAAAGACGACAACGAGTGTCTCGCCGCTCTGTCGAATACCGATCGCGGCGGCGATCCAGGCAATCGCAAGCGGAAAGAAGTAGTTGTTCAGCTTCCAGCGGGCAAGGACCGCGGAAGCTCCAGCGATCAGCAGGCAGATAACGCCGAGCGTCTGATACGCGCCGTCGCTCATTTGTGCTTCCTGCGAACGCAGAAGGACGAGAATATTGACGAGCGCGGTCACGAGAGCCCAGCCTGCGTAAAGCCCGAAGGTCCCCTTTGCAAAAAGAGCTTCGGCGGCCGTTCCCACATTCTTGAACGAGCTCAAGATCGCGACGAGCGTGCCGAGAAGTGCGACGATCAGAAAGGCCGAAAGCAGGAACATCGAGCGGTACCACGCGACGACCCAAAGGCAGTTGAGCACGCACGTAAGGATGTACGTAATTCGAATCCCGGCGAATGCGGCCGCCTTTCCGGGAAGCATCTGAAAGATCGCAAACCCGATCGTCAAAAGGTAGATGATGGTCAAAAGCGTCGCCACATATCCCGCGGGCGTGACCGGCGTCGGGAACTGTGCCGAGATCGGATTCTTCGCGGACGCATCCAACATTCCGACCGCGAAATAGTTCACAAAAAGCACTACTGCGGTTGCCGCAAAAACGATGATCGCGAGTGGAGAGACCTTGCTGCTTGCCATGGCATTGATTATGCCAAAAAGGGGCGAGGATTCACAGGAGCTTTCCGGCAACAAGTGTCTAGACGGAGGCCTGAGTTGGCGATTCTTCTTGCCAAATCGCCCAAATCGTATAAAAATAGCCCAATCGGTGCATTTTTTGCGTCGATCGGCAGCGGGCTTCGATAGTATCCAACCCATTTTGCGGCGAATGCGTCATAATGCCGGCGAGTGGCATTTAACTTGCTTTGAATACGAGCGGAAGACGCGCACTTTCCCTTACTTTCCCTATGCGGCGTTGTTTAGTTAGGGAGTGAAAAGAGGTAATGAAAGTATTTCGACATTTTTTGTTAACGGCTGTCGTGCTTGGGGCATCCGCGATCGCGGTCTCGGCCCAACGCGGCGATCAGCCAGGTAATCCACCGCCGAAAGGCAATCCGCCGGTCGTGAATCCGCAGCCGAAAAGGCCGGATCCACCGCCGCAGCGGCCGCCGCAACGGCCTCAGTTCGCTTTTGTCGATCTTACATACATCGATCTAAAGTCTGAGGAACGCGTCGCCTGACGTGCCGAATTTTTTCTCATTTTTCGAAAACCAGCCGAGTGGCCGCCTTTTCTGATCCAAGGGCGGCCGTTCGCATTTTTGCCCCGCAAAGATTTTGCTTACAATGGATGCAGAACGTTGTTGAACTCGGATCTCGAAAGGAAAGCAAAGATGGCAGAAACCAGCATCCCCGGCAAAAAGTCCTACGGAGGACTCGGCAAACACATCCAACCAGCACGACGCCCGGCGACCTGAGCATTACCGAAAAGATGCAGGGCGGCGATCGCCACGCTGAGGTCGTGGCCGAACGCGTACGGAATGAAAGGTTCCCCGAGAACACATCCGAACGCGGCGAAAAAGGCTCGGCCTAAAGAGCGCCCGCAAGTATTCAAGCTTACAGACCCCGCGGCATTTTGATCGTTAAGATCCTTGAGAAAGGAAGGATCAAATTATGCCAAGGAACGGAATTACTCTGTACCGCTGCGTGTTGGAGCAGGCTCGCGTCAGCAGACGCCTGCAGCAAAAAGATCGCAACGGCCTTCACATTCGTCCCCAGCGTACGCCGGGCGACCTGAGCATAACTGAAAGAATGCAGGGCGGCGACCGTCAGGCCGAGATCCTCGCCGAGTGGATGCGCGAGATGCATTTCCCGAAGCCACATCGGCGCCGACGCGGCTCGCCTAGACGACGCGTACATTCACGTTGGATCGTGCTAAAGCCGATCGATACGCAATCCTAAACTTTTTTTTGCCGTATGTATGCTCGCTTACCCAAAGGATCTCGGCGAGCAGGTATTCTTAATCTCGTTGGGCCGGAGTTTGCTGAGATTCTTCGGTTCGACTACGACATAGTCCCGGTCTGTTCTGCATTCGGAGACTGTTCGTAGCTCTCGAGTAGAGAGTTGGCCCGCCGTGTTCGGGGATGCACGGCGGGCATTTTGCGCCTTTACGACGGCGGCCGAACCCTTTGTTACAATTGACGGATGACAGAAAAGATCGCAACAAGAAAAGCCTACACGGCCCGCAGCAAAGGCGGCTACCCGATGCTCGTGATCGAATTCGAGGGATGCCCGTCCGCGTATGTCGATATCTTCCAGAAACGCCCGATCGTTGACGCCGGCGTGGTAACTCTCTTCCCTCTCGACAGCGAGAAAGGGCTGACGGGTTTTGAGACGATCGAGGCCGAATTTATGGCCGCATCGAGACGTTCACGGCGAGCGAGGATTCGGCACCAACTAACGACCCGCTCATCGTCGAACTTGCCAAGACGTTCCTCGATTCAACGCACAACTCGACCTTCAAGGCCGGAGTCCAGCTCTTTCCGAAGAGCTGAGCCGCGTCGCCGCATATTTTTTTTTGAGAACTAAAGAATGGTGCCGTCTACAAGATTTGAACTTGTGACCTATCGCGTGTGAAGCGTGGTGGGTGATTTGGTATTAGATGTGGGAAACTTCGCGACACCGATAAATATTGGCGTTTGACGTAGCTTGACGATGAACAGTTGAGTAAGAAGTGCATAGAGGTTTGTCTCATAGAGAACCTAAAGGGCGATTTAAGGGCGTTTCGGCTTATGATGCTTCGGGGCCCCAATGCCCACTTCAAGCCGCACGATCGAGGGCGAGAGCAATGTCCCTGATCGAACTTTCCGTTTGATTGACGTACCGAAGAAACGTTCTTTGCTGCGTGTGCCCCGAAATCTTCATAACGATCGCGGGCGAAATGCCGCGTTCGAGCATCCGCGTGATCGCGGTATGTCGGAGATCGTGAAAGTGGAGATCATCTAACTTCGCCTCCCGGCAAGCCCCTGCCCAAGAATGCTTGAAGTCACCGATTGGAAAGACACGTGACATCTTCCTGAACGCTTTCCGATCTAGACGGGCAAGACTCTGCCGAAGCCTTTCGGTAACGGGAACAAGTCGAGTTTTGAGGGTCTTCGTGTTCGAGGCTTCGATACGAATGACACGACCTGGAAGATCAACGCTCTGCCAGCGTAACTTTAGAATCTCACCACGCCGACACGCCGTCTCGATAGCGAAGATGATTATCGGAAGCAGATGATCTCGATAGCCGTTATTGCAAGCAGCGATAAGCCGTAATTCTTCTTCGCGAGTGATGACGCGCGTCCTCTCAACCTCGAACGATTCCACAATCAGGTTCTTTCCGCGCGTGAAGGGGTTTATCGGAAGCCAGCCTTGCTCGACCGCGACATTGAGCATTCTTCGGACGTGTTTGAGATGATGATTTACATCCGAAACCGAACGGCTCCCGCCGCCGCGAACAGGAAGATTCTCGACAAGGCGTTTGTACTCCCGCAGATCGTTATAGGAAATTTCCAGTAAAACACGCTGCTTGAAGACTTCCAGTGCCCTATCTAAATACCTTTCCACTGTGCGGACATCTTGCCGGAAGCCACTAACCATTTTTCCGCCTACGAACTTTGCCGGATGCACGTATTCCTTTCGATAGAACGCGTCGAGTTCGCGGTAAGTGTGGTTGCTTTTTGGCACATCGATCTCTGCTAGAATCGACGCAAGCGTCGCCCTTGCTAGCGAATGAGACGGACATATTTGCGATCTCGAAACACGCTTACCGCCCTTCGTAAATCGAACGCGAACAAGCCACCGCTTTCCGTCCGCGTGTCGTTTTATTGAACCTTCGGGACTTCGCATTAGTTTATGGTAAATAATCTACAGGCTGACGACGACTCCAAACCAAAGCAGCTGTGTAGGTTGTATAATCACTCCGTATCCTCCGGCAATTTCTCTGCGGCATTCGTTGCATTCTCCGCAAGCGCCACTATCGCTTCAACTCTTTCGCGTTGAAACTGTCGCCAATGAACTACGGTTTGTCTGAAATAAGTTTCAAGAAGCTGCCATTCTGAGTCCGATAGACCCTCACCATCAAACTCCTTCTCGTAGATGCTAAAGCGATATGGTCGGCCCATGTCTTCACCCGACGCAAGACGAAGCAGATCAACCTTATCTACGTCGAGCCCCTCCGCGATAAGAGCGATCGTTTTCGCTGAGGATGATGATATTTCGCCCGACGCGATCTTAGCTATCGTTGCTGGGCTCAACTGGCTATTCGCCCGGCGCGCAACGTCTGCGGTCGAAAGATTCTTGTCGTGCATCGTTTCGCTGACGAACTCCGCAAGGCTGATTCCTTTTCTCACACTAAACATTGTACAAGATTCTGACTGTAGTGTCCGCTAAGATGACAGCGGAGAATCCTTGTCAAACTACATATTTTCCTATTGCAGGCTATTATGTATTTGTGTTACTGTCAACGTGCATGAGATACCGAGTCGATACGGAAACTATCAAAGCCAGGATGAAAGCTACTCGATGGAGTCTTAGAAAGCTAGGCTTGGTGGTCGGCGTTTCAGAAGGAACACTCCGTCAATGGTTTAGGGGAACAAAGCCTAATGCGCCCTCACTAAAGGCCGTTTTGCGACATACTTGGCCGTTCGATGGACGCGGTTTTCATACAAGCCGAGCCTGAGGAGGTGCCTTCGGAATGACCGTTCGACACAGAAAAGTGAGTGCGCACCTAAAACTTGTGGAGAATCTAGATTCGGAAATCACAGCATTGGCCGAGAGCCTTGCAACGCCCACGACCGGACGCAAAGGCCCGAAGGACAGCGACATTCTGCCGCCGGATGATGCCTTTTCATTCAACGATCTAGGCAATGCGGATCGCTTTTTACAGTTCGCCGGAGACGACCTTTTGTATTGCGTGGAGCGGAAGAATGGCTTGTTTGGCAAGGGACGCATTGGCAATTCGATGAAGGCGACTTTGTTTTCGAGTTGGCCGCCGAGTTTACGCGCTCAATGTTCCTTGGAATCATTTACAAGGAACAATTACAGAACGCGACACGCGCCAACAATGCCGCCGGATTCAACGCGATTCTAAACCTTGCCGCGAGACGAAAGAGCGTGTCGATCGCACGTTTCGACGCGGATCCATACGTCGTAAACTGCAAGAACGGAACGCTTGACCTTCGCACCGGAGACTTTCGCAGAATATGCGTGAGCGCGGATTCCGGCAGATCAAGTCAGGATCGCGATATTGGGAAGGAATCCGGCTGATAACGCCGACATAAACCGCCCAAGTGCCCAAGAAGTGTCCACGTTTTCGACCAATAAAAACGGGGGGTTGGACACTTTGGACACTTCGGACACTTCTTTTCGGCCTTTCCCATAGAAAAATCGTTGCGAAGTCTCAAAACAAGTGTCCAAAGTGTCCGAAGTGTCCAAATGCCCATAAACAGGGCGTTCTACGATTTTAGAAGTGTCCAAGAAGTGTCCAAGAAGTGTCTAAGGGCCGATGTTTATTGGCTTTCAGGAACGGGAAACGAAAATGACTGATAAAAAAACAGAAACCTGCAAGAGGCAGAGCCTGTGTCGGATCGCACCGACCAATTCTTGACCATTGAGAGCGTAGATGCAGGCTTTTGGCCGACCGAGAGCAAAGAAGGAGAAAAAAGAGGACAGATTTTGAATTCATAATAGCCCTGTTCTTAGCGTTTGAAGTGTCATTCATCGTGGTATTTGCCTGTTTAGTGTCGGCGATCGAAAGGAAAAGATGACAAAGATCAGGTGTTTAGGTGCGTGCCAAGAAATGTTCGAGGGCGAGAGGTCGCAAGACAATCTGTGCGAAGGATGTCGTGAGCATATCGCTATTCAGGTAGAGCATCTGCCGCCGGATGAGGCACAGAGAGAATACGACGCAAGAACGATAGACCTTAAGGCCGTGGCAAGAGAACGGCAGAAACGACCGATTATGCCGGACGCGACACAAAGCCCGCGAACGAGCCTAAAAACACGGCAAAACTCAACGGCAAAACAAATACGGGCTTAACCAACGTCGTGAGGGGCTCTGACCGGGGACGAGGGAGACCTGGAAAAAGCTAGTTCGCCGATAGCATTCCTGCCATAAGCTCGGCTTGCTTAAGAACAGTTTCAATAGCCTTCTGCTGCTTGTCGGGCGGGTAGCCGTATTTGGCAAGAGTGCGGCGAACGAGAACCATCAGCTTTGCGCGGGAGCTTTCGCGAATCGGCCAGTCAATTGTGGTATTGCTCTTCACCTTCTCGGCAATCTCACGGGCGATCTCTCGCAAAGTGTCGTCGCCCAAAACTTCGACCGCAGAGTCATTGACCTCTAAGGCGTTATAGAAAGCGACCTCATCCTCGTTGAGTCCCAGCTTTTCGCCCTGTAGGTCTGAATCCTTAACTTCCTTCGCGAGCCTGATAAGCTCTTCAATAATCTCGGCAGTCGAAAGTAGGTTGTTCTGATACTTTTTAACCGCATCTTCCAGCATTTTTAGAAGCTCTTTGCTTTTCACAAGGTTCTTTTTCATGCGGCTGCTGATCTCGTCGTTGAGGATTTTCTTAAGAAGTTCAAGGGCAAGGTTCTTGTGCTTCATGCCCTTAACTTCGAGCAGGAATTCGTCCGAGAGGATAGAGATCTCCGGCTTCTGCATTCCGGCGGCATCAAAAATGTCCACGACCTTATCGGAACTCAGCGATTGGTCGATGATACGGCGAATGGTCGTTTCGTAGTCATCAGTGCTTCCGCCTCCGCCGGTTCCGCCGAGCTTGACCATTCGGGCTTTGACGGCCTGGAAGAACGCGACTTCCTCGGCGATAGCGACGGCCGCAGGGTGCGGATTTGTAAGTGCGAATGCTTGAGCAAGCAGCGAAACCTCGCGGATAAATCGGTCGCGTCCTTCCTCAAGTCCGAGAATGTGTTCCTCGGCTTGCAGGATGATCTCTAGTTTCTGGCGCGGATCGGCGGCAAAGAATCGCGTGTATGCAAACCCGTCGTCGCCGTAGGCAGCGGAGTCCTCAGCGAGAATGTCGTCGCGAGATTTGCTCGCTTCGTCGAACATCTGCTGAACGACTTCGAGCTTTTCCTGCATCGCAACAACCGCCTGCTCGATGTCTATTGTCGGGTCGCCCTTGCCACCAGCCGCGCCGTAGAACGAAAGAGCTTTCTTGAGATCGGTAGCAAGTCCGAGATAGTCCACAACAAGGCCGCCCGGCTTGTCCCTGAAGACGCGATTGACGCGGGCAATAGCCTGCATGAGCGTATGTCCGCGCATCGGCTTATCGACATAGAGCGTATGCAGGCAGGGTGCATCAAAGCCGGTGAGCCACATATCGCGAACGATCACGAGCTTGAGCGGGTCGTTCTCGTCCTTGAACCGGTCGGCAAGTTCGCGGCGCTCCTGCTTGGACGTGTGATGTGCGGCCATTGCCGGGCCGTCCGCGCTTGAGGCGGTCATTACAACCTTGATAGCTCCTTTCGCCTTGTCCGTATCGTGCCAGTCGGGGCGCAACGCAATGATCTGCTCGTACAGGTCAACGGCGATGCGGCGGCTCATGGCAACGATCATTGCCTTGCCCTCAAAGACTTCCTGCCGCTTTTCAAAATGGGTGACGATATCGCCCGCAAGATTTCTGATGCGTTCCGAGTTACCGACTATCGCCTCAACCTTCGTCCATTTGGCTTTTGCCTTCTGCTTTTCAGTCAGTTCGTCGGTCTCTTCGAGTTCCTTGTCGAATTGCTTGATAAGCTCGCGGCCTTCGTCGGTCAGGTTCACCTTAGCGAGACGGCTTTCGTAGTAAATCTTCACGGTCGCGCCGTCGTTCACGGCATCCATAATGTCGTAGCGGTCGATGTAGCTGCCGAACACCTGAGGCGTGTTTACGTCGTCGCTTTCAATCGGCGTTCCTGTGAAGCCGATATAGGTAGCGTTCGGCAGAGCATCGCGCATATATTTGGCAAAGCCGTATGCGATACGCTGGCCAACAATTTCTTTTGATTCCTTATCAACGATGTCGCGAACCTCGGCCTCGAAGCCGTACTGCGTCCGGTGGGCTTCATCGGCGATGACGACGATGTTCTTTCGGTCCGATAGCAGGTCGTACACCGATCCGCCGTCAGTCGGTAGGAACTTCTGAATGGTAGTGAACACGATCCCGCCGCTCGCAACTTTCAAAAGTTCCTTCAGATGTTCGCGGCTCGTCGCCTGAACTGGTTCCTGACGCAATAGAGCTTTCGAGGCGGCGAATGTTCCGAATAACTGTTCGTCGAGGTCGTTGCGGTCGGTGATTACAACGACGGTCGGATTATCGAGGCTCGCCACAAGTTTTCCGGTGTAGAAAACCATCGACAGGGATTTGCCGCTTCCTTGCGTGTGCCATACGACACCGCCTTTGCGGTCGCCGTTCTCGGCTGAAGCCGAAAGGGTCGAAGCCACGGCTTTGTTGACCGCATAGTATTGGTGATAAGCGGCCAATTTCTTGATCGAAACTATCTGTGTCTGGCCGGTCTTCTTGTCGTGGACTGTCGAGCGTTCAAAGACAATAAAGTTCCTGACTAGATCGAGCAGAATTTCCGGCCTCAGCATTCCCTTTATCAGCGTGTCTAGCTGCGGCGTGAATTTCGAAGCCATTGTCGGCTCAGAGTTATCCAAGAACTCATATTGCCGATTTCGATCTGCTGCAATTTCCCGCTTTATCCATTTTCGCCCGAATCCGGTTTTTAGATCATGTTCACGTTTAATAGCTTCTTCACGGGAAGTAAATTCTTCGTAGTGAATAATCCGAACCGGTTTATTTGCTTTAGTCCATTTGGCACCATTTCCGTCGCAATGCTGCTTATACCTAACTTCGATATCTTCAGTCTGACCGATGTAATAGCTGCCATTCTCACATTCGATAACGTAAACAAAATATTTGCCGTCCAGCGACTTTCTGCCTGTGCGTGTCCGCACGCAGACAGGCCACGCCATAAAGCGTGAAAGCCCGGCGGAGATCGTGCCCGCCTTTGCTTCGTGTCCGTCAGAGATCACGGAGAAAGCGTTGTAATTAAATAGCGTCGGGATCGTGGCCTTGTAAGTTTCGATCTGATTGAACGCCCCCTGTATGGTGGCGTTTTCGTCTGCCGCGTTCTTTAGTTCGATCACGACAAGCGGAATCCCGTTTACGAATAGCAGAACGTCCGGGCGCTTGTTGTGGTTGTTCTCGGTTATCGTGAATTGATTGACGGCCAGAAACTCGTTGTTGTCGATATTCTCAAAGTCGATCAACGCCACCTCGTGACTCCGTTCAAAGCCGTCCTCGGTGTAAGGCACTTTTACCTTTTCGATCAGGTAGGAATGAAACTCTTCGTTCGCGGCCTTCATATCCGGCGAATAGAGCCGTACGGCCTTCTGCACCGCCTGTTCGCGTGCATCCGCCGGAATGTGCGGATTGATCCGTGCGACTGCGTTCCGAAGTCGATCAATAAGAATGATCTGCTCGAACGATTCCCGCTCCTGCCCGTCACCACCCGGACTGATCACCGCCCTGTCTGCGTGCGGCGCACAGGCAGAACCGTGAACATACGAATAGCCCAGAGCCTGAAGCTCGGTAAGAGCGTATTCTTCGATCTGGTTTTCGGTGATCGGTTTCATTATTTGAACTTATTCCCTTGAGCAACGCAGTATTTCTCCACTTCGTCAAGCCATTGGTCGTACCAGTACCAGGTTCCCGCAACATCAACGCCAAATCCTTTTGCAGGTTTTTTTGCATCCTTTTCGCGCCAAAGCTTGGTGTGCCAGTGCATTGAGAAATTCGGGAATCCATCGGCCTTCATGATATCAACGATTTCTTTCGGGCGATGCTTCGGGCGCTCCCGGTCTTTTATGACTACATATTCATTGTTCAGGGACTTGGCCTCTTCCGAGTCTGCCGAAAGAAACTCGATCACCTTGTCCGCCTGACCCTTTCGATTAACGGTCTTCGGAACATATAGCACCCTATATGAATATGCGGAACTATTGAAGTCGTCTTGGGATAGTTCATCATCAAACGCTTTGATATAAGCCGCAATGTTCTTTGGCAGTTCGTCGAATTCCTTTATTTGATTGGCGTGGTCCTCGGAGATCGAAGAAAATTGAAGCGAAAAGGACAAGTGCTTGTCGATTCCAAAATTGTCACCAAACAACTCGCGAATGTATCTGTTGTAATTCAAGCAACAAGCCTGAAATCGGGCTGACAAATACTCATCTATTCTGGTCGTCATCTGGTGCTCGATCTCGTGGCGAAGCCCGATCAGAAACTTGAGGTTGGCCTTTGAAATCGCATCGACCGGACAGTTGTTGTCGTCAAGGCATCGCTCAAGTTCCCAATATTTGTATGAGCCGCGTTTCGTCGTGTCGTATTTCTTCCGTTTCGGTCCTTGCGTGAAATACCTGTAATCTACCTGTGTTGATCGATAGTAAGCGTGGAGCAAGTATGTCCAAGCAATCGTTGAAAGGACAATAAAACTTTCTGACTTAAAAACTATTGCGGGATTGTTGAATATTTGAACCGCGCACAACATGGCCTCGCGGGATTTTGTTAGAAGCTCGCTTTTGATCGATCCTACTTTTCGGTTTCGTTTCTTAGGCGTAAGTTGTCCTCGCTTCTCCGGTCATCATTTTTGGCAAAAGGTCGTCCCGAGTCCTAGCCAGGGATGCGATCTGACTAATGTTTGCTTCGATCTTTTCGATTATCGGCTGAATAGTTTCATTAAACCGGGCCATAGTTTCGTCGTCTGGGATCGGCAATGGATAACTGCTTAGAATTTTCCAATTCGTTCGTGGCATTCGGGTTCCTTCGGATGCCATGTCGGAGTGATCGACAACCTCCTTTTGGAAGAAGGCCATAAGAGAAAAGGCAAAAAAATTTCGAGCCTTAGGACGAATAACGAGAATATCTGTTGAACAAATACCGTCGAATGGCGCGAAGCACACCTTGTGAAAATAAGGACGGAGCTTTCCAAATAGAATGTCGTGTTTTCGGAATACAGATTTGTTACTCTCAACGTCTGAGCCGGTACCGAAAGCATGTAGCGCCAAGTGCTTTCGCTCGATGTGTTCCAAGCCGACATATTTTGTATCGGGTGCAATCTTCGAGGGCTTAATGCTGTCCCGGATGTTATAAGCGAAATCGGCGAGCGTTCCTTCTTCCCATTCGTCTTTGGCTTGGTCGATGCCTGTCTGCGTGTCTCGCCTGTCTGCACAGGCTGGCACAGGCAGAAACCAGTGGCGGAAGAGGGTTTCGGCAAGGGATTCGAGGGTTTTGTTTTGGCGGTGGAGCAGATCGATCTTGTCATCCAAACTGCTGAGAACTTCCGCAATCGCCCGCTGCTCCTCAACTTTAGGGGCATATACCGGGAAGTCCTCAAGCATTCTCTTGGTCAAAGCGTTACGCGTAGCCCCTATCTCTGCCTGCATCAAAAGTGTCTCTTTGACTGCTTGTAGGTAGTAAAGCAAAAAACTGCTATCAAGCTTATTTTCGTCTGCTCGGATAATCGCAACATGTTGATTAACTCGCGCTGGAACAATCTTATCGGGAACCATACATACACGAGCAACACTATCACCCGTTATGTTAAGGAGAACGTCATTGTGTTGAACGGTGACATTTTTCAAAGCGTTAGCTTGATCCTCGTCTAAATATGCGAGACCGTCATACGAGAACGCGAGATCGAGAACATTTTGACTCCGAATAAGCGGAATGCCCTCCAACTTATACGAATTGCTTCCTCCGGTCGGCGTCGCTCCACTTCCGATCTTTATTGTTAGATCACCTAGACGCTGTTCTTTCCATTGACTTATTAGTTGGATATTAATACTCTTCTTCCTTTTCTATTACACGGATATCTTTTAACTTTATAGAACCAACCCTTGGAGAAGCATTGTCCGCATAAACAGTCCATGTGATCTCATGTTCTGAAACGGCGGTTTCGTCTTGCTCAATTTTCCGCTTAACTCTGATCTTAGTAGCTCTGCCATACAGACCGGGTAAAACCGGTTCAAATCTGGCGGGACCATAAATTGTGTGAGTGTACAATCCGCGCGACCTTGAATCCACATAATCACGGTGCGTATTTTCGCCCCAAACTTCTACTAGCTCGTCACTTGGATTATTGTAGCCACTTGAACCTTCGACAAGTTCCTCGGCAAGAACAACAAAAAATTAATATAGTTCGCATAAACCCTTCCAATATTAAAGGGGCGCACCTCCAAATTAGTCTCGTAAGTTTCTTTAACGATCTCGAATAGCAGCTCGATCTTCGGGTGCTCCGAACGATTCATTACGTCCCGAATTTCATGATCCAACATCGGTTCCGATATGAAATTCTGACGTTTGTAATAACGCCGATCTTTTGTGTTCTGATGCGCCGTATCACCTTGTGGAACTTCCACTACGTAAACAACATCAAACTCATTCCCAGTAGAAATAGGGTGAATCAACAGGCCTTCAATCTTAGGGCTAACATTGCCGTTAATAATCTGTTCCAGTTGTTCCTTTGAAAACGTGCGACAATCAATCGGGGTTATCGTTTCCGGGAGATGTTTTCGTTTTTCATCGTCAGATTCTTTGACTCCATAAATGATTACGCCGCCTGCGGAATTTGCCATCGCACTCACATCCTTGGCGATTTCCTTCTTCTTGCCATCAGTATTTTGTAGAGCATCAGCCGCCTTGTAATCAAGACTGATGTTTTCCTCAACACCATCGGCGATCATCTGATTGATTTCTTCTAATGTTTTGGGAACTATCATTGTTAATCATTCATAATGCATCAATCTCGTTGCATACGGTATTAATGTGATCCAGTCCATACAGTAGAGCCGCTTCGTCAACGCTCATCCATTGGAAAAGCTGCAATATCAGGTTGTAGTGCTGTCGGGCATACGTAGTGTCCTTGACCGGCTGACCGCCCAGAAAACATATTGGCTCGTGATGAGCGATTCGGTTTCGCAGGTTATTTATCAATCCCAACTGATTAAAAACGAAAGTGTGATTGTATTGGATTACGGGTGTACTTCTTGGCTTAGCCGGAAACACACTAAGCAAGACCTGACCACCCGCGTAAAATTGAGGCTGGGCGAACAAGTATCTCCAAAACCCAAAGTCCATTTCCGCTAACAGCTTTTCGGGCAGATAGTTGTTTCCGAGCCTGCTTACTGATCTCTGAATCAGTAGCTTCGTTTGGCGGCAATTGTTGTTATCGAACATTCCGCCATTGTTAGAGCTGTCACGAAGCCAATCATTTCCATGAGTCGTCGCGTAGAGCCGATCAATCCGGTTTCGCAGTGTTACCTCAAAACAGCTAATGACCGTGAATAGCTCCTGAGAAAGCCGCAAGTTCTTGCGATATAGCGTCATGGCCAGACGAGAATCTCCGCCAACAGCAAGTAAATACCTTGCTATTCGCGGGCTGGACATGATATTTTCGAATTCGCTAAATCGCATAAACATTCTCTTGCATTCTTTCAGAATACGTTATATATTAGCTATACAGTATTCCCGGCAGCCCCTGAAGCAATTCAAGCTGTCGGGTTATTTATTTCCCGGACCTATTCCCGGCAGCCTCTGAAGTAATTCAAGTTGTCGGGTTCTGATTTTTAAACCGCCGTTTCCTGAGGCGGTATTTTTATACCCGCCAGATTCTTTAAAATCCGCTCATTCAGTTCGGCTTCCTCTGACATCTGACTTTCGAGTTCGGCCTTTAATGACGCAAAGCGCGTCGGGAAATCGAAATCGTCCTCTTCATCGGGAAGGCCGACGTAACGTCCCGGCGTGAGAACGTGGCCGAGACGTTCCACCTCCGCGACGGGAACGCTCTTGCAGAATCCGGCCACATCTTCGTAGCCGTCATCGCTCGTTCGCCAGTTGTGATACGTTCCGGCGATCTGCTCGATGTCTTCGTCGGAAAGATCACGGTTTCGGCGGTTTACGAGAAAGCCGTGATTGCGAGCGTCGATGAAAAGTATTTCGCCCTTGCGGTGCTGTTTTCCCCGTCGCAGGAACCAGAGACACGCGGGGATCTGCGTATTTAGGAACAGCTTGGCCGGAAGGTTTACTATGCAATCGACAAGATCGGCCTCGATCAGGCTTTTACGAATCTCGCCCTCGTTGTTGGTCTTTGACGTAAGCGAACCTTTCGCCAAGACGAATCCAGCCACGCCCTGCGGCGCAAGGTGAAAAAGGAAGTGCTGAATCCAGCCGTAGTTGGCGTTGTTCACCGGCGGCGGCAGATTCTTGCCCGTCACCTTCCAACGGGCATCTTCTCGCAAAAGCTCACCTGACCAGTCGCTATCGTTAAACGGCGGATTGGCGATAACAAAGTCTGCCTTGAGGTCCTTGTGTGCGTCGTTGAGGAACGATCCCTCGTTATTCCAGCGCACGTTCGTTGAGTCGATCCCGCGAATCGCAAGGTTCATCTTCGCCAGCCGCCAAGTGGTCTGGTTGCTCTCCTGCCCGTAAATGGAAATACGGTCTTTGGGATCGATCGCAAGCTTTTTGCCGTTACCGTTTTTGTAATGATCGCTGTGTGCCGCGATAAACTTTTCTGACTGGATAAACATCCCGCCTGAGCCACAGCAGGGATCGAACACGCGGCCTTCATATGGTTCGAGCATTGCGACAAGCAATCGAACGACGCTCCCCGGCGTGTAGAACTGTCCGCCTTTCTTGCCCTCGGCAAGGGCGAATTCTCCGAGGAAGTATTCGTAAACGCGGCCAAGCACATCTTTGCTCCGCGCCTCTTTTGTGCCAAGTGCCGCACCGGAGATCAGGTCGATCAGTCCGCCCAAACTCGCCTTGTCCAAACGCTCTTGTGCGAACGCCTTAGGTAGAACTCCACGAAGTGACGGATTGTCCTTCTCGATTGCCTCCATCGCGTCGTCAACGTCCTTGCCGACCGTCGGCAACTTCGCCCGCGATTGGATGTAAGACCATCGCGCCGTCGCAGGAACATAAAAGACCTTCTCCGCGATGTACTCGTTCTTGTCTTCGGGATCGGCTCCGGCAAGCTCACCTTCGCCCTTTTTAAGCCGGTCGTGAAGTTCTTCGAAAGCGTCGGAAATGTACTTCAGGAAAATCAGCCCGAGAACGACATGCTTGTACTCTGCAGCGTCAATATTCTTTCTCAGCTTGTCTGCGGCCTTCCAAAGTTTTCTTTCTAAGGGTTCGTGGGTATTGGACTTTTTCGCTCTTGCCATTGTTTATTTATCCAAGTATAAACGAAGGCCAAATACCACCAAAGCTCAAGTACCGCGATCGTGGCTGAATGCGAGGTGCGGGTCGACTGCGGTGAAGCGGCCATAGGTGTTGGCGTACATACGGGCTTCGGCGAAGTCGAGGTCGGTTTCGGTGTCGCGTTCGTAGCCGGTGAATTGTTTTCTTACGGAATCGGCAGAGTAATTTAATCCGGTTGTTCGCTGTGCAGTAAAGATTTCTTCTCCGAATGGGTGGTAATCGTGGCGGGCGATGACGGCGCCGGTTTGATCCGTATTGATTCTTGGGCTTCCGAGATGGTCGGATGTAAGATAGGCGACTTTTGCGTCTTGTGGTGCGGCGACGATAGTTGAATATTCGCCGATAGGTTTTCCACCCGCGTCATAGACAAAGATCGTGGTTTCGCCAGTTCCGGGGACGTATTTCTTTACGCGTTTACCGTCTCCATCGTAAGAATATTGGCCGAGGATTCCGCTGCTGTTAGATGCTGAGATCATCTTGTTCTCAGCGTCGTAAACGTAGGTTTGGCCGCCTGCGTCTGCCGTGGTATTGCCGCTCGCGTCGTAGGAATATCCCTGCGACGTGAGACGATTATTCGAAGTGCTGATCGTCGGGTTCGTTACCGCCGGGTTCACAAATGACGAAGGCATCGTCGTATTCGCCTCATCAAAACGCCGATTCCCGTAGCGGTCGAACGTAAACGTCTGCTTCCAAGATTGCGAAGCTGTGCCGCCCATAGGCGTGACATTCTCGACCTCACTCAAAACTAGACGTCACCGACCTGTTCTGTTAGACCAGGTCATCCTAAATAGTAAGAACCACGCGAGAGATTGGCCGACCAGAAACCAACAGAACGAAATCACAAAAACCGACGTCCTTTCAATTGCAAATTTTATAGTGCGTTCAAAATTGCCGTTACCAGTTTGCTCCACGATGACAAATGCTAACGATACAAACGAATAGCCAAGGAGGAATCCAAGCGAAACCGCTCTATAACATTTTGAGGCGGCCAACGGAATAAATATTACCGCTACGACAAACAAGATCCATGCAAAAAGTGTATCTGCGAAAAGAAACGTTCCATGACCGTTGGCAAGCGAGGCGAAAACAAGAAACGTATAAATGGCCGAGTATCCCAACCACAGAATGAGATAAATCCAATAGCGCATTAGTAAGCTCCCGCGCGCGAGCAAACGAGTACGGTGCGATTTGCCACTACAACTTTTTCTTCTGATCGTCATCCTTCTGGCGGCTCCGATAGTCGGTGACATACTGCATGATCTCAAAAAGAATGTTTCGCTTCTTGTTGCGTTCGTCTTCAGGAGTGGTGCCGGTTGTCTTAGCCCACAGGCGAAGTTTCTCGTTGATAAACTTATCGGTTTCCCATGGAACAGATGTTTGGAGAGACCCAACTCGTCTTGTCTTGTCTAGTAGATTTCGCGCAGCTAATAGCTTCGCAAGTGTATCACGCGCCATTTGAACCGCTTTTTCTGGGTCATTCCACGTTTTGTCATACTTTTCCATTTCCTTCATTCTATTACGAACGGTTTTTATAGGTGACCTTAAATCTAAGTTATCTCCAACTGAGGCGACCTGGCCAAGACCTGGATCAAATCCCTCATGTGAATAGGAATCTTGTTCAGCATGCAGGTATGTCCCAAGAGCTTCCAAGGCAGCATCTCCGGACCCCCGAATTGCTGTTCCTTCGAACGCACCCCATAATTCTAGGCGACGAGCCTCTGTCGTAAAGTGGTAATCCCTTCTCCCTTCATATCCGGTCCAGTCTCTAAGGCCGTTTTCGAGTGGCATTGCTGTATGTCCAGACCGAGAATCATCGAGCCATTGATCGGCATTTGCGATGGTATTGCCTTGACTTTCAGAGAACCCAACGACATAAGCTAGGGCAGCCACTAAGTCCCGATGGACATCCTCATCGTATCGACCCAACGAATCGATAAAATGTAGCGGATTATTTAAGCAATATTGATATCGGCTCCATGTCTGGGGAGTGAAAATATCAGCCGGGAAAGAATCTTCGCTTATAAATCTCCCCAACCTGTATGAGTACATCCTAGCTTGGGCGAAGTCGAGCGAGGTTTCGGGGTCGCGTTCGTAGCCGGTGAATTGTTTTCTTACAGAATCGGCAGAATAATTTAATCCGGTTGTTCGCTGTGCAGTAAAAATTTCTTCGCCGAATGGGTGGTAATCATGCCTTGAAATGACTTGTCCGAGGGCGTCGGTCGTGATCCGAGGGCTGCCAAGATGATCTGCTGTCAGGTAACTCACCTTCGCGTCTTGCACGGGAACAACATTGGTCGAATATTCTGCCTCCAGCTTACCAGATGCGTCGTACACAAAAACGGTTGTTTCGCCCGTCGCAGGCACGTACTTTCAGATTATGCCCACAACTTTTTTTTGAACCCTAAGTTGGCCATCCCTTCGCACATTGAACGTCCATTTGAGAACCTCACCTAGACTTGCCTCCCACGCGTAGAGAGTGACCTCAAAGCATTTTCCCACTTCTCTAGCGATCGGCGGCCTCACTTTCTCTCGTACCTTTATCTCTCCGCCAGGGTTCATCCGACGAAAGTTGATAGGGACATCCTCCACCCGAGAGATGACGAGATTATCGGTTCGTTCAAAATATTCTGAGGTCGCTGCAAGAAAGAATCTTGCAAAGTCCTCGGCTTCGCCGACCTTACCAATACGGAAAGCCACAGCCTTAGTAAACCGGTTAAAGATCTCAACATTCACCTGCAGTTCTTTTCCAGCGAAGATATACAGGGAGTTGCCAACGACAATTGACGGAAAGAAGGTCGGGTGGCTCACATAGTGGACAGTGTCTTCTCCGTTCGAAGCATGGATACTCCTGTCAAAGAAGGCCGTCGACTCGGCAAGAGTGAAAGTTTCCGAACCAAAAGTCGATATCAGACACTCTGGGTCACAATATCTGGCCGTTCGCCCCATTGTAACCGTTACTCTTTTTAGCTCAGCCACGCGGGACCGTGGTAGTGTGCCTATGAAGAAGCCGCTCAGTGTAGGTCCAAGTACCTCGACCGGCTCCGAAGTGATTGACTTAGACTCCTGAGCAATTAAGACTCCATGCGTGATAAGCAATACCACCAATACAGCATATTTGGTCATAACGTCTTTCTCGGCATTTTGCGTCGCATACCTAATCAGGGTCGCGAACAGGCCGCCGTAGCCGGTCCAGGTTTTGCTTCCACAAAGCTCCGAAAGCCACTTAGATATTCATATTGGGCCCGCTCGTCATCCTTCGCGTCTGCGAAGCGACGGGTACTTCGCTCTAAGGCCGTACCTGGGGTTAATGGCCTTTCTCCTTGATCAATCATCCGCCTTTCGGCATTGACTTGTGCATTATAGGCAGCCGACTCAACAGCGAAGGACGAAAGACCTTGCAACTGGTCCGTCTCGGTTCGCGGATCTACCGGGGCAAGGTCAGAGAGATCTTTAATACTATTCGTGGCCAGAGCGGTCAACACATGGTTGAACTCATGGGCGGAGGCAGCAACCAAGTCGGTGAAATTTGTTATATCGAGTGCGCTGGCTGCTGTGTTGAAGATTATGTTGCCACTAACGCCGGTAAGGGACCGCGTTGTGGAATCAAAAGTTAGATTGATATCTGTATTTCCAAATTGGTTTTTGTCGAGTTCTCCAAAACCAACCTTTACAACCCCATCGGCGTTTTCAATCGCCTGATATGCCTTCCACTCCTTTTCGCCCTTAGCTTTAACGGCAGTTTCAAACGCCTTCTTTAATTCGTCGCTAGCAAACTCCCATTTCGCTCCGTCAGGATCAATCAGTATCAAGGGACTATTCCATACGTAGCTATAGCGGTTCCAGGTTTGAGCAAGCGTCGGGTCAGCACTTTCCAACAATGGATCGGGGCTTGAAAACCGTCCGAGGTGATTTGCGTACATCCTCGCCTGAGCGTAGCCCAAGTCAGTTTCATGATCCCGTTCATAGCCGGTGAATTGTTTTCTTACGGAATCGGCAGAATAATTTAATCCGGTTGTTCGCTGTGCAGTAAATATTTCTTCGCCGAATGGGTGATAATCGTGGCGGGCGATGACCGTGCCGTACTGGTCCGTATTAATTCTAGGTGAACCCAGATGGTCGGTGGTGAGATATGCGACTTTAGCATCTTGTGATGAAGCAATGATGGTTGAGTATTCGGCTACGAGTTTGCCTCCAACATCATAGGAAAAGATCGTGAGTTCGCCGGTTGACGGAACGATCTTCTTAATCCTTCGACCGTCTCCGTCGTAAAAATACTCACCAACTGTGGCAATGGGATTTCCACTGCCGTCAACTGTTTCCACTTTGACCTGTTTGTTCTCCGCGTCGTAGGTGAAGCGGCGGTTCTCGGCATCACGAACGGTATTGCCCGACGCATCGAACGTATATCCATTGAGTCTATTGTTGGTAATGTCCACCGACGGATTTACGATCGGACGAACGGCCTCGCAAACTTCGGTATTTCCATTGCATTCTTTCGGTAATGTCGTCGTGTTTGCTTCGTCAAAGTTACGATTGCCGTAACGGTCAAAGGTAAAGGCTTGCTTCCATGTCTGCGAACCGTTGTTTGTTTCTGTTGCCGACTGCAAACGATTCAGCGAATCATAGCTGTAGCTTTGCACAAACGGATTCGCAAGCCCGGGGACTGTGATGGTTTGTGATTTTACATTCCCGTTATTATCGGTCGTGCCGTATTCGTAGTTCAGTTTCAGGACATTCTGCGTGCTTGCCGCCGACCCAAGCCCGATCTGTATCGGTTGTAGACGGGAATTGAACTCAGTGTTCTCAAACTTTCCATTCCCAAGCCGCATACTCGAAACCGCTCCCGCCGCCGTATAGACAAAACTCCCAGCATAGGTCTGGAAGAAATCCGCCGCAGATCTTTTGCTCTCGACCTTTGAGAGATCGCCGTTCGCGTCGAGCACGTTCTTCACCTTTCTTCCGCTCGGATAAGTCTCTTCGATCAGCGCTCCCGACAGGTTGTAGGTATAGCCCGTCGAATACCCGTTCACGTCGCCGCCGTCGGTTGTCTGCTTCGCCGCCAACACTCTCCCTAAGATGTCGAACGCCGTGTATTCCGTTGTCGAAACCGAGGAAGAAACTTTCGTCAACCGCCCCTTGGCATTCGGCAGGTTGTCGTAAAAATATGACACGTTGGGAGTCGTGTAGCCGGTTTCGCCGGTGTAAGTCCTTGTGAGGACGCGGTTTAGGGCGTCGTAGGTGTAGGCGGTCGCGACTCCGCGGGCGTCCGTCTTTTGCGTGAGATTGCCGCCAGCATCGTAAACATAATTGATCGTGCCGGATTCCGGGTTCTGGGCCGAGACGAGCCTCGAAAGCGAATTGTACGCGAAGTTACGCGTCTGCACACCCTGATTCACCGTCGTGAGATTATTGAGCGTGTCGTATGTGTAATACGTCGGCTGTGTCGGACTCGAAGCATCGCCAAGCTGCCCGCCCGCGTCCGGCTCGTCAACCCTTATCAGCTGCCCCAACGCATTCGTCACCGAACGCCGCACCTTCCCAGCCTGATCCGTGACCGTTTAATTACTAGGTTCAGGGTTTGGTTGAGAAAGGCCTTTCTCATGAAAGCTAATAAATGCTTGCCTCATAAACTCCACGAGATCGTCCGCTTCATAATCGGACAGTGCGCGTTCGCCATAGGGCGTTTTTACGTGAGTTTCACGAACCGATGCGAGGGTTCTTAAGTATTCGTCGTTGAGTTTCTGTAGTCTATTGCCTCCGAGATCGCGAACGTTCAAGAGAAAATCCCAATAGTTATCCAACAGTTTTTCTGCGTCGGGCGAAAGGTCAACCCTGACCGCCTTCTCAGAGGAAGTATTGCCTTTGTCTTGGGCCGAATACGCAAGCCAGACCTTCGGTCGGCGAATACTCTTATTTCCGTTCGAGTCGACAACTAATTCTGCCGATCCACCGCCGACGCGGCCATCGCGCGGGTCGCGCGGGGCAAGCGAAACAGCCCCCTTGGACAGATTAACCGGGGTCGGACTCGGGACGCCCACATCCGAGATCATCTTTCCCGCGTTAGTCTGCGTACAGCTGGTCATAGCGAGAATCGTAATGAAAGCCAGTAATAACAAGAAATGGCGAATGTGCATAATCAATTCCTCCGACGGCAAATTGTCCAAGATCAGTCAGTAGATGACTTCTTCTCCGCAATTCATTAATAGGCGCAAAGGCTCCAAATACCAAGACCTGCATATCAAGGACGCGGTTTGTTTTGCTCAAGCTCGTCAACCTACTATCGTCAGATTTTACTCATCAAGGTTTGACCTTGGCGCACCGGTTGTTAACTATGAAATTGACGAGATTTGCGAGTTTTTCAGACCCTTTCCGGACTACTGGGACGCGGGTAAGTACATACCGCGAACAACCAAGTTCAGGATGCTTTGTAACCGCAACGGAGAAATCCTCTTTTATCTCATCGCCTTCTAAATATCCAAAACCGCCAAAAGGGCCAAAGGCAAACTTATCGCCACCAGCTTCGAACTGGATAGAAACCGCTCCAGCGATTCCAACTTCTTTAGGAACTTGGATTACGTCATTATGCCGTTTCGCGACATATACGTTTTTGCCGACAAGGAAGCTCACACAGAACTCGTCAATGTTTTGACCGTCAATAGTGAAATGCAGAATTCGAAAATGAGCATCCTGAGCCATGGTACAAGTCGCGGAAAGGACGAGAATACCAATTAAAGGTGCAATCTTTGTCAAAATGTCCATCATTGTTCTCCAACCTTCTTAAAGTCATCCAACGGAAATGTTGCATAGGTGCCGCTACTATTGTAGAAGTACACTTTGTTCTCCAAACTAGAGGTCACTATGTTGGTGCGACCCGCCCGAGCTCCCGCAATATCTTCGGGGGATGGCCCCTGCAAAGGCTCAACAGCAACGCCCCCCATCGGTAGTGCACCGGGTTTTGGAGGTGGATACTGGCCTCCCTCATTGTGCGAATGTGCCACCACGGTTACCTTATCGTTCGCAAACATCGCGTCAAGAACCGGCTGGTCTGTGGGATTTGCGGCAATTGTTGGATCCACCGTGACTTTCGTCTCGACTGAGAGTGCTCCAGGGGCAGCATTGACTATCGTTTGCTGTCCGCTGGAATTCGTACCTGCAACGAGGGCCTCCTCATGGAACCTTCCGTAGGGGTCATTCTTCTTTGAGTCCTTGCCTTTATAGAAATGAGTAGGCCTATTACTCCGGTCGGCCATCTTGCCGATCGCCTTTCGGATTGTCAGACTTGGTAACGTCGCGATCGCAACCCCCGGCGATAGTTTTGTGTTGGCGTTATCTTTGCCCTTTCCCTTGACAATATAGATATTGGTGTCTGCCTTGTTTCCGTCGGAGCCAAGGTACTTTCCATCTTCGGCGTAGTAGTCTGCGGGGCTCATTCCTGTGGGGTCGACAAGACCGAGCGGATTATTTAGGACATAAACGTAGCGGTTGAACGTCTGGGGGTTGGCGGATTTGCCGGAGGCGAGGAGTGGATCGACTGCGGTGAAGCGGCCGTGGTCGTTGTAGTAGTATCTGGCTTCGGCGAAGTCGAGATTGGTTTCGTCGTCACGCTGGTAGCCTGTGAACTTCTGTCGGACGCCGTCCGCGATGCCGTATTTTAGAGCCGCGGTACGATGCGACGCATCGGGCGTGATCTCCTCGCCGAACGGCATAAAGTCGCGCCGTGAGACCACCTCGCCCTGCTTATTCGTTATCACTCTTGGACTCCCCAAAGGATCGGTCGCCGTGTAATTCACCGTCGGCGTCGATGCCTGCTCGGTCGAATACTCCGCGATCAATTTCCCAAACCCATCATACACAAAGATCGTCACCTCGCCCGTGCCCGGCACGATCTTCTTGACGCGTTTCCCATTCCCGTCATAGAGGTACGTGCGACGACCGTATCGAACTGATCCTTCACCTCGACCTGCTTGTTGTCGCCGTTGAACGTAAACTGTCTCCCGTGAGCGTCGCGGATAAGATTCCCAACCGCGTCGTATTCGTAATCGGTGCCGCTCGCAAAACGGTTCGTGTTGGCATCCACGCTCGGCAACGCGACCTCATTGATCGGCTTCGCCTGCCCCTGCACCGTTTCGCTCAAAGCCGTCCTATTTCCGTAACGATCATACCCGAATTGCTGTATCCAATTCTGCGTCTCATTCACCGTCTCTTTTGCCTCGGTTATCCGGTCAAGCCGATCGTATTTGTACGTCTGAACAAATGGATTCGCAAGGCCCGTAACCGTTATCGTCTGCTTCGCGATATTGCCCGAGTTCTTCGTCGCGTCCACATTGCCGCTTGCATCGAACTCGCCGTAATCATAGTTTAGATGCATCAAACTCCCATCCGTTGCAGAATGGCCCATTTTTAACTCGGTAACCTGGTTGCGTGTATTTAACTCGGCACTCTCCCATAGACCGTTGCCAAGCTGAAGATGCTTAATCACGCCAGAAGGCGTGTATTCAAAATTGGACGCGTAATTCTTGAACATCCCGTTCGCGACACGGCTGGCGATATTTGAAAGCTCGCCGTCAGCATCGACAATATTCCGCACAACCCTTCCTGATGGATAAGTTTGTTCAATCAGAATACCGCCGAGATTATATGTATAAGTTGACGCGTAGATCCGGCCATCGGTTTTCTGCTCAGTAGCCTTTATTTTGCCGTTTTCGTCATATTCGGTATATCTGGTTTCCGAAACGCTGCTTGATACTTTTGTCAGCTTGCCTTTCGAGTTTGCAACGAGCGGATCGTCGTAAATATACGAAACGTCGGGTGTCGAGTCAGAATAAGTCCTCGAATATTGACGGTTCAAGCCATCATACGCTGTTGCTATCGTAACATTGTTCGCATCGGTCGTCGTGAGGACGTTTCCGTTAGCATCGTATGTGAAGCCCGCCGTCCAGCTATTGTTGCCGGGATTGCCCGATGTGTTGAGGTAAGTATTTACTTCCTGTTCAGGCTGTCGAACACGCAAAAGGCGACCAAGCGAATCGTAAAGGAAATATCGATTCTGAACGCCCTGATTTACTTGCACCATCTTGCCGAGTGTATTGTAAGTGTAATACGTCGCCTGTGTCGGGCTCGAAGCATCGCCAAGCTGCCCGGCAGCGTCCGGCTCATCAACCCTTATAAGCTGCCCCAACGCATTCGTCACCGAACGCCGCTGCTTTCCAGCCTGATCCGTCACCGTCGCGGTGTTACCCTCGTAAGTTGTAGAAACGGACGCTCCATCTGGTGTTTCGATTTCGACGATTCTGCCAAGCTCGTCGTAGGCAGTCCGAGTCCAAAGCTCACTCTCGTTTCGTGACGGACGGTAGGGCTTCGTCGCGCGTTTGACGCGACCAAGCCCGTCGTATTCGGTCCTGACAGAGATATAATCACCATCTTTGTAGCTTCTCGTCTCGACAGTCCTCCCGAGGCCATCATAGAAACTTTCGGATCTCACGAAGTTATCGTTCAGCGTGAACAAGTCGCTCGTGGTCTGTATTTTATGATTTACGTCGTCGTACAGGATCGTCGTTTGAGCTTCGTTCATTGTGCCTACGGCTGTGACGCTCTGTGTTGGGCGGTCCAGTGGGTCGTTATAAACGGTCTTCGAAACTACCCCGTTCACATCTCGCGAGTTCACGGGTTGCCCTGTAGAATAATCGTACTGAACGTAGGTCGTCCAGCCCAATGGATTCGTCGCGCTGGTCGCAAGTGCATACGTATTTAGACCATTCAGTTGAGAGGGAGCTGTATTCGTTGTCGCTTCGCCGTCAGGAGAGCCAAAGTTGTCGGCATAGCTGATAGCCGTTGCATTCCCGTTGGCGTCAATGGCCTTTACGACATTTCCGAGAATATCGTACTGCGAGTATTTCGAGACAGCACCGCTTTGATTCTGCGCGTTTTGGTAGCTCGTAACCGTCGTTACATTACCTCGCGTTAAACGGCCTGTTCCAAAATTTGTTGTATCGTGCTTGCTCACATTCGAACGCGATGTTAGAGGAGCGTGGTTCGAGTCATTTGAATAATTGTCGTACTCGAATTGAGTTAAGGATACTTTATTATTTCCTCCAATGTCCGACGAAACCCAAGTCTGAGCCGGCAATGAGCGAAGGTGAGCCCCCGTGTCGGAAACATAGTTTGAATCGGTGACATATTGAAAATGCTGTCGGCTTAAGAATGCACCTACACCGCTCGATCCAAAATCATACCGGTAAATGTCAGCCACATTCATATACTGATCGTAAGTGAACATTTGCCTTGAAGTTAAATTCGGCGCAGTATCGAGCAGACTAGCTTACTTTCAACAATTTGTGGTGTGCCTGGGAAACCGGGATACGCCGAAGTCGGCGGTGCTGAAATTGTACCAAAGAACTGCCATGTGTTCTCTGTTGTCGTTACAACTCGGCTTCCGTCTGCGGAATACAATTCCGTCTTATATTCAAGAGGAAAGCTAGCGTCGTATTGGACGCCATTGAGTTGGAATGAAGAATGAGGGTTTCCCAAAAAGTAATGTCGATACTTAGACAAGAGATTCCCAGCGGATGATGTTGTGCTCACCGTCACGTCGGTAGCCGACGTGAAAGGCTCGTGCTCGTATCTGCTTACATTGATCGACCTTTCAAGGACACCATTTTCATCAAAAATCCTTTTTGCAGTTAATCGGCGGTAAACTACCCAGTTATAGTCTGATAGAATGGCGAGCCCGCTCTGCCCAGAAATGTCCTGGTCGGACGTTCCCGGGCCATGATCATATTCGTATATACCACCTGTCGGAAGTTCAACCCTCGCGAGCTCAATATAGCTGTTGTATTTGAAATTGTACTTTTCCTGGTTAGGAAGCCATACGGTTGCAGGCACGACAGTGTTGTAACTCCAATTCCACCCACCGATTCCCCACATCTGAGCGAATGTCAAAAGCGGTTGATCAGGTCTCAATACCTCCCCAAATGGCCTCTTAGAAATTCGAATCACCCTGTCCGTGCCGTTTGTTCCTTTGTAAGTGATCTTGTCACAAAGACCAACCGGGCTTGGTTCAGAAACGTTGTAATCAATCGTAACCTGCCTATTTAAGGAGTCCGTAATGCTTATCAATTGCATACGATCTGGACCACCCTCTGGTAGAGGAATCTCATCGTATGCAAAAGTAATATAATTTCCGTTTCTATCGATTATTTCAGTTGTTAGTCCATTTTCGATTCTGTACGAGACCCCGTTGTTACGCTTCATCCATCCGGTGACACGCACATCCGCAGTATCATAATTACTTTCAACAATATCAGTGTCGGAAATGAAAGTCGCTGTCCGATCGCTCGAATAGAAAATCCTACCCCGTGACCGGTTTTGGTAACCTGTATAACAATTTGCATTCCAATTGTAAGGCAAGCCGCCAGTCTGCGCGTCGACAAATTCAAGTTGGGTTCCGTCGGAAGAAGTAAAACTCAGGCGTACGAGAGTGTATTCGTACCAAGGCGCAAGCCGTCCGTCACCACAATCGGCAAATTCGTCGACTCCATTCCGCGCAACCATGAACCCGGGGTTAAAAGTTGGAGGCTTTCCGACCGGGTAAAACCCATTTGGGTCAATGCTCGGAAGGGTGTTTGGCCCGGCGCCAACGACCGTCCACGTTGTATCAATGTTTAACGTAAGGTCAAACCTTGCCTCGCCACGACCTCCGAGAGTAAGAAGAGGGAGATTGAAACTCAGGTTCCCGTTGTAGAAATTTATGTTATCTAGCCCGTCAAGCTGGTAACTCCCACTTGGTTTCCCGGGACTTAAGCCTGATGGTGTTGTGCCGCTGAGTGCAGCTTGACCGAAAGCCTCGGAGTTAATTAGCAACTGCAAAAAGATAACACCGAACAGCTTTAGAAAAGTTACGTATATTGGACGATTAAGGTGGTTCATTTTTCCCTCACGAAAATATACAAAGTACCCACTGAATTTATAAAAACGCGTTGCTCACCTTCTCCAGTTTGCGGGGACGGGCGTATCGCCAGAGGTGCCCCATTGGACGGTGCGGGTTGTGGCGTTCGCGGATTGGCGAATGTACCAGGTGCCGTTTGAGTCACGCCAGACGGCAATGTCGCAGATGCCGTCGCCGTCGTAGTCGTTCTGAACGGGCTTGTCAGAGGCCTGATCGCCGGAAGGCGTGTTGGCGGTGACAGATGAGAGCGAGCCGTTTGCGATCAGCCAGGAGGCACCGTTGCGGATGGCGTAATTCGCCTTTCCGTCACCGTCGTAGTCACCCGAAACCGGAACGTCTCCCGAGGCGTATGTGTAGCCCGCGAGAGCCATATTCATCGACTGCGTTGTGTTATCGGAACTGCGAGCCGTGTAGAAGGTCGAGTTGCTGAAGCGCCAAACCGTCGGATCCGCCTTGCCGTCGCCGTCGAAGTCGGCAGGAGCAGGCTCATCACCGGATGTGCCATAAGCGAGGTAGACCGTCTGCGAATCGGAGCTTTGCAAGATGTACCAGGTGTTGTTCGAAAAACGATAGACCGCCCAATCCGTCTTTCCGTCACCGTCGAAATCAGCGGGAACCGGCTTGTCCGTCGGTAACCCAAAGCTGCCGCCAGTCGAGGCTCCGCTGCTCGAATTGATCACGTACCAATCGAGGGAGCTCGCTCCCGGCCTTACGACCGCGAAATCCGTCTTACCGTCGCCGTCGTAATCGCCCGCAACCGGAATGTCGCCTTGCATTCCCCAACCTTGTACGACTTGTGGGGAGCCATTTCCGGCCATGATCCACCACACACCGGAAGACGGCCTCCAGACGGCGAGATCTGTAGGCGGGACGGCATTGGCATTCGCGTCCTCGACCGCCAATAGCCGCGAACCCGCGTAAATATATTCTTTCGCAAGCTGCGGTGTCGGCGCCGGAAGCGGTGCCGCAAACGGGTTCCAGGTGCTGCCCGCATTCTTTGGCAGTTCCTTGCCGAACCACCCGAACTTCTTGCCCGTTAGGCCGTCCGTGTGAGGCAAGAGTCCGTTGCGGCCCATCGCACCGAGCGTAACTAGTACGACCACGGTCACGATAGATCCGCCTACGAGAATGCGTTTCCGCAAACCTGTTCCAGGAAGAGATGAAGTAGACATACACTAAGTCCCCGAGAGTTAAGACAAAAGACGATGCGGCTAAGTTAAATTTGATTCAAAAACCAAACAGGGTAAGCCTTGATATGCTGAGGTGCCCTTGTACCTGTTCTTGTTCCCGACTGCCCAACGCAGTCGCATGAAGTATGAGTTGCCAACTACACTACTCCCATCCGTCACCCGTTGTCAACTACATCGCAAGACATGACGTCTTCAAGGTACGCTCCAGCATCTGGGCAATGTTCAATTTCCGTTCGCTAAAGGGCCGCATCTGGCGTACTCGTTTCTTGTTTCCGCTTGCCTTGTCTTACTGGCTCGATCTATTAAATTTAAAGAAAACTTCCTGTCAATCAATGTGTGAACCTTGTGTCGATTGTGTCTTAACTTTGTGTCACATTTTGTGTCGCGTAAAGGTACAATTTCTTGCAACCAAATGGTCGGCCTCGGCCGGTCTCGCTCTCTCGAAGGCTCTTGCTTCGCCTACGCTTTAAACGGCGACACCCATCGCTTGACACTCAGTTCGCCGCAAATTTGGCGGGTTGATGTGGCCTGAACACTTGACTAGGATCGGTCATCGAAAGGCGATGAGTCCGTATAGAACGGCCTAAAGGGCGTTTATTTGGGCGTTTAAGGTTCTGGGAGAATACAGTAACTATCGTTTGGGCCGGTGTTTATGGTGCCGTCTAGAAGATTTGAACTTCTGACCTATCGCGTGTGAAGCGAGTGCTCTACCACTGAGCTAAGACGGCACGTTTTAGAAAGAGAGGCCTACAGGGACTGATCGTCCGGCTTTGCGGAACGATTTTCGTCCGTGCGTTTTATTGTACTCAATGCTGAGTCCGTGTAGTAGTGGATACTGCCGGTCGCCCGGACACCTTCCGAGACCTGCGGGTCGCAGTCACGCTAAAAAAGCCGGGCTTCGATCCGGAAGGCTGCTCGATCGTCAGCTTGTAAACATAGCCGTTGACGGTCGGCGTCTCGCCCTTGAAACCTTCGTCGAGCAGGCCTTTTGCCACGAGCTCGTCAAATGTTGCGAATTTGCCCTTATTTCCCGCCGCGTACTGTGCCTGATAGACCTTCAGGCGGTCAAGCGTTTGCGCGGCCGCCGTTTCGTTGCCCGACCGTATCATCGCACTCCAGCCGATGCCGCCGACAGCGATCAGCAGGGCGATGATCGCAATGACGATCATTAGCTCGATTAGGTTGAATCCGCGTTCATCACGCAGCTTGCGGCGAATTGCTCTCATAATTGCTCGGTGTACTTCTTAGCCAACTCACGACGGCTAACGCTCGTTTGTTCCAAATTCTAAACAGTTTTGCGGCTCATTTCAAAGACGGCTTCCCGGCGCCTGCGAACTATCGCGGCAACTTTTTGATGCAGTTCGGCGTCTCTTTCAGCTAAAATGGTTATTGGATGCCGTCCCCCGAACGGCGCCGCAAGGGAATTTACCGAATGAGAGACTGGATAGCATCAAGATCCGCAAAACCGCTTACCGTTGTCGCCGATAATATGGGAAGCGGCAAACTTGCGGAGCTTTCGGATGCGGTCGAGGCCGTAATAAAGGGCAAAGCTCAAAGCGTCCGGCACGCGCTCGTCGCGATCATCGCGGGCGGCCATCTGCTGATCGAGGACGTGCCGGGCATCGGGAAAACGACGCTTGCAAATGCGTTCGCATGTGCGTTCGACCTTACGTTCCAGAGAATACAGTTCACGTCCGACCTTTTGCCGTCGGATGTCACGGGTCTTTCGGTCTTCGACCAAAAGACAAGCGAATTCCAATGGAAGGCGGGCCCGATCTTCGCAAATCTCGTTCTTGCCGACGAGATAAACCGCGCGACGCCAAAGACGCAGTCGGCCCTTCTCGAGGCGATGGCCGAGCTGCAGGTAACGGCCGAAGGCGTCACGAGGCGTTTGCCCGAACCCTTCGTCGTCATCGCAACTCAAAATCCGTCCGAGCACCACGGCACATTCCCGCTGCCGGAATCTCAACTTGACCGATTCATTCTCCGGATCAACCTTGGTTATCCATCAGCAAGCGATGAACGCGAGATACTGCTTGACCGCGTCGAAAAGGACCCGCTCGACAGCGTTTCGCCTGTAATGTCGGCCCAGGATCTTCTTGGACTGCGGGAACGGGTCAGGCACGTGCGGGTCGATGATTCGCTCGTCGATTACCTGCTGAAGATCGTTGATGCCACGCGAAAGCACGAATCACTAGAACTCGGCGTCAGTCCGCGCGGTTCGCTCGCTCTCTTCCGTGCGGCGCAGGCAAATGCCGTTATCGAAGGCCGCAGCTTCTGCATTCCGGACGACATCAAACACCTCGTCATTCCCTGTTTTGCGCACCGCATCCTTGTCGGCACGAGGATTTCCGCCGGGACCGCCCGCATCCGCGAGGCAGAACGCATCCTGAATTCGATCGTTGATTCTATCGAGGTGCCTGTTTAGCGGAACGGTCCTTCCGTATGAACGTCCGACTATTGCTAAAGCTGGTTTCGAAGCAGGACCTTCGGAATTTTGTGGTCGGCATCGCGGTCGTTGTAGGCGGGCTTGCTCTTGCGGGATTGACGCTCTATGCGCACGAGGCCAACGAATCCCGCCTCGCAGGCATTGCCGCGGGCCTTTCACTGCTTTTTATTCTGCTGATACTGATCTTCGTGATCCCGCCGCTTGCAAAAAGGGCGAGTCGCGAGGCCTCGCAGATGAATCTTCCATTCGAGTTCACGCTCGCAGGTTCTGTGGTAGGCGTGCTCGTGCTCGTCGTCGGGTTCTCTGCCTGGAATACGGGCAATAACCTTCTCTTCATCGTCCTCTCGGTGATGATTGCGGCTATGCTGGTCGGCTTCGTCGCGGGCTGGCTCGTGCTTCGAAAACTCGACATCAGGATCCGGTTTCCTGAGACCATCTACGCCTGCGAAGCCTTTCCGATAACGCTCGAGATATCGAACAGAAAGCGACTCTTTCCCGCGTTCTCCGTCGTTGCCGAAGTTCGGGGCAAGGAACGCGAGACGATCGAGAACGCCGACGAGATCAAGGACACAGTTCCCGCCTTTCTCGCAAAACGTATCCTGGCCGCACCGCATTCGAGCATCACCCTCGACCATACGTCGTACATCCCGCCGCGCAGCACGGCCGAGCGGCAGGTCTCGCATCTGTTCGACCGCAGAGGTAGGTTCAAGATCAGTGATTTCGAGCTTTCGACCGGTTTCCCTTTCGGGTTCTTTCGCCACCGCCGCAGGCTCGAAGCGAACGAGGCCGACATCGTCATCTTTCCGCGGCGGATCGCAGACGCCGCAAAGATCGGGGCCGCCGTGGCCTAGGCAGCCGCGAAAGCGTTGCGACCCGCGGTGCGGGCGGCGATCTGCTTTACCTTCGCGATTACGAGGCCGACGACGACATTCGGCGTATCGACTGGAAGGCAACGGCCCGCACGCAAAGGATCACCGTGCGGGAATTCGCCGCGGAAACTGACGCCAAAGTTCGGGTCTTGGTCGGCGGCTTCGAACCGGCACGCGATATTCCGCCGCTTCGCGAGCGAATCGCGGGCAAAACGACCTTTCATCCTGAATTCGAGGCCGCCGTAAGCTTTGCCGCGGCCCTTCTCGCTGAATTAGAGGCCGAACACGTCGAATTCTCGCTTGTTGCCGGCTCAGTTGAACTGCCGCTCGAAAGCTCGAGATCCCACCTTTTCGAGTGTCTCTCGGCCCTTGCTCTCGCCGAAACCCCAACTTCTTTCGAACCCGAATGGCTTGAAAAACGTATGGCAGAAACAGATCCGAATGACGTTGTCGTCATCCTGACATCTGCAAAGTCGGCGCTTTCGGCCTTGCCGGCCGCAAGCTCCCGGTTGAAGATCATTACGTTTTAGCATCCAATGCTTGTCACAGAAAGGCGTCCGGCGGTGTTTTATTACCGATGAGTGGCATTTATTGATGCTGAAATGAGCGAGAGTTACAACATCCTTGTGGACATAATGTCCGAGCAAACCACGGCATCGCGTGCTAATGAGAGAATCGGGTTCGAGGAGGCATTTACGCTTCATCATCGAACCGTCTTTCGTGCCGCGCGTTCGATCGTCTCGGATGCGGGCCTTGCCGAGGACGTTACTCAGGAAACTTTCATTCGCCTTTACAAGCACCTTGATTCTCTCCCCAATGACGAGATGCTTAAGCCGTGGCTGATCCGCGTCGCGATGAACCTTGCCCGAAACGCGGTTCGCGGTACAATGAGAGCAAACACTCGTGAAGAGAATTACGTCAAAGAATATGGCCAGCAGGAGAAGACGTCCGTTGAGCTTGATTTCGAGCAGAACGCCGGTGTAAATGAGATATACCGAGCTTTGGCTCAGATTAAAGAACCGCTCCGAAGCTGCCTTGTCCTAAAACAGCAAGGCCTTTCGTATCGGGAGATCGCCGAAAGCTTGGATCTGAATTCGGCAAGTATTGGGACTTTTGTAGCTCGTGCGAGGCAGGAATTCGCAAAGCATTACGGCAGGACGGCTGGAAAGCAATGAAGTGCGTTGATATCGGGACAATTCAGGCCTTTCTGGACGGCGAGCTTGATATGGGACTTGCCGCCGAGGTGTCCGAGCACCTTGATTCGTGCGACGCCTGCGCCGGCCTGCTTGCCGAAGCTGAGGCCGAAGAAGCATTCGTAATGCCGGCCCTTGCTCGTGAACTCGACACGCTCGTTCCGACACAGCGTCTTTGGGCGAAGATCAACGACCATATCGAGACCGAGAAACGCGAGCGTCCGTGGTTCAAGAAACTCGGCGTCGCCGCCATCGCTCTTTTTGCAAGGCCTTCGTTCGCAGTTGCGGCCGCCGCCCTTCTGTTCGTAACGATCGGAACCGGATTCTGGCTTGCCGGCAGGACTACGACGGGCGAGATAGCTGCGGCGCCGCAAACCGCCGTCGACCCACGGCCCGCGATCGAGGCCTCGACGGCATTCCGACCGCAGGCCGAACCCAAGGCCGCGGAAATGCCCACGCGGCCTGAGGTAGTTGAGCACCGCGCTTCCGAATCGGCCCGGCCGCGGGGTATCCGTGCAGTTTATACGACAACCGGCACGTCCGAACCTGCGGCCCGGACCGCAGCATACGATCCGGCCGAAAGGAACTACGAAAGCACGATCGAAAGTCTTTCGCGTTCGCTCAAGGGGCAAAAAGAGGCCGTTATGGGCGTTCCGGAACGCATCGCCTTCGAACGCGATATGGCACTTGTCAACAGCACGATCGACCGAATGAGGGCACAGGTCCGAAAGAACCCGAACGATGCTTCCGCCCGCCAGGTGCTGTACAATTCGTACCAGAATAAGATCGATCTGCTAAACTCGGTCTCGCAAAAGCAGGAGCTTGTCGCAAGTCTTAGATAATAGGCTTCCTGCCAGGAATTAATGTCACGTTTCCCTCGATATCTTTCCCTTTGTGCCGCGCTCGTTCTGTTGCCGATCTTCGCTTCGGCTCAGAAGACGCCGCCGCGCATGCCGCCTGTTGCTCCGGTGCCTTCGGCTCCGCCCGCACCGAGTTTCGGCCCGCAGGAAAAGGCGATCGTTGTCGGCCCCGACGTCACCCTGTCGCTTTGCGTACTTCGCGGAAGGGTCTCGGTCAATTCGTGGAAGCGCAGCGAGGTTCGCGTTTTTACGGCCGAGGGAACGAGCTTCGAATTCAAGACGCTTCAAAAGGACGCGAGCGGAACGCCCGTCTGGATCTCGGTAATTGCGACGCCGAGGCCGCCCGGGAAAACGGCCGTCCCGCCGAGTGATTGCCTGAATGAGGACGACATCGAGATCGACGTGCCGACCGGCACAAGCCTTACGGTAAAGGGACGCGAGGTCGTTCTCTCGGTCGATTCCGTGCGGAATGTTACGGTCGGGACATTTGCCGGCGACACCGCTTTAAGAAATATCGCCGACGGCATCTCTGCAGGCGTTAATCGCGGCAACTTGAGCATCGAGGATTCCGCCGGAGCGATCTCAGTTGAATCAACGACGGGCAACATTCTCGCCTTCGGGGTAAAACCGATGAAACCCGGTGACACTTTCCGTGCAAGAACGCTCAGCGGAAACATCGTCGTTGTCGATTCGTCGCACCGGCAGATCGACGCCGGCACGATCTCCGGCGCCGTCTCGTACACCGGCGCGATCCTGAACGGCGGGACGTATCGCTTCAGCACGCAGAGCGGCAATGTACGGCTGACGCTTCCGAAAGACACATCTGCGACCATCGCCGCGACCTATGGCTTTGGCTCATTCTCCCGCGGCTTCCCGATCGAGATCGCGACAGAGAACATCGAGGAAGGAATGATCAAGAGCGTTGTAGGTACGATCGGCAAGCCGAGCGACTCCACGATCAAGATCACAACAACGAGCGGAAATATCGAGATCAGAAGCAGCGAGGAACGATCTCACCCGAAGCACTAGAGCTCTGCGAATTCCCTGCCCGTCCGGGCCGCGAATTGTTCGAGCAGCGAGCTCGTCCCGGCCGATGCTTCGTCCCGCGTGATACGTTCTACACGCCACATCGGGATAAAATAGTCGCTCGGGCTCAAATGCTCGTCGCCGGCGGCGATGGCCCGGCATAGATCTTCGAAATAGCCCAGGTCAACGCCTCGCAACGAAACGCCCGCAGGCCCTATCTCGTCCAATATCCCAAAAAGCTTCTCTCTCGGCGTGTGCAAGATCGCGACGACCGCTTCGCCCGGTGCAAGTTTCATAGAACCTCATTGTAGCGATTTTTCGTCTTGAGCGGTGAAATTCGGTAGAATGTCCCGTAAGAGAAGATCAGCTGCAGCAAGTTCGGGATGCACGCCGCATACGAGCGTCCCGAACATTATTTTTTCGATGTATATCTCTCGCCTTGAGCTCGAAAACATCAAGTCCTACCGACACGCGAAGTTCGATTTCGCTCCCGGCATCACTGCGATCCGCGGCGAGAACGGGGCCGGAAAGACCACGATCATCGAGGCCGTCGCATGGGTGATGTTCGATATGCTCGACTACACGAAAGAGCAGTTCGTGCGGCGTGGTGAAAAGAAAGGCTCGGTGCTCGCGGCGTTCATTAGCAGTCTCGACGAACGCGAATATGAGGTCTTCCGAGATTCAGGCTCGGCCTATTTCGCACGTGATCCGCGAACCGGCGCGGTCATCGCGAACAAGAAAGAAGAAGTTAGACGCTTCGTCTGGCTTCATCTCGGCCTTGACCAAGGCACCGACCTCGAATCGCTCTTCCGCCAGGCGATCGGCGTTCCGCAAGGCACATTCACGGCCGTTTTTCTTTCAACTGCCGCGGCACGGAAGGCGATCTTCGACCGGCTTTTGAAGGTTGATGAATATCGCGATGCGGCCGCAAAACTACTCGAAACCAGTCGTTTCGTCGAACATCGGATCGCGGACATTCGCGAGCAGGTCGCGCGTGCCGAAGGCGAGCTCGCACGCGCCGAAAACGTTGCAGCCGAACGCGAAACCCTTTTGGCCGAGGCAAAAGAGGCCGTAGAAAAGATCGCACGGCTAAAACTCGACCTCGATGCCGCAAAACGTGAATTCGAGGCAACGGATAAGGAGCACACGCGGCTTGTCGAACTGCAGGCCGCGGCTCTCGCATCCGAGAACGCATGTGAGAAGGCCGAACTTACCGCGACGAACGCACGGGAGCTCCTTTCAGCCGCGGAGAAGGCCGCCGCTCTCGTCGATGCATCACGCGAAGGCAGCATGAAGTATCAGGAGGCGATGGCCGAGATCAAACGGCTCGAAAAAATGCGCCTCGAACGCGATTCGATCCAAACCGAACGGAACGCGGTCGATACGCAGCTTGCTGCCGCCGAAGCCGAACAGCGATCTATCCGCGAGCAACTCGCTCGTGCCGAAACTGCCGCCGCCGAGGCGAAGGAACTTCTGCCGAAGGCCGCCGAGCAAGAGAGTATCGAGAAAGAGATCGCGGCCATCCGTGAGCGGATCGCCTCGGCAAAGGCACTCGAGGCTGAGCGGAGTGCGATCGAGGGCCAGCTTGCCGGGCTTCGTGAACAATTCAAGCTCAATGCTGCCGCAATAAAAGCAAATTCCGATAAGGCGGCGGTCGCCGGCGAACTCATTGAACTTGAGAAACGTTCGGGTGAGCTCATTACTTCGCTTGCGGGCCTGCAGGCGAGTCTTGAACGCGACGAGCGTTTTCAACGCGAGATCAAGAACGGCCTTTGCCCGATACTCTCGCAAAAGTGCCTGAACCTTGCTCCCGGCGAGACGCTCGAATCTTTCGTGACCAGTCAATTCTCAACCCTGAAGCAGCAGATCGGCGAGCTTACATCCGAGCGGAACGCCGTTACTGAACGCCTTGCCCTCGCCCGCGAAGGACGCGAGGCGGCCGCCGAGGCCGCGTTGCTGAAACGGCGAAATGACGAGATAAAGACTGAGGGCGAGAAGCTTCGCGAACGTAGCGACGCGCTCAGCGGAAACCTCGCCGAAGCCGCCGAGCTGCCGCGGGAACTCGAATCTCTTGAATCGAGGTTGACGGTGCTTGCGGATGCTCGCGGACGCCTTCGGGTCCTTGAAGCACAGGCCGGCGAACGTGATGGATTGAAGAAGCGTTCCGACAGCGTCGATAAAAAGCTCGCTGAATTTCAACAAAAACAGACGGAACTTACCGCCCGCATCGAGCCCTTTTCCGCCGTTGACAGCGGCCTTGCCGGAGCACTTGCCAGCCGCGATGCGAATTCGCAGGCTCATCTTGCGTTCCTTGCGAACGAACGTGTTGCCGCCGAACTCGAACCGCGTCGGGATGCAGCACAGAAGGCCGAGGCCTCGCTCGAAGCGGCCCTCCAAAACGCGAAGGACGCCGTCGCGGCTCGCGATATGGCCGCAAGCTCATTCGACGCGGCAAGGTTCGAAAATGCAAGGGCACTTGTCGCCTCGCTTGACCGCTCGCACGCGGCAGAGTCCGCAAGACACGGTGCGATCAGCGAACGGCTGAAGGCTCTCGACCTTGAGATCGAGAAATTCGCGGGCCTACGCGAATCTCGGACGCTCGGCCTCGCCGAACGCGAACGTCTCGACGCCGTTTCGAAAACAACGGGATTCATCCGCGATACGCTGAAAGAGGCGGCGCCGCAGATCGCTCGCAACTATGTGCGGCACGTGGCGGTCGAAGCCAACGGCCTTTTCCGCGAGATCACGGGCAATGTGGAGCGGACCCTGAAATGGAACGACGATTACTCGGTCTCTGTTGAGGAAGACACGTACGAGCGGCCGTTCGTCAGCCTTTCCGGCGGCGAGCAGATGTCCGCGGCGTTGGCCGTCCGACTTGCGCTCCTTAAGCAGCTGACCGAGATCCGGATCGCGTTCTTTGACGAGCCGACGACGAATATGGACGAGATCCGGCGTGAGAATCTTGCCTCGGCGATCCGAAGCGTAACGAACTTCGACCAGCTTTTTGTGATCTCGCATGACGACACTTTTGACAATTACGTGGATAATGTAATCGTGCTCGGAGGCGGTTCCGACGAGATCTAGCGAATGAAAGAAGTGACGATCGTATGCGACGGCTCAAGCCTCGGCAACGGCAAAGGCGAGCCGCGTGCCGCCGCTGTTGCGCTTCTCGGGTTCCGTGGCTTTTGGAAAGGCGTCGGGACGTTCCTCGGCAAGGCCACGAATCAGCAGGCCGAGATCGCCGCCGCCGCGATCGGCCTTGAAGAACTGAAGGAGCCTTGTCGAGTCCGCCTCTTCAGCGATTCGCGGTACGTCGTCGAGACGATGACCGGCCGTTTCCGGAGAAAGACGAATCACGATTGGTGGTCGCGGCTTGATAGGGCGGCGGAGCGACATAAGATCGAATGGAATTGGATAAAAGGCCACGACGGCCATCCCGTCCAGGAAGCGGCCGACAAGGCCGCACGGCAGATCGCCACTCTCGGCAGAGTCGACCCCGAGTTTTTATCGAACGCCGCCGCCGATCTTGGCATCGCAGAGTTTTGAAACAGGATCTTTTGAATTTCTGAGGTTTTCCGTACTCTCCAGATCAAGTAAGAACTTGCGGGCCGCATTCTTCATCGGCTGCCTCGCTCTCTCTGCTTTTGCGGCAGGTACGCTCGGGCAGATGACGTCGGGCGGGTGGCAGTGGCAAAATCCGCTTCCGCAGGGCGATCCGCTTTACGGCATCCATTTCGCAAAGGACAAGCTGCGCGGCCTGGCGGTCGGAGCCGACGGCACGATCCTGCGGACGTCCGACGGCGGTTTTCGTTGGGAGAAGTCGGAATCGCCGGCAAAGGCCGCACTCTCGGCCGTTTATCTTCTTGATAGAGAAACGGCCATCGCGGTCGGTGCCCGCGGAACGATCCTGCGCTCTACCGACGGCGGGAAGAAATGGCAGACGGTCGCCGCCGCCGTTCACGAACATTTTTACGGCATCGCATTCTCGCCCGATCCGCGGACGGGCTATATTTGCGGCTCGAACGGCGCTCTGCTGCGCACGGCCGACGGCGGCGAGACGTGGACACCGCTCGTTTCGGGTGTAACAACGCAGCTATTGAAAGTTGCCGCACTCGACGGCGGGATCGCCGCAGTCTCCGGCACGGCCGGTGTCGTCCTCGTAACCGCTGACGGCGGCGCGACGTGGACGAAGAACACGCTCTGCGACGGAGCACTCGTTTCGAGCATTGCGCTCCAAAAGAACGGGACGTTCCTTGCGGCCGGCTTTGGCGGATGCGTCGAACGCTCAACGGACTTTGGCAAGTCTTGGAATTCGATCCGACTGTTCTCGAAGTCCGATATGCTTGCGGCGGCCTTTGCACCGGGCGAAGCGAAGGGCGTTATCACGGACGCGAACGGCACATTCTGGCTTACGGGCGACGCCGGCGTCACTTGGATACCCTTCGCAGTGCGAACCGACCCAAAGGTCGTTGACATCTTTTTTGGCGATGAGTTCACGGGTTGGGCGGTCGGCGAGAACGGCCTGATACTTCGGACGGACGACCGCGGATACAGTTGGCAGCGGCTGAGCAGCGGCGGCCGCGATGATGTGAACGACATCGCGTTCCAGACCGACGACATCGGCATCGCCGTTGGGGCGAACGGCCGCATCTGGCTTACTAATGACGGCGGACGCGCCTGGCTTCCCGTCTATTCCGAGACCGAGGCCGATCTGAATTCCGTTATGTTCTTTGACGGACAGCGCGGCTGGGTCGCCGGCAGCGACGGCACGATCCTTCGCACGATCAACGGCGGCGCAAGCTGGGGCAAGGGCGACACGCACGTAACGCAAGACCTTACGAGCGTCTATTTCGTGACGGAAAGGACCGGATTTGCCGTCGGCGAAAACGGTATGATCCTGCGGACGGATTCGGGCGGAGCTACTTGGGAGCAGCAGGAATCGGGCACGCGGCTCTGGCTCGAGGATGTAAAATTCTTCGATGAAAAACGCGGCATCGCGGTCGGCGACCGAGGCGTGATAATAACGACCGAGGACGGCGGCCTTTCTTGGAAGGCCGTTAAGACGAATGTCCGCGAGAATCTTTTTTCCGTGAGTTTTTACGGCGACAAGACCGGTTTTGCCGTCGGCGAGAACGGGATCATTCTTCGCACCGACGACGGCGGCCAGACATGGAAAGACCAGGAATCGCCGACGCCGAACACGCTCTTTGCCGTGACCTATTTCAATGAGAAGAACGCCGTCGCCGTCGGAAAACTGGGGACGGTCGTAATGACGGAGAACGGCGGTGCGAACTGGTTTGCGGCACCGAGCTTCACGGGAAAACTCCTGCAGGCGATCGTCTATCGAGGCGGCACGAACGTCTGGGCGGCGGGCCGCGGCGGTATGATCCTAAAACGGAACGAACCGCTCGCTGCGGGCGGTTACTCGCCCGCAAAACTTCCGCCGACGCTTAGGGAGCGGCCGCGCCTGGACGCAAAACCGCGAAAGCCCGTCATCACGCTCACGGACGACGGCGACATCCCGGCGGCACTTCCGCCAAAAAAGATTAACTAAAGATCGATGACGACGGCGATCCATTCGCCGTCCGTGAGGACTCGCGGCGAAGAGTGGCCGCGTTCGGCGAGAGCCGCCGAGATCTCGCTCTCCTGCGTCTTCAGGATCCCCGAAAGTATCAGTCTTTCACCTGTCCTCTCGATCAGCGTGTCGAGGAGCGGCAGGATCACGTCGAGCGTTACGTTCGCACAGACGGTGCCGTATTTTGACGCGTCTTTCTTTAGCTCGCCAACTGCGAATTCGACGCGGCCGGCAACGCCGTTCTGCTCGGCATTCTCGCGGGCCGCCGTGATCGAATCTACATCAGTATCAAAACCGAATATTTGGCAGGTTTCGTCCGCGATCTTCGCGACAGCGATCGAAAGGATGCCCGTCCCCGTGCCGACGTCGAGAAACCCGGCGCCGCGCACACCGTCTTCGTCGATAACCTTCAGGCAGAGGCGTGTTGTCTCGTGCGTGCCGGTGCCGAATGCCATTTTCGGCTCGATGCGGATGACGGCCTTGTCGGCGTCCTCGACCGACACCCAAGGTGGAGCAACGACAAAACGTCCGATCTCGGTCGGCTTCCAATGACGTTTCCATTCGGCAAGCCAATCTTCGGGAAAGACCTCGCGGAACACGATCTCGGCCGGTGCGGGCTGCTCGTAGATCGCAAAGATCTCGGCCGTCGCCTCGTTAACGCTATCTGCGTCGGGACGTGCGGGGAAAATGCCCGTGACCTTCACGAGATCGCCTGTTTTCTTGCGTAGAAGGTCGGTTTCGACGCCGTCCGCCTCGAGCAGGTCGAATACGGCTTCGGCAGCCGCAACGGCCTCGAATGGGACGGTGATATCGACAGCGAACCAGGAATCTTGCGACATTTTTTTACTCTCGGACGCCTATCTCTCGAGCTCTCGGCCGCGGTTCCGCCAATCTTCGACGACCTTTACAAAAAGCTTCAGGAAGACCTTTTTACCGAGCAGTTCTTCGATATCGGCGCGTGCGGCGGTGCCGATATCGCGAATACGGGAGCCCTGTTTTCCGATGATGATCTTCTTTTGCGAAGGCCTTTCGACGTAGATCGCGCAGTAGATGGTGGTAAGTTCGGGATCCGTTTCCTCATCAAAGAGTTCGGTCACAACGGCCGTAACATACGGGATCTCTTCGCCGGTCGAACGCAGGATCTTCTCTCGCACCATCTCAGCCGCGATCGTGCGAACGGACTCGTCCGTAAGTTCGTCCGGAGAGAAGATCGGGTCGCCCTCGGGCAGATGTTTTACGACCGACTTCAGCATTGCGTCGACCGCATCGCCCTTGAGGGCCGAGATCGGAATTATCTCCGCAAAATCGCACTCCTTTCGGTACATATCGATGAGCGGCAGGAGTTCGCCTTTCTCGCGGATCTTGTCGATCTTGTTCAGGATAAGGACGGCCGGCTTTTCGCTTTGTTTGACGAGTTCGAGTACGAAGCGATCGCCGTTGCCGGTCGAAACGCTCGCATCACGCAGCAGGATCACGACATCGACCGATAAGATCGCGTCGTGAACCGCCGCCATCATACGACGATTCAAAAGATGGCCGGGCTTGTGGACGCCGGGCGTGTCTATGAAGACGATCTGCTCGGGAAGCGTAACGACGCCCTTGATACGATGGCGGGTTGTCTGGGGTTTATTCGAAACGGCCGCGATCTTTTCGCCTACCAGGCGGTTCAGGAGCGTTGATTTGCCGGCGTTCGGGCGGCCGATGAGCGCGGCATAGCCGCTGCGGAATTGATCGCTCATTACTGCCCGGCCTTCAGCACGCGTGCCTTGCCCGCGACCGCTTCCTTGTAATCGCCGCCCGTGACATCACCGATCTTGATCGCAGCATCATAAAGCTTTGCGGCGGCCGCGTTCTCTGCAAAGAACTCGTATATGCGCCCCAACGCAACGTACGTCAGCGAGAAGAGTGCTTTATCTTCCTCGCCTTTTCGCGGCGAAAGCACGCGGACGTAGTGTTCCTTGGCCTCCTTGAGTTTTGCGTCACGTTGTCCGGGATCGTCGGTGGCCGCCGCTTCAAGGCCGGCGACGCGGCCGAGGTTATAGTAAACGCGCGCATCGAACTGCTCATTGCCCAGCATTGCCTTCAGGTCGGCCTCGGCCTTCGGATAATCCTTCGCGGCGATCACCTTTTGCACATCGAGAAGGCGGGCGATCATCGGATTTTCGGCCGCCACCGCCTGCACGCTAACCCGCCGTGTTGAACGAACCGCCTCGGCGCGTTTTCTCGCGGCCGCATTCTCCGCAAGGCGTCCTTTTTCCTTAGCGGCGTCGAAACCGAGAAGCATTTCCTTGATCGATCCGGAAATATCAAAGCCCGTGTCCTCGGTTCCCTTCAACTGCTCGTTAAAATAGAACGCCAAAACGCCGCCGCGTTCGTAGGCCTCGGAAAGCATACGGGCGGTCTCGTCTGCCTGTTCGCCGCGATATTTTTCGAGGTCGCCGGTGATCTTTTCCTTTTCTGCTGGCGTTGCGGCCGCCTCGAGGTTCTTCCGCGCCTCGTTAACGGCATAATTCACGTTTCGAAACTCGCGTTCGCGGGCTTCAGCGGCAGCGACGATCGATCTCGAAACCGCCAGAAAAACGTCGGGTGAAAGGTCCGGAGCGGCCTTTCGCTGTTCGTCAAGCAGGGACTTAACACCGTCCTTGATGTCGTTGATCTCTTTTGAATGATCAAAGAGCATCGGGTCGAAAACGAACTGCAGGAACGCCCGATTCGCGTCCGTATCCGTAAGCTCCTTGTCCGGGCTCACGACGACGTAGTAATTGTCGCGAACGTTTATGAAATTGATCGCCTGCTGCGGTGCGAGCATCTCGGGGACGACGACAAAGCGACGCTCATGCTCGCGAGTGCTGATCTTTTGCAGGCCGGTCTTGTTGCCCTTGGCGGTCGTCGTCTCGGTCTTGATCTTTTCGATGACGATGAGCCTCGGCTTCGTGTGGAGATAATCGAGCGTGTCGGTGACGAGGTCGCGCGTCGAAGGCTGGAGAGCCTTCGCGGCCTCGGCCTTGTAGAGCTTCACGTAGCCGTCGAGATTTCCCGCTATGCCCGAACGCCGATAAAAATCGCGGACAAGTGGTGCAAAATCAAGGACATCCAGCAGCGCGCCCGGCAGGTCGGACGTTACGATCGGATCGCCAAGTTCAGGCACAGGCGTAAGCGCATAAGCCATCGAGATGAACGCGGTCAGCATCTCCTGCGGCGTCTCTTTCGGGTGATTCTTCTTGTAGGTCGCAACGAACTGAGAGATGCGGCCGCGAAGGTCGGCGGGCATTTGCGCCAAGTCGGCTTCCAGACGCTCACGGAACTTCACTCCGGCGGGCGAGAGCTGAACGTCGATCGCTCGCTGCTGTGCACCGGACGCGTCTGCCGCCTGAGCGGCGTTCAGCGTCGCAAGCACGACCATTACGCGCTTATCGGGCTCGACCGAAACGCCGTAATTGTTGAGGTCAAACCCCGTCGCTGCCTGCGAGAACGCAGCGGCAGCGACTAGGAATATCGTGCAGATCGATAAGAAGAAACGCATTGAGAAAGAGATGAGCTGCCGCCGCCAAAAGATGCACGCCATTGCAGCGGACAGGCGACGAAAAAAAGTAAGAGTCCGTAGTGCGCCGAACACGGGCGCAAACGAACTCTCTCTTCCAACTTAAACGTCAAGCTTCGTCCGCATTTCGCGGGCAAGGCTCCTAATTGTAGCTTGCAAGTGCCGCCGCCTCGTCTTCGTACACGTCAAAAACGGTAAGCAGTTTAGTGATCGCAAGGAGATCCTGGATCTTCTGCGTCAGGTTCAAAAGCTTGAGCGTTCCGCCTTCTTTGTTGACGGCCGTAAAGCTCGAAACGAGTTCGCCGATACCGCTGGAATCAATATAACCAACGCCTCCAAGGTTCAACAAGATCCTATTTTTGCCTTCGCCGAGGACGCGACGAATCGCGGTGCGAAGGGCTACGCTACCCTCGCCGATCGTGACCTTGCCGTCAAGATCGAGGATCGTTACATCTCCGGCCTGCCGTTCAGTGATTGTGATATCCGACATTATTATCTCCTCAAGAATTTTTGTGCGAAATGCAGATTTTAGAACAACTTTCGAGTTTCTGCCAAGCAGGATCAGAGCTTTTTCCGCATTTTTACCTGCAGTCCGCCGCCCGGTGGGTTCTCCCATTTGACCTCATCCATGAACGAATTCATAAAAAGGATGCCGCGTCCGTTGGATTTCAGAAGGTTTGCCGGGTCGGTCGGGTCCGGCACATCCTCTACGGAGAATCCGGTCCCGAAGTCGCGTACCCTTATCTCGATCACGTCACCGGACTCGGCGAAACTTATCTCGACATCCTTCGTTTCGTCAAATTTATTCCCGTGTTTGACGGCATTTGCGACCGATTCGCGGATCGCTAGATCGAGCGCATACACGCATTCTTCGCCGCAGCCGCACCGTTTTGCGAATTCATCGGCGGCTTCCGCCGCAAGGTCAACGGACTCGATACGGCTTGGCAATTTTAGTTCGTGCGTGTTCACAGAAACGTCAGGCTTTAGAGTAAGTTAGCTATTTGCTAAGGTTTGTGTCAAGACGAAAGCGTAAGAGAAATGGCAACTGAAACTAAGATCCACCCAGCGAACGCCCTGCGCGGAAGGCTGATCCTACCGGGCGATAAGTCAATATCGCATCGCGCCGCGATGTTCGCGTCCATCGCCGAGGGCCGCACGCGCATCGAGAACTTCCTCACTGCCGAGGACTGCCTTTCGACGATCGAATGTATGCGGCAGCTCGCGTCCCGATCGAACGCGAAGGAACGACGGTCGAGATCGAAGGCGTCGGGAAACACGGCCTTCGCGCGCCGCTTACGCCGCTTGATTGCGGGAACAGCGGCACGACCGCACGGCTCATCACGGGGCTTCTTGCGGGCCAGAATTTCGAAACGACCCTAATCGGCGACGATTCCCTGTCGAAACGACCGATGCGGCGTGTCACGGAGCCCCTAAAGGCCCTCGGAGCCTCAATATCGACCACGGACGGCAAACTCCCGGTCAAGATCACCGGCTCACAGCTTGCGGGCAAAGAACTCCGGCTTGAGGTCGCCTCGGCCCAAGTAAAATCGTGTCTATTGCTCGCCGGCCTTTACGCCGAAGGGCGAACCACGGTGATCGAGCCGGTAGAAACCCGCGATCACACGGAGCGAATGTTCCGTTGGCTCGGCGCCGACATCACGATCGAGCCCGCGAAGGACAGCCGCCGCATAACCGTTGATGGAGCCTCAAGCTTGACGGCCCGCGATATCTCGGTCCCGGCGGATATCTCTTCGGCCGCGTTTTTGCTCGTCGCTGCCGCTTGTTTAAAGCGTTCGTACCTCGAATTGCCGAACGTCGGGCTGAATCCGACAAGGATCGGGATCCTGGATGTACTCGAACGCTGCGGAGCGCCGGTTCGCATCGATGCTCAGCGTGAAGATTCAGGTGAGCCCGTGGGCGATCTCATATGCGAAGGCGGGATCGGCGGCCACGGACTCTCGCTCATCAACGGCCCGATCATCCCGAACGTCATCGACGAGATCCCGATCCTCGCGGTCCTCGGGACGCAGCTGCCGAACGGGCTGGAGATCCGAGATGCCGGGGAGCTCCGCGTAAAAGAGACCGATCGGATCGCCGCGGTCGTCGAAGGCCTGTGGAGAATGAAGATCGACGTGGACGAGTTCGATGACGGGTTCCGCGTGCATCCCGGGCAGCCTCAAGGAGCCGTGATCGAGAGCTTCGGCGATCACAGGATCGCGATGGCGTTCGCCGTCGCGGGCCTTTTTGCGGAAGGCGAAACGACGATCCGAGGACACGAAGCTTGTGAAATTTCGTTTCCCGGCTTTTTCGATGCGCTCGATAGTGTCGTAACCTAGAGCGTCAGCAGACAACGATGAGCGGATCTAAGCGCATAGCCTTGACGGGATTTATGGGTGTTGGAAAGTCGAGCGTAGCTCGGCATTTAGCCAATCTCTCCGGCTCTCGGCGTGTCGATCTCGATAGCTACATAGAGGCCTCCGAGGGCCGTCCGATCGCCCGGATCCTGGATAGCGACGGCGAACCTGCCTATCGAAGGATCGAGACGGCCGCGCTCGCTAAACTCCTTGCAAATGAGCCCGCACCGATACTATCACTCGGTGGCGGCACTTGGACGATCGAGCGGAATCGAGAGCTGCTTCGAGAGTACGGCTACACCGCACTTTGGCTCGAGGCGAGCTTCGAGCATTGCTGGCTGAACATCGCGTTCTCGCGAAAGACACGCCCGCTCGCCCGTGACCGAGATTCAGCAGAGCGGCTGTTCAATGAACGGCAAAAAACATACTGTCTTGCGGAATGGCATTTCGTCGTGCGGCCTGAGCTGACGTCTTTCGAGATCGCCCGACAGATCCGCGAAGAGTTCTTCGATCACGACGGCCAAAATTAAGGGGCCGAAAATTTTCGCTTGCTAATTTCAGACTTTTTGCCCACAATTCTTGATACAGGATCATCAAAAGCGTCCGGCGGCATTTATGCCGCGGACAATAAGAATTCTGTTTTGTTTTGCGCGGAAGGGTATGCCGTATTAGATCCGGCCGTATGTTCTGCGCGTCGTATCAAAAAGATCCATTGGAGGAAAAATGAAGATAAAAGTACTTACAGTTTTCACACTTGCGCTCGCCCTTTTTCTGAGCGCGTGCGGCAAATCGGACGCCGACCTTGCAAAGGCGGCGAATGATAAGCTCGCTGCCGATAAGGTCACGGGCGTGACCGTAGCGGTCAAAGACGGCGTTGCGACGCTCACGGGCGAGGTCGGCGATATCACGGTCAAGAATAAGGCCGAAGCGTCGGTCAAATCGGTCGAAGGCATCAAGAGCGTAACGAACAACCTTACGACCAAGCCCCTTCCGGTCGCGACACCGTCCGCTCCGGATCCGGCACTTACCGCAAAGCTGAATGACGCACTCAAGGCCGCTGGATGCTCGGGAGCAGCCGTCGCTGTCTCGAACGGTAAAGTTACCGTCACGGGCGAGGTTCCCGCTGCAAAATACGTAACCTGCGTCCAGACGATTCAGCAGGCAGGCATTACCGGCATCGACAATCAGCTAAAGAAAGGCAAATAAAGCAGGAGGATAAGAATTATGTCAGCACAGGAAAAATATCAAACGCTGCTTGAGCTTGCCAACCAGAACGGCACGACCTACGAGCTTAGCGAAGGCGACAACGGAACCCTCGTCGTAACGGGCGTTGCTCCGAGCGAAGAGGCAAAAACGCAGCTCTGGGATGAGTACGAAAGGCTCGACCCCGAATTCCGCTCGAACGACCTGATCTTGAACATCAGCGTCGGGCAGGCAGGCGGTTCGGGCACGACCTACACGGTCGAATCCGGCGACAGCCTCTCGAAGATCGGCAAACACTACGGCATTGCCTGGAAATCGATCTGGGACGCAAATCGCGACATCCTTAACGACCCGGACAAGATCTATCCGGGCCAGGTCCTGAAGATACCGGTTTAACGGAATTTTCTTGATTCGAGAAAAGCACCCTGATATAGTCGCGAGATCGACTTGTCAGGGTGCTTTTTCTTCGAAAAGCCGACGATCGCTCGGGACAAGCCAGACTGCTAGCGAGGGAGCCTCCTCTCAGGTCGAAAGGCTGAGAGCAATTTGGTAAAGTCTCCTTAATGTCTCTTGCGACTGACTTTATCGTCATCGGCAGTGGTGTTGCGGGGTTGCGCGCCGCGATCGCGTTGGCAGAAAAGGGGGCACGCGTTTCAGTCCTCACAAAGGACAAGACGAGCGAATCCAACACCGAATACGCTCAGGGCGGCGTTGCGGTCGTACTCGCCGAGGACGACAATGCCGAACTCCACGAAGAAGATACGCTCGTCGCCGGAGCCGGCCTTTGCGACGTCTCGGCAGTCGAAACGCTCGTCCGCGAAGGCACACGCTACGTAAAACAACTTATCGACTGGGGCACCGAGTTCGATCGCGAGGGCGGCAAGCTCATCTTCACTCAGGAAGCCGCACATTCGCGACGCCGCATCCTGCACGCACACGGGGATTCGACCGGCGCCGAGTTCGTCCGTTCGCTGATCGCTCGTGCGGGCGCCGAACCGCTCATTAACCTCACGCCATTTGCGACAACCGAGAAACTGATCGTCTCGAATGGACGATGCGTCGGGGTCCGATTTCTCGATCCGATCTTGCGGGCTCCGCGTGAGATCGTTGGCCGTGCGGTCATCGCCTGTACGGGCGGTGCGGGCCAACTCTACCTGCACACGACGAATCCGGGCGTTGCGACCGGTGACGGGATGTCGATGGCATACCTTGCCGGTGCAAAGATCGCCGATATCGAGTTCGTTCAGTTCCACCCGACGGCATTGAGTTTGGAGAACGCTCCGCGATTCCTGCTATCGGAAGCCATGCGCGGCGAGGGCGGCATACTGCGAAATCGGTACGGCGAACGCTTTATGCCCGGCTACGACGAGCGTGCCGAGCTTGCACCGCGAGACATCGTCGCCCGCTCGATCATTCTCGAAATGCGAAAGACGGGCACGCGCACCGTCTTCCTCGATATGACCGCCCTCGACGGGAAATTCCTGCGGCATCGCTTCCCGAAGATCTTCGAGACCTGCCTTGCTTACGGACTCGACATCACGAAGGATCCGCTTCCCGTTTCGCCGGCGTCGCATTATTTTATGGGCGGAATTCGCACCGATCTCGATGGCCGCAGTTCGCTGCCGGGACTTTATGCAGCAGGCGAAGTGACGTGCACGGGTGTTCACGGCGCAAATCGCCTCGCGTCGAATTCCCTGCTCGAAGGCCTTGTCTTCGGGGCACGAGCAGGCGAGGCTGCCTTCGCCGATTCGTCCGGTATCGATGCATCCGCATTCGAGATCGCGGCAGAACCGCCATCGCCGCCCGACACCACGATCGTCGCCGTTCGAAAGCGCGTAAAGCGCATTATGTGGGAGCGGGTCGGCATCCTCCGCGAGCGCGGATCGCTCGGACGGGCTATCGAGGAATTCGACCAAATGCTCGCATCGGACCTGGGATCTCGCTCACGTAATTTCGTCACGCTTGCAAAACTCGTCGCTGTCGCTGCATTATGGCGTGAAGAATCTCGCGGCGGCCATTTTCGCACCGATTTTCCCGACCGCCGCGACGAGTTTCTCGTTCACTCGATACAGCAGCTAGGTGAGTCGATCTCGACAGAACCGGTAGATACAGAAATGGGCGCAAGCGCACTATGATCTCAGCAACAAAATTCAATCTAGCTTCGATCCTGACGCAAAATGCGAAGCTTACCCCTGACAACGAAGCGATCGTCTGCGGCCCGCAACGGATAACGTATCGCGAACTAGACGAAGCGTCGTCGCGAGTCGCGAACGCACTCTCGCGTCTCGGCTACGGCATCGGCGACAACGTTGCCTTGATGTGCCCGAACCTCCCGTACTTCCCGATCATCTATTTCGGGATCGTAAAGTGCGGTGCCGCGGTCGTGCCGCTCTGCGTGCTTTTTAAAGCGAACGAGATCGAATATCATCTTCGCGATTCCGAGGCGAAAGCGATCTTTGCATTCCAGGGAACCGATGAGCTGCCGATGCTCGCCCGTGCAAGCGAAGCGTTCCGAAACGTCGAGGCCTGCGAACATCTGATCGCGTTGCCGAACCCGCAGGCCGAAACGCCGGACAGCGATGGCATCACGCTATTCAACTCGTTCATCGCGAACGAAACCCCTGTTTTCGAAATGCGTGCGACCTCGCCCGACGACACGTGCGCGATCCTCTACACATCGGGGACGACCGGACAGCCGAAAGGCGCCGAACTGACGCATCTGAACATCTGGTCGAACGTCATCGCGACCCACGAGATAATGATGGCCGGCCGCACACAAAATTGCGGCGAGCAGAAAACTTCGCTTATTACGCTGCCTCTTTTTCATACCACGGGGCAGACCGTTCAGATGAACACGGGCCTTTATGCAGGCGACCGCATCGTTCTGCTGCCGCGTTTCGAGCCAAAAATGACGCTCGACACGATGGCGGCGGAAAAGGTGAATTCGTGGGTCGGCGTGCCGACGATGTACTGGGCACTGCTCAATTACGCGGAGCAGAACGACTACGACACGACCTCGATCGCCGAGAATATGAGCGTTGCGAAGTCAGGCGGGGCACCGATGCCGCTCGATGTGATGAAGGCGTTCGAGAAGCGCTTCAACGTCCGCGTTCTCGAAGGCTACGGCCTTTCGGAAACTTCGCCGCTTGCGACGTTCAATCATATGCAGCGGCCTTCAAAGCCCGGCACGGTCGGCCAGTCGATCTTCGGCGTTGACGTCAAGTGTTTTGACAATGACGATAACGAGGTTCCTCGCGGAACAAGCGGCGAGGTCGTCATTCGCGGGCCGAACGTAATGAAGGGTTATTACAAGCGGCCGGACGCGACCGCCGAAGCCTTTCGGAACGGCTGGTTCCACACAGGTGATATCGGCATGATCGACGAGGACGGCTACCTGACGATCGTGGATCGGAAGAAAGATATGATCCTTCGCGGCGGCTATAACGTCTATCCGCGGGAACTCGAAGAGCTGATCATTACGCATCCAGCGGTCTCGCTCGTCGCCGTCATCGGCGTGCCGGACGAGCGTTTGGGCGAAGAAGTAAAGGCCTTTGTCGTGCTTAAAAAGGGAGAAGCTCTCTCCGAGGCCGAGCTCATCGAATGGTGCCGCGAGCGCATAGCCGCGAACAAGTATCCGCGATTTGTTGAGTTTCGGGACGAACTCCCGATCGGGAACACAGGCAAGATCCTCAAGCGGGCGTGAAGGAAGAGAACCGTTAGAGTGTCGCGTCGCTTTGCCTATTTGCCGGCAATCGCGGAAAATTTATGCAGCGATGTTTTCTTCCAGAACAGTTATTTTCCTTGCGTTCATTGCTGCAAGTTCAATCTCCTGGGCGTGCTCATCCGGAGCATCTTCGAAGTCGAAACCGTATGTTCTCGCAAATGACCAAACGTATGAAGCAACGCTCTTTCGACAGAATTGCGCCGTTTGCCACGGACGCGAAGGCGAGGGCACGGTGCTGCCGAACGGCACGGTCATCCCGAGCCTCCGCGATGCGCATCATAAATTCAACACGCGCGCTGAGATCTTCAACCAGATCACGCATGGCGGCAACGGAATGACGCCGTTCGACCGGCAGCTGACCGACAAGGAACGCCAGCTGCTTACCGACCTCGTGTACTCGAAGCTTCGCGGCGGCAAGTAGAGGCAAGACCTTTTATGCGAATTTTGATCACCGGCGCAAGCGGCCTGATAGGCAAAGCCCTGACAAAGTCATTTGACGAAAAAGGCTTTGACCTGCTTCTTGCGGGCAGGAGCGACCCTAAGGCCGAACGTGAAACGAAATGGACTATCGATGATGGATTCGCCGAACCCGAACGGCTCGAGGGACTCGATGCGGTCATTCATCTGGCAGGCGAATCGGTCAGTGCTCTGCGATGGACGGATGAAAAAAAAGAGGCGATCCGACGGAGCCGAGTCGAAGGGACACGCAGCGTCGTCGATGCACTCTCGCGGCTGAAGACGCGGCCGAAGACATTCATCTCGGGTTCCGCCATCGGGTTTTACGGCGACCGGGATGACGAGATATTGACCGAATCGAGCATTGCCGGCGACAACTTTCTTGCGGAAACGTCGCGCGAATGGGAATCCGAATCGCGACGTGCGGAGGACGCGGGCATCCGCACCGTGCTTCTTCGAACCGGCATCGTGCTTTCAAAGGAAGGCGGTGCGCTCGCAACCATGCTCTTACCGTTCAGATTCGGTGTCGGCGGAGTTGTCGGCGACGGTAAGCAGTGGATGAGCTGGATCTCGCTTGAGGACGAGGTGCGGGCGATCGAGTTCGTACTCGAACGTGACGACATCCGCGGGGCCGTCAACCTGACGAGCCCTAATCCGGTCACAAATCAAGAGTTTACGACGACACTCGGCGAGGTGCTCCATCGCCCGACGTTCATTCCGCTGCCGGAATTCGCGGTCTCGATGCTGCTTGGAGAAATGGGCGACGAGCTGCTGATCTCGAGCACACGCGCAGTTCCGTCGCGGTTGGCCGACCTCGGATTCGAATGGAAGTTCCCCGACCTGAAGGCCGCTCTCGAGCACGCGGTCGCCTGACGCTTACTTCTGGTCTTCCCGAAAGAGCTCGGGAAATCTGTGCTTAAGCAGGTCCACCTTTGGCCGGTCGTTCACGACTATGTACGGCTCATCCGGATTCAGCCGCATATAGTCCTGATGATATTCTTCGGCCGGATAGAAAGCGTCGAGCGGCTTTAACTCGGTCACGATCGGCTTGTCGAAAAACTTCGCATCCGTCAAGGCCTTGATGAACGCCGCCGCGGCCTGTTTCTGTTTGTCGCCAGCAAAAAAGATCGCAGACCGGTATTGAGGGCCGTGATCGGGGCCTTGGAAATTGAGCTCCGTCGGGTTATGTGCGACCGTGAAGAAAATGTAGAGCAGCTGCTCATAGGTGACGATCGACGGGTCGAATGTTACCTGAACCGACTCGGCGTGGCCGGTCGTTCCGGAGCCGACATCCTCGTAATTTGCCGTCTCCTTCGTACCGCCTGCGTAGCCTGACTTTACGTCAACCACGCCCTTTACGTGCTCATATACGCCCTCGACGCCCCAAAAGCAGCCGCCGGCGAAGACCGCTGTCTCGCGAGCGGCGGGAGCATTCTTTGCCGCAGGTGTCGGCGTTGCGACCGGGATCTCAGGCAGCGAATGAGCTCGCTCGAGCCCGATACATGCTCCTGTAACACCGAGGACAGCCGCGATCGCAATTCCTAACCCAAAGACTCTCATAAAACTTCTCACCGTTCGTGGGCACACGGAATTTGGATTTCATTTGATTATAGGACATTATTACTGAGTCACGCAGGAAATTCGCAAATGGCGGCGAAGGCCGCCGAACGTTTTATGTCTTCCGAACTCATTGAATCGAATCGCGCACCGAAGCCAGTTGGAGCATATCCGCACGCAAGACGTGTCGGCGGCCTTCTTTTCCTTTCCGGTGTCGGCCCGCGGGGCCGTGATTCGTCCGCGATCCCGGGCGTTGAACTTGATGCTGACGGCAATATCCTCTCGTACGATATCGAGGCACAGTGCCGCGCCGTGTTCGAGAATGTACGACTTGTCCTTGAGGACGCAGGTTCAGCCTGGGAAAATATGGTCGATGTAACGGTCTTTCTAACGAATATGAAGGCGGATTTTGCGGCCTACAACAGGCTCTACGCGGAGTATTTCGGCGACGTCCGCCCATGCCGCACGACCGTCGAAGTAAATGCCCTTCCCACACCGATCGCGATCGAGTTGAAAGTGATCGCGACGATCTGATGGACGATCCGAATTTCGAGATCACATCTGCCGAACCGGCGGACGCGTCGCGTCTCTCAGATATCGCTTTTGCCGCGAAGGCATACTGGCCGTATCCGGCAGAATGGCTCGAAATATGGCGGCCGCAGCTTACCATCACCACGGATGATGTAGCGAATGGGATCATTCGAAAGCTGGCTGCCGACGGTGAGGTTCGCGGCTTCTATATGCTGCGTGAAGATGGCGTGAAACTTTGGCTCGAACATTTGTGGGTCGAACCACAAGCGATCGGACGCGGATTCGGCCGGAAGCTTTTCGAGCACGCCGTGACGACGGCCCAAAGCCTGGATCATTCGGAAATGTTAATTGAGTCCGATCCGAATGCCGAAGGATTCTACGCAGCGATGGGAGCGTCAAGAATTGGAGAGGACAAGACGAAGATGGGCCGAGAGGTACGCACTCTGCCCGTGATGGAATTCAAACTTAAAGGAAACTAGAGAAGAAATATGATCGAAACAAAAGGTTATGCGGTCCACGAACCGGGCAGCGATTTTTCAGAATTCAATTTTGAGCGACGCGATGTCGGGCCGAACGACATCTTGATCGACATTCTTTATGCAGGAATTTGTCATTCGGACATCCATCAGGCTAAGGACGAGTGGCACGACAGTATGCCGACGACCTATCCACTTGTCCCGGGCCACGAGATCGTCGGAAGGGTCGTACGTGTTGGCGACGACGTGACGAAGTTCGCGGTCGGCGATCTCGCGGGGATCGGCTGCTTTGTTGATTCCTGCCGCGAGTGTGTTAACTGCAAACAAGGCCTCCAGCAATTCTGTTTTCAGAGGGCCGTATTTACCTATAACGGCGTCGAACGGGACGGCGTGACGAGAACCTACGGCGGCTACTCGAACAATTACGTCATCGACGAGAACTATGCACTCAAAGTACGACCTGCCGATGACCTGCGCGGTGTGGCTCCGCTGCTTTGCGCCGGGATCACGACCTATTCGCCGTTGAAAAGATTCGGCGCAGGGCCGGGAAAGAAGGTCGGTGTTGTCGGCCTCGGCGGCCTCGGCCATATGGGCGTGAAGATCGCGAAGGCGATGGGAGCAGAGGTCACTATCTTCAGCACGTCCGAAGGCAAAGCGGCAGATGCGAAAGCCCTCGGGGCAGACCACTTCGTCGTGACGAAAGATCCGGCGAATCTCGAGCCGCTTGCCGGCACCTTCAACATCATCCTCGACACGGTTTCTGCGGACCACGATATAAATCCATACCTCGGCTTGCTTGGCGTCGGAGGCTCAATGGTCGTCGTCGGCGTGCCCGAAAAGCCGAACACAGTGCATTCGCTCTCGCTCATCTTCGGAAATAAGACGCTCGCGGGGTCGCTCATTGGAGGCATTCCTGAAACTCAGGAGATGCTTGATTTTTGCGCCGATCACAACATTACGGCCGATGTCGAAATGATCGACCCGAGCAGACTTCCCGAGGCCTATGACCGGACCGTAAAGGCCGACGTGCGGTATCGGTTCGTCATCGATATGCAGAATGCGTGAAGGGGCAGCGTTCGAGATAAGGCCGGCTGTTGAGGCCGATGCTGAAAACATCGGTGAATTGATCGCGAGATCGGTTCGCGGACTCGCGAAAGGTTTCTACGATGAACAGCAGATCGAGCTGTCGATTAGATCCGTTTTCGGGGTCGATCACCAATTGATAGCTGACGGAACATACTTTGTCGCAGAGGCTGACGGCAAGTTGGTTGGCTGCGGCGGCTGGAGCAGACGAAAGACCCTTTATGGTGCGAGTCGCTATCATTACAGCCGGGACAGCGACCTGCTCGATCCGAGATCGGATGCTGCAAAGGTCAGGGCATTTTTTGTCAGTCCGGATGCCGCACGCATGGGAATAGGCAAGGCGATCCTGCTTCGTTGCGAAGGAGAGATGATCGCGGCAGGGTTCAGTTCGGCCGAAATGATGGCAACGCTTCCGGGTGTTCCGCTTTACGAGGCATGCGGATATACGCGCGGCGAAAGCGCCGCGGTCGCATTAGATGATTCGATCGCTATTGAATGCATCAAGATGCGAAAGGAATTGCGATGAGATACATTGCCTTGCTCCGCGGGATCAATGTCGGCGGAAATACGATGATCAAAATGGAAGAGCTTCGGAAAATGTTCGAGGCTCTCGGCGTCAAGAACGTCGTCTCGTACATCAACAGCGGGAACCTGGCTTTTGATACGCGTACTTCCACCGAAGAAGCGTTGTCGCGCAAGATCGAGTCCGCCATCGAGAACGCTACGGGCAGGCGGGTTCAGGTGATGATCCGCGAGCAGCAAGACATCAAACGAGTCTTCGAACGAGATCCGTTCGCAGGCAGATACCAAAGCCATAAGGAAATGCACGTGCTCTTCCTTAAAGACGAACTCACCAACGAGCAGATCCAATGGCTGACAGAAAACACACCTGACGGAGAATCTTTTGAGGTTTCCGGCCGCGAGATCTATTGCCACCTACCGATGGGCGTTGCGGACAGCTTTCTCGGCCGCGGCCAGTTCGAGAAAAAACTCAAGACCTCTGTTACGGCCCGCAACTGGCGTACAGTGGAGAAACTCGCCGCACTTTGATCGACGGCGGCCTTCGGCTCCACTTTAGAATCCTTATGGAGACGCCTAGCTTCACATTGACGATGTGTATAAACTGTGTGCATACTTAGAAGTATGAAGAAGAGCGTTCACCGAAGGATCAACATCACGCTTCCAGAGTCAACACTTGCGATGCTGGAGACGGTCGCGGACAAGGGTGGCCGTAGCGGCATCATTGACAATGCGATCAAGGTGTACGTAAAGGACTTGAAGCGGAAAGCTCTCAGACAGCAGCTAAAGGAAGGGGCGTTAGCCCGTGCCGAACGGGACTTGGCAATGGCTGACGAATGGTTCGATGCTGAGAATGAGTTATGGCTAAAGTGAGCTTTCCGCGCCGCGGGGAGATCTATTTGGTCGATCTTGACCCGACAGTCGGAGCGGAGATCAACAAGACGAGACCGGCTCTTGTGATACAGAACGATATAAGCAACCGACATAGTCCCATCACCATCGTAGCTGCGATAACCTCAAAATATGATGAAAAGCTATATCCAACTGAGGTCCTGATCCGAGCCGGCGAGAGCGGCCTTAAGCAGGATTCGGTCGTACTCCTAAATCAGATTCGCTCGGTTGACCGGCGCCGTATCGGCAAGAAAATTGGTAAGCTAACCGAGATGACAATGAAGCGAGCCGATCGGGCGATCCTGATCTCATTGGGCTTGATTCAAATGTAGACAATGATCCGACGTCCTTTCAATTTCAAGCAGTGGATCGATGAGCATCGGCATTTGCTGAAGCCGCCGGTCGGGAATCAGTGTGTTTATGATTCGGGTGATTTCATCGTGATGGTGGTCGGCGGGCCGAATTCGCGAAAGGATTATCACTGGGACGAGGGCGAAGAATTCTTCTATCAGCTTGAAGGCGACATTAAAGTTCTCGTGCAAGAAGATGGAAAGGCTGTCGAAGTTCCGATACGCGAAGGTGAGGTCTTTATGCTGCCGGCCCGGGTTCCGCATAATCCGATTCGAGGCAAGAACACCGTTGGCCTCGTCATCGAGCGTAAACGCCGTGCGGGTGAGCTCGACGGCCTGATGTGGTTCTGTGAGAATTGCAATGAGAAGCTTTTTGAGGAGTACTTCGAGTTGACCGACATCGTCACACAATTCCAAGGCGTTTTTAAGAAGTTCTATGGCTCCGCGGAGCTTCGAACGTGCAAAAACTGCGGCTCCGTGATGGAACCGCCGCCGGTTGTTTCATAAAGGCCACGACCTTATGGTCTCTATCGAAGGAACCGACAGTTGATGTTTGTTTATGGCTGAACTTTTCACGGAACTCGCAAACATTACTGAGTCCTTGGAGCTTGATGGCATTGAGTATGCCGTCTGCGGGGGCCTGGCACTTTCTATCCATGGGTTTCCGCGGGCAACTTTTGATATCGACATTCTTATTCGATCTGAGTCCCTCGAACGATCCTTTGAGATCGCAAAGAGATACGGTTTTGACATTCATGGCCTCGATATGTCTTTCAAAGACCGTGCGGTTGAGATACGCCGCGTTTCAAAGATCGACGACGACGGAGAAGTGCTGTCATTGGATTTCCTTCTTGTTACGCCTGCCGTTGATGACGTCTGGGACTCGCGGCTGACCATTGATTTCCAGGGAAATCCAATGTCGATCGTTTCTCGCGAAGGCCTGATCCGAATGAAGGAGCTTGCAGGGAGGGACAAGGATCTAATTGATATTCACAGAATGCAGAATGAAAAAGATTGATATGTCTTCCGATGCTGTACTGCGTCGCCTAAAGCAGACCGAAGACCTCAGAAGGGTCAGCTTGGCCCTTATGAGGGCCAAGGTCCTCTCACGTGATGAAGCTGATGCACTCAGAAAAGCCTTTCGCGATCGTAAGCGCGCTGAACGCAGCTCGGGCTGACTTTGCCTGTCGGATAGAGCATTTATTGGGCCTTTTTAAAGGCATCGATGCCCGTATTTCTTGTCATTTCCTCCTGACCACAGAAATCGTCACCGACGACGGATACTGCTTTGAGTGATGTACCGCGTTCCTTGCGATAACGCCTTTCGTTTCATCCCAATTATTTCCGCCCGTGTTCATGTTGCGGTCAAAACGCGGGAAGTTGCTTGACGAGATCTCGATCCGAAGGCGGTGGCCAGCCGCAAAATAGTTGCTCGTATTCATCGGTTGAAAGCTGAATTTGTAAACCTTGTTCGGCTCCATCCAGACGAGCGGCTTGTCGTAACCGTCGCGATACCGCATACGTTGGATCGTTTCGTCGAGATTCCAAGCTTTGCCGTTCTCGTCCACATCTATGAGTTTCACGGTAAAGTCGGTGTCTTTTGCGCTCGATGAGACAAAGAGCGTCACCTCGATCGGGCCGCTCAATTCGAAGCCTTCCTTCAGCGGCTCGGTCGTGTAAACGAGTATGTCGCTGCGCTCTTCCATCTTGCTCTGGTCGAACGACCCGCCCTGAACGGCATTGCCCGTGCAGCAGACGTTCCCACCATACGAAGGCACAGGATCCATCGGATCGTAAGTAAAAAGGTCAACAGCATCAGCCGCAGGCGGAGCGGACGTCAAAACGCCGTCGCCTTTCAAGCTGTTCGCCTTACCGTTGCTTGATAGATAGAAGGTCATGGGCTCGGCTCCGGCCGGCGGCCATTGGTCCGCACTCTGCCACTTGTTGCTGCCCATCGTGAAGTACCGAACCTTCGGCCACTTTGAGATATCGCCCTTTCCCTTAAGGAAATGGTCGAACCAGCCCCACGTCAGCTCGCTGTAATCCAGCCTCGCATCGCCGACGCTTCGCTGGCCGACGATCGTGTTCTCCGTCGCACGCGTATAGCTGCAATGCAGCGTCGGGGCGATCACCGCGTACTGCTGATCTGCGATCTCAGGACGCGCGGTCTTCCGAACATGGTTGTAGAGAGCAAGGTTCGGGCCGGTCGAGACGTCATACCACGACATGAACCAAAATCCGGGGATATTGATCCTCATATTGTCATGAAAGAGCCCGCCCTTGTACCATGCAGGGTCATTTGGCGTGCGCTCGATCATTGCTCCGCCGGTCGGCACCGGCATCTTGTCGGCAAAGATGCCTTTCGGGCCATCTACGGCCTTGATAATGTCCTTAACAGGCAAATGGCGCAGGGCCTTCGACCAATCGACACGAGGAAGCTGCTGCGCAAGGTCGAACGATTTCGAAGCTCGTATTAGATCTTCCTGCGAGGTATTCGGCGGGAACATTGGCCGCACCTGATTCTGCTGCCCGTAAAGCCACGCTATGAAGAGCATCTGCACGGCGCCGCCGCGATACCAGTTCCCCTGCTCATAATACGGTCCGACGCGCCCCACGCCGGCGCCAAAACCCTGCGCGATCATGGTAGTAAACCCGGGAACATTCTGAGCAGCGACGGCCATCTGCCATTCGGCGGTCGAAGAACAGCCGATCGTTCCTACCTTGCCGTTCGACCATGGCTGCGAGGTTATCGCTTTTATCGCATCTTCGCCATCGGTAAGCGGCGGCCCTAGGATGTCGTAGTTCCCTTCGGAGAAGAAGTGCCCACGCTCGTTCATTATTACGTAAGCATAGCCGCGTTTGACCGCATCGAGCACCGTCGTCATATCGCGCGGAGCTCCAAGCCGAACGTCCCACCAATTGAAGTTATATGGCGTTCTGGAGAAGATCGTTGGGTACTGAGTGTTGTTGTCCTTTGGCCGATAAATGTCGGCCTGGACACGGGTACCGTCGCGCATCGGCACCATAACTTTACGATAGACGGTCGCGACCGACTGGAGTTCGGCCTCGATCGCGTTGCGTCGAGCACGAAGTTCTTCGGTGTCTGCCGACGGCGGCTGGGCAATTGCCGCACTAGAAAGAAATAGCGCGACACAGGCAAGGGCGACAATTCGGGGGAGCAGGTTCTTCATCGATCTCTCCTAATGGCTGTATTTTGTAATGATCTAAAAAGATTCTAACGCCCCGTTCGCCGTTTTGCGAAACTCACCCGCTCTGTGAACTAGGCTGCGGACTTTGTGCTGCATCATTGGCGGCAATAACGCATTCTCGACGTTTTCCGATAATATAGAGACTTCCAAATGCTAAAGATCGACGTACACACACACATTCTGCCCCGTGATATTCCGCTCTGGCGTGACCGTTTCGGCTACGGCGGCTTTATTCACCTCGAACATATAGACGAATGTTCCGCGACGATGCTGAGGGACGACGGTCATCGATTCCGCGAGATCGAGTCGAACTGCTGGTCGCCCGAACGCCGCATCGAAGAGTGCGATGCGGTCGGCGTTGATGTTCAGGTTCTATCGACCGTGCCGGTGATGTTCAGCTATTGGGCGAAGCCCGAGGACGGTGCGGAGGTCGCACGGTTTCTGAATGACGATATCGCTGAGCATGTAGCGAGATATCCGCGCCGCTTCGTCGGCCTCGCGACGCTTCCAATGCAGGAGGCAGGACTTGCGCTCAAGGAACTTGAACGCTCAAAACAGAATGGTTTCGCCGGGATAGAGATCGGCACTAACGTCAACCAACTCAACCTCAGCGAACCTCAGTTCTTTGAGATCTTTGCGGCGTGCGAAGAGCTGGGGATGGCGGTATTCGTTCATCCGTGGGAAATGATGGGGCAAGCGGATATGCAAAAGTATTGGCTGCCGTGGCTCGTCGGCATGCCTGCGGAATCCTCGCGTGCTATCTGTTCCCTGATCTTCTCCGGAGTTCTTGAGCGGCTTCCGCGGCTTCGGATCCTATTCGCACACGGCGGCGGTTCGTTTCCTGCGACGCTCGGAAGGATCGAACACGGCTTCAACGTTCGGCCCGACCTGTGCGCCGTCGATAATCCGCACAGCCCGCGAAAGTACTTGAATCGGATGTATTTCGATTCGCTGGTCCACGAGCGGTCAAAGCTTGAATTCCTGATCTCCCTCGTCGGCTCCGACCAGATCGCACTCGGCACCGACTACCCTTTTCCATTAGGTGAAGAGACGCCGGGCAGCCTGATCGACTCGCTCGATCTCGACGAAGCGATCAAGGAAATGCTGCTGCACGGAGCAGCGTTGAACTGGCTTGACCGCAAAAAGCACGACTTCATTTCGACCTAGCGTCGAGATCTATTCCATCGTCGCAAGGATGCCTTTGATATCTTCCTCGGTCGTGTCCGGATTGATAAAACAAAAGCGTGCGACGGTCTCGAATTCTCCGTTCGCACGGGACTTCGTCGGTGTCACGAGCGCATAGCCGCTCTTGTGATTGCGATGCGTCCAGTCGCCGTAATCGGCCGGCGTCCAGCCTTTTCGACGAAAAAGCACGCACGAGAGACTCGGTTCACGCACAAGCTCGACGTGTGGCGCGGCCATGATCATTCTTGCCGCGATCTGCGCCAGTTCGATCCCGCGTTCGATCGCCTCGGTGTAGCGGTCAGTACCGTGCATTGCGAGCGAGAACCAGAGCGGCAGGCCGCGCAGGCGTCGCGTAAGCTGGATCTGATAGTCGGCCGGGTTGAATCCGCTCTCCTCACCCGTAGCGATCTCAAGGTAAGCAGCGTCCTGCGCGTGGACCCGGCGAGCGATCGCGGGATCACGATATATGACGGCACCGCAATCATAGGGCGAGAAGAACCATTTGTGCGGATCGATCGTCACGCTGTCGGCATTCTCGATCCCGGCAAACTGAGCCCGAACCGACGGCGCGGCCAAAGCACCGCCGCCATAGGCCGCATCGACGTGGAACCAAAGGCCTTCGCGGCGTGCGATCAGCGAGAGGCCTTCGAGATCGTCGATGATCCCGGCGTTCGTTGTCCCGCCGGTCGCAATTATTGCAAAGACGCGAGCTCGGTCTTCCGGCGAGAGCTCCGCGAGTTCGGCCTCAAGATGTGCGGCCTCGAATCGTCCTTCGGTCTCGACACAAATGACGTCCGCATCGATGACCTTCGCCATACTCTTGACCGAAGAATGTGCCCCGTCCGAAGTGATCAGGATGCCGCGGGTGCGGGCGTTCTCCGGCGACCTTTCACGCCAAGCTCCGCGAGCAGCGACCGATCGCAGAGAGATTGGCGGTCGTGCCGCCGCTCGCAAATACGCCGAACGCGCCGGCGGGCAGGCCGGTAAGCGACACGAGCCACTTCATCGCCTGATTCTCGGCCCAGATACCGCCGGCGCCTTCCATCCAATATGCACCGTGGATGCTTGACGCTGCGGTAACAAGGTCGAACATGATCGCCGCACGTGTCGGCGAGGCCGGAACGAAGGCGAGGTGCCGCGGATGGTCGATCGACACGCTCGATTCGAGCAGTACGTCGCGAAAGAGCTTGAAAGCGGTCTCGCCGCCGATGCCCTTGGGCGTTATCGTTTCACCGGCGAGCTTGTCGAGTTCCGATTCGCTTTTCGGAAAGCCAAGCTTCGGATCGGTGTTCGTGACCCGGCCGATCGCGTACTTTATTACGTCGAGCGACATTTCAACGACCTCGATATCGATGTTGTGCATATTGGTAAAGTATAGCGAAATTTGCCTTTACGCTATTGTCATATTTTTATAATCGGACATTTTCAATTAAATTAGTTGAACGAACTTTAAGATGAATAACCTCGACGAGAAGATCCACCTTGCCGCTTCGCTGGATGAGTCCGACCCGCTGCGCCATTTTCGCGAGCGATTCTTGATCCCAAAGGCGGCTGACGGGCGCGAGTGTGTTTACTTTACCGGCAACTCGCTCGGCCTTCAGCCGAGAACGACGCGAGCATACATCGAGGCCGAACTTGACGACTGGGCGAGACTCGGTGTCGAAGGGCATCTTCATGCCGAACATCCGTGGCTGCCTTATCACGAATTTTTGACCGAGAAGATGGCCAGCGTGATCGGTGCAAGGCCGATCGAGGCCGTCGTGATGAATTCCCTTACGGTGAATCTCCACCTGATGCTCGTTTCGTTCTATCGGCCAGATGGACGGCGGAGAAAGATCATCATCGAAAAGGGTGCGTTCCCTTCCGACCGATACGCGAGCCTGTCGCATCTGCAGTTTCACGGCATTGAACCGGAAGCACTCATCGAACTTGCTCCCCGCGAAGGTGAAACGACGCTGCGAACCGACGACATCCTCCGAACGATCGACGAGAATGCTGCGGAACTCGCCCTTGTCCTTCTCGGCGGGGTGAATTACTACACAGGCCAGGCGTTCGATCTCGCATCGATCACGACTGCGGGCCATAATGCCGGTGCGGTCGTCGGGTTCGACCTTGCACATGCGGCCGGCAATCTCGAGCTGCACCTTCACGACTGGCAGGTCGATCTTGCTGTCTGGTGCTCCTACAAATACCTCAACGCCGGCCCGGGCGGTATCGCCGGTGCGTTCGTGCACGAGCGTCATTCGCGGAGTTTCGACCTGCCGCGATTCGCTGGCTGGTGGGGACACGACAAGGAAACTCGCTTTTTGATGGGCCCGAATTTTTCGCCGCTCGCGGGAGCCGAAGGCTGGCAGATCTCGAATCCGCCGATATTTCAGCTTGCGGCGTTGCGGGCCTCGCTCGACATCTTCGACGAGGCCGGAATGCCCGCACTTCGACGGAAAAGTCTGAAGCTCACAGGCTATCTTGAATCGCTGATCGCGGAGATCGACGACGAACGCATCGAGGTGATAACGCCAACGGATCCCGACCAGCGTGGCTGCCAACTTTCGATCCGCGTTCGCGATGCCGAACTCGACCTTTTCGACCGGATATCCGCGAGCGGCGTGGTCGCCGACTGGCGCGAACCCGACGTTATACGGGTTGCTCCCGTGCCGCTCTATAATTCGTTCGACGACGTAGGCCGCTTCGCCCGCATCCTGTCCGATCTAATACGCTAGACTTATGCCGAATAATAACATCGCGATCATAGGTGCGGGCCTCGCCGGTTCATTGCTTTCGATCTACCTTGCAAAACGCGGGCTGCGCGTCGATGTTTACGAAGCTCGGGGCGATATGCGCCTCGGCGATGCAGCACGCGGACGGTCGATCAATATGGCCCTTTCGGAACGCGGTATCGCCGCCCTGCGAGAGATCGGGATGGACGAGTATATGCTCAACGCGGCGATCCCGATGCACGGCCGAATGATCCACACGCCGTCCGGCGAGACCAAACTCCTGCCCTACAGCGGCCGCAAGGGCGAATACATAAATTCGATCTCACGCTCCGGCCTGAATGCCGCGTTGATGACCGAGGCTGAGCGACATGCCGGCATAACCTTTCATTTCAAAGAACAATGTACCGATTACGACCCGGAGAACGGAAATCTGAGCTTCGCGTCGGGCAAGTCCGTCGTGAGCGGGCTCGTGTTCGCGGCCGACGGCGCAGGTTCGGCCCTTCGTCATTCACTTGCGTCGAGCATCGCGGATTTTCGGTCACGCTCTGACTTCCTCGAACACGGCTACAAGGAGCTTGTAATTCCGTCGGGCGAAGCAGGCTCGTTCTTGATAGAGAAGAACGCCCTTCATATTTGGCCTCGCCATAAGTTTATGATGATCGCTCTCCCGAATCTTGACGGAAGCTTTACCTGCACGCTTTTTCTCGCCCTGAACGCGCCCGAAGGCAGCGACGAACCTTCATTCGCGGCCTTAACGGACGAGGCAAGCCTTGTCGATTTTTTCGAGCGTGAATTCTCCGATGCCCTTCCTTTGATGCCGACCCTTGCAGAAGATTTTTTTGCGAACCCGACAGGCACACTCGGGACGGTGCATTGTTCGCCGTGGCATTTCGAAGGCCGCGTGCTGCTCCTTGGCGATGCGGCACACGCGATGGTCCCGTTCTACGGACAAGGAATGAATTGCGCCTTCGAGGATGTCCGCACGCTGGACCGGATCATTGACCGCGACGGGCCGGATTGGGCCGAGGTATTCGCCGCGTTCGAACAAGATCGAATGCCAAATGCAGCGGCGATCCAGGCTTTGGCTATCGAGAATTTCTATGAGATGCGCGACAAGGTCGCCGACCCGGTCTTTCAGAAAAAGCGGGAGCTCGAGACGCGCCTCGAACAAACGTACGACGACTATTTCTCAAAATACTCGATGGTGACGTTCCGCGAAGACCTTCCTTACGCCGAAGCAAAACGCCGCGGGAATCTGCAAGACGACGTGCTGATGCAGCTCTGCTCGCAAGCTTCGGAAAGTTCACAGATTGATGCAGAGGAAGCGATCCGTCTGGTCCGTTCGATCGGTTAGCTTGCGGCCGCGTACTGCCCGGGCTGGTAGCTTCCTGCGGGCGTTCGGAACGCAACATTGAACCTATTCCACGTATTTATCATCGTGATCACATACGTGAGGTCGGCCAACTCAGTCTCGCTGAACTGCTCGCGGGCGGCCGCATAAACGTCGTCCGGAACCTCGGCATCTCTAAGAAGCGTTACTGCCTCGGCCCATGCGAGAGCGGCCCGTTCCCGCGGTGTGAAGAGATCCGTCTCACGCCACGCGGTCAAAAGATAAAGCCGCTGCTCGCTTTCGCCTTCGTGCCGAAGGTCCTTCGAGTGCATATCAAGGCAGTATGCGCAGCCGTTGATCTGCGAGACGCGCATATCGATCAGGTGCATCAAGCCGGGCTCGATCGTCGCCGTCTCAAGGTATGATTGAGCTGTAAGCAGGGCCTTAAAGAGTTCCTTATTTGTGTCGTGATAATTGATTCGCTGCATAATTACCTCCAAAGTAATGAAAAGAGCGGTTGGCATCTAAGCGGCCATATTCTTATTCTAGACCTCGGCGAGGCAATGACGAAGAGCACGGGAACCGTATGGAACGAAAAAGAGTAATGTTCGACATTTCGATACCGCTTCGTTTCGACGGGCCGCAGCCGAACGCATTCGGCGCCGAACGGGCGGCCGCGAACATTCTTGGCGACACGCGAAGCGGTTCGAGCGTGAACTTCGAACGGTACGCATTCTCGCCGCACTGCAGCGGAACGCACACCGAATGTGTCGGCCATATCACCCACGAGCGGATCTCCGTGCGCACGTGCCTTCAGGACGCGATCGTTCCCGCGATGGTGATATCGCTCGAACCCAGGAGCGGCGAGAGCGAAGCATATTCGGCAATGGCCGAGGGCGACTTGCTCATCACTGCAGCCGCGATCCAAGCCGCTCTCGATCGCTCGGAGTTCGATCATCGAATTGTGCTCAAGGATGGCGCGTTGGCCATACGCACTCTGCCTAACGGCCCACACAAGTTGACGGCAGAATACACGGACGAGAAAGTACCGGCGTACTTCTCGAACGAAGCGATGGATCTGCTCGTCGGCCTCGGCATCAAGCATCTGCTTGTCGATATGCCGTCGATAGATCGACTCTCCGACGGCGGCGTGCTCGCGAACCACAGGAAATTCTGGTATGTCGCTCCCGGAAGCACGGAACTGCGGGATGATGAACGTCGCGGCGCAACGATCACGGAGCTGATCTATGTGCCTGAAGAAGTAAAAGACGGGCGCTACCTGCTTAATCTGCAAATAGCGCCCTTCGAGTCCGATGCTGCACCAAGCCGGCCGGTGCTGCTGCCTTTCGAATAGTAACCTACTTCCCGCCTTTCTCCGCCCAGATCTGCACGAGGTGAACGAGCGTCTCGGTCGATCTTTCCAGGCCTTTTCGCGAATTGAATTCGAGCTTTCCGTGGAAGTTATGCCCGCCGGTGAAAAGGTTCGGCGTGGGAAGGCCCATTGCCGTTAGTCGCGAGCCGTCCGTGCCGCCGCGGATCGGTTTCAGGTGTGCATCGACACCGGCACGCTTTGCCGCCTCGATCGCAAAATCGGTCAGTTGCGGATAATCCTTCAGTACCTCTTTCATATTCAGATATCCAAGCTCGCTCGAATAGTCGATCTTCACATTCGGATACTTCTTCTGTGTCTCGGCAACGAGGTCCTTCACCTTTTGTTCAAGGCCTGCAAAACCGCTGATATCAAAATCCCGAAGCAAGATCTTCACGACGGATGTTTCTATGTCGAGCGTGCCGACGTACGGGTGAATGTAGCTCTCGCGTCCCTCGGTCGTTTCGGGCCGATTTGGAACCTCGGTCGGGAACCGCGAAAGGAAATCTCCCGCCGCGTACATCGAGTTGACCAAGATCCCCTTTGCCGTGCCGGGATGTGTCGAAACGCCGTGAAAGGTCACGGTCGCCGTCCTCGCTGAAAACGTCTCATTCGAAATGTCGCCCAGCTCTTCACCATCGACCGTGTAAGCGAATTTCGCTCCCCAACCCTTGATATCGAATTTCTCGATTCCGCCGCCTACCTCTTCGTCGGGTGTGAAGGCGATCGCGATGTTGCCGTGTTTGATCTGCGGATTCTGGCGCAGGATGTCGATCATCGTCATTATCTCGGCAACGCCCGATTTGTCATCCGATCCAAGCAAGGTGGTGCCGTCTGCAGTGATGATGTCATCGCCGATCAGGTTTTTAAGATCCGGATTCTTCTCGACAGTTATTACCTGCGTCTTGTCATTCGGCAAGACAATGTCGCCGCCCTGATAATTCTTATGAATGATCGGGTTCACGTTCGCACCGCTCACGGCGGGCGAAGTGTCCATATGCCCAATGAATCCGATCGTTGGAACTTTCGAATTGTCCGGCAAATTGCCCGGGATCATCCCGTAAACGATCGCGAACTCGCTCGTCCTTACTTGCTGAACACCGAGCTCCTTCAGCTCCTTTTCAAGAAGCCTGGCAAAGTCCCACTGTTTCGCCGTACTCGGCACCTTGTTCTGGTCCTCGGCCGACTGCGTATCGATCTTCACATAACGAAGAAATCGCGACATCGCCGTCTCGGTCGGCGGTTTCGTCTGGGCGACCGATGCGCAAAAAAGAAATGCGAGAACAATGAACGAATAAAGTAGTTTCATAATGTTTTATGGCTTCAGCGGAAGCGCTCGATCATGAAAGATCCGTAAAAACTCTTCCGGCCTGACAATTTTGAGATGCCGAGATCGCCGCCGGTCATCCGATTATTTATCCCGTCTGATCGCAGTAAGCATCATCCTCGCAGCAAATGTATTCTCATTCTCCAGCTTTCTAATGAATTTGGCATCGGCAATCAACCTCAACAAACCTTTCCATCTTCGAAATTCTCGTCGAACGGTGTTTGATCTGCACAAATTCAAACCTATTTCCAAAAGCCGACCTTTTTGCCGCGGAGTCAACTCAGTTGCCTTGAGACGTTTGAGAAAAAACTCCTTCAAATAGCCACAACGAAAAGCCGGAATATCAACCGCTAGGAAGTCAATTACCTCGTCGCTGCCGCCTTCGGATCCGCTTGAAATTTCAATTGAAGCGGAGTAAGCAAGAGATTCCACAATCTATTTTGTTCCTCAAAAAAGAGGTCGCGAGCCTTCGTTACCACTATCGGCTCCGGCTTGTTCCTCCACCGTTCCTTAGGTATTTTTGCAACAGCCTTGCGAAAATCGTGATGAGCATCAAATGCTCGTGTCATCAATTCAACGTATGCGTTGTTCTGGTCTTGCACGATTTTCTGGCCCTGCAGGTTTCTTACGTACCGATTACTTCAACAACAATTATAACTCAAATCTTTACACACACATTCTTCTCGTCCGTAAAGAATCTTAGGGCCTCGAAGCCGCCTTCGCGGCCGACGCCACTGTCTTTCACACCGCCGAAAGGTGTTCGAAGGTCGCGAAGCAGCCAGCAATTTATCCAGACGATGCCGGACTCAAGCATTGATGCGATGCGATGCGCACGCGAAAGGTTTTCCGTCCAGACGGTCGCCGAAAGGCCGTAGCGGACGGAATTCGCGTAGGCCAAAACTTCGGCTTCAGTGTCAAACGGCATAATGGTCACGACCGGGCCGAAGATCTCCTCCTGATTCGTGCGGCAATCGTGCGAAAGATCTTCAATGACCGTCGGCTCGATGAACCAGCCGGTCAGAGAGCGAGGGCGTTCACCGGACACATTCCCGACCGGGCGTGGTTCCGCCTGCGCGCCGCCGGTCAAGATCGTGCCGCCCTCTTTTTTTGCGAGATCGATGTAGGACAAGATCTTCTCGAAATGCTGCCGCGAGACGATCGCTCCGACATCGGTCTCATCGTCGAGCGGATCGCCGACCTTAAGAGCTTTGACGCGTTCTACAAAGTCATTTCGAAACTTTTCGTAAAGCGGCCGCTCGACGAAGATACGCGAACCGCAAAGGCAGATCTCGCCTTGATTCGAGAACGAGGAACGCACCGTCGTTGCGAGCATTTCTTCGTAATCGCAATCAGCGAAGATGATGTTCGGGTTCTTGCCGCCGAGTTCAAGTGAGAGTTTCTTGAACATCGGCGCGGCCGTACGTGCGATCGCCTCGCCGGTTTTTGTGCCGCCGGTGAACGAGATCGCCTTGACGTCCGCATGCTGGACGATAGCGGCACCGACCTTCGGCCCGCTGCCGTGAACGATATTCAACACGCCCGGCGGTAGGCCCGCTTCTATGCAGAGTTTCGATAGAAGGAACGCGGTCATCGGTGTGACCTCGCTCGGCTTTGCGACGACCGTGCAGCCCGCGGCAAGTGCCGGTGCGACCTTCCAGGTAAAAAGGTAAAGCGGAAGATTCCACGGCGAAATGCAGCCGACGACGCCGAGCGGCTGTCTCAGCGTGTAGTTGATGGCTTGTACGCCGTCCGGACGCGCCGTCTCGTAAGATTCGTTCGTCATGTGCATCGCCGCCGTCGCATAAAAGCGAAAGTTTGCGACGGCCCGCGGAATATCGACCGCCTTTGCTAGCGATACAGGCTTTCCGTTGTCGGTAGATTCGGCAAGTGCCAGCGGATCAAGATCGCGTTCGATCAGGCCGCAGATCCGCATAAGCGTCGTGAACCGATCTTCCGGAGGCATCGCCGACCACGTAGGGAAGGCGCGCTTTGCGGCCTCGACCGCTGCGTTGACATCGCTCTCGTCTGAATCCGGGATCTGGGAATAGATCTCACCCGTCGCAGGTTCGAAGCCGTCGAGATAGCGGCCCGAAGCAGGTTCGACGAGTTCCCCGCCAATATAGTTCTTTAAGATCAAGTCGCGTTCTTTTGACATCAGCTGGCCCGGTTCACTTTTGAATATTCACAACTTCGAGTATATTTACTGGGTTAATCGAAATTTATTGTCGCATATTCGACCGTTTTGCCGCATTTAACGGTAGAAGTTGACTGACGAGCCGATCGTTTGCACGCCGTGCGCGCCGGCGGTATTCGTCTTTACGCTCAGTTAAGATCGCATGACCAAGATCTGTCCCCAATGTAAACAACCCAACATTGCCGAAGCAATGTTCTGCCTGAATTGTGCCGCACCGCTTTCCGGACCTCCGGCCGGGGCTGCACCGCCTGTGATCGGCCAACCGACTGCCGCGGCAGGCACCGGTCAAAAAGCGACGATCGCATTGGTACTCGCGATCGCCGCACTCGTCTGCTGCGGGCCTTTTGCCGGGATCCCGGCGGCGATCGTCGGCTGGATGGAGCTTGACGCGATCAATAAAGGCACATCGCCGGCGGGCGGAAAATGGATGGCGCAGGTCGGGCTTTGGGGCGGCATCATAACTTCTGTCCTCCATATTATCGGCTATATTATTTGGATCTTGCTTTCCATGATGGCGGCGTCGAATCCATACGCATACTACTAGGTCAGGGACAATGGCGGAACAGCACCAAAACTTACCGATCTGTCAGAACGGCCACCGGCAGCCCACGGCCGGCTCAAAGTTCTGCATATATTGCGGCGTTGCGATCTGGGCCGCGCCACCGCCTCAGCAATTCGTGCAAACACCGCCTGCAGGATCGCCACAGAATTTCGCACCGCCCGCGGCCCCTCAGTTTCCGCAGCAGCAATATCAGGTTCCGCCCGCCCGAACGTGGATCGGATATCCGCCGCCGGTGCAACAGGTGACGTGCCGCACTTGCGGCGGCTTTGGCCAAGGCTTGCGGACCGCCGCGTCATCTGCTCCGAATGCGGATGGCTGCGGCCGCTCGTGCCGGGGTACGCGGTGGATAATTCGGCATTCGCCTGGGCCGCTGATGCGAAAGCGATGGCCGCCCTCCGTGCAATGAAGCCACTGAACGCGGCCGCTCGTGCGGTCTCCCAGAAGGTCGGCCGCCGCTGGATCGAGGCTTCATTCAACGGCATTCTGCTCGGCGAGAACCAGTTGCCGCACATCTACGGACAGGCCGTCCGTGCTGCACGCATTCTCGGTATGTCGCATATGCCGGACGTCTATATTTCGGGCGAACGGCCTTGGGATATGCTCACCTTCGGCACGGAAGATGACTCTTTTGTCGTCGTGGGGTCTGCACTTGTCGGGAACTTCCAGGGCGTTGATATGCTTTTCCTCTTGGCACGAGAAATGGGCCATTGCAAGGCGGGGCATGCTCTCTGGAAAGCCGTTATCCGCTTCTTCCTCGGTGAACAAGGCCCACAGAAGGGCATGATGGCCGGCGGTATTTTCAATGCGATCCTAAGTCCGACCGCGCTTGTCGGCGGCGCTCTTGAGATGCCATTGCTTGCGTGGGCCCGGCAGGCCGAGATCACCGCCGACCGCGCAGGAGTGCTCACCGTTGGAAGCGAGGAGGTCGCCCGCCGCGTACTGCTCTCGTGGTCGTTACGGTCGTCCTATATGTTCCGCCAGTTGAATATCGAGGCGTGGATAAAACAGCAGGTCGAGGACGATGAAACGGTGACGCGGCTCTCCGAATTGACCACTTCATCGACGCCTTACATCGGGCCGCGACTTAAGCTGTTAAGCCAATTCGTCGAAAGCCCCGAATTCCGGCATTCACTCGGACGCATCCGGTCCATTGTCGCAAGCGCCGCACCGAAGAAGCCGGCACCAGCTCCTGCGCCGCAGAATAACGATGTGCTGCGGGTCAAGTGCACGGCCTGTGGAACGCCTATGACCGTTCCGAAGGCCGCACTTGCTGGCAAATCGCAACTGTCGGTGAAATGTCCCGTGCAAAAATGCGGCAAGCTAACAGTCTTAAAGAAGAATCCGAAAGCGGCAGGTGCATCACCCGCACCAAAGCCGCCAAAAAAAGAGGAGACATTGAATTATGGCGATTGAAGATAATAACGTTCTTACGGAAACCGGCGCAGACGGTACCGAAGAGGAATTTGAGATCATTGCGTCTCCCGCAGAGGATGATACCGGGAACGAGGCAGACATCGAGGGTGTCGTCCTCGCGGACACCGATGGCGATGGCCAGCTTGATGCTGCGGGTGCCGATACGGATGGTGACGGCGAGATCGACACCGTGGTGGTCGATACGGATGGCGACGGCGTTTTGGATGCGGCCGGCTCCGATACGGACGGCGACGGCGCGATCGATGTTGTCGCGGCCGACACGGACGGCGACGGAAAGCTTGATGCCGGAGCGGTCGATTCGGACGGCGATGGTGAATTCGAGACTATCTTGGCCGACGCGGACGGTGACGGCGAGTTCGAAGAGGTCGATGCAGCTGCCGAAGCCGATGCGGACGAAGAAATTGAGATGTCCGATGGCCTTCCGACCGACGAGGAGGTTTCGATGAACTCGGTCGAATTCAACCTCGGCAGCGAAGGTTTTGCGGACGGTACGCTCGGCGATCCCGCAACCTTTCCCGAAACCACTCCCGACACTTATGCCGCCGACCCAACGTCAATGGAAGCTCCCGCCGAAGACCCGTTGGCGGCCGAACAGGCTGCCCAGGCCGAAGCGGCTAGCAATGCACAGGCCGCTGCGGATGACTTCGTCGCGAAGGGAGATTATGCAGCGGCGGCAGATGCGCGCGCCGAAGCTGAAGATGCGGCCTGGGCCGCGGGCGACAACAGCATGCTCGGTGCCTCGGATTCTGCAGATCTCGAACAGGCGGCGTATCAGCAAGAGGTCGCGGCCGACTATCGTGAGCAGCAGGCCGAACACATTGCCGCCGGCGATTACGAAGCCGCAAAAGAAGATGCCCAAAACGCCGCTTACGCGACAGGCGACGCTGACTACCTGGCGGGCGGCGACGACCACACAGGGCAATCCGATCAGGACGCGTACAATCTCGACAATGCGGTCTATGACGAAAAGAACGCAGACTACTTTGCCGACAATGCAGAATGGTATGCCGAACAAGGGAATATGGATGCTGCCGAAAGCAGTGCCGCACACGCCGCGGAGTACCAGGATCAGGCGGACGCGTATGCCGCCGAGGCAGATCCGGGTTCTGCAATGTACGATGTCGATCCGTCGTCGGCAGTTGAAACGGGTGGGACGTATGATGCGGGAATTGATGCTGGCTACGATGCGGGAATGGTAGATACGGGCTTCGACTCAGGTGCTGATATGAGTACCTCGGCAGTCGATACCTCGTACGACGATGGTACGGTTTGAGACGAAGGTAACTCTTCGCTTAACGCAACCGGCGAATCTATTTCAACCGGCCGTACTTCCTAAGTATCGCCTTGACGGTTTCGATCGGAATGGCCTCGGCCGTACGGCCATTTGCCGTGACGGTCGTTGCCTTTAGCAGTGAATTGATGATCGCTTCCTCGGTCGCTTCTATAACGGCCTCGAACAGCGGCGACATCGCATTGTTCCCGAGCACCTTGATCTCACGGACATCTTCGTCCGAGTTGATCTGGTTTGCGGTCGAGAACGCGATCGCGTAATCGCCGCTCCCGTTCGTCATTGAGGAACCTGTCCGCGCAAGGCCGGCCATCGAGCGTGCGGCGATCCGCGACAACTGTCGGGACCCGAGCGGAGCGTCCGTCGCGATCACAATGATTATCGAACCGTCGGCGGATGGATCGAAAGACCGGACCGAAGTACTGCCTTTGCCAACTATGTTCTTGAGATAATACTGGCCGAGTTCCTTGCCCACCGGAACGCCGTCAACCGAGAGAATACCGCCAAAATTCGTTTGGACGAGAACGCCGAGGCTGTAGCCGCCGAGGTTCGCGGGCAGCTTTCTCGATGAGGTCCCGATACCGCCTTTCCAACCAAATGCAATAGTGCCCGTGCCTGCACCGACCGATCCCTCTTCAACGCTTCCACTCTTTGCATTCTTTATCGCTTCGAAGACATCGTCGCGTGTTATGTGACGGCCGCGTATGTCGTTCAGTCCGCCGTCGTTCGTTTCCGCGACGACCGGATTGATCGAGCGGACGTTCTCGTTCCCGGGCAGCCCAAGCATATAGTCCATCAGGAAATCGGCGGTTTTCGGGACGGCGAGGGTCGAGGTGAGCAGGATCGGCGTTTCGATCTCGCCAAGTTCGTTCACCTGCGTCGAACCGACAAGCTTTCCAAAACCATTCCCGACGAAGATCGCGGCGGGGACTTTCCTGCGGAAAAGGTTCCCATCGTGCGGAAGGATCGCGGTGACGCCGGTGCGTATGTTGTCTCCTTTGATGATCGTCTTGTGCCCGACCAAAACGCCGGCGACATCGGTAATTGCGTTCTCCGGCCCGGGCTTAAGTACGCCAATGGAAATTCCCAGGTCTCTCGCCCGCGGACGTTCATTCTGGGCCGCCCCGGGAACTACGCCGCCGAGAAGCACGAGAGCCGCCGTGAAGGTAAAGTAGAAGACAGCTTGCATAGTTAGGTACTTGTCAGACAGTAGCGCAAGCGAGCTCTCCCCGGCAATAAGATGGGCGGCAAATACCTTGTTTCGTCAAAGGTCATCAAAGTAAGACAAAAAAGCCGTTCGGATCTTCCCGAACGGCTTTTTTTGTCTTTGGCAAAGGAAACGTTACCTTTCGGCTATCACTACGTTCGCCTGGCGGCTGATCTTTTCTGTTATCTCGCTGATCGTGCTGCCCTCGAACGGGCCCGTTACTTTTTATTCTGATCGCCGGAAATTATCGAATATCTTGTTCCCGTCAAAAAACTAAGCTCATCGACGATGAGCCTCGCAGCCACCGGCCCCGCGCATAGCTTGAATCCGCCGCCGGACAAAAGGTTCTGACGAACGCCCATCCAAAATGCGAGATCATGGCCGTTGATCTTTAGATCTCCGTTTTTTGCGAGGTATTCCAAAATGTCCCAGTGCGTCGATCGGCCGGCGTTTTCGCCACTGTATTCGAACTTGAGATCAGGGTCGAAAGGCTTGAACGTCACTATTTTTTGAAGGCCTTCGAGAGCACCTTGCCAAAATTCGCAGCCGATTCGCCGCGGAGCGTTTTTTCCAGGACAGGTTCCGAAAGCTCCATCACTCCGTCAATTTTTGTGCACGAGGAAGTGCACCCCGTCGCTGAACAGGTGCAGACAGCGATATATCCATCAGGGCAGGTCTGAGACGCAGAACAATGTCCGGCTATCGAACACTGACATTGGTCCTTCGGTCCGGGTAAGGCGGACTGCGCCGAGGCGAGTGATGCGAATGCGGCTACGAAAAAGATCGTAGTGAGGGTGTGAAATTTCTTGATCTTCATTTTTTTCTCCTCTTGCGGCGAACCGGCATAAACACCGGTACTCGCCCTGGCTTAGTGGGAGTGATCACAGAATATTCCCCCCCCCCGAAAAAAGTCAAGAGAAGATTTTGAACCGAAACCGTCACACCTTGGCGAACGTCAGGCCGGTTTGGCCTGGTATTTGCCGCCGCGATCTTCGTAAGAAACAGCACAATCCTCATCGGATTCAAAGAAGAGTATCTGTCCGATGCCTTCGTTGACATAGACTCTGAGCGGAAGGTTCGCGAGGTTCGCGATCTCGACGACAAGGCGGCCAGTCCAACCGGCCTCGAGCGGAGTCGTGTTGACGAGCAGTCCGGCCCGCGCGTATGTAGATTTGCCAAGAGCAATGCCCGTGACGTTGCGTGGCATCCTGAAGGTCTCGACCGTTACTCCAAGTCCATAGTGATGCGGCGGGAGAAGGTAGTATCTTGAGCCGTCTTCAGCGGTGTGCAGCTCGGGTTCGATCAGAGAATACTGTTCGTCAAATCGCTTCGGGTCGATCTCCTTTCCGTGTACCGACGAGAAGATGCGAAATCCATCGTCCGCAAGGCGCATATCATAGCCATAGCTGGAGGAGCCGGCCGAAATGATCTTGCTTCCATTCGCTTCGCGGACAAGTTCGGGTAAGAACGGCGTGATCATCTCGTATTCCGACGCCATTTTCCTGAGCCAAAGGTCTGATTTGATCGCCATAGTCTTTCTGTTCTCTAAAGCGGCAGCAAAGACAATTTGCCGTCGCCGACCGTCAGTTTCACTGCCGTTCCGCCGTTGCCCGCTCTTGCAGCAACTGCCCTGTCAGTGAATGGCACATTGCGGATCCGAGGCTTCAGGAACGTGAGTTCGTTCGTTATCGTACCCGTTCGCAGAACGGTCGCTGTCAGATCCGCGCTCAACGCACGCGGAAGATGCGCCGTGAGCGTGCCGTTTGCGACCTGAACGTCGATGAGGCTCCCCCGCCATGCCTGATCCGGCATCGTGAACGTCACGCTTCCCTTATTAACGATCGCCGAGAGCGTGCCGCTCAAGAGCGCGACATCGAGATCCGATTCGATCCCGTTCACGCGAAGGTCGCCGTCGATCCCCGCGATCGAGATATCACCTTTGCCCGCGTTCACTTCAACATCGCTGTACTGTGGGACGCTGATCGTGTAGCTGATGCTGTATGGGATCTGCGCGAGCTTTTTAAGAAGTTTGCGGTCTGCCTTCTTCGCAGCCTTGCGATCGTCGGGCCCTATGCTGAAGATCGTTATGTGACTAAGGCTTTCCTGAACAACGAAACCGGAGAGATTCGTAACCTGCTGCATCTCCACTTCCGTCCCGCCTGAAACCTCGATCACCGCAGATATCGAGATCTCGTTCGTACGCGAGCCCACGACCTTGACCGAACCGTTCGGCGCACCTTTGATCGTGATCGTGCCGCCCGGCCCGAAATCGAACCTATCGGTCTTCGTCGTCGTGCGCTTGAGGCCGTCAGACTGGCCGAACGAGAGCGTCGCGGCAGCGAGTATGATCACGGCGACGCTCAGAAAATTAAGGGTTTGTTTGACCATATCTTGCGGGGTTGAGCCGAAAGGCCGGCTCGGCTGCGATATGCGAATTCTAGCAGGAAACAGCGGAGTTTTGTAAACAGAAGTTCCGGTTTTACCTGCGGAAGAACGAAATGCTGCCCTGCTGATTCGTGACCGAGAGGGTTGCGCTTCCGTCGCCGAACTTGCCGACCACACGGCGTCCGTCGCCGATATAGTTGATCGCCCCGCCGCCGAATACTCCGAGCGAGATGTTGCGTGTCGTCGGCGCGGTGGCAACGACGCGGAATGAGGAGTTGAATGGTATCCGCAGGTTGATCGCACCTCGCGTAGATGCAAAACGGTATGTACCGCCTGCGACGATATCGCCGTCGTAGAAGATATCGCCCGTTACGTTCTCGGCCGATACGGCACTTGCACCGATGTTCGTCAGCGTTATGTCACCCTCGGTCGAGATCCTTGCCCGGACAAGGCCGCCGCGAACGTTCGAAACGTTCAGGTTGCCCATTCGTGTTTCGATATCGACCATCGTCGTGTAGGGTACGCGAACGATGAAATTCACGTTCCCGACATCCCTTCGGTCCTGATTGTCCCGGACGAGATTGATCACGATCGTACCCGAGAGGTTCTGGGGAGCGATGTTTGCGGCCGGAGCTTCGAGCGAAGCGACGATCTGTACCTCGGCTCGGTCCCAGCCTTCGACCGTTACGGTGCCGCTCTTGTTCATCAGTTGGAGACGAACATTACTCGGGGCCGGATACGTGCGGGAGAATTTCTTTTGTGCAAAGGTCGGGACCGAGAGGGCCGCAAGCAGTACGGCTACGGCCGCAATCTTCAACGCTGAGTGGAAACGAACGGAGATCGTCGAGCAGAAAGACATTTTACCTAAAGATCCGAGAAGTCACGCAAAAGATTCATTTTATCCGTTAATACGGAATCAAGCATCTCTGCAGAGAGGTCATCCTCCGGATCCTGTTTCAGGATATTGGTGTATTGTACGACGGATTGGTCGATCACGCGCATATTGCGGTCAAAAGCCTCGCGTGTTCGCTCATTCCATTCAGAACGACGCTGTGCAACACGGGCGTTCCAATACTCGATCGCCTTTTGCTGCTCGGCAAAATGGCGTTCGCGTGCCTGCTGCGGTGTCGTGATCAGGCCGAGCTTGCCCAGGACCTTTTCCATCGTGGTCTCTTCGGCCGAAGAACGCAGGGGCGAAGCGGATGCTTCCGGTCGCGAATATGCGCGGATACCGACAATGGTAAGCAACGAGCTAACGACCGCGATCAATGCAAAACCGGTCGCAAGCTGCGGCAGCGAAAAACGCCAAAATCGCCGCGATGGTGTTTCGGGTTCGGCCGGCGGTACCGGTCTCACCTCGCTTTCGATCACATTGCTGATCCGTCGCCACAGTGCCGGTGAGTTCGGCGGAGCGAGCAGATCCTCGCCTTCCGTCCGGCAGGCTTCGAATATTGCGGCAAGGTCCTCAAAGACCGCGGCGCACTCCGGACAGATCGCCAGATGCCTGCGAACTCCGTCCGCAAGCGTCGGTTCAAGCTCGTTATCCAGGAACGGGCTAATCTTCGATCTGCACTCTTCGCAATTCATTGCTTTTCTGTCGGCCGAACGAGCGAATTCGCCGCTCAAGCCTTCAACTAAAGATAGATTAGCGGACAAGGCGATTGGTTGCCTTGCCGATGGCCCTAAAACACAATAAAAAACACGAACTTAGCCTCGTTCCGGGCGTCCGTGTCCTGATCGGGAGTTAAAAGCTGCTTGACCCAAAATCTACACGAGAAGGCCGCGGAGCTTCAGCCTTGCCTTGTGAAGCTGCGATTTCGACGTTCCGACCGAGATGCCGAGCCGACGCGCGACCTCCTCGTGCTCAAAACCGTTCACATCGTGAAGAATGAATACGTTGCGGTAGCCTTCCGGCAACTCAGCGATCGCATTCTTTAGGGCAATTCGGTCAACAACCTGCATTTTCCCGGGATCTGCGCTTCCAAGGACGGTCTGCTCGGGCATCTCGCCGTCGTCAGAAGTTCGCTCGTTCTTAACGGTACGCCGGCGGAAGTGCATCAGCACCTGATTGACCGTCATTCGATGCAGCCAAGTCGAGAAGGCTGAATCGCCCCTAAAGCTGCCGATCTTCTTGAAAAGCTGGACAAAGACCTCCTGCGTGAGATCTTCGGCTTCGGTCTGGCTGCCGGTCATTCTTAGCGCAAGGCTGTACGTGCGGCGATGATACCGCGAGTAAATAACCTCAAAGGCCGCAAGGCTTCCCTCGGAGGCCATTTTGCAGAGCTCAAGGTCCGGAGCCTCAGCATTTACCTGAATTTCTGCCTGTACGGGAGACTGAAGAACGCCGACGGTGGGTTCCTCAAGCCCATGGGCGACTTTCGAGTCGATCGCCAATGTTGCAATATCCATAGTCGAACCTATTAGATCGCTGCCTGATTGTAGTACTTCTTCGTGGGCTATGATGTTCGACCTCGGCTAAAGAGTTGCTTCTACTGCCTGACATTTTAGACTTTTTTTCGCCAAAAGGTAAAGAAAAAAGATGTGTGCCGGACCGGGGGCTTGTTCGCTCGGGCCGTGTTGCTGACGCTTTTTCACATATTTGCCAAGCCTGCGTATAATTGACTGAAGACAAGCGCATTTTCGCGTGAAGCCGTATCTATGCTGAGATTTCGCAATTCTTTGACCAACAAGATCGAGGAATTTGAGCCAATTGGCGGCGAGGTCAGAATGTACACTTGCGGGCCGACCGTTTGGAATTTCGCCCATATAGGCAATTTCCGCACATTCATCTTCGGCGATGTACTTCGCAGATACCTGAAATACAAGGGGTTCGAGGTTCGACAGGTGATGAACCTGACGGACGTGAACGATCGCACGATCGCCGAATCGGAGCGACAAGGCATTTCGCTCGACGAGCTTACGCGACATTTCGTTGATGTCTTCTGGGAAGACATCGACGCGTTGAACTGCGAACGGCCGGAATACACGCCGCGGGCGACCGAACATATTCCGCAGATCATTCGCTTGATCGAACGGCTTATCGAGAACGGCCATGCCTACGAATCCAACGGATCCGTCTATTTCCGGATCGCCTCATTCCCCGAGTACGGCCGGCTTTCGCAGGTGACCGTTTCCTCACCTTTTGAATGTGAGCGCATGGACGCGGACCGTTATCGAAAGGTGAATGCCTGCGACTTCGTCCTCTGGAAGGCCGTCCGCGAAGACGAGCCCGTCGGCTGGGACGCACCATTCGGACGCGGGCGGCCGGGCTGGCATATCGAATGTTCCGCAATGGCGATGGAATTTCTCGGTGAGACGTTCGATATACACGTAGGCGGCGTCGATCTAAAATTCCCGCATCACGAGAACGAGATCGCCCAGAGCGAGGGTGCGACCGGAAAACCATTCGTCCGTTATTGGCTCCACGGCGAGGTCCTGAACGTCGATGACGAACGAATGTCAAAGACCTCGAATAACGTCCTGACGCTCCGCGATATAACGAAACTTGATATAAGCCCGCTCGCCGTTCGCTACCTTTTACTTTCCGTTCCCTTCGATAAACCCCTGAATTTTACGCCCGAGAACCTGCACGGCGCTCAGGCGACCGTTACGCGGCTTCATGCCTTTTTTAGACGTCTCAGGGACGAGCACCTTGCGGACGGCGAAACGCCGAGTTTCGACGCGACGATCGAGGCCTTCAAGGCGGAGTTCGAGGCAGCCATGGATAATAATCTGAACACGGCCGCCGCGCTTGCCGCCCTTCATTCGCTGATCCGTGAGGTGAACATTTCGCTCTCGGATCAGACACTTCGCAGTGAGGATCGCCGCAAGGTCTTCAAGGCGATCGAGGGCTTTGATGCCGTTTTAGGTATATTTTGCCGGGCGGAAAAGGAATGGCTGCCCGCCGACATCGCCGCTCTGATCAAGCAGCGGAATGAAGCGCGGCGATCGCGCGATTTCGGACGGTCGGACGAGATCCGCGATATACTTTGCGACCGCGGATTCGTCCTTGAAGATACGCCTTTCGGCGTTCGCTGGAAACGCAAATAGGCTTGTCAGGCGATCGCGGCGGCGACCTTTTCCTTCAGGCTTGATGCCGCAGCGGAAAGATGGGCTCTCTTGCCCTCAAGCCATTTCTCGTCAGCCGCTTCCCTCTCTTTTTCGACCGCGAGAGCACGCCTCGTCTCTTCCGGCGCCGTTCCGCCGTAGATCGTACGGATATTCACAAAGTTCTCAGCGGAAAGTGCGGCAGCGATATCCTCGTCCGTCAGCGAGAGCGGGCGGCCAAGAACTTCATTCGCCGCGGTCTGCACGATCTCAGGTGACAGCTCGTGTTTATCGACCGCGAGTGCAGCACGGACAGCAGTCCCGACGATCTTGTGCGAAATGTGGAACGAAAGGCCTTCGCTCCGGACGATCGTGTCGGCCAATTCCGTGACTGTAATGAAATTCGCCTCGGCGCGGCGGCGAAGCGTCTCGGTCTTGAATGTCGCAGCACGCATACTGTTCGACAGGAGCGATACCGCACGTGTCGCATCGCGAACGGCCGCGGCGATCAACGGCTGAATATCGTCCTCGGAATCGTTTATGTCGCCAAAGGGCGTATTGTGGACGGCGGTCAGAACGCCAAGCGCCTGCCCGAGTCCTTTGCTTGCGATAGCACGAACATGCTCGATCGCAACAGGATTCCGCTTTTGCGGCATTATCGATGATCCTTGAACGTAGCCGTCAGAAAGAACGATCACGTCGAATTCCTGCATCGCCATTAAGAGGAATTCCTGCGCAAATTTGCCCACGTTCACAAGCAGTGCGCTTACGGCACCGAGCAGTTCCGTGAAGTAATCGATCGAGGCGATCGAGGCGTAAGAATTTACCGTCGGGGCCGAAAAGCCGAGAAGGTCGGCGGTGCGCTCGCGGCTGATCGGAAAGCCCGTCGTGGTGATGGCACACGCGCCCAATGGGCTGAAATTCATATTCTCGAAAGCGCGTTGAAGCCGGCCAACGTCACGCCCGAGATTCTCAGCTATCGCGAGCAGGAAATGTGCGAGCGTTGACGGTTGAGCTGGCTGCGTGTGCGTGTACGCGGGTATAAGCGTCTCGTGGTGCTGCGATGCAAGATCGAGCATCACGCCGCGCAATGCCATCGTCTCACTAAGCAGTTTCAGCACGACCTTGCGAAGGTGGAGCCGATATATCGTCACATCGATGTCGTTGCGGCTGCGTGCCGTGTGGAGCTTCCCGGCGACTTCCTTATCCGCACAATTCTTTGCGATCTCACGCTGAAGCAGGAAGAAAAGGTCCTCGTAGCTGCCGTCGTATTTTGCCGCTCGGATCTCATCGAGGTCGAGTTTGCTCAAGGCATTGAGCAACATCTTCAATTCGGCATCAGTAATAATGCCCTGTTCGGCGAGCATGATAGCGTGCGCATGATCGACGTCAACTAGCGCTTCAAGGAAGAAGTGCTTAGCATCTTCGAAGCAGTCGGCAAGGACATTCTCAGTGTAACTCGGGGCGGGAAATTTCTCTTTTTCAACTGACACGGTAATAATTCTCCGTTTCTTTACAGGCCGAAGGGCACCGTCCAACAAATAATATTCGCCGTTCGATGCCCAGTCTGTTCCCTTCGGTGCCGCCCGATCGCGCGTTCAGCAAGCGAGGCGACACCTAACTTTACTTGGATGGTGCTTTCGGCAGGCTCAGCATATTTGCGAGCATACGATATGCACCGGGCGTTCCGACCGGCAGCTGTCGGAAGAACGAGAACGCGTTATACACGTAAACGCCCTTGCCGAGCTTTGCGTAGATAAGGCCGCCTGTCACAGGGTCTTCACCCTCGTCGGCGGTCTCGGTCAACGCGACCCACTGCGGATCGAGCTGTGTAAGCGTATAAAGATTCCGCTCCTGCACCCAGTTATCCCAATCGCTCTGGACGATCTTGTTCGGGTAATTGAAGATCGGATCATTGGGGACAAGCATCTTCACGGGAGCCGTTTCGTCAACGACGCGGACGTTCGAGATGCGCTGCTTGCCCTTTGTCACAGAATCCATCTTCGCCGGGAACGGCAGCATATTGTTCTGAATGATCTGATTCTGCTGGTACTGCACGATGAGCGTGCCGCCTTTCTTCACAAAATCGAGCAGCCGGCCGTTGTTCGCCACAAAATCCGGACGGACCTGCGACGCACGAACACCGACAACGATCGTGTCAAAACGCGAAAGATCGCCCGTTGCAAGGTCTTTCTCCTCGAGCATCGTCACGGAAAGGCCGAGCCGTTTGATCGCCGCCGGGACCGCGTCGCCGCTGCCCATAATATAGCCAACGCGGACCGGAGCGACCTTAAGGTCAAGGACCTCGGTCGCGATCGTCGCCGGCGTGTAACGGCGGTGCGTTTGTATGTGCGGATAGGCGATCTCCTGCATCGCGAGGTCGAACACCTGACCACCGACCTTCGCGTTCACTGTCAGGTCGTATTTTCCGATCTTCGCGCCTGCCGGGATCGTCACGTCGAACGTGGCCGCGGTCTTTTCTCCCTTGGCTTTCAGACTAAAATCAGCTGCGGCGGGCGTAGAATGCCATCCTGCGGGGAGAGCAAGGCCGAGCGTTCCGCTGACCGCACGCGGCGCCTGATTGGTTACCGAGACAACGACTCGCTGCTTCTGTTCTTTGCCGGAGGAAGGGACGATCAAAAGGTTAGTGTCCGGTGCGACGGTAACGAGCGGGACGACGTTCAGGTCGCGTCGAAGTTCGCCGCGAATATCATCGGCAAAGCGATATTCGACGGGCTGCTCGACCGTGATGTCCACGCCGCCGATCGTCATCTCAACGGCCGCAGTGACCAGCTTATGCTGGAACGGAGCGTTCTTGACCGCATCGGACGCGCTCCAGTCGAACGTGAAGTTGTGTCGCGGTTTCTCTAGCCAATACGGCTGCGTCGGCGACGCATTCGACGCGGCGGTCATCTTGAAATACGAAGCTGCATCTGCCTTTTCGGGCCGGAAGAAGAACGAGTTCCCAGCCGGCTTCGGTTCGGGAGCGGCCTCCACACTCCACCCCGAAGGCATATTCAGCTTTACGTTCTTGACAGTCGCGGCCTTTCCGAAGACCTTTACCGAAACGCCAGTGGAGTCACCCGCGACGATCGTGTCCGTATCGCTGAGGGCATCGACCACGACACCTGCCGCAAGTTGAAGCGCGTGGGCAAATTCCTGTTCCTTTTCTGCGATCAACGCCTTGGCATAAGGATCCTTTGCCGCATCCTTTGCTGCCCTTGCCTCTGCAACGCCTTTCGCAAGCGTCGGAACGATATTCTCCGGCGTGTAGGCATTGTAATCGTCGAGAGCCTTCCTGGCGGTCGCCTGCAGAGCGGCAAGTTTTCCAGCAAGGCCCGGTTCATTGTCATTCGTGAGCTTCGCAATACCGGTGATCGAGGTATCGATCCCGTCGAAGACGCCGTTCTCCGAGGCGTTGGTCGGAACCTTCGAATCGAGGAGCTTTTCGCCCGAGAACTGAACACCTCGGCGTTCGATCGTGCCCATCTCCTGCGTCTTATGCTGGCTTCTGCCTTCGCTCGCGATCTCGGCATAGGAACGCCCGATGAGCGGGTCAAAATGGCCGGTATCTACCGTAACGGACACCTTCTCGCCGGCCGGAGCGAGAAGCCTTGCCCCATGTAGAGCTTTTTCGCCTGCCACGGGAGCAGGCCCTCTTTTATCTGTTCAGGGAACTGATTCGGATCGGCTGCGGCCTTATACGCGAGCGGAGTCAGATAGCCTGCGAGCTGATGTTGTCCGTGCCCGTCGGCGGGCGTCCCGGAAAAGCGGCTGATGATCACGAGCGGACGGAATGTCCTGATGGCCCGCACCATTTCGGCAAGCGTCGGCTGTTCGCCCCATATCCTCGCTGCTTCGGCGCGCGTCTTCGAGAAACCGTAATCCATCACGTTCGTGAACATCTGCTGGCCGCCGTCAAGGCGACGGGCCTGCAGAAGTTCTTCGGTTCGAATAACGCCCAATGGCTCAAAAAGCTCCGGTCCGATAACATTCTGGCCGCCTTCGCCGCGATTGAGTGCGAGATAGACAGTACGGGCGTGCTCACCACGCGCCAGGAACGCGATCAGATTCGAATCCTCGTCGTCAGGGTGTGCACCCGTGTGCATCGCGCTTGCGGTTGTCTGCAAACGCTTGAGCTGCTGCCCGAGGCCGATCGCCCCCATATCATAAACTGGCCGAACCTGCGCCTTCGCGGTCGGCACGTTCAGCAGGGATAGAACAAGCAGCAGTGAGAGAACAGTGAACTTCCTAAGCTTCAACAACATCAATTCCTCCTTTATCGGTCAGGCTGATCAGATAACCCGCGGCCACCGTGACCACGCATCCAACAACGTTGAACCACAAAAACTCGATATCCGTAAAATGACTCGCGACCCACACGGACGCGATCCCGAAGAGAAGCCCGAAAAAGGCTCCGCGTGCACGCGCCCTTTTTACGGCAAAGGCGAGCACGAAGACTCCCAGAAGAGAGCCGTAGAAAAATGACCCGAACTTGTTCACGACCTCGATCAACGAACCGAGATTTGTCGCATAAGTTGCGACAATACAGGCGAACAATCCCCAGACGAATGTCGCGATCCTGCCAAAAAAGACATACTGTTTGTCCGTCCCGTCCTTATTGAAATGCCGTCGGTAAAAATCGATCGTCGTCGCGGTCGCGAGCGCATTAAGTTCGGCAGAGATCGATGACATCGCCGCAGCGAAGATCGCAGCGATGATCAGGCCGATCACACCCATTGGCATATTCTGAACAACGAATGTCGGAAAGACGTAGTTCACGTCGTTGAAGCTGTCGTTCTTCGTCGCTGACTTTACGTATTCGACCGCATTCTTTCTTGAGGCGTTGAAGGCCTTGTCAGCGGCAAGATACTCCTGTCTTGTCGCGTCGGTCCGCTCCTGCAGAAAATGCTCGGCGGCCGTTTCACGCTTTTGATGAGCCGTGTCGAATTCGCCTTTGAGGGTTTGATACTGTGCGGTTTCGGCAACCTTGCCGGTCTCGACCTGATTAAAGATCATCGGCGGCGCCGTGAATTGATAAAAAACGAAGACAAGCACACCGACGAGCAGGATCATGAACTGCATCGGTATCTTCAAGAACGCGCTCATAAGGAGCGACGTTCGGCCTTCTGATACCGATTTTGCCGTCAGAAATCGCTGCACCTGACTCTGATCGCAGCCAAAATACGAGAGGAACAGGAAAAGGCCGCCGATCATTCCCGACCAAAGCGTGTATTTTTCTTTTAGGTCGAAGCTAAGGCTTACGGTCGTGAGTTTGCCGGTCGCACCTGCGAGCGTGAGCCCGTCCGCAAAGGAAACGCCGGCCGGGAACTGTGAAATGATCACGAAGATAACAACCGTCAGTCCGAAGAAGATGACGAACATCTGCTTGACGTCCGTCCACGTGACAGCCTGTACGCCGCCGATCATCGTATAGATCGTCGTCGAGATGCCGATCACAAAAATGGTCGTCATTTCGTGCCAGCCGAGCACGATCGACAGGATCACTGACGGAGCGGCAATGATCACGCCCACACCAAGTCCGCGTGAGATCAGAAAGAAGAAGCTCGTGAGGCTGCGCACCTTCGCATCAAAACGCCTTTCGAGATATTCGTAAGCTGTGTAAACGTTCGCTCGGTAAAAGAATGGGACCGCCGTCACGCAAAGGATCACCATTGCGAGCGGCAGTCCGTAGTAGAACTGGATAAAGCGCATCCCGTCCGAATACGCCTGGCCGGTCGTACCCACAAGCGTGATCGCAGAGAGCTGCGTTGCCATTACCGAAAGCCCGACCGCCCACCACGGAAGGCTGCGGTTCGCGAGGAAATAGCCCTCGACGTTCCCGCTGTGCTTGGTCATCCGAATACCGTCCCAGATGACGTAAACAAGGTATGCGACAACGACCGCCCAATCCAAAGGTCTCATTTTATTCTAGTTGGAAAAGTAATAAGTAAAAGCCTGAAGAAGTGCGATCACGACGACCGTCGTCACGAGGACAGCGAAATATACCTTGTACCACCAAGCGTCCGATCTCTCGACCGGCGGGTCTTCATTCTTTGTCGTATCTTGCATCGCGAATATGGAAGGGGAGAGAAAGACCCGCCGGAGTTTCAAAATTTCGAAAGCTCCGGCGGATCAAAACACTTCTTTTAGAAGCGGAACTTGAGTCCGATCTGCATTTGTCGGGCATCAAGCGAGGCTACCGGACGGTTGCTCCTGTTGGGCAAAGGAGCCGTCGGATTCCCAAGTGCGTCTGTCGGAACGGTCAGGCCGTTGATCTGATAGACGCTGTTGATGTTGAAGACGTTCACGAACTCAGCGAAGACCTCAAGGCGGAGTCTTTCGGTGAATGGTATGAACCGGGAGTAACGGAAATCAACATTGAACTGCTTCGGCGTGACACCCGAATTACGAGTGACTCCGACCGGATTGTCAGTACCGCTGTATCCGTCGTGATTGATATCCGTCGAAGCAACGATATTGTATCGCTCGCCGCTATTGGCCGTGGCAATGATACCGAACTGATTATTGTTCAGAACATAATTCCACGCCTTGTTCTCGAAATGGAAATCCGGACGGCCGACAAAGCTCAGCACGAACGTGTGCCGCTGATCGGCAAGCGACGGCCCATAATCGCGTTTGCGATTGGTCGGATCCTGAACCACAAGTCCGCCCGCCTGCGTCGCCACAAGGTTCTGCTCAGGAGCGTCGTCCATCGATTTTGAAAGAGTGTAGTTCGCACTGAACTGATAACCCTTCGAAAATCGCTTGTTAAGCTGGACGGTCAGGGCGTTGTAATTCGAATTTCCCGCCGCCTCAGCAAGCAGGATGTTATTGAACCGCGGATCCATTCGGGTCGCGGCACTTACCGTGTCGCTGTAGATCGGCCGGCCGTCAGCAAGAGCACCGACCGGATTGATCCGGTTGACGCTCCTGTAGAGCGGAATATGGCGGCCACTAGAGTGAATGTAGCCGACCGTGAACGAGAGATCCTCGGTCAACGCTTGTTCGATCTGAGCATTTGCATGTATTGCATACATATTCTCGAAATCGGATGCGATGGCCGTGATGTCCTGTCGAGGAGGCGTTCCGGTCGAAACATTGTTCGGGAATCCCGGTGCTCCCGGCGTGGCCGGATTCGTGAAGGAGACCGTGAAGAACGTCGGACTGCCGTTAGCCTGCAGTGCCCTCTGATAAAAGTCAAGATAGACCGTATCGTAGTAGAGGCCAGCACTGGCACGGATCACGGTCGGACGCTTGCCGTCCCTTAGGCCATATACCAAACCAAGCCGCGGAGCGAAGTTGTTCTTGTCCACCTTGAAATGCCGCGACGGCTCATAAACAGCGCTCTGATCAGCCTTCGGAATATTGTAAAGGTCGTAACGAACACCGTAATTGATCTTCAGCTTGCGCGTGACCTTCCAGTCGTCCTGCGCAAAGAAGTTGAAGAACGTGCTGTCGTACTTAATGTTAGTGTCGCCAAAGACCTGGTCGAATCGCGTGTAAGCGAACGGGTTTGCGCCGGTATTGGCTGCAACATAGTTCGCGATACTCGAAAATGTATAACGAACATACTTGTTGGTTCGCCGTGTGTCCGCAATGTGATTGAAACCGAACCCAAATTTCGCTACGTGGTCGCCATTTGTCCATGTGAGGTTATTCTGGACCTGATTCGTGACCTGAAGCGGTGCAATGGTATCCGCATTCTCGGGCGCTCCGAAGTTCGCAACGCCAGTGATCACAATGCTCGGCCCCGTACCCGAATGCGAGTTCGCGATGTTTCGCGAATCACGCTTCGCATACTGATAGCGGAGCTCGTTCAGGAAGTTCGAACCTATGGTCGAAACAAGCTGGAGGCCAACCGAATAGGATTTGTCAAGGAAGTCGATACTTCGCTCGAGTGTTGTCAACCCGCCGCCGATGTTGTCGGGGGAAATGTTCTTAAAATAATTGAACCGACCGCTTAGCCGATTGTTGGTGTTTAGCTGTGCGTCGGTTCTGAAAATGAAGAAGTTGACCTTTTGTGCGGCCGGAATGGCGGTCGGAAATGCGGATGCTGGCACACCGGCTGCGATCAAGGCCGCTTTATTCGCTTCGGTGACGGTAATAATACGCTGCGGCTCGCCGCCAAGGTCACGCTGAACCCACTCGTAACCGCCATAGAAATGCCAGCGATCCTTGATGATCGGCCCACCGATCGAACCTGTAATGTCGTCAACCTTGGTCTCGGGTTTCATCGAGAAAGGCGAGGTGTTGAACGGCCGGGATGACATCGGGGTCCTGCGGAAACGATAGCTTGCTTCGCCGTGGAACGAGTTGGTGCCCGAAGGCGTGATCGCATTCATGATCAAGCCGGGCGTGTTACCGAACTCGGGAGCAAAACCATTCGTAACAAGCTGCACTTCGCTGATGAACGTATCAGAGATCGGCATTAGACGAATGCCGCCGCGATCCTGCTGAGTGTTGTTATTTCCGTCGAGTTGGTAGTTCGTTCGACGCGTGTAGCCATTCGCGTTGATACGCGGCACGCCGAACTCGGCGTTCGGACGGCCCGTAACGTTCGCCTGCAGGAGTGCGTAGTTGTAAGGGTTACGCGAAACAAGCGGCAGGTTCTCAACTTCGCGCGCGTTCATAACGCGGCCCAAGTCGATCTTTGCTGAATCGGCAATCGGCGCGTCCGCGTTTACCGTCACGGTCGCCGAAACATCGCCGACCTCAAGCACGCCGTTGACCGTAGCCGTTTGTCCCGTCGTGAGGGTGATGCCTTCGCGAACGAGGCGTTTGTAATTCGGCGCCGACACGGTTACCTGGTAGGTTCCGAGCGGAAGCAGCGGAGCTCTGTAAACACCATTGCCGTCGGTCGTAATTGTTCGCTCTGTACCGGTCTGCGTATTTTTTACGACGACCGTCGCATTTGGAACCGCACCGCCCGAAGCGTCGGTGATCGTGCCTTCGATCTGGCCGTTCAAGGCCTGTGATTGTGCCTGAGTCTGGTAAGCAGTGCCCAACGTAAAGACACCGATCAGCAGACAGTAGAAGAAGATTCTGATGGCGACTCTTGCCTGATTCATATTTTAGAGGCTTCCTTAAAGGTCAAAATTTTTTTAACGGCTGTGGAGCAGCTTCCCCGCCTTTGCTGGAAAAGGCAACTGAAACCGGCCGTCGAGCCCTAACCCGATAAATTTTCGGTGATAGAAACTTTCGAACGAGAAAAGATATTTTCGCTCATCTATATCTATACCTAATATGGGGTATATAGGCAAACCCGACACATCGGAAAAGGAGCTGCCTTTACAATACTTTACAAAACGAGGATCCGCGGCCTGCGGACTTGCCTGTTTCGGTCTCCGGTCGAACAAGAAAACCCGCGATCGCTCGCGGGTTTTCTCGGTTTCGTGGGAGGTGAAACTGTGGGAGAAAGGCGGTCGGCTGTTGCTACTCTGCAACGGCCATTTCTTTAGCTTGCTCTTTCTTCTCGCGTTTGAGCCCACCGATCTGGACGAGATCGTCGCCCTTGATCTGGTTCTTGTTCATGACCATTTCCTGATAGAGTTTGCGCATCATCTGCATTTCTTCAGCAGCGGTCTTCGGCCCTTCCATGTGCGGCTTGTTCGGACGCGTGAGATCGACGGCATTCAGCTTAAGGTCGTGCTCGGTCGAATCAAGCTCGACGTGTTTGCCCCGAGCAAACACTTCGTGGCGGCCGTGTTCCTTGTACCACTTCGCAACGGTCGCGTTCTGGTGCATATTCTCGATGATATTGCGCCAGCCGATACCTGTGTTGTAGGCACAGAACGAGATCTCACCTTCCTGCGTACCGTACGGGATGATGCACATCTCCGTCCGGCGGAAGTCATAGTTAAAGAGATCCTGGAACCACATACCCGCGATGAACAAGAAGTTCCACGGGTCTTGACGACGCTTTTTGACGTCCTCGATCGTGCGGTCCGGCCCGACCTTGCCGTAGTCCTTGCCGGACAGTCCGAATGACTTATCGAATTTCTTCAAGATCGCGCCGAGCGTAAGGCTCTTCGGTGCGCCGTACGGGTCGTAATTCTTCAGCAATGCAAGGCCCATCATAATGTTTGAGAACCATTTGCCGCGATTCGTATCCGAGATGTGCTGCATATCCTTGACAAGCCCTTTAATGTCAAGAAAACGCGGCACCGGAGCCATGTCACCCGTCTCTTTGTTGATCATCAAGGCCGTACCGACACCGCAGTTCGGGTGGCATCCGCAGGAGACTTGGCCCCAATCCGAATCTTCGCCGTGAACGACGTCCGCGAAATCCGCAAATGCTCCCATCAGCGAAAGCGGGAACCAGTCACGCGTGGGCTCCGTAATGCCAAGCTGCTTCTTGACGTCGAGAGCCATATGCGAGAGCGTGTAACGCTGCTGCAGGCGACGCTGCTCGGTAATGTGCTCGTCGCGGCCCGTGAAAGAGACCGGCTGGAACGCGATGAAAGAGATCTTCTTCGGATTCTCCATCGCAAAACGGATGATCGCCCCCACCTGGTCATTGTTGATACCGTTCACGAGTGTCGTAACGAGGATGATATCAACGCCCGCTTCGTGAAGGTTGTTGATCGCGCGAAGCTTTACGTCAAAGAGGTTGCCGATCTGGCGGTGTGAGTTCGCATCATTGCCGATACCGTCGAACTGCAGATAGACAAAGCGAAGGCCGGCTTCGGCGGCTTCGCGGCAAAATTCTTTCGATTTTGCGAACTCGATACCGTTGGTCGCTGCCTGTACTGAGTTGTATCCGACCTTGCGTGCGTATTTGATCGCCTCGATGAAGTGCGGGCTGATCGTCGGTTCACCGCCGGAATACTGCACCGACATCTGGCGACGCGGCTTGATCTGGATCGCATTATCGAGGATCTCTCGAACATCCTCCATCGAGAGTTCGTGTACGAATCCGACCTGATTCGCATCCATAAAGCACGGATCGCACATCATATTGCAGCGATTCGTAAGATCGACCGTAAGGACGGCGCCGCGGCCGTACTTGACCGACGAAGAGCCGTGATTGTGGAGCTTCTCGTCGTTGTGTGCTTCCATATCGCGGCCCGGGAAGAGCGACTCGACGTGCTTTAAGAAGCCCGCGTCGATCGCCATCATATCCTCGATCTTGCCGTGGGTCGGACATTCTTTGATCATCCAGACCTGATTGTCGCGCTCGATGATCTGCGCCTTGATCTCGCCGACCTTCTCGTTCACGAGCACCGAAACATCCTTCTTGCCCGAAAGGATCTCTTCGCGAGCCTCGATGACGCACTGTGGGCAGAGCGAATCCGTGGTACGCGGAAACCCAAGCGTCGGCTTTGTCTTTTGCCAGGATTTCAGGATAGGTTTGTCCGCCCATTTCGGTGTGAACGACGGATTCGGTTTGAACTGGTTAACGCTTTTGACGGCATTGAAAGCCGCTCCCGCAATGAAGCTAAGGCCTTTTTCAACGTGTTTGATCGGTCTCATATTTAATTATTTTTGCTTTTCTCCACATTACCGGGCCCGGACACAGGCCCCGCCCCGGAAAGGGGCAACAATAAACCCTAAGCGGGCTTTACTGACCGCTATTTAGTGCAAATAATATGCCGAAGGTTGTTGAGACGCATGGCTTCGGCAAACTATTGAAAATACACGTGTTACCACGCCTCACGCTCGGCGGCGTCTTCCGCCCCGATCGACACACATTGCGAGATCGAAACCTAGTAGTGTGTCCAATTGATACACTCGCCCTTTAAGGCCCTTCATTAACATCGGTGCTTAACCTATCGGTCAAGATGAACGATGCCGCGCTTAAGCCAATTGAAATCCTACTTCATATTGCCGAATGTAACCCACTGAAAACGCTAGGGATAAAAAATCTCAAAAAAGGGCTTTACAAGCGCATAAAGCTATGCTACATTTCCTAACACTTCAAGGGATATCAACTGGACAACTAAAAAGAAGGAACGCTCTTGAGGGGCCGGAGTGCCGGCAAAATTTCCCAAATGTCGATCAAGTTTGGAACTTCGGGCTGGAGAGCGGTCATCGCGGATGAGTTTACTTTTGCGAACGTCCGAAATGTTACCGAAGCGATCTGTAGATATTTGAAAAGCGAACCCGGATCGAGCAGGCAGCTCATAGTCGGGCACGACACGAGATTCATGGGCGAGGCGTTCTCTGACGTTGCGGCCAGACTTCTCGCCGATAAAGGGATAAAGGTGCTTCGATGCACCCATCCGGTGCCGACGCCGACCGTTGCCCACGCGATACGGTCCTTAAAGACGGACGGTGCGATGAATTTTACGGCCTCGCACAATCCGCCCGAGTACCAGGGCATCAAGTTCTCGACGCCAGACGGTGCACCGGCCCTTCCTGAGGTAACGGGCAAGATCGAGGCGGCTCTAAATGAGACCGTTGGCCTGCCCGACGCAGACGGTGGCTCCATCGAAGACTTCGACCCCAAGCCGGGATACCTCGAGGATCTTGCGTCAAAGATCAACTTTGACGCGATCGAGAAAGCGGGCGGCAAATTCGTTTACGACCCTTTATGGGGAACTGGCCGAGGATATTTGAACAAGGCTCTTGCCGATCGCGGCATCAGCGTCGAGACCTTGCACGATTGGCGCGACGTAACATTCGGAGGGCAGGCACCGGAACCCGGCGAGGAGCATTTGGCCGATCTGAAGAAGGCGGTCAAAGATTCGGGAGCGACATTGGGGCTCGCCACCGACGGCGATAGTGACAGATTTGGCGTGATCGCCCACGACGGCACATTCATCACGCCGAACGAGCTGATCGCCCTTTTGACAGATTATTTGGCAGAGACACGCGGCTGGAAGCTCGGCGTGGCACGCAGCGTCGCAACCTCGCACCTTGTGGACAGGGTCGCAAAGGCTAGGGAAATAAAGGTTTTTGAAACGCCGGTCGGTTTTAAGTACATCGGTGAATTGATAAATAAGGACGAGATCATTCTCGGCGGTGAGGAATCCGCCGGGCTTTCGATCCGAGGGCATTATCCGGAAAAGGACGGCATTCTTGCGTGCCTGCTTGCGGTCGAGGCCGTCGCGGTAAGGCAAACGCCCTTGTCGGTGCAGTTGCGAGATCTTTGGAACCGCGTCGGAAGGCTTTATTCAGGACGCATCGGGATAAAGCTCGACGCTGAGGTCGCGGCAAAGCTAAAGGAAAAGCTCGCCGAGGACCCGACGGAATTTGCAGGCCGCAAGGTGCTGAGTACGGACCGGATCGATGGCGTCCAGTTCCGTTTTGAGAATGATGCCTGGATCCTTTTGCGGCCGTCGGGAACAGAACCGGTGGTTCGGATATATGCCGAGGCCGAATCGGACGACGACGTCAACAAACTTTTAGAAGAAGGTAGAAGGTACCTTCTGGGATAGATAGAACGAAGATGAAGGCGCGACGCAATCAAAAAACCGGGAGAAAAGTAGGCCCGCGCCGGCAGCGGCCGTTCTGGGTCTCTCTGCTGGTAGTAGTCGCTCTCACGGGGACGCTCTTTGTTGCGATCACGTATCGTTCCTACTCGGCGGTGAACGCGGAGCTTCGCGAGAATGAGCAGCTGAATTCAATGATCCAAAACCTGACGGACGAGAATCTGCAGCTTCAGGATGAGATCCACAGTCTTAAGACGGATCCGAAAGTTATCGAACGCGAGGCAAAACGCCTCGGCATCGCGGTCAGGGACCTCGGTGCAAAGACAAAAGTTTCAGTACCAGCTAAGTGAGACGCGGAGAATCGCTCAGCCGGTCATTTCCTGCCCTTTGACAATCTGCCTTTTGCCTATCTGCTCCGCACGGCCTACAGTATTCCCATTCAGCTTTACTTTGCGGCTTCTTGATCCCCGAAAATCAAGAAGCCGCGTTTCTTTTGCGGCTACTAGGCTCCGCACTCAAAGTTATTTCATTCCGCCGCATTTCAGTTTATAATCTTCGGCAACTTAAGTTCGGGTTTCTCGATATTTTTTTGCAACGACCGGCCCGTGGGCCGCTTCCTCGCTATGAAAAGATCTCTAACAGTTGCGGCGTTCTGCCTTGGACTCCTCGTCATAGAAGCGGCCTATCTGGCAAATAGTTCGATCGCGCGGACCGATGATGTTATCGGCCAACTGCTTCAGCTTCCTGCTCCGCCGCCGCCGAATCCGCTGGTCGTTCGAACGATCTACTCTTCGGATGGCGAGAATAAGGCCGAACCGCCTGCCGATGACGCTCCGATGGGCGAATTGTGGGCTTTCTGGACGAACGTCAGCGTTCCGGACAGGACACTTGGATATCGGCCCAAGATGTCGGACAAAACGTTCCAGCGGATCAAGGACCGGATCGACCGCAACCCTGCAGAGATCACTTCGGTTCTCGGGGCGTTCGATGACAGCGAAAGGTCCTACGAACTTGTAAAGAAGACTTTCGACGCGCTTACGGCGACCGATAAGCTCGAGGCCGGACAGCTTAACGAGGTCCGAGAATGGCTCGTCAATCACAGTCCGTATTTTTCCGACGAACTTCTCGAACGCGCCCGCAATACAAAAGACACTGCGACCTACGTCGAAAATCAGGAAGAGCTGCTTCAGCTTACGCGATTCGATTTTGACAAAGCCCGCCCGCTTATCGACGAGATGTATGCTCGCGATGAGGACAAAGCCACTCACGTGCTCGCACGGTGGGCACTCTATCGGCATGCGATCGAGTCGGGTTCATCGACGGATGCCGACCGTTATCGCGATGAGCTGAAAGCAATAGTCGAGAATAAGGAACTGCGGGCGCCGCTGCGTGACCTCGCGATGGACGCATTGGTCACCGAACCCGAGTGGCCGGGACGCGATGAGTGGTACCTTTCGCTTTTCTCGGACAAGACGCTCCAGGATCTCGGCGGATACACGGGCCTTACGACACTTATCAACGTGTCGCCTCCCGGCAAATACTCAGAGCGGATGCTCGAACTTCTGAATTCCGGAGACCCGGTCGCGCGGGCGGCGGCCGTCAGGAATCTTCTTATCAAGATCGACGTTGCAAAGCCCGAGGTCATTCGTGCCCTGCTTCCGTGGCTGACCGATCCAAAATGGGCCGAAGACACGGCCAATTCGCGTAGGGCGATCGTTGAGGCATTGCAAAAGGTGAAGCTGCCGGAGAGCGTACCGTCGCTGATCGCGATCCTCAATGAGGAGAATGCGGCCCAGCCCCAAAAGAAGCCTAACAGCAACATTGCTGTCCCAAGGATCGCGTCAAATAGCGCGAATGCTGCGGCAGCGGCGGCCGCGAATGCTATGGCGGCAGCGACAAACGCTGTTATCCGGACGGCCGATTCCACAGAACGCTTTCCTTACCGCGACACTGCGATCGACGCTCTGGGTTTTCAGGGTGATCCGCTCGCGGGCCCGCCGCTCCGACGGATCCTCTCTTCGCCGACAACTTCTTATGAACGGATCCGCCTTGTTCGTGCGTTGATACTGGTCAAAGGTTTTTCGATCCCTGAACAACTCGGCGCCCTCGAGGCCAATATCCGTTCGGACCTTGCGGCATCGAATTCAAATTCGATCTCCAATGAGTGGTCAACCGACGCGCGTGTGGCAACGCCCGCACAGATCCGGTCTGCCCTTGCAAGCGCCATTCTCCAGGATGTGTCGCTTGTTACCGAGGATCTTGCGAATGCTGTCGTTGCCCGCATCGACGCTCTCGAGGCCCGCGAACCGCTTGTCGCACAGCAGCTGCGAAAAACATCGCTCGAGTGGCTTCTGCCGCCTATCGATTCGATGTCGATCCGTGATGTGAAGCGCGGTACTGCCGACCAAGAGGAAGTTCTGCGTGTTTTGGCCCGCCGCAAAACGCTTGTCGAGCGGCATGCGAATGAGGTCTTTGACCTTGCCGGCGGATCGCCGGCCGCAAGGGCCATATCTGCCTGCGTCCTTGAGGATACGGGAGCCTACGAGGCGATCTTGAACGGCGCGGATCAGTCCGCAAAACGAGCGCTGTATGCTTGCGGCCGTCTCGTGCGTGCGAAGTTGCCGCTTGCTAAGGCGATCGCTGCAGCAAAAGGCCCGGACAAGGTAATTGCGGCCGCCGCCGAGGCATTTCTCGAGAGCGAGGACTCGCCGGAGGCTCGCCAGGCAGTTCTCTCGCTGCATCCGAATGAAGCGAAGGTTCTCGGCGCAACGACAGCGTTCAAGGTCTCAAACAGCGAACCCGAATACTCGACCTGGCTCTCGGAGCTCTTCATTTCGAGCGACAAGGACCTGCAGTATTACAGCTGGTACGTCGGCGGCGAAGATGGCCTGATGTCGATCGAGAAACGCTTGCAGGACGAGGTCAAATCTGACGATTCGCTGATCGGCATCTACGGGTACGATTCCAATTACGTGCGGATCTACAAGGACCGCATCATCTATTCATGGGAAGAGGATGAATCGCGATACAAAGAGCGCCCGCTCGAAACAGCGGAGTTCGACTATCTTAAGCAATACCTGGTGCAGAATAGTGTAGATACTTTACCGCCATTTCTGCAGTGTTTTGGCGAATATTGCGAAGCGAAAGAACTCGTAATGCTGGGCAAGGCGGGCGGCAGACGCGTCTTTATGACGGGCGAGTCGGGCGAGTTCTTCACCGGCCTCGACAGCTTTTTTGCTGAGGTCCGCAAACGGCCGGGAACGATCAAGTATGCTCTTAGCCGTGAAGTTCCCGGGCTTGAATTGTTGCTTGCGGATGATAATTTCTCGGCCTATACGGTTTGGAAGCAGGGCGATGACCTGCGAGTGGCCGTCAGTGACGACGCGGTGCGAAAGCGCGTTGCCGACGAGGTCGAAGATGCCGCAGTCCGACAGACCGGGGACGAATCGAAGCAACCTTGGCAGGTCGCCGCAGAACTTTCAGAGAAACTAAAGTACGAAGGCTTCTCGTGGCGACACATTTCGAACGGGTCGGTTGCGGGCTCGGCCGCTCAACCGGCAGGCGTCGAGTATATACCGGTCAACGACGGCCTCGCGGGCGACATAGTGCAGGAAGGCTGGAAGGCCAGGTTCGGAGGATCTGAATATCGAGGAGGCGACGGCATTTATCGTGTCAAAGACGGCCGATCCGATAAACTGATAAATGGCAACTATGGGACGCCGCTCGTTACGCCGGATGGCAAGTGGGTAGTCAGTTTTCGCGGTTGGGAGTCTGCGAACGTTGAGGCCGGGATGTTCCGCATAAACACGGCCACGCGGAAGGTGCTTCCCGTCCCGAACGTCGAGAATTATTTGGGTTATGAGCCAGCGGCGTACATTCCGAACCTGAGGCGCGTGCTTCTTGCCATCTCTAACGATTACGATACCGAGATACGGTCTGACAGCCTGCTGCTTCTCGATCCCGACACCGGCCTTACGACGCCGGCGACGGGCGAATTTCGGCCGCTTGCCCAGCAGACCTTCCGGCCGCTGCAGAAGGCTGCGGTCGCGGGAACGTTCTGGGCGGCGCTCCCGAACAGCGAGAAGAATACGACTGATGTCGGCATCTTCGACGCTCGTACGTTCAGGTTCAAAACCGCTCTCACGATCCCGAAGATACAGTTCGACAGTATGGCAATGTGGGTCGATGAGGCCGAGGGCTCGGTCTATTTCGTCTATAAAGGCCAGCTTTTGAAGCTTCCGCTCAAACCTCCCGCATCGAAGCCGAGTTAGCGGCCTCGACCGGGAAAGCACGTTATCGGGCTTGTTTTTTGTTAACGGACGCGCTTTAATATTCGTTTGCTCTCGGCAGGCCGTGAGCGGCGTCCTTGGCAAAATGCTTGGACGATCTTCGCCGAAAAGGAGGTGAGAAAATAAATGGCATCTATAACAGTGAATACGAATGAATCTATTGAGTCGGCCCTTCGCCGCTTTAAGCGAAAAGTGATCAGCGAAGAAATCATCAAGGATTTCAAAAAGCATTCTCACTTCATTCCGCCGGGCCAGAAGGCTAAGCTGAAGTCGGCGAACGCTCGCAAACGCAATCGCCGCCGCTTCCGCTCACAAAAGCCCGCACCTACTGCACCGCGTCCGGCAGCCGGCAGGTAGCAACAAATTAGTACCTTTAGGAAAAAGTGAAAAAGTGTGCCTTTGGTCGCTTTTTCACTTTTTGATTTCTACAAACTCAATGGCCCGACCGCGAATCCTTATCACGAACGACGACGGCATTCACGCCGATGGCATCAAGGCGCTTGAGGCGGCATTGTCGCCGCTCGGCGAGGTCTTTGTGGTAGCACCGGAAGCCGAGATGAGCGGAGCGTCGCACAGCCTAACGCTTGCCCGGCCTCTGCGTATCCGCCGCATCGACGATCATCATTGGACGGTTGACGGAACGCCGACGGACTGCGTCGTAATGGCTCTGAATAAGATCCTCCCGCCCGATATGCCGCCGGACATTTGCTGCTCGGGCATTAACCACGGCCCGAACCTGGGCGACGACGCAAGCTATTCGGGGACCGTTGCGGGGGCAATGGAAGCGACGATCCTCGGTGTTCCGGGGATCGCGTTCAGCCTTGCGGTCTCGCGCGACCACGATTTTCGGGATTCGGCAAATGTGGCCGCGTCCGTGACCGAAAGAGCATTGAGTATCGGCCTTCCGAGCGGGACCTTGCTGAACGTGAACATTCCCCGCGGAGTGCCTGTCGGGACGCGTATCACGACGCAGGGCTTTAAGACGGCACGGCCCGTGATCAGCGAGCACACTGACCCTCGCGGAAAGCTGTATTATTGGATCGGTGAGGTTCGCAACGGTTATCGTGCCGAAGGCGGCACTGATTTCGAGGCGATCGACGCGGGACTTGTCTCCGTGACGCCGATGCGTGCGGATCTGACGGACCACTCGTCCCTGGATCTTCTCAACGACTGGAACACTTAAGGCCGACACCTGATATGCCGCCCGGAGCAACCCGTGACGATATGACGATCCGCCGCGAACAAATGGTCGCGGCGCTTTCCGCTGAATTCGGGATCAAGGACGTTCGTGTGCTCGAAACAATGGCTAAGGTCCCGCGGCATCGTTTCGTCCCCGATGCACTAAAAGCGCAGGCCTATCGCGACGGTGCTCTCCCGATCGCGAGCGGGCAAACGATCTCGCAGCCGTTCATCGTCGCCCGAATGACCGAACTCCTCGAGCTCGATGGAAGCGAGAAGGTCTTGGAGATCGGTGCCGGCACGGGTTATCAGACCGCGATACTCGCATCGCTTGCGCGAAAGGTCTTTGCGATCGAGCGTCACGAAGGACTTGCCCGCGAAGCGAATGCACGCCTATCGGAGTTGGGCTTTAGGAACATCACCCTAAAGGCTGGCGACGGCACGAAAGGTTGGGAAGCTTATCAGCCATATGACGCGATACTTGTGGCGGCAGGCGGCCCGAAAGTGCCTGAACCGCTCATTTCGCAGTTGAAGACGGGCGGAAAGCTCGTCATTCCGGTCGGCGAGAAAGGTGAGAACCAAGTGCTCACGCGTGTGACGAAAATGCCCACGGGCGTGAAGATCGAGGAATTCGGGCCGTGTACGTTCGTACCGCTGATCGGCGACCACGGATGGCCGGAAGAGCAGAAATAGCAAATGGAAACAATCATCGACATTTTTAATGCCGTCCGCGAGTTTTTGAATCCGGCTCATCTGATCGATTATCTCCTTGCCCTGCTCGGCAACTGGGTGTATCTCGGCCTTTGGTTCGTGATCTTCGCAGAAACGGGCCTCGCCGTCGGCTTTTTCCTGCCCGGCGATTCGCTGCTTGTCGTCTCAGGTTTGTTCGCAGCAGCAGGCAAGCTGAATGTACTGCTCGTGATGCTCGCATTCTTCCTCGGATCGGTCATCGGTGATAGCACGGGCTATTGGACCGGCCGCGTGATGGGCAAAAGCCTTTTCGGCCGCGAGAATTCCTGGGTCTTCAAGCCTTCGCGAGTGCAAAAGGCACACGATTTCTTTGAGCGTTACGGGCCGAAGACCGTTCTGCTCGCGCGTTTCGTCCCGATCGTTCGCACATTCGCTCCCATCGTGATCGGCTCGGTGAAGATGGAGTATCCGAAATTCCTCGCATACAGTGTCGCGGGCGGAGCACTCTGGATCTCAACAATGGTTCTCGCGGGTTACTTTTTTGGCGGGATAATCGAGAACGCTCTCGGCATAAAACTGCAGGATCACATTGAAAAGGTCGTGATCGTGGTCGTTGCCCTTTCGCTCCTGCCGCCCGTGATCGAATATCTGCGGCATCGCTTCGGCAAGAAAGCGGCCGAGAAGGCCCTCGATGACGGATCGCAGGATATTGCTTGATTTGTTTGACAGCGTCACGCTTGACGCCTAAACTATTCGTTGACTTATCGGGGCGTGGCTCAGCCTGGTAGAGCGCACGGTTCGGGACCGTGAGGTCGGATGTTCAAATCATCTCGCCCCGACCATTTTTTACGAGAAGCCGGCCGAGTCCTGAAAAGGGTTCGGCCGCTTTTCTTTACTCTCTAATCCTTCTGGTAAGTTGCGACGCTCGTCGGGGTTTCGTAGCAGCGGACCTTATAGACCTCGACGCGATCGTCCGAGATACGCGAATTCAGGTAATCGACAAAGAATCTTGCGAGATTCTCGGCGGATGGATTTAGTTCCTCGTCGAAAGGCGGAAGTTCGTTGATATTTCGGTGGTCGAGGTATCTCACGATCTCATCGGCCGCTTCTTTGAGGTCGCCAAAATCTATCAGAAGGCCAATATTGTTAAGCTCCGAGCCGCGCGCAAAGATCTCGACCTTGTAGTTATGGCCGTGCAGATTCTCGCATTTTCCTTTGTATCCGCGCAGTTGGTGAGCAGATGAAAAGTTACGCTCGATCATCACTTCGTAAAAGCCTGGCATAAGAAACTAGTGATTATACCGCTCTAGTCGAGTATCTCGCGAATGTCGTCCAGCTCGCTCGTGATCCGCATCCGCGGGAGCGAGGCGAGAAAGTCGCGGCCATAATTCTTCGTTCGAAGACGCGGATCAAGGACCGCGATGACGCCGCGATCCGAACGGCTGCGGATCAGGCGGCCGATTCCCTGTTTTAGCGTAATTATTGCCTGCGGAACGCTGTATTCAAAGAACGAGCTGCCGCCGCGCTCTTCAATGAAACGCGCACGGGCAGCAACGAGCGGATCGGTCGGCACGGCAAAAGGGAGTTTATCGATGATGACGCACGAAAGCTGTTCGCCGCGGACATCTACGCCCTGCCAAAAACTTTGGGTCGCAAAAAGCACGGAGTTCGGCGTCGTTCGGAAGCGTTCAAGCAGGCCGGCCTTCGACATCGTGCCCTGAACGAAACATTCGTAGCCGATGCGGGAACTTACGAGTTGGTAAAGCGCGTTCATCGACGCGTTCGACGTGCACAGGACGAATGCCCTGCCATCAGTCATACGGAGAATGTCGGCGATCTCACGCGCGGCCGCGGGCGTAAAGTCCGGTGAACGCGGGTCGGGCATCGCCTTCGGCAAATAGACGATCGACTGCGTCTCGTAATCAAACGACGAAGGCGCCGTGAGCGTCATCGTCCTCGCGGATGGCAGGCCTAGCCGGTCGCGGATAAAATTGAATCCGCCTTTTGTCGCGAGCGTGGCGGAGGTCAGGATGCAGGTATTCGTCTTCTCGAAGAGTTTCTCGTTCAAAAGCGCCGAAACATCGACGGGCGACGCCTGGAGGAAGATCCCGCGGCCCCGGCGTTCGAGCCAATAAACGAAATTCGCATCTTCCTGCGCCGTGATGAAGGCGAGGTCGCCGCGTGTCTGCTTCAATCTCCGGACGATAGACTCCGCCTCCACCATCTCACCCGAAAATGCGTCAACGAGGGCTTCCAGGCGGCCAAGAGCCTCAGCAAGGGCCGCATTAGCGTCACCGAAGGACATTCCGTCGCCGCGTTCGGCCGCAATGCCGGGCGTGAGCTGATATCGGCCTTCGGCCTGCCTTTCGGGCATCAACCGCTGCCAGAACGCCTCGGCAACCGAAAGCACCTTCCCGACGGCCTTCGTGATCGAGACCGCGGAAACGGCATTTGAGACGGGCAGTGCCTCGGCGTCGCGTGCAAGTTCTTCGATCTGGTAATTCGACGCCTGCACGCCGAAATAATCCGCGGCAATGTCCTCAAGCAGATGGGCTTCGTCGAATATTACCGCCGAATAGTCGGGCAGGACCTTGCCGAATTGGTTATCGCGCACGTTCAGGTCGGCAAAGAAAAGATGGTGGTTCACGACGATCACGTCGGCGTACTCAGCGTTCACGCGCATACGCGTAATGAAGCACGGCTCGAATTCGGGGCATTTCTGGCCGAGACAGGTATCCGAACGGGCGTTGATACGGTTCCAAAACGCTAGATTCTCGGGAAGCGAGGTGAGTTCCGCGCGATCGCCCGTCTTTGTCTCTTCGACCCATGCCCGCACGATCCTGAAATGATCGACGTCATCGATCCCGTCGAGGATCGGCTGATGCCCGGAATTCGCGATGCGGTAAAGGCAGGCGTAATTCGCACGGCCTTTCATATACGCGGCCTTGAATTTGGTGGGAAGTGCCTTTTGCAGGAACGGAACATCTTTTTCCATCAACTGTTCCTGCAGGTTTTTCGTTCCCGTCGAGATGATGATGCGGCATTTGCCCTGTACCGCGGCGGCGATCGCCGGGATCAAGTAAGCGAGCGTCTTTCCCGTTCCGGTGCCGGCCTCAACGATCAGATGCTGCTTCTTCTCGAAGGCTTCGGCGATCTTTTCAGCCATCTCGACCTGGCCGGGGCGATATTCGTAGGCATCGTGAAATTTTGACACGATCCCGTCGGGCCCGAACACCTTTTCACTCCCATTTTTGCTCGCGCCTTTGGCCATCGTTACGGTATGTTGACTGCTATCGGGATTTTGTTAGAATTCGAGTTTCCGCGAAGATACCGCGTGTTCGCTCGCGAAGCGGCAGAATCGGTAATTTCGCACATCCCGGACAAACTCTTATTTTAACTTGCGAACCGTCGTGTTGCTATACGCGAACGGCGCATTAACGATCAAACCATCACGCCAACGTGAATATTTACAGGAGAATCAATCAAGATGCATTTCGCTTTCGTTCGATCTAAGAACAAGCTGCGCTTCGTGTTCGCTTCTATTGCAGCGGTGATCCTTGTCGCCGCCGTGCTTTTGTATCCGCATTTTGCGACAAAAGCTGCAAAAGGACTTTTTGTTCAGACCGTTTCCGAGGATGCTTTGCTTCCAAATTACGACATTCGAACGGATAAGGAAGCGGCATCAAAGGTCGAGGCATATCGATCGGCCGCGGGCCTGTCCGCAGTGAACGTGAAGGCGGAAAGGAATTCGTTTGCGAGCGGCGAGGCCGCGCTTCGCGAGCGTGTGCCGACGCTGAAGATCGAATATAACAGCGACATCAAGATCCCTGAGGTCATCGGCCCCGACGTTTCGCGCGGCCGCCATTTCCTGACGGCCCCAAGCGCGGTTCGTGACGGCAAACATGCGCCGATACTGATCGATTTTCTTAAAGAGAACTCGTCGCTCGTGGGTGTTTCACCCGCCGAGATCGACTCGCTGAAAATTGCCGCCGATTACACGAATCCGGACGGGAATTTGTCCTTCGTCGAACTTGACCAGGAGATCAACGGTGTTCCCGTTTTCCGCGGCGAAGTCAAGGCCGGGTTTACAAAGCAGGGCGAGATGATCCGTGTAATAAACAACCTTGCCCCGGGTTTGGACGGCTCCGCGATCTCCAATGATTTCGGCCACGCGCTTGAGGCCGTGAAGGCCGGTGCACGGCATATAAACGTCGATCCCGCGACATTGGATCTTGTCGAGGATGCAGCCAATTCGGACGCCCTGAAAATGACGTTCGGCAAAGGCGATTCGGCGACCACGGCCGAAAAGATGTATTTCCCGACGGAACCGGGCGTTGCCGTTCCGGCGTGGCGAGTGCTTATCTGGCAGCCTGTGAACGCGTTCTATATCATCGTTGACGCCCACACGGGCACGATGCTTTGGCGAAAGAACATCACCGAGGACCAGACGCAAAGTGCGACCTACAGCGTTTATACGAACCCGAACGCGATGATCAATGTCGCCGACAACCCGTTCCCGATGACCCCGGGCCCGCTTACGCCTAACGGCGCACAGGGCGCCGCGATCTCCCGCTCGTCGATCACCCGTATCGGAAACGAAGCTCCGTATCAATTCAATAACAACGGATGGATCACGGACGGCGTCACCGTTACGGACGGCAACGCGATACAGGCGGGCCTTGACCGCGACGGCGCCGACGGCGTCGATCCGAACAGCGAGGCATCGAGCGCTTCACGCAACTTCTCTTACGTATTTAACCCGTACAACCCGAACACCAACACGGGCGATCAGCCGGTTCCCGCCCAGCAGACATATCCGGGAAGCGCATACCAGCAAGGCAGCATTACGCAGCTCTTCTACATCACCAACTGGTATCACGACGAACTTTACCGGCTTGGTTTCACCGAGCAGGCCCGCAACTTCCAGCAGGATAATTTCGGACGCGGCGGCGTCGGCGGCGACCGTGTTCGCGGCGAGGGCCAGGATACGTCGGGGACGAACAACGCGAATTTCTCAACGCCCGCGGACGGCGGACGCGGCCGTATGCAGATGTATCTTTGGAGCGGCCCGAATCCCGACCTCGACGGCAACTTTGACGCTGACGTCGTGATCCACGAATTCTCGCACGGCCTCTCGAATCGTCTCCACGGCAACGGGAGCGGACTTTCGCTGAATATGTCGCGTGGAATGGGCGAAGGTTGGGGTGATTTCTACGGGCACAGCCTCCTGAGCGAACCGACCGACCCGATCAACGGGATCTACACGACCGGATCTTACGACACGTATCTCTCGTCGGGCTTTGTGAACAACTATTATTACGGCATCCGACGCTTTCCGAAGGCAGTCAGGAGCTTTACTGGTTCGAACGGCAAGCCCCACAATCCGCTCACGTTCGCTGATGCCGATCAAACGCAGTTGAACGTCTCGGACGGAGCCTTCCCACGTGGGCCGTTCGGATCATCCACGGCCGATCAGGTTCACAATCTTGGCGAGATCTGGAGTTCTGCCCTTTGGGAAGTTCGTGCAAGATTTGTCCAGCGTCTCGGCTGGGCGGTCGGAAACCGAAAGACGCTTCAGCTCGTGACCGACGGGATGAAGCTCGCTCCGCTCGGCCCGACGTTCCTTTCGGAACGCGATGCGATCATTGCCGCAGCACAAGGAAGCGCACTCGCTCCTGAAGCAGGCGTCGATGCCGTCGATATTTGGGCGGGTTTTGCGACGCGCGGCATCGGCTACAGTGCGTCGATCCAGAACGTCGGTACCGGAGGCGGGACGACCCGCGTCACAGAAGCGTTCGACGTGCCTAATGTCGTTCAAACTCCGACAATGACCATCTCGGACGCCCCGGGCAATGGCACCGGCTTCCCTGATCCGGGCGAAGAACTGGCATTCACCATTCCGCTCACGAACTTTGGAGGCGTTGACGCGACCGGCACGTCCCTTTCGATCAACGGCGGCCCGGCGACAAGCTACGGCACGATCCCGAGCGGCGGTATGGTCAGCCGCGTGATCTCGTACACCGTGCCGGCGAACACGCCTTGCGGTTCTGTGGTCACGCTCACGTTCAATATCACAAGCAGCTTCGGCAACTCGTCGTTAACAAAAGAGATCGCCGTGGGCCAGCCTTCCGTGACCTATACGGAGAATTTCGACGGCGTTACGGCCCCGAATTTCCCTGCGGGATGGACGGTCGCTAGCATTCAGAGCGGGCAGCCTTTCGTAACTACGACAACTACGCCCGATTCTGCACCTAACGCCGCGTTCGCGATCGACCCGCAGGGCGGCGGCGGCGGAACGGATCTGACATCGCCCTCGATCCCGATCACAACGGCGAACTCGACCGTCTCATTCCGTCATAAGTTCAATACGGAAGCGGGCTGGGACGGCGGCGTTCTTGAGATCAGCATCGGTGGCGGAGCATTTTCCGACATCATAACGGCGGGCGGTGTCTTCGTTCAGAACGGATATAACGGCACGCTTCAGGGCGGCACGAACAATCCGATCGTGAATCGTCCGGGCTGGAGCGGCAATTCGGGTGGGTATATTACGACCACGGTTCGGCTTCCGGCCGTCGCCGCGGGACAATCGGTTCAGTTCAAATGGCGTTTCGGTGCCGATGACAATGCCGCAGTTGACGGCTGGTACATTGACAGCGTTGCGGTTTCTGGAACCGCTGTCTGTACGCCCGTTGAGAATAATTCAAAAGCGCCTGCCGACTTCGACGGCGACGGAAAGACGGATGTCTCGGTATTTCGTGACTCTGCAGGCGATTGGTACCTAGATCGTTCGACGGCCGGCTTTACGGCAATGCATTTCGGTTCGCAGGGCGACATCCCGACGCCGGGCGACTTCGATGGCGACGGCAAGGCGGACGTGGCCGTATGGCGGCCCGCGACCGGCATTTGGTACATCTTCCGCAGCAGCGACAGCCAATTCGACATACGCAGTTTCGGTCTGAATGGCGATGTACCCAGGGCCGGGGATTTCGATGGTGACGGCAAGACGGATGTTGCCGTTTATCGCGGAAGCGAAAGCCGCTGGTACTGGCTGAACAGCTCGGATGGTGCCTTCAACGTGGTTAGCTTCGGCCTCAACGGCGACCTGCCTCTATCAGGCGACTGGGACGGCGACGGGAAGGCCGATGTGAGCGTGTTCCGTCCATCGAATGGGGTTTGGTATTGGCTGAACTCGTCCAATGGATCGTTCAGCGCGGTCGGATTTGGACTTTCGACCGATCGGCCCATGCCGGGAGACTTCGATGGCGACGGTAAGACGGATGTTGCCGTCTGGCGTCCGTCGAACGGCACCTGGTACGCCCTAAGGAGCAGTGACGGGCAGTATTCCGTCGTCCAGTTCGGTTTGACAGGTGACGTTCCGGTCCCGGGCGATTACGACGGTGATGGAAAGTTCGACCAGGCTGTCTACCGCGGCGGGCTTTGGTATCTGAATCGGTCAGCGGCGGGCTTCCAGGTCGTTTCGTTCGGCCTCCCCACGGATACTCCCATACCGAGCAAGTACCAGCCGTAGGCCGGGCCCTCATTAATTTATTGGCCGGAGGTCGATGTCTTTATTGACCTTCGGCCCTTTTTGTGTTAAAAATCCTGCTAATTGTTCCTACAATCTGGTCAGGTTACTGACGTATTACTTTTTGGCTCGCGCCCAAAAACCGGAACGAGATGCCTAATTTAAGGGCGTCACAGCTCATTGGTACCGTCCCTTGGGACAAACGCAGTAGGCTTTTTGAACGACTGGGGCCTAATTTATTGGCAATCCATGCGTGCATCGGGCAAGACTGGATTGATGGACGGTCTAAAAATTTAGATAAAAACGTAAACGAAAGCTTTAGGAGGGCTTCAACAAATGCAGAGACGTTTTTTTAAGAAGTTGGCATAGCGGAGTATGGCTAGGCCTTCTGGTTCTCGGCATCGTGGCGGCTTTGATCGTCCTGCCGAATTATTACCGCTCAAAGGCAAGTGCAAAAGCAGGCCTGCTGCAGCGGACATCAAGCCTTGACGAAGGTATCCCCAAGATGTGGGATATCCGTGAGTCCAAGGAAGGACAGGCCGAACTCGCCGCCATCCGTAACCGTACGGGTAAGAGCGAATTCACGGTCAACGACATTCGAAACGGCTTCAAACGGGGTGAGGAATCGCTCCGTCAGCAGATGCCGACCGTAAAGGTCGAATACAATCAGGATATTCGCACGCCCGAGGTCATCTCGCCCGATGTCTATTCAAAGAACATCACGTGGCTTACGGGACCTTCATCCGAAAAGCGCTCGGATATCCTTCGCAATTTCATCAAAGGCCACCAGGATCTTATCGGTGTGGACGCCGGACAGGTCGATTCCCTCGTCACGGCTGCAGATTACACCAATCCGAACGGTGACCTTTCCTTTGTTGAACTCAATCAGGAGATCAACGGAGTCCCCGTTTTCCGCGGAGAGATCAAAGCCGGCTTTCGAAAGGACGGCAGCATCATTCGCGTGATCAACAACCTTGCTCCGGGCATCGACTACGGTTCGGTCTCGACCGAATTCGGCGATCCGGCAGCTGCGGTTCACGTGGCAGCACAACACATCCGCCACGAGCTTCGTCCGGACGAGAAGGTCCGCAACGATTCAGCATCCAACGCAAATAAGGTCGTGTTCGGAAATGGCGATTGGGCAACCACCGCCGAGAAAATGTACTTCCCGACCGAACCCGGCATTGCCGTGCCTGCATGGCGCGTCCTGATCTGGCAGCCTGTCAACGCATACTACGTGATCGTTGACGGCCAGAGCGGCACCGTCCTTTGGCACAAGAACATCACGGACGATGACGGAACCCTGTCGGCAACTTACGACATTTACGGGCTTCCGGCTTCCTGGGCACAGATCGCCAGCTCGCCTGCTCCTCTTGCTCCGGGACCGAACGACCCGGCACTTGGCACCCCAGGGAGCGATCACGGCCCGCAACAGGCAC
>LLEU01000029.1 GCA_001567505.1 Acidobacteria bacterium OLB17 | reverse complement strand
CAATAGCTCCGTAGGAGCGGTATATTTGTAGCGCGGGATGCCGAACCCAAATCACCGGAGCGTGTGCAACACGCGACAGATTTATTCTCGACGGCTCTGCCATAATGCAGTGCGGTCAGGCTTGCCTGACCGTCGGCCGGGCCTAGAAATGTCAAAGCCCGCTTCAGCGGGCGACAGAACTGTCGCAGGCTGAGCCTGCTCCGGGAATTTGATGGGTCGATGTGCCGGTCAGGCAAGCCTGACCGCACTGCCGGGAGCGGCAAGCCGTATTCAGGACGTTGCCATTGGGTAATTCGGTCGGGCATTTGTGAATTGCCACTAGCTTCAGCTAGTGGATAGCGAATTGGAAAAATGACCCGGCTTTAGCCGAATGGTCTTTGGATGCCGGCGGCAATGCGACAGGCCTCTTCTCGACGGCTCTGCCACAATGCAGTGCGGTCAGGCTTGCCTGACCGTCGGCCGGGCCTATAAATGTCGAAGCCCGCTTCAGCGGGCAACAGGAATGTCGCAGGCCGAGCCTGCTCCGGAAAAATCTGGCAGGAATACGTCCGGTCAAAGAGCCATTAGCGCAAAACGCAAAGGCCGCCCAGTTCGGACGGCCATTGAAATAGGTAAGGTCGGAAAGAGGAGTTGACCGCTAATCCCTGCAGACGAACGTACAAGTCCCGGCCGTTCCGCCGCACGTCATGCTTTTGATTCCCCGTGTGCCGCAAACCGCCGTTGCGGTATTCGCACATTCCGCACAGGTTTCGGGCCCAGGGCCGGGCTCCAGATTGCTGACTGGCGGCATTATGGACATAGAGTATTTGGCTGCGTTCCACAGAGTAGGGTTTACTTCAAGGGCAAATAGTGCGGCGTTCGACGAACGGTTGCCTGCGTACTGCGACGATGTTGACGAAAGATTGGCATTAACCGTCCGAGCACACCATACGGACTGACCTAAGGTTGTCCCGTCCGCGCCAAACGCCGTAAGGATCACGTTAAAATTCAGAACCGCATTCGGCGACGAGAAGACCAGTTGGGTTTGTTTTACTTTGATCTCGGCATTACTCTGTTCGTCCACCTTAGGAACCCAGGTGGAGACAAGTTTCGCATCGCGAATACCGTAATTCGCGACCTCCTGTGTATCAACAGGTATTGCATTCTGACCGAACGCAGATGCCGCGCCTAATATGCAGATCGCTGCGGCAATCAAACCCGCATTCCCCAGTTTTTTTGTCAGAAAGTTCATTTCGAATCTCCTTTAGTGAGTATTTTCTCTCGCAATCGTACCCCGGGAGAGACGAGAGACGAGAGACGCATGTATGATACCGGTTTCCGCGACCACATGTCAAGATTCAAGGAATCCAAAATAAAGACTTGCCGGTCCATTATCGGAGCCTGATCGCCGGAGAAGAAATATTTGATTCTGCCGCACTGCCCGCCGCAATGCCGCTGGAACGACATTTGCCGAAGCGCGATTAGCCGCACTGCGGGAGCGGCAAGCCGCCGGAACGGGCATTTTCCCGAAGGGCGATTAGCCACGTGCTACAGCACGTGGTCAACGACCGCCAACGTCAATCGGAGCGTGTGTAACACGCGACAGGCCGCTTGTCGGCGGCAAAGCCGCCTCCGGGATGTTGTAGACGTTTTATCCCCACGCTCCGCTTCGCTCCACGTGGGGCTACGTGCTGTCGCTCCTGCCGGAGCTATCCTGACCGCACTGCGGGAACGGCAAGCCCGCAACGAC
>LLEU01000028.1 GCA_001567505.1 Acidobacteria bacterium OLB17 | reverse complement strand
GGACCTCGGGAACTTGTTCATAGGGCGAGAGTGCCGAGATCCGCGATGCGTCGGCCTTTGAGATCTTACCGGCGGCGGACCAATGAGCGAGTGCGGGCTTGACGCGGCTTGGCCAGAGCGTCACCGTCTGCGCGTAGCTGCGGATCGACGAATCGCCGCCACGCGGGCCGATCGCAACGCCTGCTTTTTGTCCGTCGGCGATCGCGGCTTTCAGTGCCTCCATCGCGGGCTTTTGCAGCGTGACGGTCGAACCGCCGATCGTCGCGGACTCGCGCTCGACGCCATTCTGGAACGAGGAAACGTCGCTCTCGTCCTTAAAAACGATCTTCGACGGCGGCGTCGCACTGGTCACGAAGACCGAGCCGTATTCGCGAAGCAGCAGCTTGCTTACGTCGTCGTCAGGGTGTGCGAGCGAACTCGGAAGGTGGTCGTAGAATGTCCCTTTGCTCGTCATCTTGTTCGAGTTGTCGCTCGCGGCCGCAGGCGGTGTTTGAGTCGCGGAGGCCTTTGGCGTCGGCGTCGCGGCCGGCACCCGCTCATTCTCGGGCGAAGCGGCCTTCGAGTCACTATTTCTTTGCAGACATCGAACCAGCATCCGACCGCGGCCGCGGCAAGGCCGATGGTAAAAATTCGTCGTAGTATCATCCGGATCAAAACCCCCCTGTGCGTGCGAACTTGGCCGCAACTGCGACCGAATTATCAATGTGCCCTTTCATATGATCGTCGGCCGCGACGAACGGCACGCGCTCGCGGATCGCCCGATAGAGCGGCTCGGTCCCGGCGCCGAGTTTCTTCTCCTCACCGATGCGTTTCTGCCGAAGATCGACGGCCTGCGCCGCACAGAAAGCTTCGAGTGCAAGGACGGTTTCGAGATTCCGCCGCACGGCACGCAGTTTTATCGCAGCGGTCGCTCCCATCGAAACGTGATCTTCGACATTCGCCGAACTCGGGATCGTATCGACGCTTGCGGGATGCGCGAGCACTTTGTTCTCGGTGCAAAGTGCTGCAGCCGTGTACTGCACGATCATAAAGCCGGAATTCAGGCCGCCGTCTTCGGTCAGGAAGGCCGGCAGGACGCCGGAATTCGAAGCCTCGTCCGTAAGACGCATAATTCTGCGTTCCGAGATGTTCGCAAGTTCCGAGAGAGCGATCGCAAGGTAGTCGAAGGCGAGTGCGAGCGGTTCGCCGTGAAAATTGCCGCCGCTGATGACCTCGATATTGTCGCCTTCGATGAAGATGAGCGGGTTGTCGGTGACGGCGTTCAGCTCGATGCCGAGCAGCCAGACGGCGTATTCGACGGTATCGCGGCACGCCCCGTGAACCTGCGGAATGCATCGTAATGTGTACGCGTCCTGAACGTTCACGGGGTCGAAACTGCGCGTCATCTCGCTCCCTTCGAGGATCTGCCGTAGGTCTTTCGCACAGGCGACCTGCCGCGGATGCGGCCTGACCGCATGGATCCGCTCGTCGAATGCGGCGGTCGTTCCGTTCACGGCCTCGAGCGTCAGGCAGCCCGCAACATCTGCAAATCTTGCGAGATTTGCGGCTTTTGCCGTCTCAAGCAGGCCGACTGCCGTCATAATTGTCGTGCCGTTGGTCAGTGCAAGGCCTTCCTTCGCTTTTAGGACGACGGGCGAGAGGCCGGCGCGTCGCAGGGCTTCGCGGCCGTGAACGACCTCGCCGTCGAACTCGGCCTCGCCTTCGCCGATCAACACGCACGCAAAATGAGCGAGCGGAGCGAGATCGCCGCTTGCACCGAGACTTCCCTTTTCGGGGATCACGGGATGAATGCCGCGATTCAGGAATTCGAGAATGAGTTCGAGCGTCTCAAGCCTGATGCCGGAAAACCCACGTGCAAGAGTGTTCGCACGGATGAGCATTATCGCTCGCGTCGTCGGGACATCGAACGGATCGCCCACGCCGACCGCGTGGCTTAAGACGATATTCTTTTGGAGAAGCTCGACCTCTTCGCGGCTGATGATCTTGTCCTTAAAGGCGCCGAAGCCGGTCGTAATTCCGTAGGCGATCTCGCCGCGTTCAAGCAGCGTATCGACGGCTCCGGCCGCACGTCGAACTTTCCCGCGTGCCTCTTCCGACAACTCGACACGCGGCTCGCCCGGCCGTCCGTAAGCGACCGCCGTCACCTGTTCAAAAGTTAAACTCTCTCCATCGAGAACTATCTTATTCATTTATGCAATTACCTTACTTTGCGGCCCGATAGACCGGCGTTCCGCTCTTGATGACCGTATCGACGGCGCTTCGCCCGAATTCGTATGCGATCTGCCGGTAGTCGTTCGCGTCCCAGATGACGAGATCGGCCCGCTTGCCGGGTGCGATCGAACCACGTGTCGAACCTACGCCGATCGCGAATGCGGCATTGATCGTCGCGGCGTTCATGACTTCGGCGGGCAGGAGTTTTTGATATCGGCAGGCGATCGCCATTGCCATTTGCTGTGACGGACACGGTGCGGATCCGGGATTGAAGTCGGTCGAGATCGCGACCGCGCAGCCGCTGTCGATCAGCTTTCGTGCCGGTGCGAACTGCGTCTTTCCGCCGCTGAAATTCTCGGTCGGGATCACGATGCCAACACAATCGCTCTCGGCGAGCAACGCGATCTCATCGTCCGAGATCACGTCGAGATGATCGATGGATGCGGCCCCGTTCTCGATCGCGATCCGCGAGCCGCCGAGATTCGTGAACTGATCGACGTGTGCCTTTATCCCAAATCCAAGGACGCGTGCCGCTTCGAGCAATCTTGCGGTCTGGCCGGCATCGAAGGCGTTCCTTTCGGTGAAAATGTCGCAGAAGAACGGCGTGCCGGCGTTCGAGAAATGCGAAGCGGCGTACCATTCCCGTGCGGCGGGAAGCATCTCGCCGCAGATCAGATCGACGTAGGCATCCGTTTGGTCTTTGAATTCCGGCGGCACGGTGTGAGCGGCGAGGAACGTCGGCACGATGTCGATCGGATGCGTTCGGTCGAGTTCCTCGACGACGCGCAGCATTTTCAATTCTGTTTCCGTATCGAGCCCGTAACCGGTCTTTATCTCGCAGGTGGTCGTGCCGCACGCGAGCATTTTGTTGAGCCGCTTTAACGCGCCTTCGACAAGCTCGCCTTCGGTGGCTGCCCGCGTCGCCTTGACCGTCGAAATGATGCCGCCGCCCGCGGCTAGCATCTCAAGGTATTCCGCGCCTTTTATCTTGAGCTCGAACTCGCTGAGGCGGTCGCCCGCGAAAACGATATGCGTGTGCGGATCGACGAGCCCGGGCGTAATGACCTTTGATTCGGCATCTATAAACTCCGCAGCGGTGTGCCGGGTTCTGATCTCGGAGTCGGAGCCAAGTGTTAAGATCCGGCCACCGGCTATCGCCACTGCGGCATTCTCGATCAACCCAACATCTTGCACCTCGCGCCCGCGTTTTTGCCCAGTAGGAGATGAGCAAGAAGCGAGCTGTCCTATATTCCCGACGATCAGATCTGCTTTCATTGAGCGGTCCTTGGATCAATCCGCAATCTTAACACACTTGTTTGCTACAACTTATCCTGACGACGTTGCGTTTTGGCCAGAATATAAGATACTCTTGCGCCTCTGAAACCCCTCCCGCGACTTAACCCGTAGATCGCTAACGCGATCAGGATCTTTTAACGAAGGAAATCTATATGACCGAGCCAAACCCAAACGTCGATCCGTTGCCGATCTGGCAAATTTTGACCGGATTCCAGCTTTCTGCTGCCTTCAAGACGGCTGTCGAACTAGAGTTGTTCACCCATATCGGTGCCGGTAATACTTCTCCTAAGGCGATCGCGGACGCGTGCGGCGCCGCTGAGCGGGGCATTCGCCCCCTTGCCGACGCCTTCACTGTTGTCGGCTTTCTCAGCAAAAGCGACGGTAATTACACCCTGACAGAATTGGCCGCGACGTTCCTCGACAAAAGGTCGCCGATGTACATTGCAAGCGCGGTTGAATTCATAATGAGCGACGCGCAGCTGCGGGGCTTTCAGGATCTGACATCCGCGGTTCGGAACGGCGGCTCACAGGTTTCCGGCGAGGCGTCCCTTGATCCGAACTCTCCGATGTGGGTTACTTTCGCAAAGGCGATGATGCCGCTGATGGTGCCGGCTGCTATGGGCATCGCAGCTAACATTCAGGCTGATGCAGACAAGCCGTTGAAGGTCCTCGACATCGCCGCCGGACACGGTATCTTTGGCATCACTATCGCCAAACAATTTCCCAATGCCGAGATCTTTGCCGTAGATTGGCCAAATGTCCTGACGGTCGCGACCGAGAATGCGGAAAGAATGGGAGTTGCCGACCGCCTTCACCTTATTCCCGGAAGCGCTTTCGAGGTGGAGTTCGGTATAGACTTCGACATTGTACTCGTAACGAACTTCTTACACCATTTTGACCCCGGAACGTGTACAGCGTTCATGAGCAAAGTGCACCGCGCATTAAAGCCGGACGGAAGGGCGATGACACTCGAGTTCGTGCCAAACGAAGATCGCGTCTCGCCGCCCGGCGAGGCTCTTTTTTCGCTCATAATGCTTGCTGCGACGCCAAGCGGCGACGCATATACATTTAATGAGTTGAAAAAGATGTTCGAGGAAGCCGGGTTTGGCAACAATACTCACATTCCAATGCCGCCGACGCCGCAGCATCTTATAATTTCGTCCAATTAGGTCGCATGCTCTCAATAACTCTTTCTGGCGATCTTGGGATGTAATGAGTTCAATAGGATCACCGCCGCCGTTCCGTACCATTTGTGGTACTCGGCGATGAATTCGCCCTTCATGATCGCAGGATCGGTCGCGACCAGCTTTTTCGCTTCATCGATAGTGCTGACCGCGAAGACAAATAGCCCGCGAACGCCGTCCACACCGTTAAGCGGGCCTGCCAGGACCATTTTCCCTTCATCCGCAAGCCGTTTGATATTTGCGAGATGCCCGGCAAACATCGCGTCACGTGCTTTTCCCGCAGGCACGCGGTTCGGGCCAGTCTTCAGGATCACGAGAATATACTCGCGCATTCCGTACTCGTCGGCACCCGTCTTTTTCGCAAGCTCTGCATCAAAGGCCGGCGTCGCCTTTGGATGGTCTTGTCCAAGGACTCCAAACGCCGAGACGAGAATGAACATCGGTACGATCAGCTGCTTCATATGTCTTTTTCTCCAACAGGAAATGCAAAAATAGTATCACCCCGCGCGTTTTCGCGAATTGGTATGATTGCGGATATTATTTAGCCTGGTATCTATGTCAAAGAGAATTGTAAAAGCCCCGACCGGAGGCGAATTGACCTGCAGGAATTGGCTGATCGAGGCCGCTTATCGGATGATCCAGAACAACCTGGACCCGGACGTGGCGTTCGACCCTGACAATTTGATCGTCTATGGCGGCCGAGGCAAAGCGGCGAGAAGTTGGGACGCGTTCGACGCGATCCTGCGGTCTTTGCGGGAGCTTGAGCCGGACGAGACCTTGCTTGTGCAGTCGGGAAAACCGGTCGGCGTTTTCAAGAGTCACGAGAATGCGCCGCGCGTGCTGATCGCGAATTCTAATATCGTCCCGCATTGGGCAACACAGGCGCAGTTCGACGAATACGAACGCGAAGGCCTGATGATGTACGGCCAGATGACGGCCGGCTCCTGGATCTATATCGGCACTCAGGGCATTCTGCAGGGGACGTACGAGACGTTCGCATCGCTCGCACGTCAGCACGGTTGGGGCGACCTTCGAGGAAAGCTCGTCCTCACGGCTGGCTTGGGTGAAATGGGCGGAGCACAGGCTCAGGCGGTGACGTTCAACAACGGCGTCGCTATCCTTGTCGAGGTCGATCCGTGGCGTATCGAACGGCGTTTGCAGCTCAAACAGGTCGATGTCGCGGCGGCCGGCCTTGACGACGCCATCGCGAAAGCAAAGGACGCCGTCGCCGCAAAAAAACCGCTTTCGATCGCGCTTCTCGGCAACGCGGCAGAGGTTCATTGGAAGCTGCTCGATGCCGGCATACTTCCCGATGTCGTGACCGACCAGACGAGCGCACACGACGTTCTGATGGGCTACATTCCGGTCGGTTACTCGGTCGAACAGGCGACGGAGTTTCGCAACGCGGATCAGGCCGCATACGAAAAGGCTGCGATGGACTCGATGGCGCGGCACGTCGAGGCGATGCTCGAATTCCAGCGTCGCGGAGCCGTCGTTTTCGATTACGGCAACAACCTGCGGCAGCGTGCCCTTGATAACGGCGTCGCGGATGCCTTTGCGTATCCCGGATTCGTTCCCGCGTACATCCGCCCGCTTTTCTGCGAAGGCAAAGGGCCGTTCCGCTGGGTGGCGCTCTCGGGCGACAAAGAGGATATCTACAAAACTGACGAGGCCGTAATGAATCTCTTCCCTGAGAACGATCACCTCACGCGTTGGCTCACGATGGCGCAGGAGAATGTGGAATTTCAGGGACTTCCCGCCCGCATCTGCTGGCTCGGATACGGCGAGCGTGCCAAGGCCGGGCTGAAGCTAAATGAAATGGTCGCGTCCGGCGAGCTGAAGGCGCCGATCGTGATCGGCCGCGATCATCTCGACTGCGGCTCGGTCGCATCGCCGAACCGTGAGACCGAAGCGATGAAAGACGGTTCGGATGCGATCGCCGATTGGGTCTATCTCAACGCGATGATCAATGTCGCAGGCGGCGCGACCTGGGTCTCGCTCCATCACGGTGGCGGTGTCGGCATCGGCTATTCGCTGCACGCGGGCCAGGTGATCGTTGCGGACGGCACGCCCGAGGCCGCCGAACGCATCAAGCGCGTCCTTACGACAGATCCGGGAATGGGAGTGATCCGACACGCCGACGCCGGTTACGAAGAGGCACTCACGTTCGCGAAGGAACACTCCGTGAAGATCCCGATGAACGGCTGACGAGCTATGCGGTGTACTTTTCCGTGATTAGGCGGAAATGGTAGCCCATTGCGGCAAGCGTAAGTCCGTGGGCCAAGTCGCGCGGATGCCGGAGGACGAGCTTGTAAAAGTAGCTCCAGAAATGAAGCCGAGCTCGGTCACGGATCCCCAGCGTCACGATAAGCTTGATGAACGAACGAAGGTCGTCCTTTAGATCCCGCCGCAGCATCGCATTCTTCCCTTTGCGGGCCCTGGCGAGGCACGTAAGCGCGCGTGCGTAATATTCCTTCGGACTGTAAATGTTCCTGAGCACACGCTTGTAACCGGCGACGAGCTTGTCCTTGTCCATCTTCGGGATGAAATTCAGTGAGCAATCCGTGTTATTGCCGGTCGTAACGTTCAGCAGCCGACCTTCTTTATTAAGTCTTCGCCAGAGCTGTGTATCAGGCAAAGCCGAAAGCAGCCCGACCATCGCAAGCGGGATGCCGCTTTCGCGGATGAAGGTCATTTGCCGCTCGAAGATATCTTCAGGATCGTTATCAAAACCAACTATGAAGCCGCCCATCACCTCAAGGCCGTAGCTTTGGATCTTACGGATCGAGTCAAGCAGGTTTCGCTTCGTATTTTGGCCTTTGTTGGCGAGCTTCAGGCTCTCCTCGACCGGCGTTTCGATACCGAGGAAGACGCGTTTGAACCCAACGTCCTGCATCAGCTGGAGCAAGGCCTCGTCTTCGGCAAGGTTTATGCTTGCCTCCGTTATGAATGTGAAAGGTTCGCCATTCGCCCGCGACCATTCGAGCAGTGCCGGCAAAAGCTGCCTGACATTCTTCTTGTTCCCGATGAAATTATCGTCAACGATGAAGACCATTCCGCGCCATCCTGCGGCCTTCAGAGCGTCAAGCTCGGCAAGCATCTGCTCATTCGATTTCGTCCGCGGCACACGGCCATAGATCTCGATGATGTCACAAAATTCGCAGTTGAATGGACAGCCACGCGAATACTGTAAACTCATCGCGCTGTAATGCCGCATATCGATCAGAGAGAAGTCCGGAGTCGGTGTATTCGCAAGCGAAGGGCGCTCATCCGCCTGATAGAATTTCCGCGCGATGCCGAGCTCAAGGTCGTGCAGGAACTCAGGAAGCGTATTCTCTGCTTCGCCGATGAAGATGTGGTCAGCCGCCGGGAGTTTGTCCGAGCTCGTCGACACGAACGGGCCGCCGGCGGCAACACGTTTGCCCATCGAACGGACAAGATCGACGACCTGCTCGAGGGATTCTTTCTGCACGATCATCGCGCTGACGAAAACGATGTCGGCCCATTCGATATCCTCACGCCGCAGCTCCTCGACGTTCATATCGACGAGCTTGCGTTCCCACGCTGCCGGCAGCATACCGGCGACCGTTAGCAGGCAGAGCGGTGGGAACGGAGCGCGCTTCCCTTCGATCTTCAGGGCGTGGCGGAAGCTCCAGTACGTGTCGGGAAAGATCGGATAAACGAGAAGCACTTTCATAGTGCTTCAAGCGTAATTCCAATGGATTCGCACTGCAATAGGTTTTCAAAACTGTCACAAAAGAAATACAAATGGGGAATACGGCCATTCCTGGCCCGATCGCTCAGAATTTGGGTTTCAGGACAATGTGCAGCTCGGGCGGCAACGTGATATCGTTTTCAGCAGAATCATATATGCCAAATACAGCAATTCACGAACAAGCGCCTGCGACCCTTCCCGCACTCGGTGTGCGGGCCGTCTCGATCCAGGCATTCCTGCTGCTTGCTGCGGCGTTCCTTCTGCCGGCCGCTTTTCACGCCGCCGGGCTGCCCGTACGGCTCCTGCTGCCGATGCATTGGCCGATCATTCTCGTCGGACTTTGTTATGGATGGCGTTCGGGCCTGATCGTCGGGGCCGCGGCGCCCGCGGTCAGCTTTTTGATCTCGGGGCATCCGCTGCCGCACATATTGCCGTCGATGACATTCGAGCTTGCGGCATACGGCGCACTCGCCGGACTTTTCAAGCAGCAGATCAGGCTCAACGGAATGCTTTCGGCCGCACTTGCCGTCATTGGCGGCCGTCTCGTGTTCATTGCGATCGTTCTCTCGACGGCCGCAGTAGCGCAGCCGTTCTTTGAATACGCAAAGGCGGCCCTTTTGCCGGGTATCCCGGCGGCGATCGCGCAGATCATCCTGCTGCCGCTGCTTGCAACTTGGTGGGTTCGCAGGGAAAGCCGCGGCTCCTAATGAGCTTCCGCTAAATACCAACTTGTAAAGGCCGGCCGCGAATATTCACAGCCGGCCTTTTTGTTTCGGGGAGAGCGAACGTTCACCAGCGACGGTAGCTGCGCCGCGGATAATATCGGTAAACCTTCTTGTAATGCCGCTTTTTCGGTTTCAGAACGTAGGTGTAAAGGGCGCCGCTTCCGGCCCCGATGCCCGAACCGATCAGCATTCCTTTCCTTCCGCCGATGATGCCGCCGAGCAATGCACCGCCGCCTGTGGCGGCTGCGATGTTGATCACGTTACGATGGCGTCGGTAGAAGCTTGGCTTTCGCGTCTGCACCCAGTAGGTTTGTCCGCGACGATGTACTTTCCGGTAATACCTCTGTGCTGAGGCCGACTGCGGCATCATCAATACGAATCCCGCCGCAATGAAAGCGAGTAGCACACTCAACATTGTAAGTTTCTTCATATAAGTCTCCCTTGGAGTTTTTGGTTGTAACGGGAAGAGCTTACGAGCGACAAAAGGAGAGAGTGTTCGGCCCGCAGAGAATATCTGGTTCAGTTTTGATGATACACCTCTTTTCTTCTGTCTGCCAGCAGACAAAGCCGCCATTTTGCTGAGACAAATGCTATAATCATCGGCAAATGAGCAAACAATTCGACTTGACCTCACGTCCTGATGAATCGGCCTTCTTTTCGCGGAACGACCCGAATGATCCGCGTCTCGGCGAGATCGTCCGCCGCACGCCCGACCATTACGACAATGCGGATATCGTCATCATCGGCTGCCCGCAGGATGAAGGCGTTCGCCGCAACGGCGGCCGCGTCGGCGCCGCAGAAGCACCGAACGCGATCAGGCGGCAGTTCTATAAACTTACGACGTTCAACATCCGCAAACGCATCTTCGACCTCGGCGACGTAAAAACAACGGGCTCGCTCGAGGAGATCCACGATGCACTGACCGAGACGGTGAAGGCCGTGCTCGCGGACGGCAAACGCGTGATCGTTCTCGGCGGCGGCAACGATGTCTCGTATGCGGACGGCCGCGCAATGGCGGAGGTTTTCGGCCCCGATTGGTGGATCGGCGTGAACGTGGACGCGCACCTTGACGTTCGCCTTGCCGAAGAAAGGAACAGCGGCACGCCGTATCGGCAGCTTCTCGACGAAGGCCTTCTTCTGCCGAAATATTTCTACGAGGTCGGTTATCAATCGCACCTGACATCGCCGATCTATTACGAATACATTCGCGACCTCGGCGTGAACCGCATCAGCCTTGAGCTTGTGCGTTCGCGTTCCGAGGCCGACATCGAGCTAAAAGAGAGCATTAGGAACAAATTCATCGGCCACAGCGCATCTCTCATTACGTTCTTCGGCTTCGATATGGACGCGGTACGCTCGGCCGATGCTCCGGGTACGTCGGCGCCTTCTCCGCTCGGGCTTCGGGCGGGCGAATTCATCCAGCTCGTAAAATACGCTGCGAGCCTCGCGAATACGCGTATGATAGAGTTCAGCGAGGTGAATCCGAGATTCGACCAGGATGACCGGACCGCAAAGCTCGTAGCGATCGGGATGCACCGATTCTGCACCGGCGTCTCCTAAAAAGGCCGCCTTGAAAATCCAATTCCGGGAAATGGTGTCTTCCCGAACCGAACCGCGAGCCTGACGCGCCGCTGATGACGCCTGTTTTTAGAGGTGAACTATGAACAGAGGTCTGATATTCGTCGCCCTTGGCGGAATGCTCGGAGCCGTCGCACGCTTCGCAAGCGTCGAGGCCATCGCCGCGTTGCTTCCATACACGTTCCCGTCGGGCACCTTTATCGTCAACATCGTCGGATCTTTTGTAATGGGCGCCGCCGTCGGGACATCGGAACGCTTTCTGATCCAGGCCGACTGGCGGATCTTTCTGACGGCCGGATTTTGCGGCGGTTTTACGACTATGTCGTCCTTTGCGTTCGAAAATGTGACGCTTTTGATCGACCGCTATTACGGGACATTCGCGATATACAGCATCGCAACGTTCGCGGCCTGCCTGGCAGCAGCGTTCTTAGGCTTTGTGCTCACAAGGCCATAGCATTGCTCGCCTTGACATTGTCACCGTCATTTTGGCATTCTTTAGGTTCGCTTTTTGTTCCGCATTTCGGATCGATTTGAGGCTTGGGCGATACAGGCACTTAGCTCAGTGGTAGAGCACTACCTTGACACGGTAGGGGTCAGCAGTTCAACTCTGCTAGTGCCTACCATTTACTATTTTTCGATAAGATGCTTTCGAAGAACTTTGCCTTGTTGATAACTACTACGACCCGTTGCTAGCTCAACGGGAAATTCGGGTGTGAAATACCGCCCTCCGCAAAGTCGCTCTTATCGGATCTGATCATTTTTGTAGTAGGAAATTGTTAATTGGCAATTGCCGGATCGTTAATTGGTAGATAAGAGAACCTCGCCGAAGGGCGGCGTGCGACGCGTAACCACTTTACGATCAACAATTTACAATTGACAATGATATGAGCGAACTAGAGATAAAGTTTCGGGATAGTGTAAAGGCCCTTCCTGCGCCTGCGACCGTGATCGACGCCATTAAGGCATTCGACCGCGATGCGCTGAAGAGCGCCGTTGCGGCAAAGGTCAACGGCGAAGAGGTCGATCTCAACCGCGAGCTCTCGGCCGGGGACGAAGTGCTTTCGATCGAACCGATCGATGTCGATTCACGCGAAGGCCTCGAGGTCATCCGCCATTCGACCGCTCATCTGCTCGCCGCCGCTCTTCTCGACCTATTTCCCGGAACGAAACTCGGCGTCGGGCCCGCATTGCTCGACGATCCGCGGTATGGTTTCTACTACGACGTTATCGCTCCACGCAATCTTACGACGGACGACCTTCCCGCAATTGAAAAGAAGATGCGGGAAATGGCCAAGCGCGACCTTAAATATCGTCGCGAGGTCGTCAAGAAGGCGGAGATCCTAGACATCTTCAAGGAACGAGACGAACCGCTCAAATGCGAACTGATCGACGAAAAGGCCGGCGATACGGCCACGATCTACTACATTGACGGATCGCCCTTCATCGACTTCTGCCTCGGGCCGCACGTCCAGCACACCGGCAAACTCAAGGCATTCAAGCTTTTGACGATCGCGGGCGCTTACTGGCGGGGCGACGCCGAACGCGAGCAAATGCAGCGGATCTACGGCATCGCGTTCGCAACGCAGGCCGAGTTGGATGCATGGCTCAAGCAGCGTGAAGAGGCCGAAAAACGCGATCATCGCAAACTTGGACGCCAGCTCGACCTTTTCTCGATCGACGACGATTACGGCCAGGGCCTGATACTCTGGCACCCGAAAGGCGGCATCGTGCGGAACGAGATGGAGAAGCTTCTCCGAGAGGAGCTCGACCAACGCGGTTACAGTTTTGTTTACACACCGCACATCGCAAAACGCGATCTTTGGGTAAAGAGCGGCCACGAAGGCAACTATTCGGATTCGATGTACGCTCCGACGAGCATCGAGGATGAAGAGTATCGCCTGAAACCGATGAATTGCCCGTTCCACATCGGCATCTATCGCTCGAGCCAGCGTTCATACCGCGACTTGCCGCAGCGCTATTCCGAGATGGGCACGGTCTATCGTGCCGAGCTTTCCGGGACGCTTCACGGGTTGATGCGCGTTCGCGGATTCACGGTCGATGACGCACATCTTTTCGTTCGTCCTGACCAGGTTCAGGCCGAGGTTGCGGATTGCCTTGATTTTGCGATCAAGGTACTCGATATCTATGGTTTCGAGAAGGTAAGGTTCGAGCTTTCCGTACGCGGAGCCGCCGAGAATAAAGGCTATCTCGGATCGGACGAAGATTGGGGTTCTGCCGAGTCGCAGCTCGCCAATGCGCTCGACGGCCGCGGTATCACCTACGAACGCATAGAAGGCGAGGCCGCATTCTATGGGCCGAAGATCGATATCAAGATCGAGGACGCGATCGGACGTATATGGCAGTTGGGAACGATCCAGCTTGACTGGAACCTGCCTGAACGCTTCGAACTCGAGTACACGGGCGACGACAATCAGAAACATCGTCCTATAATGATCCACAGGGCGTTGTTCGGCTCGATCGAGCGGTTCTTTGGCGTGCTGATCGAACATTACGCAGGAGCATTCCCTCTTTGGCTTGCCCCGGTGCAGGTTGCCGTGCTGCCGATCACGGATCGGATCAACGAATACGCCGAAGAGATCGAGAGAGAACTTCGCAGCAGAGGCTTTCGTGTGGAAGTGAATTTACGCAGCGACAAGATCGGGGCAAAGATCCGCGACGCTCAGCTGCAGAAGGTTCCATATATGCTGGTCCTTGGCGACAAGGAACTGGAAGACAAACGTGTCGCTGTCCGCGACCGTAAGGCAGGCGACCTTGGCGCCGTGACGCTCGATGAATTCATTGCAAAGATCGAAGAAGAGCGTTCGGCACGCGGCCGCTAGCGGTTTAGACGATAGGAGGCATTATCGCAAGAAGATTTGGTGGAAATAGATTCAAGCCGCGGTTTCGTGAGCCGCAGCACCGGACGAACGAACGCATACGCGTTCCGTCGGTTCGCGTAGTCCTTGAGGACGGAGGAACGCTCGGCATCATGGACACGCGCGACGCGATCCAGGAAGCCCGGAATCGCGGGCTCGACCTCGTCGAGATCGCGTCCAACGCGAAACCGCCCGTCTGTAAGATCATTGACTACGGCAAATTCCTTTATGAGCAGAAAAAGAAAGCTCATGAAGCCAAAAAGAAACAGGTAACGGTCCAGGTCAAGGAGATCAAGTTCCGCCCCGGTACCGATGACCACGATTATGAATATCGCCGCGACAATGCCAAGCGTTGGCTTTCTGAGGGCGATAAGGTCCGAGCCGCCATCGCATTCCGCGGCCGTGAGATGACGCACCGAGAGCTCGGGGCGAAGATCCTGGCCCGGCTCACCGAGGAATTGGCGGAGTTCGGCGACGTCGAGGTAGCACCGAAAATGGAAGGCTACCAGATGTTCACGATACTTTCGCCGAAGAAGAGCAAGGCCGTGCTGAGCAAGCACACCTCGGTCGCTCCGAACAAGGCCGAGGAACCGGAAAAGCCAAAGAGGGCCGCAAAACCGGCCGCCGCAAAAGCTGAGAAGCCGAAAACGGAAGACGGCGAGGACGAGATCTTTTGATACGGAATAGTTTAGTAAGGAAGGAGTTACATTTTTATGCCGAAACTTAAAACACACAAAGGCGCAGCAAAGCGTTTTCGCTCGACCGCATCGGGCAAATTCAAACGCGGCCACAGCCACGCTCGCCACATTTTGACCAAGAAGACCAATAAGCGGAAGCGCAATCTCGATATTGACGTGCTTGTTTCCGAAGGCGATCAGAAGCGCGTCGAGAAGATGCTTCCCTACGGAAGAGACTAAAGAATTTTAGATCCGGCCTGACGGACGCGTACGTTCAAGAGGGATCGTTCCGCGATGACGATCGATCTCCGAAAGCGTCTCCCGCCGGACAATTGACAGGAGTTCATATTATGCCAAGAGCAAAACGTGGTAATAAGCGTACCGAAAAACGCAAAAAGATATTGGCCTTAGCCAAAGGCTATCGTGGGACAAAATCGAAACTTTATCGTTCGGCGAAAGAATCGGTCGAACGCGCATTGAATTTCGCCTACACGGGCAGGAAACTGAAGAAGCGCGATTTTCGCAAGCTGTGGATCGTCCGCATCAATGCGGCATGCCGCCTGAATGACATCAAGTATTCGCAGTTCATTCACGGCCTGAACCTTGCCGAGATCGAACTCGACCGCAAGGTGCTCGCCGATATGGCCGTCAAACAGCCTGAGGCATTTGCAGCCGTCGTCGGCCAGGCAAAGGACGCCCTGGGCAAGCAGCAACAGGCAGCAGCTTAACTCTTAATGGCCGTGGATAAAGGCGATGACGCAGGCAATGAACGTCTGCGTCGCTCGCAAACTCCGCGGCTTGATCTTTTCCCTTGAGGCAATGACCGAACGGCAGTTCTATGATTGGCAAACGAGCGGCGGCGGCGGTGAAGTTCTGCTGCTTATCGAGACGCTCGAACATGCCGAGATCCCGTGGTGCGTCATCGGCGGACTCGCCGTGAACTATTGGGCCGAAGAGTCGATAGCGACCGCCGATGTAGATCTTGCGATCGCCGGCGACGAACTTGAGCAAGCCATCGGCCTACTCGAAGCCGCCGGATTTCGTTCTTCGAGACACGCATACACGGTCAACCTCAAAGGCCGCTCAGCGATCAGCGTGCAGATCAGCACCGAACCCGTTTATCTCGATTTCCCTTCCCGCTCGGTCCCGGCCGATGTTCATGGAATTCTTATGCGGGTTTCGTGCCTCGAAGACACGATCCAAGGAAAGATCCTCGCCTGGCGCGACAGCGAACGCCGATCAAGCAAGCGTCAAAAAGACTTCCTAGACATAATGCGGCTCGTCGAGTCGCATCCGCATTTGGCGGACAGCCTTCCCGAGGATGTTCTGGCCGCTCTGCAGAACGCGAACTGATCCCCTAGCGGCCTTAGATCCCAAGCTCGGCCTTTGCTTCAGCAAAAGCGTTTACCGCAAGGTCAAGGTCCGCCTTGGAGTGTGCCGCCGAGACCTGCGTTCTGATCCTCGCCTTGCCTTTTGGCACGACGGGAAATGAGAACGGGATAACGTACACGCCCTTGTCCAGCAGCGACTCGGCCATCTTGACGGCGGGTTCCGCCTCGCCGAACATCACGGGAACGATCGGGTGTTCGCCCGGCAGAACGTCGAGTCCGATGCCTGCGATCTTCTCGCGGAAATAGCGCGTGTTCTCCATCAATTTGTCGCGAAGCTCGGTCGATGCCGTGAGCAGATCGATCGCGGCGATCGACGCGGCGACGATCGGCGGAGCGACGGAGTTCGAGAATAGATACGGCCGCGAACGTTGTCGGAGGAGTTCGGTGATCTCCTTTTTACCGCTTGTATAGCCGCCGCTTGCGCCGCCGAGTGCCTTGCCGAGCGTGCCGGTGATGACGTCGATGCGTTCCATTACGCCGCAATGTTCGTGCGTGCCGCGGCCCGTCTTGCCCATAAAGCCGACCGCGTGCGAATCATCGACCATCACAAGCGAATCGTACTTCTCCGCGAGGTCGCAGATCTCCGCGAGTTTGGCGATGTAGCCGTCCATCGAGAAAACACCGTCGGTCGCGATCATCCTAAAACGCGCCGAGCTCGCTTCCTTGAGCTTTGACTCGAGGTCGGCCATATCGCTGTTCTTGTAGCGAAAACGCTGGGCCTTGCAAAGCCGCACGCCGTCGATGATGCTCGCGTGGTTGAGTTCGTCGGAAATGACGGCGTCTTCCTCGCCGAGCAGCGTCTCGAAAAGGCCGCCGTTCGCGTCAAAACAACTCGTGTAAAGGATCGTGTCCTCGGTGCCGAGGAATTCGCTGATCTTCCGCTCGAGCTCCTTGTGGATCGCCTGCGTGCCGCAAATGAACCGCACGCTCGAAAGCCCGTAACCCCATTCGTCCAGCGACTTCCGCGCCGCATCGACGATCGCCGGATGGTCCGACAACCCGAGGTAATTATTGGCGCACATATTCAGCACGTCCCTGCCGCCAACCTGAACCCTCGCATCCTGCGGCCCGTCGATCACACGCTCGGATTTATAAAGCCCCGCCTCGCGTATCTCGTCCAGCGTGCCCTGTAGATGTTCTTTGAAATTTGAATACATACCTTTAAGGCTCTGTCTCCGAAGGAGACTCACAATATAGCGTAGGGTGAAACCCTACGAAGCGGTCGATGTGGGTCGCCGGTCCCTGAAAGGGACGAACAGAACCGCTTCAATCTTCAATCCCATACATATCGTTCGTCGTGTTCAACCTTGTAACGATCCAGTAATCCGCGAAATTCATCTTTGAAATCCTGCTTTTCATGATGCTGTTTTTGGCCCTCGATATATCTGACGACATGCGTGACCTGCGATTCGCCGATCGAAAATGCACCGTAACCTTCTTGCCAATAGAATGCCCTATCGTGCTGTTTCATCCAAAGAGAACTGGCGCGTTTGATGTCGCCGACAAGCCTACTGATGTCGAGCGTCTTGCCCATCGAGATCAAAAAGTGGCTGTGGTTCGTTGCTCCGTTAGCGATGATCAATTTTTGATCCGTTGTTCTTAACAATTCCGTGAATATAAGCATATAGCTCGGCTTCGATCTCGGGATGAATCAGATCGGCGCGGTTCTTTGTCGAGAAAACGACGTGAACCAATATTTTGACCAATGACTGCGGCATATCTTGTTCGTCCCTTTCAGGGACGGATCGCGTTTACCAAGTTCGTAGGGTTGCGGCCTGCGGCCTTACCCTACGCTATATTGTCGATCTCCTTCGGAGACGAAACCATACGCTCCGATTTATAAAGCCCCGCCTCGCGTATCCCGTCCAGCGTGCTCTGTAGATGTTCTTTGAAATTTGAATACATACTTTAAGGATATACGCTTACCTTTCGTCCGATACAATTTCTCGTTGCAAGACAACTTCTTTTTGTGGGTTGTCCGGATCGATATCGACCCACCCAGAACTTTTAATACCTGCAGGAGCCCTCGGAAATAAAGTAATGCTTCTGCCTACGCTTCCATGCGCGATCAGCAGCGCGTAGCTAACCACGGTGCGTACCGCACGTGAAGCCGCTCCATACCAAACATAATTCGCGGTAAAGCTGACATTGCCGTCATCATCGGTCCGCTTCGGATTGTCCCAGTCGTCAGGACATACCGATCCCAATGAATTGTACGTGTAGTGCGTACATGTTCGCTGAACCACCATCCCGCGAATCGGATTACCTAAATCATCCACGAATCTGACGGTAAAGTCCGGAGACAATTGGGTCGGAAAAGGAATGAGAAGGAGACCGGCAATAACGATCAGCGCCGGTACGATGAGCCTTTTCCTTCCGAAACCTTTGGCCTCTTCCATCATGGCATTGGCGACTCCGTTTTCTTCGGGGATTTTTCGATGTGGGAAGCGGATGTCCAGGCGGCGGTTTTGCCGGTATTGGATCGATAGACATTGCGGACGACGCCGTCTAGGATGCCTGCCGTCTGAGCTGCGCGGAAAACTGGTCTCATTTATCCGCCATTCTCCGAAATATTCCCTGCATTTCCACCAGGCCCGAGGTCGGTTTAGGCGGATATGCGAGCAATGCTGCTTCCGAAGCATCGGTTAGAGAAAGAAAGACAGCGGACACGTCAGAACGCCAAACTTCCTCGGTGCGGAGAGTTGAAAGAGCTTCACCAGTTTCTTTCCAGCGGTTGACCCAAGTTACTACTGCCGCCTCTACCATATCTTTCAAATATATCATTTACGGCGATAAAGGTCGGCGCTGCCGCACATATCTATGCGAGCGTCCTGCGGCCTTCGATGGTTCGTTCGGATCTGTAAAGCCCAGTGGGCGAACGCCGTGTTTTCTGTCAGAACCGGGAGCGATAGCGACGGGTTCTTTTCACCACCAGTCGAGATCAGGCAGCTTGTCGCCCTGCTCGTTGGCGACATAATTACAGGCTTCCCAGATACTGTTCTCGTTCCAGAGGTTTCGCTTGCTGCCTTTGTCAGCCCATGGTGAATGTTCGTGCCGCCAAAGGCCGTCCTCCCGCATTTGCCTCGTCGCATTGGCTTTCAAGGCGATCAATGCACGTTCTGGCTTTTTGTCGCCGACAGACATAACTGTATGAACGTGATTCGTGCGAACATTTAGGGCGAGCAGCGTCCAGCCGCGTTTTTCGCAAAGGTCTCTTATTGCTTTGTCGACCGATCTCCGTCGTGCGGCATCCAGCATAACGGGTTCATGAAGCAGCAGTTTCGCGTTGTATTCTCGCCAATTGTCGTTCGGTCGAATTCTTGGCGAACGGTAAATGTTGTTGTGACGGTCAACACTGCCGCGTTCGTCCCCGTGAAGCCACGTTCCGTAACATCGGAACGTGAAGAAAACGGCTAACGGGATGTCGGTGTCGTTCCACATAGATAGGTGTCAAGATACAAGAACCCAGTCGCTATCGCTCCCGGTTCTGACTTTCTACCCGGTTGCTATCGCTCGCTGGTTCGTGACTTTCTACCCGGTCGCTATCGCTCGCGGTTCTGACCTTTCT
>LLEU01000027.1 GCA_001567505.1 Acidobacteria bacterium OLB17 | reverse complement strand
CTTCGCTCCACGTGGGGCTACGTGCTGCCGCCTGCTACCGCAGGCTATGTCGGCGGCAAGCCGCCTCCGAGATGAGTTTGGGAATCAAGTTCTACAAATATGACGCTCCTGCCGGAGCTAAGGTGTCGCGTGTTTACACACGCTCCGGTGTTTGGGTTCGGCATCCTGTGCTACAAAGATGACGCTCCTGCCGGAGCTAAGGTGTCGCGTGTTTACACACGCTCCGGTGATTTGGGTTCGGCATCCGGTGCTACAAAGATTCCGCTACTACGGAGCTGGGATCGAGTTCTATAAATATGCCGCTCCTACGGAGCTGGGACTCGACGCCGAGATCGCGGCCCTGCCATAATGCAGTGCGGCAAAGCCGCCGCCGCAGGCGATGTTGCCATTGGGCTATTCGGTCGGGCATTTTGAATTGCCACTAGCTTCAGCTAGTGGACTGCAGGAAGAAAATCAGCCGGCTTTAGCCAAATGGCTCGGTGAAACGCCGGGCCAAAATAGCAAATATGACCATTAAGAAGTTGTTTTCATTTGCTCTGTTTGTCAGCTTGTGCGGCGGAGCATTCGCTTGGAAGGTGGAAGGGCAAGCGGTTGCCGGGAATATCAAGATCGATCCAAAGCAGCCGACCGTCTATATTTCCTTCGACCATGTTGAGAAGGTCGAGGTTCCGACCGTCGACAGGAAAGGTAAGGAATCTGTATCCCTCATTTGGCTGACGTTACACAACAATATCAAAGCGGACATTAGGCTCTGCACGCACGAAGGCCGCTTCACTCCGAGTAGAAAACCGGGGATCGATTATCGGGTCGAGTCGCTTTGGGATTTTTCAGGGCCTGAGCCTATCCCTCCGACGATCCTTTACACCTTCCCTGCAAAGGATACCTGCGGCAGAACGACGATCCGATCGGGCGAGACTTTCCCGTTCAGCGTTCGAAAGGATGTGTTGACTGAGCGTTCGCGGATCATAGTTCACTTTCACTACGCGTGGGAAGACTACTGGGATGTCGTTTATGACAAAGAGCCCGAGCATATCGTCTACATAGGTTCGCAAAGCCTCTTGGGTCTGAAAGTAGTGTGGGAAATGGACCGACCAAGATCGTAGCCCCCAACTGCCACGGATCACGCGGACCCGCTTCTTTCGTGTCTGCGGGCACTGAGGCGGTATAATTACCGTTCTGTCATATGGAGCCGTTGGCGAACAAAATTCGGCCGAAAGATCTTACGGGGTTCGTCGGCCAGGTGCATCTTGTCGGCGACGGGAAGCCGCTGAGGATGGCGATCGAGAACGGGCTTGTTTTCTCGTTCATCTTGTGGGGCACGCCCGGAACCGGCAAGACGACGCTTGCCAGGATCTACGCGAACGCGATCAACGCCGACTTTCACGAACTCTCGGCCGTCTCTGCCGGAAAGGACGATATCCGAAAGCTCCTGAAGGAAGATCCCGACGGGCGGCCAAAGCTGCTCTTCCTTGACGAGATCCATCGCTTCAACAAGGCACAGCAGGATTTCCTACTGCCTTTTGTCGAGAACGGCGAACTCGTGTTGATAGGTGCGACGACGGAGAACCCGAGCTTCGAGGTCATACCGGCACTGCTCTCGAGAATGCGGGTATTCGTGTTCGAGGAACTGACCGCCGAACAGATGTCCGCGATCTTTGACAGGACCGAGCTCGACATCGCACAGAACGCTCGCGAGTGGCTGATCGAGATGGCGAATGGCGACGCTCGCCAGGCGATCTCGATGCTTGAGAGCACGTCCGAGCTCTACGGCGAGATCACGGTCGAAACCCTGAAGGAAACACTTCAGGCGAAGTTCCTCCGATACGACAAAAAAGGCGAGGAGCACTACAACGTCATCTCGGCGTTCATAAAGTCGATGCGCGCGAGCCGCCCGGACGCCGCGATGTACTATCTGGCCCGAATGCTCGAATCAGGCGAAGATCCGAAATTCATCGCACGCCGGATGGTGATCTTTGCTTCCGAGGACATCGGGCTCGCGCAGCCGACGGCCTTGGTCGTCGCGAATGCCGTCTTTCGGGCGGTCGAAACGATCGGGATGCCGGAATGTGCGTTGAATCTTGCACACGGCGTCGCATATTTAGCGAGGGCCGCAAAAGACCGATCGGCCACCGACGCTATCGGAGGAGCAATGGAGGACGCCCGCAAATTCGGGAATCTGCCCGTGCCGATGAAGATCCGAAACGCGCCGACGAAGTTGATGAAGGAGCTTGGCTACGGCAAGGACGAAGGCAACGATCCGGAGGGCGACCTGCTGCCCGCAAAACTTCGCGGCAGAAAGTACTTCGGCAGTGGCTAGCGTTTCCAGTAGTTCTTGATCTTAAGATCGAGCATCGGGAAGGCGCAATATTCGACCGTGCGGCCGGAATTTCGCAAGATCTGCACCATTGGGATCGCGGCGTCCGCATTTCGCGTGTGTACGATGATCGTAGCCGCCCGTTGGAGAGCGGGATTCTCCGTCAACCATTTTGCGACCTCGTAGCCCGTCTGATGATAGTCGTCGTGATCGTTCGACTCGTAATGATGCGGCAGAAGGTCGTGATCGAGGAAGATGGCGTCGTAGCTGCGTTCCGAAAGGAAGGCCTTCGCATCATCGACATTCGCTGCGATGTCGATATCGTCGCCGACGAATCTCTTTACGAACCAGCGATGCCGCCGCTCGTCATCATCAAGCAGCATAACGGTGATCGGCGTCCGGTCTGCGGAAAGGTCGGCAAGGCCGAGTTTTATCAGAAGGCTTCGAAAAAGTCCCATTAGAAGATCAGGTGCATCGATGCACAAAGTTCTCACTATACAACACACCGTCGGCTGCTTCGAGTTCCGAATGGCAAAACCTCGGTGCTATACTATTGAACCTTCGCCTCTGTTATATGACAAAACGCACGAGTGAAAAAACTTCCCTCCGGGCCGTCGAACGTCCGGCCGAAACGGAAGCGTCGGTGTGTGCAAAATGCTTCGGCACCGGGATCGAGGTCACGCCCGAAGGCGCGAGACGCTGCATCTGTCGCGCACTTAGGGACGAAGCCGACCAAAGCAAGCGTGCAAAACTGCCGAAAAGGTACGCGCACTGTCACCTGACGAACTATACGCCGCAGAATCCATCGCAGCGGGCCGCTCTTCAGTATGCGACGAACTTTATGATGGAATACCCTGCCGTCGATCGCGGGCTACTCTTTATGGGGACTGTCGGCGTCGGCAAAACGCACTTGGCCGTGTCGATCCTAAAAGGCTTGGCCGAACGAGGCTTCAGCTGTCTTTTTTACGAGTTCGGGTCACTTCTAAAGGAAATACAGGATTCCTACAATCCGAACACCTACACATCCGAGCTAGGCGTGCTCTCACCCGTGTTGAACACTGAGGTACTCGTCCTTGACGAACTAGGTGCATCGAAACCGACCGATTGGGTTCGCGACACACTCGGCCACATCATAAATTCACGGTATAACGACAAGAAACTCACGGTCTTTACCACGAATTACCTTGATATCCGCCCGAACGACCGCGAAGAAACGCTCGAGGATCGGATCGCGTCCGCACGCGCTCCCGCCTTTTCGAAATGTGCAAAAGCATTGAAATTACGGGCTCGGACTACCGCCGAGGCATCGATTCAAGGCTGTGAGGCATCAAAAATTGGTTTGTTCAAAGACATTAAACTTTTTTGTTTACTTTTGTACATATTATGCATATAATGACTTATCGGGATACTTCCCGCCTACCTGATAATCGCCATGCTATCCACCAATTCGATTCTCCGCCAAGGACGCTTCCGCGTCAGCCAGATCATAGCCTCAAACTCATCGCACACCATTTACGAGGCGCAGGACAACCTTGCCGCTAAGGCCGTTTTGCTTTGCGAGAACGCCGGGCTGACCCTTTTTGGCAACTCGAACGCCAAATATCGCGGCAATGGGATTCTCGAGATCGCCGACCGTTTCGATGAGAACGGCCGCGCGTATCTCGTCACAGAACCGCTTGCCGGCCCGGGTCCGTGGGTCTTGGGCAACGACCGGCACAATGAGGCGGATGTTGTCCGCCTTTGCGAACGTATCCGCCCGATCGTCGATTCGGTCGCGCAGATCCGAAAGCAGTTCCCGAATGCCAAACTGATCGAGATCTCGCCTCTATATTTCCGTGCGAGCCTTGATGGGACCGTAAAACTCGCATTCTTCGAGCGTGCTCAGATCCTCGGCAGCAATCCGTCCGAGTCGCCGTATCTGCCGCTTGAGGCGATCTGGGAAACCCTGGACTTCGCATCGCAAAAGGCGATCACCGTCGATTACAACGAGGCGAGCTTAGCGTTGCTGGATGCCGCGCCCGATCACCGCACCGATCTATATTCGATCGCTGCCGTCTTTTATGACCTTCTCGCTGGATCGGCACCAAAGTCCGCACTCGAACGCGTCATTGAAATGCACGATTCCGGCAAGGATCCGCTTGTTTCGATCGACAGCCTGAACCCGCATGTACCCGCGAGAGCCGCTGCCGAGTTGATGAAAATGCTGTCGCTTAAACGCGAACTGCGTGACGATTCGCTCGAAGCCGCTCTATTGCAGCCTGCGATGCCCGTCGCTCCGGCCGAGATAAAGGCTCAGCAGGCCGTCGCCGAACCACCTAAGGCCGAGAGCGTTGTTGAGCAGGAAGCTCCGAGTGGTGAGGACGCCGCGGTCGACGAACCGCAGGCCGGCGACGTCGTTCCCAACGAAGAACCTATCGCTGCAGAGAGCGGGCAAGCAGAAGCCCAGCAAGAACGACCTGCTCCCGCCGCGACAGTCGCCAATGTTCCGGTCGAAGCCGCCGCCTCATTTACACCTGCCGCAAAGGCCGACGACTTTGACGACCTCCTCGAGATCCCGACCGCGCCGGCCGCTACTGTCGCTTCCCCGCCCCAGGCCCAAGAAAATGTTGCAGTTTCTAAGGAAAGTCCGGTCGAAGAGGCCGTTGAGGCCCCGGCTGCTGAGGTCGAACCCGCGACTGCTCGCGTTGAGGTCACAGGGTCCGATGAAGTTGTTCCGTCACATACGGAAGAACCCGTCGAGGCCGAGCCTGTCGCGGCCCAAGAGCCCGCCGTTGTCGAGAGCAACGCGACCTTCTCGCACACCGAAGAGGTCATCGAGGAACACCCCGAGCCGTTCATCGATGAATCAGTTCCTGCCGACCCTGAACCGGTCGAAGACGAGGTGACCGCGGCCGCTCATTCGCCCGCAGACGAGCCGTACGGCGGCGTCCATACACGCGTCGAAGCCGCTTCGGTTCCCGTCGTCGAGACTCCGGCCTCGGTAAAGACCGTGTCGAAGGAGGCCGTTGAGGCTTCCTTCTCATCGGCTCCGCAGTCTTTCGCCTCCGTCGAACCTGAAGCAAAGAGCGGTTCGGCAAAGTTCATCGGCATCGGAGCAGTCGCTCTCGTCGTGCTCGCGATCGGGATCTGGTTCATCAGCTCTATGGGAGGCGGTGAAGCCGCTAAGCCTAAGGCTGCCCCTGTCGCGGCAACTGTAGCCAGTGACCCCGCACCCCAGACGCAAACGCAGGCCCCGGCGGAAACCGAGGCCGCACCCGCAGCTCAGGCCGCTGTTGAAGATTCTCCTGCTGCCCCCGAAAAGGCCGCAGCTGAACCCCGTGAAGCCAAGCCCCGCGCTCAGATCGCCGAGGCAAAGCCCGCAAAACCTGAACAAAACCCGCCGCCGCTGCGACCCCCGCAAAGGCAAAGAAGGTCTCTGTTGACGACCTTATCAATGACAACTAACCCCTTGGAGATACGAAAAAATGTTCCGCCACTTATTTTCCGCTACTAGATTACCGATATTCCTCGTATTCGGCTGCCTCCTATTCAGCGTGATCGCAGTACCGGCAATCTCAGCTCAGTCAAAAGAATTGAGCCTTGCCGATATTCTGATCGCACTTCGATCCAAGAAGGCCACGATGGAGGAGAAGAACCAGATCTTGACCACGGCAGTTGCTCAGCGCGGTATTACTTTTGAGCTGTCGCCTGACGTGGAAAAAGAGCTCGAAGCTACCGGCGCAAGTGCCGCGCTGATCGCCGCGATCAAGGACAAGAGTCCGAAACCCGAACCGGCAAAAGAACCCGTTCAGGTCGCCTCGACAAATCCGAAGTCGCTTGGCCCGACGCCCGATGCGGCCTTCTACAAGGCACGCGCGATGGGTTTGCTCTCTGCCGGCGACCTAGACGGTGCGCTTATCGAGCTTGGAAAAGCGATCGACCTTAAACCGGGCGACGCTTCGCTTTACGCCGAGCGTGGATCGATCTACGTAAAGCAGAACAAGCTTGAGCTCGCCGTGAATCAATTCTCGCTTGCTGTCCAGCGCGACCCGAAGGATACTGCATCCTGGTTCCGCAGGGCTGCCGCGGAAGAGAAACTAGGCCAGACCGACGACGCCCTTCTTCACTACGAAAAGGCGATCGAAGCCGATAGCAGTAACGAACCTGCAAAGGCCGCCGTTGCTCGCCTCAAGGAAGCGAAGGCTAAGGCCGCGGCAGCCGTACAGCCTCCGGCGACCGCCCCGGAACCCGAAAAACAGCCTGAGACAAGCGCAAAGGCCGATCCGAAACCTGCCGAATCAAAGCCGGTCGAATCCAAACCGGTCGAGCCTTCCTCGAACGAGCCGGTTCCGGCTATGGTCGCTGTCGGTGATATGAATTCCCTTGCCATCGAGATCGCCGTGCCTCGGTATTCCGAGATGGATCGTCGAATGAACGTCCAGGGCAAGATCACCGTCAACGTCATCCTTGATAAAGAAGGTAAGGTTGTAAAGGTGGATACGGACTCGGGACCTGGATCGCTCCGAAGGGCCGCCGAGGATGCGGTTCGCCGTTCGAAGTTCAAACCGGCGACCGTGAACGGACAAGCCGTCGGTGCTTCCGGCTACCTAATATTCAACTTTACAGCTAAGCGAGGCTGGTAAAACCACACCTCGACAGCTAGTAACTCGACGAAGAAGCCTCGGTCTTTATGCCCGAGGCTTCTTGCGCTATCTTGACACCGACCGAAGCGCCGATGCGGGTCGCGCCTGCCTCGAACATCGCACGGGCATCGTCAATTCCCTTCACGCCGCCGGATGCTTTGACGCCGAGCGCCGAACCGACCGTTCTCCTCATAAGGGCAACATCGTTCGCGGTCGCTCCGCCTTTTGCAAAGCCTGTTGAGGTTTTGACAAAATCAGCACCCGCATTCTTGGCCGCAAGGCAGGCACGCACCTTTTCGCCGTCCGTAAGCAGAGCCGTTTCGATTATGACCTTGCAAAGAACATGATGCTCATGAGCGGCCCGCACGACCTCACGGATATCGTCCTCGACAAGGCAGTCGTCGCCGCTTTTAAGGGCACCTACGTTAATCACCATATCAACCTCTCTCGCGCCGTTGAAGATCGCCCTACGGGCCTCGTATGCCTTCACGTCGGGGAGAGTGGCTCCGAGCGGGAAGCCGATGACCGTGCAAACAGGTACGCCCGTACCATCAAGGAACTCGACGGCGTCCTTCACATATGACGGATTAACGCATACCGACGCGAATCCGAACTCGGCGGCTTCACGACAAAGCTTCTTGATATCAGCAAGCGAGGCTTCGGGTTTTAGGAGCGTGTGATCGATCAGGCTAGCCCAATCGTGTGCCGTCGCCGTCTCACCGAGCACGATCCCGATCCGTTCGGCGCCGGCATCGACGATCCGCTCGACGTCTGCACGGCAAAAGCTCGGGGAATATTCCTCGCCCGAGAGCTTTGCCATTACTAGATCTGTGATCTGCTCGACAAGTAATTCGTGTTGTCCGTTTGACTGCATTGTTCTACTAAAAGATTACTACTTCCGATACTGTCTATCGATGGCATCGATCTTGGCAACCCGTTTTTTGTGTCGTTCTTCCGAGATCTCGGTTGAAAGGAACGTTTCCGCGATCTGCCACATCTCTTCGACAGAATTCTGCCCGGCACCGAGCGAAAGGATGTTCGCCGAGTTATGTTCACGGGAATTTTTCGCGAGAGCCGCGTTATAGCATTGTGCAGCACGGACATTCGGGACCTTATTCGCTGCGATCGCGCTTCCGATGCCGGCGCCGTCGATGAGGATGCCGGCATCGACGTGTCCTGAACCGACCGCTTTTGCGACCGCGTGTGCAAAGTCCGGGTAATCTACGGCTTCCTCGGAATCAGTCCCAAAATCGCGCACATTCACGCCACGTTCCGCCAATTTCGCCTTCAAAGCCTCCTTCGCTTTGAAACCGCCGTGATCGGAACCGATCGCGACTGACCGCACCTTGATGGAGCTTGTCCTAGATACCTTCTTGATGAGTTCGATATTACGTTCGCGGATCAGGTCGGCGGCCAGCGGCGTGAATTTTACCTTTTCATTCACGCGAAGCCTCGCCCCGTTATCGAGCCCGCGGATGTCGTCCTCGGTGAGAAGCAGTTTTGAAGATTCATCGCGGTCGAACTCGGCCGCAAGCTTATCTTTTAGCGAATTTACGACAACGTGTTCGGGTGCGCGGTCCTGAGCGGCGTCGTCCGCCGGCCGTTGTGGCTCAGCAGGAACGCTCGCCAAAACCTGTCTGACGAGCTCCCTTATGCGGTCGCGAGTTTCGTTTGCGGCATTTACCATTCAATTTTAACGCTTCCCTGTCCATCCTTGAAAAGGGCGTGTTATTTGAATATATTTTCATTTAGCCATCCAATCAACCAAACGAGACTTAATTTATGACGGCCGAATCAATGAAACAGACCGGTGTGACCGAGTTTACGAACCCAAACCTGTCGGTTCTCTATTCCGCCGAAGAAATTCGCTCGCGGATCGCCGAACTTGGCGAACAGATCACAAGCGACTATCAGGGCCATGATCTGGTGGTTGTCGGCGTTCTGAAGGGCTCCTGCGTATTTATGGCCGACCTGATGCGCGCGATCGACCTTCCTATGACGATCGATTTTATGGCCGTCTCAAGCTATAAGGACGGAACGGTTTCGACGGGCGATGTCGAGATCCTGAAAGATCTGAGCAACCCAATACGCGGAAAGGACGTGCTAGTCGTCGAAGACATTGTTGATACCGGCCTTACGCTCACTCGTCTGCTAGAGATCCTTGGCTCCCGCGGGGCGGCCTCTATAAGGCTTGCGAGCTTCCTTGATAAGCCCGAACCACGCATCAACAAGGAGCTAAAGGTCGATTACACCGGATTTGTGATCCCGAATGAGTTCGTCGTCGGCTATGGCCTCGACGCCGCCGGGCGGTACCGGAACCTGCCTTTTATCGGCGTCGTAAAGAACCCTGCTGAAGCTTGACCTCGCCTTCCCTTTTCCGTATAATTTGACCTTTTCGGCTGTCGGTGACGACATTCGCCTCGCGAACAGCTGGAGAAAGCCAGGGAGCGAAAATGAGTTACACGATCATTAAAACCGGCGGAAAACAATTTGCCGTCGAAAGCGGCCAGACGGTCCGAATTCCCTCGATCGATGCCGAAGCAGGCAAGAAGGTCGATATCGACACGATATTTGCGGGCGGCAAAGCGGCCGCAGGCACGATCAAAGCTACTGTCGTGGGACACGGCTTGGCCGACAAGGTCATCGTTTTTAAGAAAAAGCGCCGCAAACAGTACAAGCGTAAGCAGGGACACCGTCAGGGTTTCACGGAAGTTACGATCGATTAGTAGGATCAACTCGCACCGCTTTTAACGGGCGGTTCGCGAACATTATCAAAAGAAATGGCACATAAGAAAGGTGTAGGTTCATCCAGAAACGGCCGCGATTCGGCAGCACAGCGTCTCGGCCTAAAGAAGTTCGGCGGGCAGCATGTCCTTGGCGGCAACATCCTCGCACGTCAACGCGGCACGAAATGGAAACCCGGCAACAACGTTGGACGCGGCAAGGACGACACGCTCTTTGCCCTGATCGAAGGTTTCGTCAAGTTCGAAGATAAGGGCCGCAAGGGCAAATTCATCAGTGTCTATGCGGAGCGTCCGGCCGAACCCGTTCAGGAATCCGCATAGTTTCTCGCATTTTTTTGCTTCGTAAAAGCACGTGGCCGTAAAAGTCGCGTGCTTTTCCATTGGAGAAAAAAAATATTTTCGAGGCTCGGCCGCCTCGGCCAAGCCCAACGAGATCGTGCCGCCACGTTGGCAACCCATTGCCCCTGCGATATTTGTCGAATTTCTCCACAATTCTTCCACAACGCCGATAGCAACTTTTCCACAGAAAACCCACAACCCATAGTCAAAAAAGCTTAAATACTTAAAGTATTTTCTACTTGACTTCCCAATTTTTGGGGTTAAGATAGCCATACAGTCGAGGTTACTTACGGGTGCTTTGACCGGCACCGGGAGGTGGAAGGATTGCGGTGACGCTTTTCTTCGAAGAACAGCAGGAGCGGAAGCCACTGTTTGAAACGCCCGGAGCCGAAGCCGAAAGGCTTGTGCCGCAGGTCCTTAAGTGGATCTCGATCGAGGGTTTGCTCGCAGATCTTTGATCTTCGGTCGCAGGGATAAAAACTTGCGACGCCGTACAGGAAATGATCAGCCTGTTTTGGAGCACGACACGCCGCTTACAAGCTGTCCTTCGGGACTTGTTTTGTAAGCCTCGTTTGCCGGAAAGCGTAACCGGCGGTGGAGGAAAAGCCACCAAACAAAAAACCTAACGGCACCTCGGGTTCGCTCCTTGTGGGCGGCGAAGAGCCAAAAGAAATTCGAGTTCGCTTGGACTTCTCGTGCTGACCGGCGAGTAAATAGCTCCCCGCAGAGCGGCGTCGGAATAGAAAAACCGGCAAACATCGCGTGTACATGAGATGTTTGCCAACCCCTCGATCCCGCAAAGAAGCGCTCCCTTCGGGGTTGTGAATCTTGGGTGAGGAAATTCAAGGGCGTTGACCTCAAGCGAGCGATCGTGCGATTCAACGCCCTTGATTTTTGCTTTATGCTTCTTTGCCTTCCGCGGTCTCTCTTTCCGTCTCCTTTTCTTTCTCTCGCGCAGCTCGGGCCTTTGCCATTGCAAGAACCGATGGAAGCTGCAGCACCTGTTCACGGCGCGTTTCGGCCTCAAGATGGATGATGCGGGCCGACAGAAGGTTATTCAAAGAGATCGTGCCGATCAGGCGTCGCGGATCATCGCGATCGACGACCGGAAAGCGCGTGATCCCGGTCGCGGCCATCTTTTCAACGATCGGCCGAAGCGGCTCGTCATCATAGACGACCTCGGGATTATAACGCGTGATCTCAGACAGCTTTCCGTTCGGGTTGTCTTTAACGTGTTGTATAGCTCCACGCAGGTCCCGTCTTGTTACGACTCCGACCAAATGGTCATCATCGTCGACGACCGGATACATATGCTGCACACGTTTTGAGAGGTCCGACGGTATCAACTCGGCGAGTTCTCTGTTCGTACGGCCTTCGTGGAGAGCGTCGATATCCGTACGCATCACTTCCCTCGCGAACGTGATCTCGAGCGGATCGAGCGAGTATTCGCGACTCATATGATAGCCGCGTCGTGCGATCTTTTCCGTTAGGATCGAACGTCCAAGCGTAAGCACGGTAAACGCGTGTGCGATCGTTACGGCGATCAGCAGCGGCAAAAGCATATTGATGTCGTGGGTCAGCTCGAGCGCAAAGACGATGCCGGTGAACGGCGAACGCATCGTGCCGCCAAGGATCGCACCCATGCACACAAGCGGCCAAAAACCGATGCCTTCTGCCGGAAGAAAGCCTCCGAGCAGTCCTCCCAATGCCCCGCCCATCATCAGCAGCGGTGCGAGAACGCCGCCGGATGTGCCTGACCCAAGCGAGATCACCCAGATGAGCGATTTCACGAATAGCACGCCAAGCAGGATCTTCATCGGAGCGTTTGTCTGGAGCAACTCGCGGATCACGTCGTATCCGACGCCGAGGGCCTGCGGAAAGATCAAACCGCCGATGCCGATGGCAATGCCGCCGATGGCGGGCCACCACATCCAATGGATCGGGAGCTTCGCGAATGCGTCTTCCGATGCATACACGCCCTTTGTCAGGACAAGGGACAGCACACCCGCGAGCAAACCCGCAACCACGCAGCCCATAAGGCCGTCGAATCCCACGAAACTCGGAAAAGGCCCTGCGGGGAAAAGCGGTGCCGGATCGAGCATATAGCGGCGGGCCGTCGTCGCCGCTGCAGCAGCAAGTGCAACAGGGATCAGACTCCGAGGCTTCCATTCGAAAAGGAGAAGCTCGACAGCAAGAAGTACCGAAGCGATCGGAGCTCCGAATGTTGCGGCCATGCCGGCAGCGGCGCCTGCCACGAGCAGCGTCTTTCGCTCCGAGCTTGTTAGCCTGAAAAACTGCGCGATCATCGACCCGAACGCACCGCCCGTCATAATGATCGGGCCTTCGGCACCGAACGGGCCGCCCGAGCCGATCGAGATCGCCGAAGAGAGCGGTTTTAGCAACGCGATCTTCGGTTGAACGCGGCTGCCGTTGAGAAGGATCGATTCGATCGCCTCGGGGATACCGTGGCCGCGTATCCTTTCCGAACCGTATCGAGCCATAAATCCGATGATGAGGCCTCCGATAACGGGAACGAAAATAATGAGCCACCCGAGCGAATTCCCCGCAGGCGAGACGTTCTCAAAACTAAAGGTCTGATAAAAGAAAAGGTTCGTAAATAACGCAATGAGCCGCAAAAGGAGCCAGGCGATACCCGCACTCGCAATACCGATCATTATCGCCAGCAGGGAGATGCGAATCACCCTTCTCGTGGTCGTAAAATCGCCGAGATCTGCTGCGGCCGAATTCTCAAAGCGTGCCCAAAATCCAACAGGTTCGGCCAAAGTGCCGTTATTCATCTATGTCCTCCAAAAATGAAGCGAAATAAAAAAGGTAACACTTTTAGAAGTTTGACGCAGGTATGCCCCCAACGAATCAGCGTTCGCAGTTTGTCGACAAGCGGCCGCACTAATAGAATTACTGCTAGAGAAGAATGTTCCTTGACCGCGTAAAGATCCACGTAAAGGCCGGCGACGGCGGAAACGGTGTAACTGCATTTCGGCGTGAAAAATTCGTTCCACGTGGCGGCCCTTCAGGTGGTGACGGCGGCGTCGGAGGCAGCGTTTTTATTGAGTCCGACGAAGGGCTGAACACCCTTTTGCATCTTCGCTACAACCCCGAACACAAAGCAGAACGAGGCCGCCACGGCGAAGGCTCGAATCGCTCCGGCAAGGACGGAGAGAGTATCACGGTACGCGTACCCGTAGGCACTCAAGTATTTGATGCAGAGACCGGCGAGCTGCTTTTTGATTTTGTTGAGCCGGCACAGCGATTCATGGTCGCAAAAGGCGGCAAAGGCGGCTGGGGAAACGCCCACTTTGCGACGCCGACAAAACAAGCACCGAAATATCACTACGACGGACGGCCCGGCGAAGAACGCACACTCCAGCTCGAACTTAAGCTGATCGCCGACGTGGGGCTTGTCGGATTTCCGAACGCCGGAAAATCCACGCTCATCTCCGTTATTTCAGCTGCAAAGCCGAAGATCGCCGATTATCCGTTTACGACGCTTGAGCCGAATCTCGGAGTTGTTGATATGGGCGAATATCGAACCTTCGTCGTCGCCGATATTCCGGGCCTGATCGAAGGAGCCTCGAACGGAGCTGGACTTGGCGACCGCTTCCTGCGCCACGTCGAACGTACGAAGCTGATCCTTCATCTCGTTGATGTTTCCTCCGCGTCGGGACGTGATCCGGTCGAAGACTACGAGATCATTAACCGCGAGCTCGCCGCCTACGACGAAGATCTTGCAAAAAGGCCGCAGATCGTCGTTGCCACAAAGATCGATGCACTCGACGAGCCCGAACGGCTCGACGCCTTAAAGGCTCGTGCTCAAGCGGACCATAGATCGTTCTTCGCGATCTCGGCGGTCGCGAATACCGGTGTTTCGGAACTCGTCGGTGAGGTCGCCAAACGTTTGAGGGCGGAGAATAATGACTGACGAGCGGCGGCCATTGCGGATCGCATTTTTTGGCGGAAGTTTCGACCCGCCGCATCTAGGGCATCTTGCCATCGCCGGGGCCCTTATCCGCCAGTTCGAGCTTGATGAATTCGTGTTTGTGCCTGCTTTTCACGCGCCGCACAAAAGGAGCGCACCGACATCGGCCTTCGATCGATATGCGATGCTCTGCCTTGCCACGCAGAATGAATCGCGGATCAGCGTCTCCCGCATTGAGGTCGAGATGCCGGAAAAGCCGTATTCTGTCGAGACGCTCGGCCGCCTGACGGAGATGCTTCCGCGCGAAGAGGTCTTCTTCGTAATGGGTGCGGATTCGTGGCGCGATATCTGTACCTGGCGGGATTGGGAGCGGCTCCTCGGAATGACCGACCACATCGTTGTAACACGTCCTGGCTACGAGATCGGATCGGAGCACGTCTCGGACGCGTCCGGGAGCGAATAGTTGATCTCCGCAGCGAAACCATACCCCCAAAGACCGAGCCGCACGTGCGGAATATATATTTCACTGACGCTGTCGGTATCGACCTTTCGGCGACCGACATCCGCAGAAAGATCAAGGAAGGCGACGATTCTTGGGAACAGGACGTGCCCCGATCGGTCGCAAAGTATATCATTAAGTACCAGATATATAGTTAGATGGAAGAATTACAGGAAAAATCATTAGCTCGTGAGATATCTCGGATCGAGATATCGACCCCGCCGACCAAATTCTCGGAACTCGATGAAGGCCTCCAACTAGCGATCCGCTGCGCCGCAGATAAGAAGGCACTGAATATCATCGGCCTTGACCTCCGCGAGATCGCGAGTTTCACGGAGCATTTCGTGATCGCGACCGGTACGAATCAGCGACAGGTGCAGGCGATCGCCGATGAGATACTTGAAAAACTGAAGAAAGAGAAAGGGTTGCGTGCCGTCCGCGTCGAGGGCTATCGCACGGGCGAATGGGTGCTGCTCGATTACGGCGACTTCATCTTCCACATCTTCAACGAAGCCGCACGCGAGTTTTACGATCTCGAACGCCTCTGGCGCGATGCCCGGAAGATCGAGATCCCGACCGATCTTTAGATGAAATTTCGTTTTATTTGGGTCGGAAGGACCCGTGACAAACATTACAAAGGCGCTGCAGGATGACTATCTGCAGCGTCTTTCGCATTTCGTGAATGTTGAAACTGTTGAGGTCAGGGACTCAAAAGAGGGCGACCGCCCAACGATCGAGGGCAAACGGATACTCGAAAAACTGAATCAAAGCACTTACGTCTGTCTGCTTGATGTGGCGGGCAAGGCAAAGGATTCTTACGAGATCGCTGCATTGATTGACGGCTGGCAGCAGGACGGGATACGCGAAATATCCTTCATTATTGGCGGTGCCGAAGGCGTATCGCAGGCCGTTGCCGAACGAGCGAACATCGTGCTATCATTATCGTTTCTCACTTTTACGCACGAGATGGCTCGTGTCGTTCTAGCTGAGCAATTATATCGAGGATTTACGATTATTAAGGGTTTTCCTTATCAGAAATGAGCAAAGCGACTTCAAAGGATATACATAAGAAACTCGTTGCCGAGCGCGAGGCTCTGGTCAATAAACTCAATGGCAACGATCTCTCAATTGATGATTCGGAAACTCCCGATCCGGTCGATCTCGCGGTACGCAATTATTCTAAAAATGTTCTTCTTGCCGTCTCCGAGAACGACAGCAGGCAGATCGCGCTGATCGACGAGGCACTCGAACGTCTTGATAACGACGAATACGGCCAATGCCAGAATTGCCAGAAGGCGATCAATGCAAAACGCCTTGCTGCGATCCCGTGGGCCCGGTACTGCCTAGATTGTCAGAGCCTACTCGAACAGGGCCTTCTCGATGACGAATGATCCATCTCGTGCGGACGATCTTCGATCCGATCCTTTCAACCATTCTGCCCGAGCAATGCCGGGTTTGCGTCGCCCGCGAGGCTGATCTCGCGGGCGGTGTCGTTTGTGAACACTGTTGGGATGCCGCCCCGCTCTTTACAAACGAAACACCGGTCTGCTCAAAATGCTCCACACCGCTCGACGTCCGCACGAACATGCACCCAAAGCATTGCGGGAGTTGTGAAGAGTTCGCATTCGACCGCACGTTCGCTTGCGGAACCTACGACGGAGCGATCGCGGGTTCGGTGATCGCTCTTAAGACCCGCCCCGTTATCCCGGGCCGCCTTCGCGAAGTGATCCGAAACACGGTCCGCCGAATAGCGGCATGGGAATTCGGCATTATTATTCCGGTCCCGCTCTCAAGGAAACGAGAGCACGAACGCGGCTTCAATCAAGCGGAGAAAATTGCCCGTGTCGTTTCCCGCTACTCGGGCGTACCGGTATGCAGCAATGCCCTCCAACGAACCGTACACACACCGATGCATCGCGCCGGCATGGACGATCGAGCACGGGAAATGACGGTGGAAAAGGCGTTCAGTGTCGTGCGGCCGGAGCTGATCCGGGACAAGAGCATCCTGCTTGTTGACGATGTGATGACTTCGGGAGCAACGGCCGATGCTTGCGCCTCGATCCTAAAAAAAGAACGGCGCAAGCTCTTTGATCGTTCTCACCATCGCTCGCGCCGTCCGCTCTGCCTAAATTACCGAATCCCTACGGAATATCGTACCGCGGCGTCGGCAGATCGCCGGCGGCACCGAACTGGAAGATCTGTGTGCCGGAGTCGGACGACCTTCTGACATACCAGACCCCCGTGCTCGGACGGAACACCGCGATATCATCCTTGCCGTCGGCGTCAAAATCACCCGCGGCGGGAATATCCGTATCCAGCCCCCAGCTTTCGATCCGCACGGCTCCCGTCGAGCTTTGCAGTGCGTACCAAACGCCTGAGGAAGGACGGAACACCTGAATGTCGGCCTTGCCGTCACCGTCGCGGTCGCCCACGACGGGCACGTCGCCGTTCATTCCGAATTGTGTCGCAAGAAAGCCGTTGTTGAGGCTGTAGAGTGCGTACCAGACGCCGGTCGAAGGCTGAACAATGCAATATCGGTGCGTCCGTCGCCGTCAATATCCGCAGCCTGCGGGATATCGCCATCCAACCCGAACTGGGTCGCGCTAAAACCGCCGTCGGTCGTCCGCAGCGTGTACCAAACGCCTGTGCTCGGACGAAAGACTGTCAGGTCTGCCTTGCGGTCGCCGTCAAAATCGCCGGCGGCCGGGATATCGCCCAAAGCTCCGAAATGCGCGGCGCCGAACGTACTGTTGCCGCTCGTTATGTAATACCAATTCCCCTCGTCGGGGCGAAAGACCGCGATGTCCGATATATTATCGCCGTCAAAATCATCGGGCGTCGGTATATCGGCCGCAAGTCCGAAATGACGGACGCTGACCGAGCCATTCGAACTGTTCCAGAGATACCAGTTGTTATCGCCGGGCCGATAGACGGAAAAATCCGTCTTCAGGTCGCCGTCGTAGTCTGCGGACGCTTCGGCTCGAACGATCTTGTCGATCTGCCCGTTCCCATAGCAGACGTAGATCTCACCAAGCTCATCCTCGCCAAAAGAAAGTATGTTGCGCGGCGTGTTCTGGATGAGCGTTGCCTGGCCTTTGTACCAATACCAGATCTCCCCCGAGCAATAGTCGCCAAAAACGTATGCGCCGTCCGGAAGGCTGCCCTGCGTGCCGCGATAGACATAGCCGCCCGTTACTGAGCAGCGGCCCGAGGCGTGTGAGTATTGATAGAACGGCATCTGATAGTTCGACGGAATGCAAAGGCTCGGGTCAAGGTTCGTACAGTTGTTGCCTTCGTAAACTCGCCAGCCATAATTGCCGCCACCGGTTACGATATCAAGCTCCTCGAATGCGCTCTGGCCTACATCAGCGACCCAGAGCGAACCGTCCGCTCGGTCGAACGACCAACGCCACGGGTTTCGCATTCCGATCGACCAGATCTCCTGGCACGTCGTTCCGGATGTAGTGCTTCCGCCATCGCATCTTGCCGTGCCCGTGCCGGTGAACGGATTTCCCGGCGGGATCGCGTACGCAGGCGAAACAGAATTCGGATCGATGCGAAGCATCTTGCCAAGCAGCAGCGAGCGATTTTGCGCGCGATTGCCGGGGTCGTTCCCGGAACCGCCGTCACCCATACCGATATACAGAAATCCGTCCGGGCCGAATTCCACCATTCCGCCGTTGTGATTCGAGAACGGCTGCGGGATCTGAAGCAAAATGCGTTCGCTGTTCGGGTTGCCGGTATTCGAGTCCCCTGTTCCGGTGGACGTCGTGTATTCAGCAATGATAGTTGTCCCGCTGCCCGACGCGGTATAGTTCACATAGAACTTGCCATTCGTCGCAAAATCCGGGTGGAACGTAAGCCCAAGGAGGCCGCGTTCGCCGCCGCCGCTGATCTTTGTTGAGAGGTCGATAAAAAGGAGCGAATCTCGTGAACCGGGCAGGAACACTCTGATCTGGCCGCCTTGTTGGGCGACGAAAATGCGTCCCGAGCCGTCGTTCGCAGACCGCAGCAGGATCGGGTTGCTCGTGCTTGTCGTAAAGGTTTGAAGTCGCGGCGTGTAAGGCGCCGGCTGCGGCTGAGCGAACGCCCCAACGGCCCCGAACAGTACCGCGATCAGCAAAATGGCAAAATTCTTTCTGTGCATAAGTCTCCGTAAGAAGTTGTTTGATGACTAGTGGAAAAGGAGCTAGTGCAAAACCGTAAGAGCTCCGGAATGGCTGCCCTGGGGACAAATTCGCGCAGCCGAAAAGGACTTCAAAGCATCAGCAAAAAACTGTTTTAAATCAAAAAGATTGTAACGGCTTTGCCGCCGTGAATGCAACAAGATTCTCAGCGGCGATAATTTCCCTTCGCCTCTCGCTCAAGAGCGTCCGTTCGGAGGTTTTGCAGACGAAGCGTGACATCGGCGGCAAGGTCGAGACCCGCGGAACGTCCTTGCGCAAGGTAAAAATGCCCGGCCGCGGCGATCATTGCCGCGTTATCAGTCGAGAGATGTTTTGACGGAAAATAGACGGGAACCCTCAACTTTTCCGCAAGCTCGCTTGCGGCATCTCGAAGTGCAAGATTGCACGCAACACCGCCTGCCACGATCAAGCTTTGCGGCATGCGATCGGCGGCGAGCCGCTCGAAACTCTTCATCAGGCCCCGAATGAGTGCCCGCTGAAAACTTGCGGCTATATCCTTGATCTCCTGTGAGGCATCGCCGTTCGCAGGCAGAATTGCATTCTCGCGCATATAACGAGCCAACGCCGTCTTCAATCCGCTAAAGCTCATATCAGGGCGGCCGTCCGAGATCTTCGCGGTCGGGAAGCGTATCTTCTTCGCATCACCTTCGAGGGCAAGTGTTTCGATAATCGGCCCGCCCGGATAACCGAGCCCGAGCATCTTCGCCGCCTTATCGAACGCTTCGCCGGCCGCGTCATCACGCGTTCGCGACACGAGTTCGTATTCGCCAAGTCGCGGAATGTAGAAGATGTTCGTGTGGCCGCCCGAGACGATCAGGGCAAGAGCGGGAAATTCGACCGGCGGATTTTCGAGCGTGACCGAGAAAACATGCCCTTCAATGTGGTTGACGCCGACGATCGGGATCCCGAGCCCGTATGCGAACGCCTTCGCATAGCAAACGCCCACGAGCAGCGAACCTATAAGTCCCGGCCCTTGAGTAACGGCCACGGCATCAAGGTCTTCGGCCGAGACGTTCGCATCTTCCAACGCCTTCTCGACTACGGGCTCGATCTTTACGAGGTGCTCGCGGGCCGCGATCTCCGGCACGACGCCGCCCCAAGCCATATGCGAACCGATCTGCGAGTGTATCACGGACGAGAGCATCTCGCGGCCGTCGCGAACAACGGCCGCCGCGGTCTCATCGCATGAACTTTCGACCCCGAGAACGAGCATACTCTTAGATTAGCAGATGCAGGCCGGACGCGCTTTTTACTCTTCGTAGATCCGTCTTGAAAGTTCGATGCCCTCAGGAAAATGCAGCTTAAAATCATCGCGCATCGCTTCGGTGAAATGCTCCAGATAGCGATCGACCTCGCTTTGGCTGCGGGCGATGTAGGATGTTGCGTATGAATGCGCCAGCGCGCAAAACCGCGCACGCACGAAACATCCCGTCTCCAAAACCTCAGCAATATGCTTTGCGAGCATATATTCTTCGAATTGCGGCCGCAGCGAGTCGGGAACGACCGCCGACACTTCATAACAGAACATCTTGAAACCTTTGAGCCTCGACTGATTTTATCCTAAAATGTCGTGTGGATTCACACCACACAATGGTTATGGACACAAACGGCGCCACCGAGATCCTCGTCAGACTGTCGGACGGCGACCGGGATGCCGTCAACGATCTTCTTCCGCTGGTCTATGACGAACTTCGGCGCGTTGCCGCTAATTACCTGCGTCAGGAACGCTCCGACCACACACTTCAACCGACAGCTCTCGTAAACGAAGCGTATCTGAAGATGATCGACATCACGCAGATAAGCTGGCAGAACAAGGCTCACTTTGTTGCAGTTGCGGCGAACCAGATGCGTCGGATCCTTGTTGACCATGCCCGGCGGCGAAATGCCTTCAAACGCGGCGGCGAATTTCACATTCTCACCCTCAACGACGAGATCGATAAAGCGAACGACGAGACGACCGAGCTGATCGAACTCGACGACGCCCTGAACGAGCTCGCAAAGATGGACGCCATCAAGGCCCGGATCGTAGAGATGAGGTACTTCGGCGGCCTTACGATGGAAGAGGTCGCAGAGGTGCTCGACGTCTCGGTGATCACCGTAAAACGGCATTGGAAAATGACCAAGGCCTGGCTTTACGGCCGGCTCGCAAAAAATCCCTGATACTTTTTGTTTCCTGGTTTCGCCTTTCTCAAGTGACGGGGCATTTTTAGCCCGCGATCCATTTATAGAAGGGAGATACCGCAATGATCAATCATATTTCTATCGGGGTCAATGACCCGAAACACATCGCAGATGTCATCGCCGAGCTTTGGGGAGGCATCGCCTATCCGTTTCCGCCGAGCCCGGGCGGATACATCGTTTTCGCTGATGACGACAAAGGCTCGGCGATCGAATTGGTGCCGCTCGACGTGCATATGATGCCGGGCGAAGGCCTTCCGGCCGAGGAGAATTTCTCGATCGACACACCGACCGAAGAGTTCGAGGCCACATTCGTCGAGGGGAACGCATCTTCGCTGTTCGGCTCGGTTCACGTGAACATTAACTCGCCCCTGAATGAGGCGGAGATCAAGGCGATAGCAGAACGCGAAGGCTGGCGTTGCTTTACGGCAAACCGCGCCGGCGGCCTGTTCCAGTTGATCGAGATCTGGGTCGAGAACCGCCTCCTGGTCGAGGTGAACACGCCGGCGATGACCGAGATCTATCGGAACATCACAAAGCCGGAGCTCTGGGCCGAATTTCTTCAGGGGCCAATGCCGCCGAACTTCGCAGCAAACTACGCGGCAGCGATCGGCGCGGCCTGACGAGGCTCTCAACTTCCCTGCCATCTGGCTCACCAACAAAGCCGGGCTTCATTCAATACCGATGGATGAAGCCCGGCTCCTCTTTTGCCCCACCGACATCGCTCTTAAGAAAATATTCGATCTTTGGCTCGGTGGTGATACTTTTCGCAGCCTGACCTCGCCTTATCAGATGACGGCGGAAGAATGCCGAAGAGAATCACGAGATCATATTTATCGAGGATACAAAAATGAACAAGAAGCTATTCATACTATTCGCGATCCTTTGCTTTTCGGCAACAGCTTTTGCCGACGTAAAGATCACTACCAAGCAGACGATGAACGGCCAGTCGAGCCAGAATACGACGTACATCAAAGGCAAACGCAGCCGTGTCGAGATGATGAACGGCGTAATGGTCTCGCTTACGCAATGCGACCTGCGCCGCGATGTCCAAATGAATCCGGCGGCCGAGACCTATATGGTCACTTACTACGATGACGGAACGTCTTCGACGCAGGTCTCAAAAGCGGGGCAGCCCGCACCTGTGAAGAAAGGCGGGACGTTGTACGTCACGACGACGACCAAGGATACCGGCGAACGGAAACAGATGTTCGGCTACACGGCAAGGCACATTATCCAGACGATCGTTATGGAATCTTCGCCCGATGCGTGCAATCCGACCAAGACCAAGATGGAGATGGATATGTGGGTCATCGACGCCGAGTTCGCCCTCCAATGTTCGCAGCAGCGGCAGTATGTCCCGCGCGTTAGCGGCCAGAACGGCGGCTGCACAGACAAATACGTCTCAAAGACGCTCGGTACCGGCAAGACGGGCTATCCCGTTTGGCAGAAGATGACGTCTTTTGACGAGTCAGGCAAAGAGCTCTTTTCGACGATTAACGAGGTTGTCGAACTCTCTAAGGCGACGCTCGATCCCGCATCTTCGAGGTTCCGAGCAGCTACCGTGAAGTGAAGAACGCGTCAGAGATGTATTCCGCGTCAACGAGCTCTTCAACTTCCTACTCGCAATCGGCTGACAACGGATACGCACCGTCAAGCGGACTTTCGTCAAGCATTCAAAATGCGAATTCGTCGTCGTCGGGTACCGCAACGGAACTTGGGCCGAAAAAGGAAGGCACGATACGCATCGGCCTGTCCGGCGTAAAAACGGGAGCGGTCGGAGAAGGCCTCTCGGCGAACGATCTCTCGCTTGCGATCGCGAATACCTTCGGCACATTCCTGAAAGGCACGAAGGTCGAGCTCGTAATGCTTGAAGCAAAGCTTCCTTCTGCCGCGGCCTCAGAAGCCCGCGAGAAACAGTGCGATCTGATCCTGAACGCGACGGTCTCGCACAAGAAAGGCGGCGGCGGTTTCGGCGGGTTCGGCAAGATGTTCGGCTCCGTTGTCGCACAGACCGGCATCGGCCATACCGGCAGCACCGTCGGCAACATTGCCGGGCAGGTGGCGACAACATCGATCGTGTCCGCAGCCAACCTTTCAGGGAATGTGAAGTCGAAGGATACTCTGACGCTCGCGGTTCAGCTTATCGCCTTGGCAGACAACTCTTCGAAGCTTTCGAAAGAGTTCAAGGTGAAGGCCAAGTCCGACGGTGACGACATCATCTCGGCGATCGTCGAACAGGCGGCACAGGCCATCGTGAGTGCGATCGGCGGATGATCTACGCAAGATCGTAAGGTGTAGCGGCGGTGGATCGTTCGATCCGCCGCCGTTTCATTTCGCCGCATCAAAGCCGACGCGTCGCAAAAGGTCGTCAAACCTCGGATCGCCGCGAAGATTCTTCAGTCGATGGCCGGCCTTCAGGAGCGTAAGCCAGTTGGATCGCTGCTGATAGGCCCTTTCAAGCCAATAAAAGGCTTTGTCCTTATCATCAAGCCCGGCATAGACGACCGCCGGGAGAAATGGAGAGACTTCGCCGCTCCTTGCCCTTTCTTCGAGTGAGCGAGCGATCGCAAGGGCTTCGCTGCGTCTGCCGGCCGTTGCGTAAACATGCCCCAATGCCATCTCGGTCAGCGGATCTTTCGAAAGCTCGTACGCCTTCTTGACCGACTCGACGGCCTGTGCGAATTTCCCCTGCTGCTGTTGGATCTCGCCGAGATTCAGATAAGCTCGTGCAAATGTCGGGTCCCGGTCGATCACCTTCTCGATCTGGTCGGCCGCCTCATCGTAGCGTCCTGCGACATAAAGTGCCCAGCTGATGTTGGTCGCTGCATTCATGTCGAGCGGATCGGCCTGCTGTGCGACCCGATATTCATGCATCGCCTCATCGGTCCGCCCCATTGCCACAAGGAAGTTCCCAAATGAGTAGTGAGCTTCGCCGCTGTTCGGCGCACGGCGGATCGCCTCGATATACTGCTGCTCCGCACCCTTGAAATCCCAATCGTATGTTGCCGCGATCGATGCCATTGTGACATACGGCTTTGATAGGGCAGGATCGAGGCGAAGCGCGGTCAAGGCGGCATCGCGGGCCTCGGATACGCCTCGTTCGGCGGCATCACTCCGTAGGCCGGGGCGGATCGGTATGCAAGTGCGAGTCCTTGATAAGCAAGAGCGTAATTGCCATCGGCGTCGATCGCTTTGCGGTACCACTCGATGCTGCTGCTGATGCCGGCGGGCGTGGACCTTTGCCGTTCGAACTCGCCCTTCAAATAAGCGTTGAAAGCGTCGCTGTTCTCGGTGTAACTTCCCCGTTTGGTATCGGCCGGCGTCCCGATCCCAAGCGTGAATAATAGACGGCTTTGCAGGGACGCCTGCAGTTCGGCCATTCGATCCGGCGGCTGATCGATCGTGAACTCATCAAGCTGCTCACCCTTTGCAATATCGAACACCTTCGTCGTGATGGTGATCGCTCCGGCGTCGCGTTTCATCTCGCCAACGATGACCGTGTCCGCACCTGCTCGTCTTCCTGCCTCGAGCGGCGAATTTTCAGCGGCAAGCTTTGCGGCCGTCGCTTCGGAAATGACCCGCACATCGTTGAACATCCCGAGCGTACTCGCTATCGAGCCTGAGATCCCGCTTACAAGGTAGTCGTTCTCCGCAAGGCCCGTCTCATTCTTGAAAGGAAGGACGGCGATGGTCCTTTCGCCGCGCGCCTTGTCGCGGTCGCTCGTAAATGAGATCGAATATCGGATCGGCAAAATGCCGGAGAAATGCAGCCCGGCAAGGACCACGATCAGGCCAATGAGCACGGCGATCCCAAGCCCGACGATCCTTCCTGCTGGCCAAGCGGATGCGGAGCGGGCCGTCTCGTTCGTAGCCAATATGACCGTTGGGACAGTTTCGTTATCATTTTCGTCCTCACCCTCCTCGGCCTCGGGAAAGAATGGCGTGCTGTTCTTTGCACTCTTTTCCTTCAAGGCGTTCAGCGCGTCAAAAACAACGGCGAATTCGGGATCATTCCGAACAGGATCGAGCCGCGGTTCTGTTGGGAACCAGACGAGCAAGGGTCGAATTCCTCTATCGCCGTTTTGAAATACTCGATCGCCGAACGCTTTTCGCCGGCGGCAAGAGCCGAGTAACCAAGGAATAACGGCTTGACCGCCTCGCGCTCTCCTTTCCGTACAAGGTCGGCATAAAGCTCATTCGCCTTTTCCTGCTGGCCGCACGCCGCAACTACACATATCCGCTGGAACGCCGTAAGCGAAAGCTCGGGCGAAAGTTGGGCGCATCTCTCGGCGGCCTCAAGGGCTTCTTCGCAATATCCGGCAAGGGAGGCAAAATAGGCGAGCTGGGCCAATCCCTGAACGAAGTTCGGGTCCGGACGGAGGATCTCCCTGACCTTGTCGAGGGCAGGCTCGATATCACCGATCTGATACAGGTACCATGCAACAAGGATCTGTGTTCGCAGCGACAGCGGATCGAGGCGTGCGGCCTGTTCGATCTCTTCCCGGCCTTCTTCGCGGCGGCCCGTCGTGATCAAAAGTGCTCCGTACCACTCGTGTGCGAGCGAATATCCCGGGTTGAGCTTCAGGGCCTTCTTGAAAAGCAACTCCGAATTCGCGTAATCGAATCGCGTGCTGTATGCAAGGGCCAGCGATGCGTATGCTTCGCCGAGTTTGCTGTCGAGCTCGATCGCCTTTCGTGCGGCCGCCTCGCACTTCTCAAGCGACGGCAAGGAAGGGCTCAGCCCATAGATCGCAGACCACATATGGTAATCCGCGATCCCGACGTAAGCGAGAGCGTAGTCGGGATCGAGCTCGACCGCTTCCTGAAATCCTTCGAGGGCCATTCGGATCGCCGAACCCGTATAGTAATTCCAATAGAAACGCCCACGAAGGTAAGCATCGTGCGCCTTTGCATTGTTCGTCCCGCGGCGGGCAACACGGCGTTTCTCGGCACCTGTAAGCGTCGGCGTGAGAACCCTGACGACATGCTCCGAGACCGCGTCTTCCAACTCGAGTATATCCTTAGCGCTTTCGTCGAAGTGCCCTGCCCAGATCGCCGCTCCGGCCTCGACATCCAACAACTGGAACGATACACGGATGCGGCCGCCGAAACGCCGTATCCGGCCATCCAGTACGTAATCCGTCCCGAGCTCGCGGCCGACACGCAGCGGATTCAGCGTCTTTCCGTTAAAGCGTGCGATCGAGCTCGTCGGGCGAACCGTCAGCTTGTTCACGCCCGCAAGTCGGCTAATGATCGCGTCAGCGACACCCATTGTCATATAAGCCGAATCCCCATCCGGCTCAGCTTCCTGCCCAGCATTCAAGAAACTGAGCGGCAGCACGGCAAGCACCTTCGAACCGTCACCGGCGGGCCGATGCTCGGAAGCGGGATAGTGCTTCGTTTCAATATGCTCTCCGTTGAGATACTTCTCGACGTCGGTGCGAAATTCTGCGACCGACCCGTAACGCTCTTCGACCTTCTTCCGCAAGGCCCGCATAACAATACTGTCGAGGTCGCCGATCAGAAGATTCTCGATATCGGTCGGACTTCCACCGCGGATCTCGGCAAGATCGCTTCCCGAAGTGGCCTCATCGCGGCCACGCACCTTCGGGGTCGGCAAATTCAGGTCATCAAGGGCCTGGCTCGGCGGCAGCGGTTCCTGCTCACACACCGCCTTGGCGGCCTCAAGCGAATTCCGGCTCTCGACGCGATAAGGCCGCCGGCCGGAAAGTAGCTCGTACAGAATGACGCCCAGGCTGTAAACATCCGACGCGAACGTAACGGGCTCTCCGCGAACCTGTTCCGGACTCGCGTAATCCACCGTCATCATCCGGACGGCGGTCGCCGTCGGCTGAAGCGTGTCGCTCGCAAGTTCGGTGTCGAGCAGCTTTGCGATCCCGAAATCAAGCAGCCTCGGCGAACCATCCGAAGCCACGAAAATATTCCCGGGCTTGAGGTCGCGATGGATGATCCGCCGCTCGTGGGCGTACTCGACGGCCTGACAGATACGGCAAAATAGCAGGAGCCGGTCGTTTAGCGACAGCTTCTTCCCATCCGCGAAAGAGTAAAGCGGTTCGCCGTCGATGAGGTCCATCACGAAATACGGCCGCCCGTCGGAGGTCGTTCCGCCGTCAACAAGTCGTGTTATGTATGGATGATCGAGGGCCGCGAGGATCTGCCGTTCGTTCCGGAAGCGTCGGAGGACAAAATCCGTATCGACCCCGCGTTTTACGACCTTGATAGCGACCTTTCGCCGAAACTCGCCGTCGGCCCGCGTTGCCTCGTAAACTGCCCCCATTCCGCCGCGCCCGATCTCCTTCTCGATCAGATAAGAACCAAGCTTCTTCCCGATCAGAGGGTCGATCTCATCGTCATCAAGGAGCGCGGCCAGCACCTCGCCTTTCGCATTCGGAGTTACCGGCTCTTCGATAAAGCTCTCGGCCTGATCGAATTGATCGAGCAGCTTTTCGACCTCACGTGCAAGCTCCGCCTCGCGCGCCGCGATCTCCGCCAGGGCGGAGGCGCGTTCGTCCCGGCCTTGTTCCAGACAAGAATGGAATGCGTCTTCGATCTCGCGCCAGCGTTCGGGGGTCATCAGAATAATACTCTACTCAATGAACGCGTTCACGCGTGTCTTAAGATTAAAGATATCTTAGTATGGCGGCGATCTTCGGCCAAAGGCGAGGCGTATCCAGACGCAGAAATTCTTGACATTGAAAGAGTTCGGGCGTAAACCAAAGATATGAAAGCACGAAAAATCGAAACTAATGGAGGAACGAAATGGGACGTAAAGTACTTGCGATAGTCACTGCAATGGTCGCCGCGGTCGCGATAATCTGGATCGCTTATATGATCGCAACGATCTTTCCGCCAATGCCGCCTGCGAACATCGAATATGCACGCGAGGGCGACATCGCGGCCTATATGCGGACATACCCGACGCTCGCTTTCGTCGCGATCGCGATCGGTTACGCGTTGGCCGCATTCGCCGGCGGATTCATTGCTACGAAAATGGGCCGCCGCTGGAGCCACGGCGCGACGCTCGCGATCATTGTCGGTGCTTTGCTGACCGCGGGTTCGCTGGCAACCGCAACATTCTGGCCGCAGCCGATCTGGTTCGTTGCCGTAAGTCTCGTGATCTTTTTGCCGCTTTCGCTCGTTGGTTTCAAGTTCGCTGACCACATTATTTAACGGCGCCTGCGTATTTGACTGAAACTGCCCTCCGGTCGATTGCTATTTTGCGGACGGACACATACACTTGTCCGGACGCAAAACGCGTCTAGATCTTAGTTCAAAGAACTGGAGGAAAATGAAATGAATTTGCAGAGCAAATTCGTCGGAATGGGTCTTCTCACGGTCGTCTTTGTCTTGGCCGGTTTTTCGGCCACCAAGGCACAGGACAGCGAATATTCGTTCAAGGTCGTGAACAAGACCAATATGCGGATCGTAAAGATCCTTGTCGCTGAAAGCGGTCAGAAGTATAAGCCGTTTGACATCGGAGCGGGCATCGGTCCGGGTAAGACCGTCACGCTTGTCTGGAGCTCCGAAACTGACAGCGAAAGCTGTATTCAATGGGTAAAAGCTGTTTACGCCGACAAAACGGAATCAACGCCGGCAAAGTTCGACTTCTGCGAGGAAGACCTCGTTTTGGAATTTACTGAATAACAGGCCCATTCTTTTCCCACAGTTTAGCCGGGCAGGTACACCAAGATGTTCCTGCCCGGCCTTCGATTCCCGCCGTAATACTCCAAAAAATAGGCTAGGGTTTCATCCCTTCGTTCCATTTTGGGACAAAATCCGAATTGACGAGCCAGCGGATCGGCTCCACCATCGAATTTATCGCATGCGTCATATGCGCGAAATCGATCGTCTTGATCTCATCGCTCGCGTGGTGATAGTCCGTATGCAGGCCGAAGCTTGAGACCGTGTGGGCGATAATGCCCTGCCTTGCAAGGGTGTAGTTGTCCGACCGGCGGAAGAAATTCTCTTCCGGATGCGGGTCCTGGACGAGTTTTGCTCCGCGTTTTGCAAGTTCAGGGCCAAGGTTCGACCGTTCATAACCGGTGAGCCAAAGTTCATCGGGCTTGACCTTCGCGTCCGGCCGCCCGATCATTTCGAACTCAAGATTCGCCACGAATTTCTCCTGCGGGAACGGCAGATTCTTCACGAAATATCCGGCTCCGAAGCCGCCCGCCTCTTCGCTGCCGAAACAGACGAAATAGACGGTTCGCTTCGGTTTGTTGCCAGCAGCAAGCTGCCGTGCGATCTCAAGCACGGCCACCGTACCCGAGGCATCGTCATCGGCGCCATTGAAGATCTTGTCGTCACCGGAAGCGTTGTCGCGGACGCGAGATGGTCGAGATGCGAGCTTATCAAGATCACTTGCGAGCCGAGCGTTGCATCGGTTCCCGTGATCTTGCCGATCGCATTCCAGGTGTAGGTCGGCGGTTGGGATTCAAAAGTCCCTTTAAGTGTGATGCTTGCGCCTTCGGCGATCTTGGCAAGTTCTTCGTGTGCCTTCGTTGACACGGCGAGCAGAGTACCGAATCGGCCTAAGGTGGCCTTTCTCCCTGCAACTTCCGCCCAATTTGCACGGATCTCCTGCGTTTCGACCATGATCACGGCCGCAGCACCGTCGCGGCTCATCTGCCTGATCGCCCCCTGAGCATTTTCGAACTTCGTGTCCGCAGGCATCGAAACGACGACGATGGCTCCCTTGTTCGCCTTATCGCCGAGTTTTGCGTGTTGGATCGGGCCCGTGATCTCCTTGCCGGCGATCGCGAATGCGATCAGGTCATCGCCAAGCTTGATCGAAGTTCCGTCGATGGAAAGGCCGGTAAGGGTCTCGCGTATCGGAGCCTGGATCGTCTGTACGAAGGTCGGTTTGCCGTCGAAACCGATCTCGCCCGCTGGTTCAAGCCCGAACTGCATAAACATCGAGCCGATGTATTCCGCCGCGATCCGCTCGAATTTCGTGCCGCTTCCACGGCCCTGCATCGCGTCGCCCGCGAGGAAATACATTTCGGCCCGGACATTCCGTTCGCTGACGGGTTCTACGTTCTGGGCGCTTGCTGCCGAAAAAGAAAGCAACAGTAAGCTGCTAAGGAAGATCGAGAGAAAAGTTTTTCGCATATTCACGTTTCAATACGCAGGGTTTGCACGGATAGTTCTCAAAAGCATTACGTCCCCGCATTCCGTTATGAAATTAATAATATCGCCAGCTCGTCTTGAAATCCTTTGGTAGGTTCTGCTTCGTCAGGATCGCTCGGACCATCTCGACCGGTATCGGGCCTTCGTGAAGGATCGAATCGTGAAACTGCCGGTTGGTCATCTTGCCGGAATCGACGAGTTCTTTGTGAAGGCGATAGAATTGGATCCCGCCCATCATATACGCGACCTGATAGAGCGGCCCGTAGTCGCCCCCGAATGAACGCCGAACCTCTGCCAACGCATTCTCCCGTTCGTGTCCGACTCGCTCTACAAGAAAATCCACGGCCTCGAGCGGCGTCATCTTTTCGAGGTGGAAGTTAAGGCTGAAGATGATCCGCGCACAGCGATGCATCCTCCAGAAAAGTGCACCGATGCGGTCTTCCGGAGTTTTCTGGTATCCGAGATCCCACATCAGGAATTCCCAGTACAACGCCCAGCCTTCGGTATTGAATGGCGTTGCGAAATCGCGTCTGTACGGATGATAACGCGCGCTCATAAAGCCTGAAGGTGATGGCCCGGGATCAGTTCGTGAAAGACGGTCGCGTGTGCAAAATGCGGGTTGTTGCCGCGGAGCGACATCATCTTTTGCTCGTGCGACATCCCGTCCGTCGGATATGCGACAAGGATAGTCTCGCCGCCCAAAAAGAAAGGCGCAACAAGCTGCCTTTCCGGCGACATCATCTCCATACGCCAACCTTCGCGGGCAACGTCGGGAATCGTTACCAGATCGTTCTTATCAAGAAAGGCGACCGCGTCGCGCGCCAGGTCGCGGATCAATGCAGGCTGTTTCCCCGGCGGCACGAACGTCTTCTTGACGTGTTCGAGTGCCTTTTTCCAATCGTCGCCGTAGCCGAGCTCCCGCGACGCCTTTTTCATCTCGGCCTCGCACCACGCGAACTCCTTGTTGGCGATATCGATCAGCTCTTCCGGCGTGTACGGGATCATCTCGTAATTGAGCTGTTCGATGAGTGCGTCGCGTCCGATCGGGTCGCCGATGATCGTGGTCTTATCGTCGGCCGCGATCCCGACGAGTTTTGTCGTGATGAATGCCTGATACTTCTTCAGCTTTTCGTCCGCAGCTTTGTACGGAGCCTCGCACCACCACGTAAAGCTTGGATCGTAACCCGCGTAGAAGTCATACCAACGCTTCAGCGTCCGTTGAAGGCCTTCGACAGTGCTCGCCGCACGGTTTGCGACGGTCCGTTTTGGCTTTTCGGCTGAGGCAGAAGAGAATTTTGCTTCGAGCGAAGTGATCTCGCGCGCAAGTGCATCGAGCGTGGCGGCGGCCTTTTGCGGATCGATGTCCTCAAGCCGTCTCCTAGAGTCTTCCAGGTCCGAGATCTTGCGTGCGAACGGGATCAGCGGTTCCATTTCGGCGAACTGCTGCGTCTGCCGGTCCTCTTCGGCCAACTGGTGCCGCAGAAAACGCGTAAACAGGATCCAATCGACCCGCTCCTCGGGCGAAAGCGATTCGAAATTCATCGCCTCGGCCTTTGCGAGCTCGTCCGTGTAGAGTTTCTTGATGCGTGCGGTTCGATTCGGCGACGTCCGCGCCGTATAGAACCTTTCGAGCAGGCGGCTGTCCGCATCAAAGCTCTCGATAATAGGCCGAAGTCTAGAGAACGAAGCGTTAATTTCGCTGCTAGCTCGAACCGTTTGTGCCCGCAACTCCAACCAGGCGGCCGAAATGCACAGCATCGCCGCAAGCAAGATCATTCTTTTCATAGTCGTTCTTTTCCAGTTCAAGCCGGCGAGATCTCGCTCAGAAAGCTCACCCCGTCGGCTATCTCAAGCCCGAAATTCTCGGCGATCGTCTGGCCGATGTCCGAGAGCGACTGGCGCGTTCCGAGATCGACGCCGGCACGAGCATTTTTACCAAAGACGAGCAGAGGCACGTACTCGCGCGTGTGATCGGAGCCTTCCTTCGTCGGATCGTTGCCGTGATCGGCCGTCAAGATGAGAAGGTCGCTCTCATTCATCGCATCCATTATCTCAGGCAGCCGCGCGTCGAACTCTTCAAGAGCGCGTGCGTAACCTTCCGGGTCTCTGCGGTGGCCATAGAGCATATCAAAATCGACAAGGTTCGAGAACACAAGGCCGCGACTTTCGGCTTTCAGAGCCTCGATCGTCGAATCGACCGCCTGATCGTTATTCTTCCCGACGAGTTCCTGCGTGACGCCGATGTTGTCGTAGATCGAGGCGATCTTGCCGACACATACGACGTCGAGCCCGCTCTTTGCAAGCACGGGCAAAAGGTTGTTCGCGGGCGGCGGAACGGCGTAATCGTGGCGATTCTCCGTACGTTTGAAATTCGCAGAGTTCGTGCCAAGGAACGGCCTCGCTATCACGCGGGCGACCTCGTCATCACCGTGCAGGATGCCGCGGGCGATCTCGCAGATCTCGTAAAGACGGTCGATCGGTATCACCTCTTCGTGAGCCGCTATCTGAAAGACCGAATCGGCCGAAGTGTAAACGATCGGCTTTCCGGTCGCCATATGGTCTTCGCCGAGGTCTTTGATGATCTCCGTCCCGCTCGCCGGAATGTTGCCGAGCACGCCGGGCACATTCGCCTTCTCAACGAACTTGTCGATGATGCGGGCGGGAAAGCCGTCCGGGAATTTCGGAAATCCCTGTTTCAGGATGATGCCTGCCATTTCCCAATGGCCGGTCGTTGTGTCTTTGCCGTCCGATTTGAGCGTGCATTTCCCGAACGAGCCGGCCGGCGCGGGATCGGCGGCCATTCCGGCAAGCGGGGTGATATTCCCAAGCCCGAGACGCCGCAGATTCGGAAGCCGCACTTCACGCCGCTCAAGTATATGCCCGAGCGTGTCCGCTCCGGCGTCGCCCCAATCAGCCGCGTCCGGCATCTCGCCGATACCGGCAGAGTCAAGAACCATCAAACAGATACGTTCAAATTTTCGTGTCATAAGATCGTCGGCCCCGAACGCCTCAATTCGTCCGCGCCGTATATCCCGCGCGCGCGCGCACCTTTGAGCCTGCGGACAAACCTTTAAGTTCGACGGTTATCCTGCGATACTTTCCGTCGCGTTTCTCGTTCGTCGGATAATATCCGAGCGTGAATCTCGTCCCGAGGTCGGCAGCGACGGCCTGGAACGCCCGGCGCGCATCCGCAAGGTCGCTCGTCTGAAAGACCCGGCCGCCCGACCGTTTCGCAAGGTCCTCCATCTCGGAATCGGCGATCTCGTAGAGCTTCTTGCTGACGGCAAGGCGTTCGAAATCGCCAAGCTGGCAGAATACCGAGGCCTTTTCCATCGACGGATTTCCCTTCAGCGTTCGGTAATATCGCCTGATCTGCGCCGTCGAGAAACGCATCGCCGCTTCGCAGTCGCCAAGCAGATTCTCTTCGAAATATTCCCGTGTATCAACCCTGACGAAATACGAGATCAGGCCTTTTGCTTCGAGCTTTTCGCGGGCCTCGGCGAAGTTGACTGTGCTCGTAGAGTCCACAGCGTCCGTCAAGGCAACGATCGCTCGCCGCCCGCGGAATTCACCTGCGTCCGTATTCGCGAACACGCGTTCGCCGATCTCGGCAAGGCCGTCGTAATAAGGCGTACCCGCGCTCGTCCTCAATCTCGCAAGAGCAGAGCCGAGCGCTGTTCGATCTGCCGTCAACGGGCTGAGAATGTCCACTCGCGGCGACAAAACTCCGGCGTCATTCGCCATATCGAACGCGATGATCGCGACGCGGTCTCCCGCTCTGAGCGAGGAGATGAACACCTCTGCGGCGCGTCGGATAAGAGGAAGATCGTTCCTCGCGGAACCCGAAGTATCCAGAAGAAGCGCGACCTCAAATGGTGCCGATGACGCGGTGAATTCAGTAACGGCCTGCCTCACGCCGTCTTCATAGACAACGAAATTCGAAGCCTTAAGCGTTTTGATCGGAATGCCTTTCGCGTCCGTGACCGCGACCGGCACATCGACAAGATCGGTCTCGACCCGAATGACCTCGTCGTTCTCGCCGGCCTTTGTGTCCTGAGCGATGACGGCCGCCGCAAAAAGCAGCATCAGGAACGAACAAAAGATCGTATGCTCCAATTTCGACATTCGAATCATCGCGATATCAAGAATTGTAACAAAAGATGCGGCTTCGCGTGCGGCGTCGGGTTAGGAGTTCCGGCCGAATATTGGTAAACTTTTCGCAATCAGTCCTAAATTTACTTAGCACTGCCTCGTGGCCAGACCTAGCTAGTCACGGGTTTTGAACGCAAAATTTCAGCAAAATCTATTAGTTTGTGGAGAAGAAAATGAAAAAGGAATCTGTACGGACCCTGTTTTTTGCGGCGATCTCCGTCGTTATGTGCATTAGTAGTGTCTTCGCTCAAGGAAACCTTTCGGCACGAAGATCTTCCAACCAAAAAGCTGCGAACGTCGCACCGGCAGCACCATTGCTGGTCGAGGACTTCCCCTACGCGCCCGGCTCATTGCTAACCGATAACGGCTGGGCCGCCCATAGTGCCAGCGGAACGAACGCACTTGCGACCGTTTCGCCGGGCCTTACGCTCGCGGGTTATCCCGGCTCAGGCATCGGCAACGCCGTCGCGATGGGGCTAAGCGGTGAGGACGTGAATAGGACATTTGCGGTGCAATCGACCGGATCGGTCTATGCAGCATTCCTCGTCAACGTAAGCGATGCCTCGACGACGGCTCCCGGCGGATACTTTTTCCATTTCGGGCCCGACCCCATCGGCTCGACCTTTCGTGGAAGAGTCTTCGCGACAAAGGATGGCTCGAACAATCTTGCGTTCGGCATCTCGGTGGCGGCGACCACGGCGGCCGGCGTCGCACTCACTCCGTATTCATACTCGCTTAACACGACATACTTGATCGTTGTTAAATACAATATCGTTGACGGGGAAGGAAACGACACGGCAGAGCTTTTCGTTAGCACTACCGTTCCCGGGACGGAACCTGCGGCGACAGTAACATCGACGGATACCTCGCCGAGCGATATCTCGCCCGGTTCGATCGCGCTCCGACAAGGTTCGAGCTCTACAGCGCCCACCCTACACATTGACGGCATTCGTGTTGGTACGAGCTGGGCAGATGTAACGCAGAGTGCACCGGCTTCGCCCGCGCAGCACATTGTTGATTTCAACGGCGACGGCAAGACCGACTACGCGGTCGTTCGCAACTCAGGCGGCGGCCCGACAGACACCATCACGTGGTTTGAATGTTACTCGACCGGCGCTTCGCAGGAATGCACGGGCAATGCGGCGGCCGACTTCGGGGTCGCGGTCGATTGGATCACGCCTGCGGATTTCGATGGCGACAGCAAGACGGACATCGCGGTTTGGCGCGAAGGCCCGCCGGAAACGGCCGCTTTCTACATTCTACAGAGCTCCGACAGCACCCTCCGCATCGACGTTTTCGGCCAGTCCGGTGATGACCCGAGCGTTGTCGCCGACTATACAGGCGACGGCAAGGCGGATCCGGCCGTTTACCGCTCTGGGATCAATCCGGGCGAGCAGAGCTATTGGTTCTATCGCGCAAGCAGCGGGCCGAATACGGGTGCGATCGTCTATAACCCGTGGGGCACCGCGGGCGACTATCCCGCTCCCGGAGATTATGACGGCGACGGAAAGGGTGACTTTATGGTCCAGCGTGACGGCGGTGCGCAGGCCGTTTACTGGCTCAACGCAAGCTCGGATGGCGCGGTCAGCACGATCTATTTTGGGCAGCCTTCCAATTTCATCATCCCGGGCGACTACGACGGCGACGGCAAGACAGACCTCGCCGTTTTCCAGATCAGCGGCGGCAATCTCCAATGGTATGTCCGCAAGAGCTCGGCGCCGGACGATTTCCCGTACTTTGCAACGTGGGGATTACCGGGCGATTCGATCGTTCAGGGTGACTACGATGGCGACGGTAAGACCGACGTAGCTGTTTGGCGTCCAAATAACGACCCCACCCAGAACTATTTCTACGTCAGGTCAAGCGCGACCGGCTCCCTCATTCAAACCGAATGGGGGATCGCCACCGACTATCCGGTCGCAAATTACAACGTTCATTGACGCCGATCGTCGGCTTTTTTGAACGGAACGAGGGCCGTTCGACCATTTTTCGGTCGGCGGCCCTTATCCTTTCTCGGAACGCCTCGTCTCAAGGTCGCCCAGCCAGGAATTTTCTCATTATTAACTACTGTAAAGGTTGACCAAAATCCGACTTGCGCCTATAGTAATCGAGTAAGTTTGTACATTTAGGATCTTTTCGTTAAAACCGGCCGGTATTTTTATCTGCCTAAGAATTGGAGGGAGTATATGTTTTCAGTTTCTGAATTGTTTTCGAGCTGGCGCACCGTTGCGCGTACGTCCGCTCTTGCAGTCGCTTTCATTGCGGGAGTTTCGCTCGTTGGCGCAAATTCTATCTACGCTCAGGCGATCACTGAGGATTTTGCCGACATCACGACCTTGCCTGCGGCCGGTTGGACGCAGACAAACCACAGCAATCCGGTCGGTGTCACCAGTTGGTTCCAGGGGAACAGCACGGTGTTCTCTTCCCAGGCGGGAGCGGCCACGGCGTACATCGGTGCCAATTTTAACAGCACGGGCGGAGCTGGCACGATCAGCAATTGGCTGTTCGCCCCGACCCGCACATTGAACAATGGCGACGTGTTCAAATTCTGGACGAGGACCACGACCGCAAATCCGTTCCCGGATCGTATGCAGGTGCGCCTTTCGACAAATGGATCGAGCACCAACATCGGAACGACAGAGAATGACGTAGGTGATTTCTCGACGCTTCTTCTCGACATCAATCCGACGCTTGGCAACAACTATCCTGAAGTTTGGACCGAGTACACGCTGACTATCAGCGGCCTTGCGGGCCCGACGAGCGGCCGCATAGCGTTTCGCTATTACGTTGTTGACGGCGGCCCTTCCGGAAACAACTCGAACTATATCGGTATTGATACCTTCAGCTATACGCCGTCCGGGCCGGCTGTATCGACCCAGCACGTCGTCGATTACAACGGCGACGGCAAGACCGACTACGCGGTCGTCCGCAATACGGGCGGCGGCGGCAACGGGCAGGTCACTTGGTATGGATGCAACGCAACAGGTGCTTCACAGGCCTGTTCTGGCGATATGCAAACCGCCTTCGGCATCGCGAGCGATTTCTTCGTCTCGGGCGATTTCGACGGCGACAGCAAGTCCGACGTGGCGGTTTGGCGTCCCGGCGCACCGACCGTAGCAGCGTTCTACATCTTTGAAAGCGGCACGAGCACGCTGAGGACCGATGTCTTTGGCCAAACGGGTGACAACCCCACCGTCGTTGACGACTACACGGGCGATGGCAAGGCCGACGTGGCTGTCTATCGCTCCGGTGTGGCTCCTGGCGACCAGAGCTTCTGGTTCTACCGTGCAAGCAGCGGTCCGAACACCGGAAATATCGTTTACGTCCCCTGGGGCGTGAACGGCGACTACCCCGCACCCGGCGACTTTGACGGCAATGGCTCAGCTGACTTTGTGGTTCAGCGCGGCGGCGGCCCTCAGGCTGTTTATTGGCAGTATCTGAACGGCCCCGGCACCATCAGCACGATCTACTTCGGCCTCCCTACCGACGTTATCGTCCCAGGAGATTATGACGGCGACGGCAAGACCGACCTCGCGGTCGTTCGCGGAAGCAGCGGCGCGATCAATTGGTACGTTCGAAAGAGTTCGGCACCGGCTGATTCACCGTTCTTCGGAATATGGGGCCTGTCTGCAACCGACTTTGTATCGCAGGGTGATTACGATGGCGACGGCAAGACCGATCTCGCCATTTGGCGTCCGAATGCTGACTTTACGCAGAACTACTTCTACGTAAGGACAAGCTCGAGCGGAGCACTCGCCCAGACCGAGTGGGGCCAGAATGGCGACTATCCGGTCGCGAACTTTAACGCTCACTGATCCTTTCGGAGAAAGTGACATAAAACGAGAAAGGCCGGGCAACTTGCCCGGCCTTCTCAATTTTTGCCCGATCGCCGGCCTCAGCGGCCGCGGGGCGATCCTAAACGTGCCGCTTGATCAGGCTCGACAATGCCTCACGGCTTACGCCGCCCACGACGCGTTCCTGCTCCTGCCCGCCTTTGAAGACGATCAGCGTCGGAATGCTCCGAATGCCGTACTTGTTCGACACCGCCGGATTCTCATCCACATTCAACTTGTAAACGCCCGCCGTTCCCTGAAAATCCTGTGCGACCGCCTCCACGGACTCTGCGATCGCCCGGCAGGGAGCACACCACTCCGCCCAAAAATCCACCAAGACCGGCTTATCCGAATTCAAGACCTCCGCTTCAAAAGCGGTGTCGGTTACTGCCTTTGCAAATGCACCCATTTATTCTATTTCTCCTTAAAAATGATCGTTCGATCTTAATATTATGTTACCCAACTCAGGCAAAAATGTCTGCCTGAACCACAAGAAACTTCCCGTACGAACTACGCCAGCGGGAACTCGATAACGATCTTTCCGAAATGCTCGCCGCGTTCCATATAACGAAATGCTTCCCGAGCTTCCGGAAAGGCGAACGTGCGGTCGATGACAGGCCGCAGCTCCGCCGTTGCGAACTCCGCGAGCATACGCTCGAACATCGCCTTCGAACCCACAAAGACCCCCTGAAGGCGTATCGCACGCATAAAGATCGGCACCGTATCGACAGACGCCGCACCCGACAACGCGCCGATCAAGGCGATATTGCCGCCCATCCGTACGGACGCAATGCTCTTCTGGATCGTTCCGGCACCGCCGACCTCGACAACATGATCGACGCCGACGCCGTCCGTGAACTCGAGCACCGCCTTCTCCCAATCCGGCGTCTCCGCATAGTTGATCGCAAGGTCAACGCCAAGCTCACGCAGCTTGTCGATCTTTGCATCCGAGGATGACGTCGCGATCACTTTCGCACCGAAATGCTTCGCGATCTGGATCGCGAAGATCGAAACGCCGCCGGTTCCCTGCGTAAGGACGACCTCGCCGGGCTGCAGGCCGCCGCTCTCGACCAACGCATGCCAAGCGGTCAACGCAGTGCACGGCAGCGTCGCCGCCTCGACGCTGCTCAGGTATCCAGGGATCTCGACGACCGACCGTTCGTTGAACGCCGCATACTCACGCAGAACGCCATTCGAGCGAGCATCGCCGCCTAGAGAGCTCCTCGAGGCCGCAACGTCAAGCTTGCCGTCGAACCACTTCTGCACGAACAGCGGCATAACTCGGTCGCCCGGCTTCCGCGTCCGGACGTTTCGCCCGACGGCGACGATCTCGCCCGCTCCATCTGAAAGCGGCACGACCGGCAGCTTCATCCGGGGATTGTATTTTCCCGAGACGACCATCAGGTCGCGGTAATTCAGCGAAGCGGCATGCATCTTAACGAGCACCTCGTCATCGCCCGGCTCGGGCACCTCCGCATCGGCGAGCCGCAGCTCGTCAAGCCCAAAATTCGCGAGTTCGTACGCCTTCATATTCCGTTCGCTTCAAACTGCGGCAAGCGCCTTGCCTTTCTCGGCCGCAAGCACCAAAGCGGCGATCTCGCGTGCCGTCGAATTCCCTTTGTCCGCGATGTACCAACGCTGTATCGCTTCGAGAATATCATCCTTCAACGTTCCGGCAGCTTTTAGCTCGGCAAAAAGGTCGGTCGCACCCTGAGGCCGCGGCCCCCAATGCCAAAGCACCTTGTCGGTATCGTTCTCGACGGCAATAAGCTTCGGTATCGACCGCGCTCCGTTCACCAGGTATTGATCCATCAATTCGAGATTCTCGTCCCGCAAGAGGTACCTCGTTTCGATCAGCGGATTCAGGCTCGCGAGCTGTTCGATCACCGGCACGCTTTGTGCCGCATCGCCGCACCAGCCTTCCGTCAGCACGAACCATGTTCGGGGCGTACTGACCTTAGTTATGCCCTTGGCGGCCTCCTCGTCCGGAATGAATGTCTTCAGGATCCTATCGATACGCTTTCTGTTCAACAAGGCAAAGCTCGTCCTCGATATCGACTGATCGTCGCCGGTAGTTTTTCCTTCGGCAAGCAAGTCGTCGATAAGTTTAAGATACTGCTCGAAGGTCATTGATCTTTCCAAATATTCACGCATATTGTTCACCCGATCGATATTTGTAACTAAGATTGCTACAATTAAGAATAAAAAATTTTTACGCAGCGACGGCATCCTCGGTATCGATCATCTCGAGGACGCGCGCAAGCGTAAATTCACCCAACTTTTCCGCAACGCTGCGGTCGATCGCCTTCTGGAGATTGCAGAGTACGGATTCGATATTTCGTCCGACCGGGCAATCCTGGCTTGCCGGACGCGTCGGCAGAGCAAAGACCTCGCCGCACGAAACGGCCTTATAAACATCGACAAGACAAATATTCTCGGGCGTGCGAACGAGTCGCGTTCCGCCGGATGCACCGGTCTGCGATGCGACAAGGCCCGCGTGCCCAAGTTGGCCGAGCACGCGCCGGATCACAACGGGATTCGTGTTCACGCTGTGGGCGATCGCGTCGGACTTTAAGTTTTGGTCGCCTTTTCTCGCAAGTAGCGTCAGGATATGAACCGCCATCGCGAATTGGCTGTTAGCCGCCATAACTGTAACAAGTATAGTTACAGTTGACCGAAATGTCAACTGAAATGGAAATGCAAAGACGCCGGGGACACTAGTTTAGGCGGCCCCGGCGTCTTTAAAAAGCGTGACGAGTTAAAAGCTATTTCGTCGGTATCTTGATCTCACGCCCGGAGAAAAGCACCGAGTTCGGCAGCAGTCCATTGAACTTTGCAAGCTCGGCGGCATCGACCTTCTCACGCTGTGCGATCTTGGCGACCGTATCGCCTGCCCGAGCCTTGACAATACGTACCTTCGCAGCCACAGGCGCCGACGCGGGGCGATTCGTGGGACGCGTATATGCCGTTGCCTCGACGCGGTTGCCGACGCTAACAGGAACGAAGACCTTTCCGCTCGGATGTTTCATTCCCGGATTGGCTTCCATCAATTCAGCGACGCTTACGCCCGTGCGGTTCGAGATCGACTGCCACGTCTCGCCGTGCACGGACCGTGCAAGGTTAGTGCTCGGTATTTTCGATGCAGGCAGCCTCTTGAAGATCGCCGCGACCTCATTTCCCTTTCCAAGCGGGACATTCACGATATACGGCACCGGCGGCGTCGTATTCGTACGCAAATGCGGGTTCAGATACCGCAGGAGCTGGACGCTCGTGTCAGCGGCCGCCGCGATCAGGTTCAGGTTCGTCGAGGCCGGCACACGCAGGCGGTCATATCGAAGCGGCGGTGCAGGCCGGATCTGTCCAAAGCCGTACTGGTTCGGATTATTTGCGATCAGGATCGTCGCAAGGATATTTGGCACGTAGTTGCGCGTCTCGCGCGGCAGGTACGGGAATGCTAGCCAGAAATTCGCTGCTCCAGCACGTCGGATCGCTCTATCGACGTTGCCTTCGCCCGAGTTATATGCGGCCATGGCAAGCTCCCAGTTGCCGTTGTAGCGGTTAGCAAGGAACTTAAGATAACGTGCGGAGGCACGTGTTGCCTCGTCAAAGCTGTTGCGTTCGTCAACGTAAGCCGTTCTCTGAAGGCCAAAGCGGACACCGGTTCCCGGAATGAACTGCCACAGGCCGGATGCGGCGGCGGATGAGTACGCGGTCGGCTTCCAGGCGCTTTCGACCTGGCCAAGCCACGCTACATTCTCCGGAACGCCCTCTTCGCGGAAAATGCGGCGAGCCATCGACATGAACATTCCGGAGCGATAAAGGCCGACCTCCATGGTCGTCCGCCCGCGTCCACGATAGTAGTTGATGAACTGCTGGATCATCGGATGCACCTGAAAGGTGAATCCGAGCGACCTGTTCGAGACGACACGCTGCAGATACTGATATTGCTCCTGAGCGACCGGATTGTTGTCAACGGCCTGCTCTTCCGGCGTCAACTCGAGCTTTGCAAGATCGTCGAGTGGCGAAGGTTCGAATTCCTGATTCACGAAGCCTTGCGGTGCCGGGTCGCTCGGGCCGCTCGTGACCGCGACGGTCGATGCTGCGACGTTATTGTTCGCGGCCGGGCGAGCCATCTGCGAGACCTGATCTGCGAGTTTTGCATCAATTTCCCAACCGCAGGTCGCCGCAACGCCGCGAACCTGGGGAATCTGGCTGTCGGAAGGATACTCGATCCGGTAAACGGTCTCGATGAGCTGATCGTAGCAATTCTTAAGACGCGGTTCGCCCTGAATGTTAAGCGTCGAGTAAAGGAACGTTTCGACGGACTTGTCAAAGCGGGCCCCGGCATCCTGATAACGGCCCTGGGAATACGCGGTCAGCCCTTCCTTAAAAGCCTTTCCGGACTCGAGCAACACGTAATTCACGTCGGCCTGAGCTCGCGCGACCTCGGGCGGGCGTGTATTGTTGCTTGAGCGCGTGCCCGTGATCTGAGCCGAAGCTCCGATCGCGGCGCAAAGCGAGAGTGAGACCGAAAGTGCTGCGGGGGCGACCCTGAATTTCTTCATCAAGACTATATTTTTATTGCTCTTTGAACTGCCTTTTGCCCGAAGAAAGCGCGAGAGCAGCACACGCATTCTTCACGTTTGCCACGAACTATCTAACGCCTCTGCGGCGAAAAAGTTCGTTTTCCTGTGTATGCGCCCACAGGCCTGCCTACCGGACGGCAACACAACTTATGATTTTAACAACTCCAAAAACGTCAGGTCAATGCTTGAAACCATTATAAAATAAGGCATTCCCGTATTTTCCGGCCATTTCCCTGGCTTATTTTGTCCCGCCGGCCTTCTTTGCCTTGGCTTTTCGCGGTGCCGGACGCAAGGCGGCGTCGAACACTTCAAGCACATTCTCAACAAAAATAAACTTCAAATCATCGTGAACTTCCTGCGGAAGATCGACAAGGTCGCGTTCATTTGCCTTCGGCAGGATCACGGTTTTGACCTTGGCGCGCCGTGCGGCAAGCAGTTTTTCTTTGACTCCGCCGATCGGGAGCACGTTGCCACGAAGTGTGATCTCGCCGGTCATCGCCATGGTGTGGCGTACCGGCCGCCGCGAAAGCACGGAGACAAGGGCCGTAGCCATTCCGATACCCGCAGACGGGCCGTCCTTCGGGATCGCACCTTCCGGCAGGTGAATGTGGATGTCGAATTTCTCAAGCACATCCTCTTCGATGCCAAGTTCGGCAAAGCGGCTTTTTGCGAACGTGAACGCTGCCTGCGCTGATTCCTGCATCACCTCGCCCAGTTGGCCGGTAAGGAGCAGTTTCCCTTTTCCGCGTGTCCGCAGTGCTTCGATGATCAAGATCTCGCCGCCGACCGCTGTCCATGCAAGGCCTGTAACCGTGCCGATCGAATCCTTGGTCGGCGCTCGTTCGACGTGTATTTTCGGAACACGCAGAAAATCGGTGATATTCTCGGCCGTGACCTTCACCGCCGACACCTTTCGCTTGGCTTCGGCCTTTCGGCGGGCGACCTTTCGACACACCTTGCCGATCTCGCGTTCGAGCTGTCGAAGCCCGGCCTCCTGCGTATATTCGCCAATGATCCGCAGGATCGCACGCTTATCGAACTTCACGTCCTTTGCCGTCAAGCCGTTGTCTTCGATCTGTTTCGGGATCACGTGGCGGCGTGCGATCTCGAGCTTCTCGCTTGCGGTGTAGCCCGCAATTGTGATCACCTCCATTCGGTCCCGCAGGGCCGGCTGGATCGTCTCGAGCACATTTGCCGTCGTCATAAAGATGACATTCGAGAGATCGAACTGAACCCCTAGGTAGTTGTCGCGAAAGGCAAAATTCTGCTCGGGGTCGAGTACTTCAAGGAGTGCCGCGCTCGGGTCGCCGCGAAAATGCGTGCCGACCTTGTCGATCTCGTCAAGCATTATGAGCGGATTGTTCGTCTTGGCCTGATGGATGGCCGTAATGATACGGCCCGGCATCGCGCCGACATAGGTTCGCCGGTGGCCGCGGATCTCGGCCTCGTCGTTTAGGCCGCCAAGGCTTAAACGAACGAATTTGCGTCCGAGCGCTCGAGCGACCGACCGCCCGAGGCTCGTTTTGCCTACTCCCGGAGGGCCAACAAGGCATAAGATCGAACCTTTCGGCTTTTTCCGCAGTTTACGAACGGCGAGGGCCTCGATAATACGTTCTTTTACGCGCGGGAGGCCGTAGTGGTCCTCGTCGAGGATCTTCTGGGCGGCCGCGAGGTCGAGATTGTCCTCGGAGGCCGTTGACCACGGAAGGTCCAGCACGATGTCGAGCCAATTCCGCAATGTCGAGGTCTCGGCCGTATCGGGATGCATCCGCTCGAATTTCTTGAGCTGACGCTGAGCCTCGGCCTGAACCGCCTCAGGCATTTTCGCGTTGGCGATCTTGTCATGGTAGCTGTTGATCTCTTCTGATAGCTCACTGCTTTCGCCGAGTTCATTCTGGATCGCCTTTAGCTGCTGCCGAAGAAAATATTCACGCTGCGAGCGGTCCATATCCGCACGAGCCTGGGTATTTATTTCGTGCTGGAACGTCAGCACCTCGAGTTCCCGCTCAAGGACCTCGTTCACGCGCCGCAGCCGCGCGATCGGGTCTTCAATGTCGAGAACGGACTGTGCGTCCGCGAGGCCAAGTTCGAGATTCGAGGCCGAAAGATCGGCAAGCCGTCCGGCGTCATCGAGGTTGGCAAGGATCGCAACGACCTCCGGCGAGATCGGTTTGCCGAGCTTCATCGCACGCTCCATCGAGCTGCGAACATTCCGGATGAGGGCCTCGACCTCGAGCGAATTCTCAGGTGCAAGCGGTTCAGAGATCGGCGTGACCGACGCCTTTATGTGATCTCCGGACGGATCAACGTCGCCTACTCGACATCGCGAAAGCCCCTGAATGAGAATACGGATGCGCCCGTCCGGCAGCTTGAGCATCCGCATAATGATCGCGACCGTCCCGACCGAGTAAAGATCTTCCTTTACGGGTTCCTCTTTGTTCACGTCCTTTTGCGAGACGAGAAGGATCATCCGATTCTCTTTTAACGCCTCTTCGACCGCCTTTATCGAACGGTCACGCGAGACAAAGAGCGGGACGATCATGAACGGATAAATGACAATATCCCTGAGCGGCAGCACCGGAAGCACGGGCGGCACCTGCATCATGGGTTCAACGATCTCGGGGTCGCTGAGCGCGACCGTAAAATCTTCGCCTTCGATCATATGGTCTTAATGTTAAAAAATATGCTTTTAAAGGGCAAAAATGCGTGCGGCCTCAAGATGCCGCTTTGATCGCCGTCACACGCCAGTAGATAAGCGCACGCTCGGCCTTAGGATCGAAGCCGTCAAGCGTGAGCGAGACCGGCACCGTCTCACCCGCTTTCAGGACCGGATGCTGCCCCGGCACGAAAAGCAGCCGCCGCTCTTTTACGACCTGCTTTTGTCGATCGACGACCGAGACATTCACTTCGAGGACAGAGATGTCGTGAGTTCCTTTATTTCGGATCTGGCCTTTGATGAACATCGAGATGGTGCCGAGGCCCGTGGGCGATTCTATTGTCTCGTTGTCGTTGGTGGCGATGATGATGTCCTTGTTAAGCTCTGCGAATTCAGGACTTCCGGGTTTTGCAGCGGTGTCGAGAATCTGCTGCGTCTGATCCTCGATCGACGGCTTTTGCGCGAGATAAAAGATCGCCGCACCGACGGCAAGCACACCTATCACGATCCCGATCAGGAAAACGGGATTGAATTTCCTTTTCTCTTCGCCCGTACAAACATCTCGCTCATAACGGTAATTCTAACCCAAACGCGACCCATTTGCTTATGCCGGTGCTGCAAGCTCTACGCCGTTCACTCCCGAGACAAGAATCCTGTAAGATTGCAGACATTGACGCTCGCAGGAAATAAAACGAAAGCTGAAGCGATCCGATTCATCGAGGCCGCGCTTCCCCTTCCGCTCCAACGCACCTTCGCCTACACGGTGCCGTCGGACAGCAACGTGCGCCCGGAATTGGGACAGCGCGTGCGCGTGCCTTTCGGAAAACGTCGATTGATCGGGTTTGTTGTCGCCGTCCACAACGAACTCCCGGCGGATCTCGATATCGACCCGAAGAAGATCCGTCCCGCGATAGAGTTCCTCGACGACGACTCTCTGATCACCAACGAGATACTGCGGCTGACGGAATGGACGGCCGATTATTACGCGTCATTCTGGGGCGAGATGCTCAAAGCGGCGCTTCCAGCAGGGCTCAGCTCGGAAACGGTCCGCCCAAAGCGCCGAAAGGCCGTCAAACTGCTTGATCCGGCGTCTGCCGATGCGGCCAAGCCGCTCACAAAAGCTCAAGAGGCGATACTCGACACGATCTCCGCCGCGGGCGGCGAAATGCTCTGGACGGATCTGCTTGATGGGGCCGGCGTCGGCGCTTCGCCGGTCAACACGCTCGTTAGGAGGCGTTTCCTCGAAGTTTTTGTTCAGGACGTATTCCGCAACCCTCTTTCCGTCGAAAAGTCGCCTGAGCGGCATGAGATCGCTCTCACGGAGCATCAGGCGAACGCAGTCGGACAGATAACGGACGCGATCGAGGCAGGCGAGTTCAAGGCGTTCCTGCTCCACGGCGTTACGGGCAGCGGAAAGACGGAGGTCTATTTCCGCGCGATCAGCCACACGCTCGCAGGCGGGCATTCTGCCTGATGCTCGTACCCGAGATCGCCTTAACGCCCGTTTTCTCGCGGCAGCTTCGTGCGGCCTTCGGCTCGGAGGTCGCGATCCTTCATTCGGGCCTTTCTCAGGGCGAGCGGTTCGATGAATGGCGGCGCATCCGAACGGGTGATGCACGTGTGGCGATCGGCACTCGCTCGGCCGTTTTCGCTCCGCTCGAGAACATCGGGCTAATCATCGTTGACGAGGAACACGACCCGGCCTACCGCCAATGGGAATCGCCCTTCTACAACGCCCGAGACGTCGCGGTGATGCGCGCGAATTTCGCGGGAGCGGCGATCGTGCTTGGCTCGGCCACTCCCGCAATGGAATCCTTCTATAACGCACGGCACGGCAAATACACGCTCCTTTCGATGCCGGAACGTATCGGCGGCCGCCCGCTTGCCTCGGCCGAGCTCATCGATATGCGTGACGTCTTCAAACGCGAGGGCAAAGACGTCGGGCTTTCGCAGGAGCTCTTGGATGCGATCTCGCAGGCGGCACAACGCGGTGAGCAGATGATCGTCCTGATGAACCGCCGCGGTTTCTCGCAGTTCGTTCTCTGCCGCTCTTGCGGCGAGATGCTCAAGTGCAAGAACTGCGACATTACGCTTACGTTCCATCGCCGCGAAGCGCGCCTAACTTGTCATTACTGCGGCTACGGTGAACCGGCCCCGCGCATCTGCCCGAAATGCGAGAGCGAGTTCCTCTACTTCGTCGGCGAGGGCACTGAGAACATCGCCGACCAACTCACTAAAAAAATTCCCGGACCTGAAGATCGAACGCATCGACCGTGATTCCATCACGCGGCGGGGCGAGCTCGAAAAGAAGCTTCTCGATTTCGCCGAGGGCCGCATCGATATGCTTGTCGGCACTCAGATGATCTCAAAAGGACACGACTTCCCGAACGTGACGCTCGTCGGCGTCGTCGGCGTCGATATCGGATTGGGCATTCCCGACCTGCGTTCGGCCGAGCGGACGTTCCAGATGATCACGCAGGTCGCGGGGCGTTCGGGACGCGGCGACAAACCGGGACGCGTGATCATCCAAACCTATCATCCCGATCATTACGCCCTGCGCCGTGCCGTCGAGCAGGATTACGACGGCTTTTACGCCGACGAGCTGAGATTCCGCGAGAATTTCCGCTATCCGCCGGTCGTCGCGCTTGCGTCGATCATGGTGCGGCATCCCGACCTCGGGCGCGCTAAAGGTATCGCGAACGCCATCCGCCGTTCTCTCGACTCGGCAAACTCGAAAAAGGCCGTGCGTATCGTCGGGCCTGCATCGGCCTCGATAGCTCGCCTCAAGAACGAATATCGAATGCAGATCATCCTGCGTTCGGAATCGCGGCGGGACCTGCGAAATGTCCTGGACATCGGCCTTGCCGAGGCCGAAGATCGGGGCGTCGAAATGCGGTTTGCCTTCGTCGAGATCGACCCGGTAAGCCTTATGTAGAAGGTCCGAAATTTCGCACTCGAACCGCTTCATTTGGTTTCGTCAGGCGGCTGTTGCACGAAAACGCTTTCCATACGATACTATGCCCGTATTTTTTAGAATTCTGGTACCGAATTAAGGACGATTTTTTATGAGATCCCTACTAGCCCTCGGACTGATCGCCGCCGTAATGTACGCTTGCCAGCTTGGCGAAGACAAAGAACGCCCGGCCGGCCACCGCCGGCGAATACCGCACAAGCTCCGGCCAAGGCCGCACCCTCAAAACAGGACGTCTTCAACGAACTTCTTCTGCTTGAAAAGAACCTGACACAGGCGGTTCTCGACGGCGATATCTCTTTTCTTGCAAAGAATATGACGGAAGATTTCGTGCTCACCGGCGTTGACGGCAAGGTTCAGGACAAGAACGAAGCACTCGCCAACATCAAGAAAGAACGGACCGTCAAGACGTTCGTCATCACCGATGCGGAGCTCCTAAGTTTCAGCGAGGATTCGGCCGTGTTCCAATACACACAAAAGATCACGCTGAAGAACGGTGCATCGGGAAGCGCCCGCATCACCGACACGTTCGTAAAACGCGACGGCGAATGGCTCGTAAAATCCGAGCAGCAGACGATGATGCGAAAATAACGGCGCGCAGTCGCTCGCCAGGCCAAAAAACCGCGAGAGCAGAAGGGCAAACTCCTCGCCCGTCTGCTCTCGTTCATTTTTAGCTGAAATTTTAGTTTATTGCTCTCGAGTTAAGCCCGGAAGTTCGAACATCGACCTTCGCGTAGATCTCGGCGACCGAGACCTTGCAGTTGAGTGTATCGATCGACGCCACGTCATCGCGTTCGTCGTAGATCTTGTAGAGCCACTGTTTCGCATTCTGCCGAACGTAATGCTCGATACGCATTTGGTCCGACCGCACGAGAAGGCATTCCTTGATACTCGGCAGAGCTAAGTAGCCTTCGAGTCGCTCGGCACGGCCAAGCGGATCGACATCGTTCGCGATCACCTCGACAACGACGGTCGGATTCTGCAAGACCTCACGCCCTTCCTGGAATTTCGGTTCGCCGTTCACGACGACGATGCTCGGGCAGCTGACGCTTCCCTTCCCGAGCTCCACGCACATCCCGTTGACGTAGATCTCGGATTTCGAACCGTGGACGCGACTGCCGATCGCGATCGCGGTATTGGTGGCAATTAGGCTGTTCCAACGGCCTCCTGAAGCCTTCTGCTGCTGCAATGGCCTGTGTTTAAGGTTCTCTGACACGTTTCCTCTCTGAACTGCGGCACTCATCTCGGTCATACAAAATCGATACCTCCGACTGATCAAGTAAAATTAAATTTCTTGGAGAGACACAACAAAAGACGGGGATGTCTTTGTGCGGAACCTTTTGTTTGCTACAAATAGTCTTGCATATCGGGGCGATGTTTTACAACATTTATTACCAATGAAGTTATCGGAACTTGCAAAGATCGCAGATTCGACGATCGAGAGCGGCGAACCAACCCTCGAGATCGTCTCGGCCGCAGGCCTCGACCTTGCTCAAAAAGGTGAGGTGACCTTCCTTGCGAACCCAAAATATACCTCGCAGGTAGCCGCAACGAACGCATCAGCGATCTTCCTTGCGACAGACACCGCAATTGAACGCGGCGACATCGCCGTTCTTCGGGCAAAAGACCCGTATCTTGCATATACAAAGGCTTTACGGGCTTTCTTTCCCGAGCCGGCACTCACGCCGTTCGTCCATTCTTCCGCCGTGATCGACCCAACGGCGTCTGTCGATCCCGAAACCGAGATCCACGCGAACGCCGTTATCGGCCCGAACGCGGTCATCGAAAAAGGCGTTCGGATATTGCCGAATGTGACCATCTACGAGAATGTCCGCGTCGGCGAAGGCACGACCATACATTCCGGCGTTTCCGTCCGCGAGAATTGCGAGATCGGCAGACGGTGCACGATCCACAACAACACGACGATCGGCTCGGACGGCTTCGGATATGCAAAAACGCCCGAAAAATCGTGGCTTAAGATCCCGCAGCCGGCCGTGTCGTCCTTGAGGACGATGTCGAGATCGGAGCGAACACCGCGATCGACTGTGCTTCTGTCGGAGAGACGCGGATCCGACGCGGAGCAAAGATCGACAACCTCGTCCAGATCGGGCATTCATGTACGGTCGATGAGGACGCATTAATCTGCGCTCAAACGGGACTTGCCGGAACTTCGCACATCGGAAAACGCGTCATTCTCGCCGGCCAGGTCGGCATCGCCGGCCATCTGAAGGTCGGCGACGACGCCGTCATCACGGCAAAATCCGCTACCTCGCACGATGTCGAGCCGGGACGCGTCATCTCCGGCATTCCCGCATTCGACAATCGCGAATGGCTGCGGTCGATGGCCGTCTTTCAGCGGCTTGGGCAGATCGGGCGAAAGGTTCGCGAACTCGAACGAAGGTTGACGGGCGACAGCAGCGATCAGTCCTGAACGGGCGCCTTGACCACCGTCCGCAGGTGAGGCCGCAATTCGTCCTGGCCGCCCATATTGTGCGCGATCGTTATCCAAGGGCCGTTCCTCTTCTTGATCGCCGAGATCTCAGGACTGCGGCGGACAAGCGAGTAATCCTCGATCTCATGCCAAAAGCACGTGACCGGCACATTTGCTGACGTGTAGATGAAACCGTTCTCGTGGACGGCCAGCTCGTCCTTCCGGCCTTTTATAAGCATCCAGGCGTAAATGCAGAAAGGGAGCGCAAGCGGGACCGAGCACGCCGGGATCAGCCAGAGATTCTCGTTCGCAACGGGCAAGAGAACTCCTAATCCGACCAAAAGAAGCAGCATCGCGAGCGGGATCAGCTCCGCGACCGAATTCTTTACGCGGTACGTCGCACGCAAGGTGCCGAGATCCTTCGGTTCGAGGGCCGCGGCTTCTGCCGCAGTTATCTTTTCCGACGCGGGATCTTCGAGAATTCATATTTGTCGAGCTCACGTGCGATGACATCGAGGCCGCGCATCCCGAAGGCAAAGACGATCTTTTCCTTGTTCCGCTTCTCGACCGAGGCGACCTTGATGCGATTGTCGACATCAAGAATTCCCGCTCGGTCCTTCACCTGGCTCCAGAGGCACGTTGCGATCCCCTTTCGGCTTTTGTACGTAAATCCGTTCTCAAATACGCGAAGCTCATCGAATATTGCGGGAACTGTCCGCAGCACCAAAAAGACGAGCGGAAGCGAAAGGAACACCGTAAAAATGGCCGCTCCGATCTTCTCGCCGACAGAGGCAACGCCCATGAACATCAGGATGCCCAGGCCCGAAAGAGCGAGGCAAAGAGCGTACATTCCAAAGTACGCAAAGCCGAACTTTACACGATAGACGCCTGTTTCGACACCCAACGCGTGGGATGGATCTTTCATATTTTGGGGTATATTTGAAACCTGATCTCAAAATATAGCGCATACTCCGCCGTTTGCGGCAGAGCCGGAGGTGATGATACGGAAAGAAAGCAAAAGTTGATCGTTGGCCTGTGTGCGGCATTTACCGCCGCCGCGGGCGTCTCCATTACGCGGGTGCGAATGCACTTGTCGCCTTCGTTGCGGCCGCCGCCGCCCTCGCACTCCTTGCAGTCATTGTCGGTGAATCGACCGACCAACTAGGCAGGAAACTTGGGCCCGGAGCGACCGGCATACTGCAATCCGCTCTCGGGAACCTGCCGGAGCTTTTCGTCTGCATCTTCGCCCTGCGTGCCGGCCTTGTCGAGGTCGTGCAGGCCGCACTCGTCGGATCGATACTCGGAAACTCGATCCTTGTGCTCGGATTTGCGATCTTCCTCGGCGGCCTGAAGAACGGAAGGCAGCGTTTTGATTCTGAGCCGCCGAAAACGATCGTCACCTTGATGATGCTCGCCGTCGCCGCGCTTGCCGTGCCGACGCTCGCAAAGGAATTGCACACGCCGGCAGGAATGCATATCGACGGACTTGATTCTTTTGTTGCCGTCGTGATGCTCGTCCTTCTCGGCGCAAGCATCTACTTTTTCATCAAGGGCGACCTTGCCGTTCCGGCCGAGAACGGCGAGCACGGACCGTCATGGCCGACTTATCTGTCGATCGCAATGCTCGCACTTTCAGGTGCGGGAGCCGCATTCGTCTCGGATTGGTTCGTCGCGGGACTTGAGCCGGCAATGGCGTCGATCGGTATCGCACCGGCATTCGCGGGACTTGTCGTTGTCGCGATCGCGGGAAATGCGATCGAGAACCTCGTCGGCATCCAGCTCGCATGGAGAAATCAGACCGATTATGCCGTCAGCGTGATCCTGAACAGCTCACTGCAGGTCGCTCTCGGGCTTTTCCCCGTGCTTGTCCTTCTCTCATTCGTGCTTGGCGGAGCGATACTCTCCTTCATCCTGACGCCGCTCTTGCTGGCCGCACTCGTGCTCGCAGTGATCGTTTCGGCCTTCATTATCTACGACGGCGAATCCATCTGGCTCGAAGGCCTGGCCCTTATCGGTTTATACTGTATTGTTGCCGCCGCGTTTTGGTGGGGCTAGGAGGTAATGGGAGAAATGGCTGGGCAAGTATCTGAAAAGGGCTTCGACATCTCGCCGCTTGGCGAAGAGCGGATCCGCGAGTTGGCCGAAACATTGACCGCCGAGCAGGCGCGCATTCTGCTCGATCACGGAACGGAACCGGCATTCTGCGGCACGCTTCTCGACAACGAGCTCGAGGGCACGTATGCCTGTCGTCTGTGCGGCCTGCCGCTCTTTACGTCCGAAAAGAAATTCCATTCCGGCACCGGTTGGCCTTCGTTCTACGCTCCGTTCGATCGGTCGCACCTTGCCGAGATCGAGGATAATTCGTACGGAATGCGCCGTATCGAGATCCGCTGTGCCCGCTGCGGCGGCCATCAAGGACACGTTTTTCCGGACGGCCCGCCGCCGACCGGCCGACGTTATTGTGTGAATTCGGAGTCGCTCGAGTTCTTCGAAAAGGGTGAGGAGATACCGCAGAAAGCGTGATGGACGAGGCACCGATCGTACTCTTTGACGGAGTTTGCAATTTTTGCGATGCCGCCGTGAATTTCATCATCACGCGCGACAAGGCGGGCGTCTTTCGCTTCGCACCGCTCCAATCCGACATCGGCCGCGAACTTGTCGCAAAATACTCGATCCCCGATGACGTTGATTCCGTGATCCTGATCGCAGGCGGCAAGGCTCATCTTCATTCGGACGCCGCTCTGCAGATCGCGCGTCGCCTTGGCGGCATCTGGAGTTTGGCGGGGGTTCTCGTCGTGATCCCAAGGCCGGTGCGTGACCTTTTCTATCGGCTCTTTGCGAAATATCGGTATCGCCTTTTCGGCAAAAAGGACGCCTGTATGATGCCGACGCCGGAGATCCGCGGGCGTTTCCTCGCCTGAGTTTTTGGATGAGTTACTCGCTTGACACATTGGAATTCGACCGCCTGCTCGCACTCGTCGCAAAGAACGCGCAGACGGATGCAGGTGCGGCCCTCGTGCTTTCTGCCCGGCCTTTCGCCTCGCGGCTCGAACTTGAACGCTCGCTTTCCGCCGTCAAAGAAACGCTGTGGCTTTCCGAGGAACGGGACGCTTACTGGACATTCTCGAATATCGACGATCCGGCGAACTCGCTCGCGATCCTTCGTATCGAGAATGCCGCACTCGACGCTCTCTCCTTGACCGCCATCGCGGCGCTCTGCAGCCAGGCCCTTGCCGCACGAAGCGTGATCGAAGGCGAAAAGGCGAATTGCCCGACACTTAGCCAGATCGTCTCGTCCTTTTCATCGAAACTTTCTACGGCGATGTCCGAGATATCGCGCAAGATACTTCCGGGCGGCGAGATCGATGATTCGGCTTCGCCCGAGCTCGCAAAGATACGCCGCGAGATAAATTCCCGGCGGGCTCAGTTGACGCGAACGCTCGAATCCGCAATGCGTTCGGCCGGTAACGCGATACAAGACGCAATTGTCACGATACGCAACGATCGTTTCGTAATACCGGTCAAGTCCGATTTCCGCGGCAAGGTCTCCGGCGTCGCACACGGCTTCTCTTCGAGCGGGCAGACCGTCTATATCGAACCGCTCGACACGATCGACGCGAACAACGAGATCCAGAACCTAAAGGGCCTCGAGGAACGCGAGATCGGGCGGATCCTGCATTCGCTCACGGGCCTTTTACGTGAGCATCTTTCCGAGATCGAAGCGGCCGCCGACGCCGTTGCGGAACTTGACGCGATCAAAGCAAAGACGAGTTTCGCCCGAAACTTCGACTGTATCGTCCCGTCGATCGCAGAAAAAAATGAGCTCGATCTGGACTCTGCACGGCATCCGCTTCTCGAACAGAATCTTCGCGAAGCGGCCGCGCAGGCGCCGCCCGAATCGAAGCCGCGAAATATCGTCCCGAGCACATTCTCATTGACCGAGAGCCGTTCCGTGATGATAATTTCCGGTGCGAACGCCGGCGGCAAGACCGTCGTCCTAAAGACAGCGGGACTTTTAAGCCTGATGGCGATCTCCGGCTTTCCGGTGCCGGCAAAAGCGGCATCGATTCCGTTCTACCGGTCGGTGCTCGCAGACATTGGCGACCATCAGTCGCTGAACGCGAACCTTTCGACCTTCTCATCGCATATGTCGAACATCGCCTCGATGATCGACGAATGCTCATCGCCCGCACTGATCCTGCTTGACGAGGCGGGAACGGGCACGGACCCTGAAGAAGGGTCGGCACTCGGCGTTGCGATCGTCGATCATTTTCGACGCGCGTGCGGTGCCCACGTCATCGCATCGACGCATTACCGCGGCCTGAAGATGTACGCGGCAAATGACACGAATGTTGTGAACGCCTCGGTCGAGTTCGACGAAAAAAGCCTCGAGCCGACCTATCGCCTGCTGACCGGCCTTGCGGGCGCGTCGTCCGGCATCGAGATCGCACGTCGGTTCGGCATCCGCGACAAGGTCATTGAGGAAGCACGCAGGCATCTCGATACTTCTGCCCGAGAGGCCGAAGCTTACCTTCAGCGTCTGCAGACCGAGACTCGCCTTGCTGAAGACCTGCGCGTCGCGCTTGAGGAAGAGCGCGAGGCGGTCGCCTCGAAATTCAATTCTCTCGAAAAGGATGCTCAGCAGAAAGAGAAGGCGCGCGAACGCGAGTTCGAAACGCTCCTTGCGAACGCTGTCGAGGATTTCGACCGACAGTCCAAGGCATTCCTCGAAACGATCCGCGACAAGGCGTTAAAAAATCGCCTCGAAAAAGAACGCAGTTCCCGAAAGGCCGAACTGAATCGCGCCGTGCTCGGCAAACTTAAGAAGGCTCAGCCCGAAAGAAAGGCATCACAACCCAACAAGCCCTTCGAAGGCGATATCGACGTCGGGTCGGCCGTCACGACCACGTTCGGGAACGTCGGGACGGTCGAGCGGATCGACGATGACGTCGCACAGGTCGTCGTCGGGAATATTCGGATCCGACAAAAGATCAGCGAACTTTTCCCGGCCGAAGCGGCTCCTAAGGGCGCCGCAAAACCCAAAGCAACGCACCGGCCGATCGACGCCGCAGATGTCGCCGTCGAGTTGAACCTGATCGGCAAGACAACAGCCGACGCCGAATACGAACTCGATCGTTTCCTCGACGAAGCGTATCTCGCCTCGTCGCCCCGCGTCCGCATCATTCACGGGTTCGGGACAGGCGCTTTGAAGAATTACGTGCACCATTTTCTGAAGAACAGTGACCTCGTCGAACGTTTCGAATTCGCGCCGTCGTCGCAGGGCGGCCATGGCGCTACAATTGCCGAATTGAAGCAATAATTGCCGGAGGACATTTGCCTCATTTCATGCACCATTGTGCTATCCTTGCATCGATAATTTCGATTTCCGGGCCGGCGAGACATTTTCTCGATATGTTTTGAACATTCTGTCCGCAATCTATTGGTAACACAGACACTTATGCGTCCCGCCGGATGCATGGGACATACGCTGTGGCAACCTTTAGGCCGCACCTTCGATAATAATCGCTAAATGTTGTATCCGCAGTATGTTATTGATGATCTCAAGACCCGGGCCGATCTGGTGCGGATAATACAGCCGTATGCTCAGGACCTGAAGAAAAAAGGGACGAATTGGATGGCCTGCTGCCCTTTTCATCAGGAAAAAACGCCGTCGTTCTCGGTGAATCCTGCAAAGGGTTTTTACAAGTGTTTCGGATGCGGGAAAGGCGGGACGGCATTCAATTTCCTGATGGAGATGGAGGGCCTGAACTTCCCCGAAGCCGTGAAACGTGTCGCCGAAATGTCCGGCTACATCTTGCCCGAGCTCGTCGATGACGAAAGCTATGAGCGTTCGAAAAAGGCCCGCGAGGAAAGGAAACACCTTGCCGATCAGGTGATCGAATTGAACGGCGTCGCTCTCGACCTTTGGCGAAATGAACTTGCGTCCGATTCGGCCGGCGCAAAGGCCGCGCGTGCATATATCTCGGCGCGCGGGCTTTCGGATGCGACGGTCGATAAGTTTCGGCTCGGCTATTCGCCCGACAGTTGGGATTCACTGCTCGGTGCGCTTCGCGATTTCGGCGCGGACGAAAAGCTTATCGCACGGTCTGGCCTCGTAAGCGTGAACGAAGAGAAAGAACGGACTTACGATCGTTTCCGAAACCGTTTGATGTTCCCCGTCCTTGACGTTACCGGAAGGCCCGTTGCCTTCGGCGCCCGTGCGATCAAACCCGATGACGATCCGAAATACCTGAATTCGCCCGAGACCGCAGGCTACGTCAAGGGCGACAACCTCTACGGCCTCTTTCAGGCACGCGACGCGATCCGTCGCAAGGGCTTTGCGATCCTTGTCGAAGGCTATCTGGACCTGATCGCACTTGTGGAGAACGGCGTCGAGAACGTCGTCGCAAGTCTCGGAACAGCGTTCACGGACGCGCAGGCGAAACTGCTTTCGCGATTCACAAAAACGCGTCGTCATCAATTACGACGGCGATCAAGCCGGCACGAAGGCCGCAAGGCGCGCGATCGAACTCCTTCTGCCGCACGATTTTGACATCAAGGTGCTCGTACTGCCCGACGGCAAAGACCCGGACGATTTCATTCGGCAGAATGGCGAGGCCGAATACAATGCGCTTCGGGGCCGTGCGACGCCATTCCTTCAGTTCGCCCTTGCGGCCTCCGCCGAAGGTCGAAAGCTCGCGAACGCAAAGCAAAAGGCCGAGGCCGTCGAGGATTTCCTGCCGGTGATCGCCGCCATACGCAATCACGTACAGCAGCGTGAGAGCTTCGATCAGGCGATGGATTTCTTCGGGATAGATGATGCCGCACTTCGGCGCGAGCTTTGGCACGGCGCGTCCGGGGCAAGGACTCCGCATACACGCGCGATCGACCCCGCGCGTGCGATATCGCGTTCGGCCCGAGCAAAAGTGACCGTCGCCGAAAAGGATCTTCTGAAGATCCTTGTGCACGATCGCGAACTCGCGGCAGAGATCCTGCCGCGGCTCGAGGTGACCGACTACGAAAACCTCGCGACCGCGGAACTCTATGCCGCGTTCATCGCCATTTCCCGTGAGAAAAAGGATGTCTCCGTCGAATCCATCGTTGAACATCTCGACGGCGACGAGGCCACGCTCGAGCTTGCACGCGAGATCCTCATCACGCCCAGATTTCGCGAGCAGGACGAGGCAATGGATGAGGCCCTCGAAAAGGCCGAGAATTGCGTTATCGCCCTTAGAAGGCTTGCTATCCGAAACCGGATCGACGAGCTAGGTCGCGACGCGGCACTTGCCGAACAGGATGGCGACTCGGCCGCACTTGCCGAACTGATTCAAGCACAAATGGAACTCGAAAAGATCTGGCGTAGTTTGGACTCAAAAAACGCTTAGGATTGTGTTATACTTTGCAATTTGCCCGTTTTGGCCGCCCGACTGAAACTTTAGGCCTTAACCGAGCGTTATTAAGTATTTTTAGAACAACGATTTAACCTTTACCACAATCGAACATTCTTTACTCCGATTATGTCAGTTGATTACGACGAAAAAGAAGATCTGATGGATCGCCTGCTCGCCCTCGGCAAGCGAAAGAAATTCCTCAGCCTAGACGAGCTCCAACGCGAGATCCCGCAGAATATGATGTCCGAGGACGAGCTCGAAGACGTGCTCGAACGCCTCGAAGGAGCGAACATCTCCGTCGCTGAAACCGACGCCAAGCTCCTCGAACGCGCCGGTGACCTCGCCCTCGATGACACCGATGAGGACGAAGAAGATGATTCCGACCTTGATCTCTCGGCCGGTGTCCTCGATAAATCTAACGACCCGGTGCGGCTCTATCTCCGCGAGATGGGTGTCGTGCCGCTTTTGAATCGTGAAGGCGAGGTCTCGATCGCCCAGCGCATCGAGCGCGGCCAGATCAAGACGCATAAGGCGATCTCGCGTTCGCCGATCGCGGTTGAAAGGCTGCTTGCTATCTCCGAAGAACTGATGACCGGAAAAGCGAGTATTCGCGAGACCGTCGTCTTTTCCGAACAGGCCGAGATCTCCGTCGAAGAGGACAAGGCCGAAGAGTATATGCGTTGGACGCTCGAGGGTTTGGAAAATATCCGCGAGCATTTCAAGGTCGCCTTGAAGACCTGGATCTCGCTCATAAAAGAGCAGGACAAACAGGCTGGAAAGAAAGGCGGCAAACGGCTCCTGACCCTAAAGCGAAAGACCGCACGGCAGCGGCTTGAGATCGCGAACGAGATCAAGAATCTGAATCTCACCGAGCGTGCGCTTCAGAAATTGATCGGTTCGATCCGTAACGTTGTCGACGACATTCGCTCGGCTGAACGCATCATCAAACGCTGCGAAGAAAAGATCGCCAAAAAGCCTGTCCCGAAGACGAAGAAGGAGCTGAAGGCTCAGATCGATGCGGCAAAGTCGGTACTGGCAGCGATCGAGGATAAGTATCATCTGCCGATCGTCGAGATCAAACGCTCGTATCACACGATCAGTGTCGGCGAATTCGAGACGAACAAAGCGAAACGAGAGCTGGTCGAGGCAAACCTTCGCCTCGTCGTCTCGATCGCGAAAAAGTATACGAACCGCGGCCTGCAGTTCCTGGATCTCATTCAGGAAGGCAACATCGGGCTGATGAAGGCGGTGGACAAGTTCGAGTGGCGACGCGGCTATAAATTCTCAACATATGCGACGTGGTGGATCCGACAGGCGATCACGCGTGCGATCGCCGACCAGGCCCGCACTATCCGCATTCCCGTCCATATGATCGAGACGATCAATAAGCTCATCCGCACCTCGCGGCTCCTCGTGCAGGAACTCGGCCGCGAACCTACGAGCGAGGAGATCGCAAAGCGGATGGATATTCCCGTTTCGAAGGTCCGAAAGGTCTTGAAGATCGCACAGGAACCGATCTCACTGGAAACGCCGATCGGCGAAGAGGAAGATTCTCACCTCGGCGATTTCATCGAGGACCGTTCGATCCTTAATCCTGCGGAATCGGTAACATTCTCGAACCTGCGCGAGATCACGGACGAAGTTCTCGCGACGCTAACGCCGCGTGAGGAAAAGGTCATCAAGATGCGTTTCGGACTCGGGAACACCGGCTCGGAACACACGCTTGAAGAGGTCGGACAGCATTTTGCGGTCACCCGCGAACGTATCCGCCAGATCGAAGCAAAGGCCTTGAGGAAACTGCGTCATCCTTCGCGTTCGCGGCGCCTGAAGGCGTTCCTCGAAGGCAAGCAGAGCTAACTTTCCTGTTCGCAGGCGGCAGCCGGCCATGCCTTCTCGGGCGTGGCCGGCTCTTCATTTGAACGGAGGCGTTCGGCAAGCCTCGGAACAAGGGCCTTTGCGGCGTCGATCGCGCCCTTGATGTGGCGTTGATTCGTAAAATGCCCGGCTGCGAAGACGCCCGGAACATTCGTCTCGAATGTCTCCTCGGAATAGACAGGCACATCGCCGTACTTGCCATTTTCGGTCGCAACGCCAAGGTTCTTTAGGAGAGTAAGGTCGGCATCAGAACCGATCAAGACGAAAACGACATCGGTCGGGATCACGGCCCTTTCGCCTGCGTCATTCTCCAGAACGGTCTCGCCCGTGCGAAATTCTACAACGCGGCCAAGAAAGAAAAGCCGCAGGCAGTGTTCGCCAAGAGCGTTCTCGAGCGGCTGCTTTACCCAATACTTTATGCAGCCTTGTTTTGGGTCGGTATTCGTCCAATCCTCACGAAAGATCGCGAGTGTCGCCTCGGCACCTTCTTCCGCAAGGAAGAGGGCGGCCTCGCCCGCAGAGTTCCCGCCGCCGATGACAAGCGCCTTCTTTCGCACCCACGGATAAGTCTCACGAAAATGATCGAAGACGTGCGGCAGATCTTCGCCGGGAACGTTGAGCTTTCGCGGATGGTCCATCGCTCCGATCGCAAACAGCACATTCTTCGCTTTGTATTCGGCCTTGTCGGTCTTAACGGCGAAGACGTGCGGCTCTATCTCATCGACCGTGAGCACAGCTTCTTCGGTTCGGACGTTCAGATCGTTATCAAGAACGAATCGGACGTAATAGGAGAGTAATTCTTCGCGGGTCGGCTTTTCACGGGCCGGTTTAAGATCGCCTTCCGTGAATTCGAGCTCGTTCGTGGTGGAAAAGACGGTCAATCCGACAGGGTAATTGTAGATCGTATTCCCGATAAGTCCTTTTTCAAGAACAAGATAGTCGAGGCCTGCACATTTTGCCTCGTACGCCGCCGCGATCCCTGCGGGCCCGGCACCGATGATCAGAAGGTCAAGCATTTTCACGCAATTTAAGCTTCTCGATCAGGTCATCGACCTGCGACCTTGTTTGCTCGAGGTCGCGCTTCGATCCGAGATACGCTTCCCACTGCGGCGTGCCGGTCAACGCCTGAAGTGTGTCCTCGTCCATCGAATGCGCCATCAGGACGAGCAGGTCGCTGAGCTTCTCGTGGCCTTCGAGCAGCGAGGAAATAATGGTGTAGGCAAGCCGGCCTTCTTCCGGCGTAAGATCGTCTTGACTGCTCATTCGTTCTCTTGTTCGGCCTGTTCCACTCGTCGTTCGGGCCGCATATGCGGGAACAAGATCACGTCCCGGATCGAGTGCTTATTCGTCAGCAGCATCACCAGTCGGTCGATGCCGATACCAATTCCCGCCGCCGGCGGCATTCCGTAAGACAGCGCGCGAACGTAGTCCTCATCAAGCACCATCGCCTCGTCATCTCCGCGTTCGCGAGCCTCTGCCTGATCGACAAAGCGTTCGTATTGCTCACGCGGGTCGTTCAGCTCGCTAAAGCCGTTTGCGACTTCCATTCCATTGATGTAGAGTTCGAAACGCTCCGCCACCTGCGGGTTCTCGGGCGAAGCCTTCGAGAGCGGCGAGATGGATTTTGGGAAGTCCGTGATGAACGTCGGCTGAATGAGGTTCGGCTCCACAAACTCCTCAAAACAGGCAACAAGGCCATCATCGGACATTGGTTCGGATCGTCCTGTCTCTGCAATTGCCTCTTTCATAGTGAGACGCCGGAATGCGGAGAAATCGATCGTATGCCGTTCGTAGTTAACGGTCAATCCACCCGTCGCACGTCGTACGCTCTCTTGGATCATCCGTTCGCAAAAGTCCATCATCCCGTTTACGTCCATATAGGCACAATAGAATTCGAGCATCGTGAATTCGGGATTGTGCTTGTACGAGATGCCTTCGTTGCGGAAATTGCGGTTGAGTTCGTACACCTTTTCGAAGCCGCCAACGAGTAGCCGCTTGAGGTAGAGTTCGGGTGCGATGCGAGCGTAAAGGTCGATGTCGAGTGCGTTGTGGTGCGTCTTAAAGGGCTTTGCGGCCGCACCCGTGGCCTTCGGCGTGAGCATCGGCGTTTCGACCTCGATATAGCCGTTGTCCTCAAGGAATCGACGCAGGGACGAGATCGTCTTTGCCCGCACCTCGAAAGTCTCGCGTGTCGAAAGCCCTTCGTCGTCGCCTGCGACCTTCAAGCTCGATGCGATCAGGTCGAGGTATCGCTGCCGCTGCTTTATCTCAGCATCCTCGATCCCGTGCATCTTGTCGGGCATCGGCGAGAGAGCCTTCGCGAGGAAGTACAGACGCTCGACGTGGACACTGACTTCGCCCGTATTCGTCACGAAAAGATAGCCTTCTACGCCGATGAGATCTCCGTGATCGAGGATCTGCCACGCTTCCCAAGCTTGGTCAGAATCACGGTCCGCTTCGCCGTCATTCCGGGCGAGCGTGAACTGTCCTTTCTTTGCGTAGATCTGCAGCTTCTCGCGTCCGTCGGTCAGATGAACGAAGTTGCCGCGAATTGGCGTTGCGATCCGGCCCGCGATCCGTACCGTACCAAGCTCCTTTAGCGTTTCGTTAAGTTTGTCCTTGACCTCCGCAGGCGGCCGCGTTCCGGGTTCAAGGGTCGCGCGAACTTGCGCCATTACGTCCGATGCCGCAGCGACCGGCCCGTGGGCCTTTAGATTCGATATTGTGTCTTCCCTGCCCGAAAGCGCCGAGCGGTCGAACTTGCTCGGATAAGCGTTCCCGACAAGGTCAGCGAACCGCGCTAGATGCTCTTCGCGAGCCTGCGTTTGGTCGTTCGGGACCAGGATTTCGTCAAATGAAGGTAGTGTCATCGCAAAACTTCAATTTAAGCAGAGTTTGCGTGGATATTCCACATCACACGCTTAGCGCACTAGGCGAACTTGATTTGCGGACAGCCGATGTGAGAGCGTAACAAACAGACCACAGCTACCGCACAAGGCCCCTCAAAAGGCTTTGGGGTGGCGTTTCTGCGTGTTTAGACTATGAAGAGCTCCCTTGAAGCCGCGTTAGATGAAGCTCGTTCCGGCTCACTCGTGATCCCTGTCAGCGGGCTTACGTCGCCGTCGGCACGCGCTTACTTTGCGGCGCGCGCATTTCGGGAGTTAAAGCGCAAGGTCGCCTTCATAACCGCGTCGAACGCTGAGGCCGAGAACTATGCGGCGGAGATCGAGACGTTCGCCGCAATGAATTCGGAAGAGACCCCTTCCGTTGCACAGCTGCCTGCATTCGAGGGCGATCCGTACTCCGGAACGTCGCCGCACGCCGGCACGAAAGAGACGCGCGCACTCACCCTTTTCGGACTTGCAAACAACGCGATAGATATAGTTGTCCTCCCGGTACGCTCGCTCCTTTTTCGTACGCCGACGCCTGACGAGATCCTTGAGCTAGGTATTACGATCAAGGCCGGCGATTGGTTCGAACCGGCCGACGTGCGCAGGAAGCTAATTGCGGCCGGCTATTTGTTCGAGGACCCGGTCGCGAGCCAGGGACAGTATTCATTTCGCGGCGGCATCGTTGATATTTGGCCTGCCGGAGCGGAAGATCCCGTTCGGGTCGAATTCTTCGGAGACGAGGTCGAATCCCTGCGCTCGTTCGATCCGGAAACGCAGCGTTCGGTCGAGCATATTGCGGAGGTGGTCGTTCCCCCGATGCGGGAGTTCTCAGTGTCTGAGAAGGCGTTCAGCGAATGGGCGAACGTGGCCAAATCACATTGGAGTGACCCGAAGTACGGGCGAAATCTCGCCGACCGGAACGCCTTCGCGAAAGAAGGCGAGGATTTTTCCGGTTGGGAATATCTGCTGCCGCTTATTCGCCCGCTTTCGGCGACCGCGTCGGACCATTTGCACGGACGCATCCTCATCTTCGACGAACCGTCGGTCATCGAAACGACGGTTCGCAGCCTGCATCAAAATCTGGCCGCACGATTCGAAGCGGTCGATTCCGATGGTGATATTGCCCTCGACCCAAAGCATCTGTTCCTGTCCGGCGATGAACTGAGGGACGCGATGTCGGAAATTTCCCGTTTTGAACTTCGTTCGCTCGGGCGAACCGATGCGGCGGTCGATTCAGAATTCGAGATCGACGGCGCGATCGAAGCGAATTCCGGCATTTCTTTCCTCTTCGTCTCCGACGAAGTGCCGCGCGAGGTCGAGCTTCGTTCAAAGGTCGCCCGCAAATACCGCGGCGACATCGCGGCCCTCGCCGCCGACCTCAAGAAAGAGAGTTCTTCGCCGCGTTTCGTGCTTGAAACCATTGGCATGGCAGAGCGGCTTGCCGAAGTGCTCGGACAATACGGCGTGAACACTTCGCCCACGGACTTTCACGTTGGGCATCTCGCTTCCGGCTTTTCGATTCCTGAGCAAGGCGTCTCTTTCCTTTCCGAGACCGACATCTTCGGCGAAACCGTTGCGGCCGAACCCGCCGAGACAAAGCGGCGAAAGAGTCGCCTCGGCGCCTTCATCTCGGACTTTCGCGACCTAAAGCCCGGCGACTTCGTGGTTCACGTCGATCACGGCATCGGCCGTTTTTCCGGCCTTGAAACGATCACGACGCAGGGCAGCGAACGCGAATTCATGCTGCTTGTTTACGCGGATGAGGCGAAGCTCTTCGTCCCCGTCGAGCGTGCCGACCTGATCTCGCGATATTCGTCCGGCGAAGCGACGGCGCCGACGCTTGACCGTCTCGGCGGCATTGGCTGGCAGAAGACCAAAGCCAAGGCCAAGCGTGCGATGCGAGACATGGCCGACGAGCTTCTGAAGCTCTACGCCGAACGCAAACTCGTCACAGGCCACGCGTTCCCGCCCGATATGCCCTGGCAGCACGAATTCGAGGATGCCTTCCCATACGATCTTACGGCCGACCAAGCCGCTGCTATCGAGGACGTCAAAGGCGATATGGAAACGCCGTCGCCGATGGATCGCTTGATAATCGGTGACGTCGGCTACGGCAAGACCGAGGTCGCGATGCGGGCCGTCTTCAAAGCCGTGATGGACGGCAAACAGGCGGCGATACTATCGCCGACGACCGTACTCGCGTATCAGCATTTTGAGACGTTCAAGAAGCGGTTCGCCGCGTTCCCGATCAAGGTCGAGCTGCTCTCTCGTTTTCGCACCGCGAAAGAGCAGAAACGGGCGGTCGAACTTGCCGCAGGCGGCGAGATCGACGTCCTGATCGGCACGCATCGGATCCTGTCCGCGGACGTCAAACTCCCAAAACTCGGCCTTGTCGTCATCGACGAAGAACAGCGTTTCGGCGTCGGCCACAAGGAAAAGCTCAAGCAGCTTAAGAAGAAGATCGATGTGCTTACGCTCTCGGCGACGCCCATCCCACGAACGCTGAATATGTCGCTTCTCGGTATGCGTGATATGTCCGTGATCGAAACGCCTCCGCGCGACCGGCTCGCGATCAACACGCAGGTCGTCCAATTCTCGGAAAGCGTGATCCGTTCGGCGATCGAGCTTGAACTTTCGCGCAGCGGCCAGGTCTTTTTCATACACAACCGCGTCGAGTCGATCGAATCCATCGCTGCCCTGATCGGAAAGATCGTGCCCGAAGCACGCATCGCCATCGGCCACGGCCAGATGAACGAGTCCGAGATGGAGAACGTAATGCTCGACTTCATCGACTACAAGTACGACGTGCTTGTTGCGACGACGATCATCGAGAACGGCATCGACATTCCGCGAGCGAACACGATCATCATCAACCGTGCGGATAACTACGGCCTGTCGCAGCTCTATCAGCTTCGCGGGCGCGTCGGCCGGTCGAACCGCCGTGCTTATGCCTATCTCTTGATCCCGAGCGAGCTCGAATTGACGCCGATCGCACGCCGTCGTTTGTCGGCGATCCGCGAATTCTCCGATCTCGGAGCCGGCTTTCGCCTTGCGGCGCTCGACCTTGAGCTTCGCGGCGCCGGGAACATTCTCGGCGGCCAGCAATCAGGCCATCTCGACGCACTCGGCTTCGACCTCTACACGAAGATGCTCGAGCGCACCATTGCCGAACTCAAGGGCGAAGAGGTCGCCGACGAGGTCGGCGTCTCGATCAACCTCGGCGTCGATGTTTCGATCCCGAAGGCCTACATTCAGGAGGCCTCGCAGCGGCTGCGGACCTACAAGCGGATCGCAAATGCGGAGACGCCCGAGGCCGTTGATGCGATACGCGGCGAGATCGAGGACCGCTACGGACGATTGCCGGAGCAGGTCGAGAACCTTCTCGAATACGGCCGTCTCCGCCAGCTTGCCGAACGCATACGCGTACTCTCGATAGATAAGGCCGCAGGCTCCATCGCGATCAAGTTCACAGAAGCAAGCCGCATCGACCCTGAGAAGCTGCTCAAAGAGCTGGACGAGGCCGAGGGCACGAGCTTTTCGCCTAACGGCATCTTCCGAACGCCAATGAGGCCCGACGAAACGGCATTATCGACGGCGATCCGAACCCTGAACGCTCTTGCGGCCTAGCCGGTGCCGATCGGCGTGGCGACCGAATGCCGCCGAAAACGCAGTCGATTTTCTGCAAAATGCGTGAATTTTGCCGAAATTTTGATGCAGCCGAGATTCGGTCGATTATCGTAAAACCAAATGCCGCTAAACGGCATCAAATACTGCAGTTTGCAAATCAGGCCCTGTAAGGCTATAAAGTTTCTTTTGTAGAAAAAGGCTTTAGCCCAAGATCATCATAATGAAGCATTTAAGAAGCACTCTGCTCATCGGCCTCACGATCGCCGCACTCGGCACCTTTGCGGCCGCACAAGAGACGGCAACCCGCGTCGTTGACGAGGTCGTTGCCGTCGTCAATGACAGCGTCATCACCCTTTCGCGTATCCGACACGTAAAGAAGGATATGGTCGATTCCTACGTCAAGGAAGGCAAGACACCTGACGAGGCCAAACGCCTGGTTGACGAAAAGGAAGGCGAGTTGATCGCCAACTTGATCAACGAAGAGCTCCTTATGCAGAAGGCCAAAGAGGTCGGGCTCGATTCGCAGATCGACGCCGACATCAACGCTAGGTTCGTCCAGATAATGAAGGACAATAACCTTAAGACGATCGACGCGCTCTACCAGATGATGCGTTCGCAGGGCTACGAGCCGGACGATATCAAGGAGAATTGGCGAACGCAGGCAACCCGCGACAAGGTCATACAGGAGCTCGTCCAAAAGAAGATCTTCTGGGAAGCAACGCCGAAAGAGCTCAAAGAATACTTCGAGGCCCATAAGGACAAGTTCATCAAGCCTGAGACCGTCTCTTACAGCGAGATCTACCTCGGCTTTGCGGGACGCGACGAGGCCGCTGTCCGTGCAAAGGCAAAAGAGATATACGATTCGCTGAAGAAAGGGGCGAGCTTTGACGAACTCGCTAAGGCGAACTCAGATCCGGGCATCGTCACCGAAGGTGCCGGCAAGGCGGAAAAAGTTCCCGTCAACACGCTGACCGACATTATTAAGAAACCGATCGCAGGCATTAAGCCCGGCGATTACACGCTGCCGTTCGAAGTGCAGAAAATGGGCATCGTAATACTTCGCATCGACGGCCGTGAGGCCGCCGGTTCGGAATCGACCTTTGATGAGAACGCCGTCCGGCTCGCGATCCTGCAGGAGAAGGCCCCGGCCGAGCAGAAGCAGTTCATGGCAAAACTCCGCTCCGATGCGTATATCAAGATCAACGATACGTATCGGCCGATCGTCTCGCCGCTGCTTTACGCCGATGAGCGCAAAGGCGGCAAGGGCTCCAACTGATCCGCTTTCAAACTCAGTTAGGCCGTGGACCTCACATCTGAGAAGTTCGCGGCCTTAAGTCTTTTTTTGGTGGTCAACGCCTTGCGGGAGCGTCCGTGTTCCCGAGAATTTCCTTCAACGCGTCGCGGAAGAGTTCGGCCTTTTTGCGGGCACGCTTTACCTGCGGATGATCGGCATTATAGGTGCGAAGCAGACGATTGAGTTCCGTTTCGATCTCGGCACGCCGGACGATCAGCTTGCCGAGCGCAAGCGTGAGTTTCGGCACATCGTCCGGACGAACGGCAAAGAGGCGGTCGATGTCCTTCGAGAGTGTCGCAAGCTCGAACCGAGCATCGATCACCCTCGGATTCTGGTCCGTGTAGTCGTCGGCGAATGAGAAAAGGTCCGCTTCGAGCTCCGTTTTCCGAAGCAGCACCTCGGCATACGCAGGCGAGCTTTTTATCGGCCCCGGTTCGGCCGAAGCTGCGGGCGTTGCGGCAGGTTTCGGCGTCTGCTGCGCAGCAGCGGCGGCGGCAAGTATAAAGATGCCGAACAAGGCCAACGCTGTCGAAAGTACGATCTTCTTCACTTCCCCGCTCCTTCTCTAAAGCCCATAGAACGCACCTGCCGAGCAGGATTCGAGCTGCGGCGGCTCGTCCTTTTCGATGCGGCCGTCACCGAACATCTCGCCGCGCCGCAAGGTCTCGAAATACATCGTGATGTTCACAAGTATCTCGTCCGCCGAGTGCGAATGGTAAAGCGTCTGACGGAATTGAGCACCGCCCGGCAAGCCCTTCGTGAACTGGCCGGCAAGCTGTTTCATCTTGCCCAGAGCAACTATCTCGGGCATTTCTTCGCGGCACATCCCGAAAAATTCAAGCAGGACGGACTTTTTCTCGTCAACATCCGGCTGATAAGGTTCGCGGCCTTCGAGTACGTCCTGAAACTGGCGAAAGATCCAGGGATTCTGCATCGCACCGCGGCCGATCAGAATGCCGTCTACTCCTGTCTCACGCCATTTCTGCATTCCATACTCTATCGAGGTTATGTCGCCGTTGCCCGAGACCGGGATCTTTACGGCTTCTTTTACCTGCCGAATGATCTCCCAATTCGCAAGCCCCTTGTAGCCCTGCTCACGTGTGCGCCCGTGAACCTGTATATGTTCGACGCCGCACTGCTCGGCCATCTTTGCGATATCGACGACGTTGATCGTCGATTCCGAATAGCCCGTCCGCACTTTTAAGGTGAGCGGGATCGAGATGGAACGTTTGATCTCGCGAAGAATGAGCTCAAGCTGCTTGGGTTCGCGGAGCAGGCCGGAACCGCCGCCGTTGCGAACGACCTTCGGCGCCGGGCATCCGCAATTCACATCGACGATGTCGGCCCCGACCTCTTCGGCCATCTCGGCACCCATCGCCATCCTTTCCGGCCGTCCTCCGAAGATCTGCACAGCGAACGGCCTTTCCTCCTCGTCGAAATGCATTTGGCGTTTCGATTTCGGATTGCCGCGCGTCAAGCCTTCGACCGAGATGAATTCTGAAACGACAAGGCCCACGCCGCCGCGGCGCTTTTATCAAGCGCCTGAACGTGTAGTCGGTCACGCCGGCCATCGGCGATAGAATGAGCGGCGGGGCGATTTCGATGTCTCGTACTTTGAACGGCTTCATTTCACAGCGAAAGCTTTATTCTACAATAGACGACCCGCAAGGTTCATTTTTCTCCGGCGATCGGAGACTCAGGCCAAAGCCTCTCTTTTCCGTTTACTGTCCGCGGCGGACTATTGCTCATCGGAGATCAGCTCATTATATCTCCTTTACACACAAATATTTAGCTTTATTATGTTAATGTCTTGTATTAGATATGTAGCCTTTGTCCTTTATGCAAAGCCACGATTCCCGACCGCTCTTTAAGGTAACATTCCCGGCAAGCACTGACCGTGCAAAGTGCACAAAACGCACGCGTCGAGCGGTTCGCTTGCAGCAGCGGTCTTATGCCCAATAATTTCGGTCTAGCGAGCGGTAGTTGATGGCCTCTGAAAGGTGAGCGGCGGAGATGTCCCGTTCGCCGGCAAGGTCGGCGATGGTCCGGGCGACCTTCAGGATGCGGTCGTGCGCTCGTGCGGAAAGCCCTTGCCGCTGCATCGCTTTTTCGAGAAGAGCCTCGCCGTCCGCGTCGATCGCACAGAATTGGCGGATCTCGCGCGGAGCCATCGAAGAATTCGAGAAAGTATTGCCGGAAAATCGTTCGAGCTGGATCGAACGCGCTTTTATCACGCGCTCGCGCACAACGGCCGAAGATTCACTTTTTTCAGCGGTCTTGCTGCGAAGCTCTTCGAACTTTACGCTCGGGACGTCGATATGAATGTCGATGCGATCCATCAGCGGGCCGCTCACGCGCCCGACGTAACGCTGTATCTGGAGCGGCGAGCATTTACATTCTCGCGACGAGCCGAAATAGCCGCACGGGCACGGATTCATCGAGGCAACGAGCGTAAAATTCGCCGGAAAGGTAAGCGAGGAAGCCGCACGTGAGATCGTAACGCTCTTGTCCTCCATCGGCTGCCGCAGCACCTCGAGCGCACTCCGGTCGAATTCGGGCAGTTCGTCGAGAAAGAGTACGCCCAAATGGGCGAGGCTAACTTCGCCCGGCTTCGGCACGGAGCCGCCGCCGACAAGCCCGGCTTGGCTAACGGTATGATGCGGCGATTTGAACGGCCTTTCGGTAACGAGGCCGGAGCGTCCCGTAAGCCCTGCAACAGAATGGATCTTCGTGATCTCGAGGGCTTCCTCGAATTCAAGCGGCGGCAGGATCGTCGGCAAACGGCGCGCGAGCATCGTCTTTCCCGATCCCGGCGGCCCGATAAAGAGGATGTTGTGGCCGCCGGCGCTTGCGATCTCGAGAGCTCGTTTTGCGGTCTGCTGGCCGCGAACTTCCGAGAAATCGACCGAGTAGCCGGGACTTTGGGCACGAAGGGCTTCGTGGTCGAGAGCGAGCGGCGTTACGCTTTTCGGCGTGCCGAATTCGAGCTCGCGGCAGACGTTCACCGTCGTGCGAAGGTCAGCGACGGGATAGACCGCAACGCCCTGAACGACGGCCGCTTCAAACCCATTCTCTTCCGGGACGATAAGGTGCTTGATCTTATTTTCGCGGGCGGCAAGCGCTATCGAAAGCGCTCCACGCACGGGACGCACGCGCCCGTCGAGCGACAGTTCCCCGATCGCCATAACGCCGTCAAGCACGGCATCGTTCGTCAGGTCGCCGTTGGCTCCGAGGATCCCGAGCGCGGTCGGCAGGTCGAAGCTCGCGCCTTCTTTGCGAAGGTCGGCAGGTGCAAGATTTACCGTGACCTTGCCGATGGGAAAGAAAAAACCTGAATTCTGTATGGCGGCGCGGATGCGTTCGCGGGATTCCCTGACAGCGGTATCGGGAAGGCCGACGATGATGATATTCGGAGAAGCATCATTTTCGGCGGCGGGGCGAATGTTTACTTCAATATCTACAAGCAACGCGTCGATGCCGTACACCGCCGCTGACTGTGTGCGAAACACCATAGGAGATCAGTTCTACTTGCTTTTTTTCTTCGGCTTTTTGCCCACAGGCACATTCGCACCGACGAGCTGTTTTAGCTCGGTCAAGAATTCCGAGACATCGGCGAATTCGAGATAAACGGACGCGAACCTAACGTATGCGACCTTGTCGAGTGTCTTTAAGCGACGCATTATCAACTTGCCGACATCTGTGGTCGAAAGCTCGCGGTCCGGCGCATCCTGAACCACCTTTTCGACCTCGTCGGCGATCGCCTCAAGCTGCGTGGTCGAGATCGGCCGCTTTTCTGCCGCCTTTAGGAGGCCCGCGATCACCTTATCGCGATAGAAATGCTCGCGCTTGCCGTCCTTCTTGACGACCATGTACGGTATCTCGTCGATCCGCTCGTAGGACGTAAAACGCCGGCCGCATTGAAGGCATTCGCGGCGACGGCGTATCGAATCGCCGTCTTTGGATTCGCGCGAATCAACGACCTTGTCTTCAAGATGTGTACAAAAGGGGCAGCGCATCTATTTTTTTATTCTTGCGGTTCGAAATCCGGCGAATCAGATTCGATCTCGCGCTCGGCATTCTCGCTCGAAAGGAGTCTGCGGAAACGCTCGACGCTGATATCACCGTGGACGAGATAATATAAACCGAAAATGACCGCCGGAGCAAAGTAAACAAGGTGCATCACGATCGAGACGGCTGCGGCGTCCTCGTGCCGGATGCCTAGCAGGATGAGGCTGCCGGCGGTCGCGGCGTGGAAAGCTCCTGCGGCTCCGCCCGGCGTCGGCACAAGCGAACCCATCGACGCAACGCCCATCACGAAGATCGAATCCACGAACGTAAGCGGCAAGCCGAACGCCTTCAGGACGAGCCATGTCGGCACTGCGATCGCGAGCCAGAGTGCGATCGTCCAGAGCGTGACCCAGAAGATCTCGCGAAGATTCGTCATCACCTTTAGTGACGTTGCAAGCTGCTGCATCAGGCCGATGAAGATCGTTCGAACGCGCTTCGGGATGAACTTACGGTCGGTGAACGCCGCGAACCAGTTGATGAGCGGCTCGCTTCGCCAAGAGTAGATGAGCAGGAAGATGATGAACGAAACCGCACCGAGCGCCATCAGATTCCCGACAAGCCGAATGTAAGCGTATTCGGCCTCGTGTCCCTGCCGCGTCTGGAACCAAATGAGACTCACGCTGAAGAAACAGATAAGCGATGCAAGGTCAAAGACGCGCTCGACGCCGATCGTGATGACGGCGTAGCTCGGGCGGACACGCTTATCGAGCATCGGAAGCCACATCGGCCGCAGTATCTCGCCGGCCCGGCCGATAAGAAAAATGGCCGTAAATCCGACGGTCGTTGTCGCAAAAAGGTCGCGCAGGTTCGAAGGCGTCAGCGGATCGAGAAGCACCTGCCATCTCACGGACCTCAGAAAATAACCGAGGCAGATGATCGCGGCCGCCACCGCCAGATACCACGGGTCGGCCGCCCGCAGATTCTGCGTCACCTCGTTCCAATCGAGATTACGGGCAAAATACCAAACGAAGGCAGCCGTCAGAAGAATGATGAGTAGATATTTAAAGGCCTTTCGCAATGACGTGTTCGAGCGGCCTAAAGTGTCTGCCGCAAACGAAAACGATACAGGATTCGCGGCCAAATGTCATAATTCGGCAACCGTGCAGGAGGAAGTTTCGAAGAAACACCCGTGGCTGTTAAAGCGCTGTAACGGTATATTCGACGATCCTGACGACATTGATCGGAACTCCGTTCTTTCTGGCAGGAGTAAACTTTAGCTGCTGAAGGTTCTCAATAGCTTTTTCTGTAAGCCCGTTCGGAAGGCCCTTCAGAACAAGGATCGGCCCGACCTTTCCGTCCGCACCAAGATAGACGAGTAACCTCACAACATCTTTCGGTTCGCGCATCTTCTCCTTGTATCCCGGCGGGATCAAATTGACGACCGTCGCCCAAGAGGCGGAACCTTTGAGCGAAGACGCGTTCTGCCCGTCCTGATCTTTCTGTGCCAACCACTTGTAGTATTCGACGAAGAAGTTAAGAACGGTCAACGGGGCCGACATCTTGCTGTCAGAAGTATGCCCGGGCGTGAGCGAATCGAAGCGAGCGAGGGCTGCCGCAGCATCGGATAGAATTTTGCTTCGCTGTCCTTTAGTGCGATCCCGATCGACCTCTTTGTCGTAGATCTGGGCAAGGTGAGCGATGTAGAGTCGGGCCTTGAGCAGATGCGGTGCGGCGAAATTCGGGTCGGCAGCAATGGCTTTTTCGTTCAGGCCGAACGACTTTGCGTGATCACCAGCCTGAACGAGACCAGGGCCTGCACATAATAGGGGACGGCGAGCTTTGGGTCGAGTTCCGAGGCCTTGACGGCTGCGGATCTCGCGTTGTCGTCCTTTTCGGCCGCGGCCAACGCGAATCCGTACGTCCCCCAGTATTCGGCGTTCTTTGGCTCCGCTTTAATAGCTTCGGCGGAAGCAGCTTCCGCCTTTCCCGCCTCATTCAGATGCAGATAGGCAGCCGCGAGCGAATTCCACGCTCCCGCATCGGAAGGATCAGCCTTAACGAGCTTCTTCAAGAGCGAGACCGCCTTCGAAAAGTCACCCGCATCAAATGCAGCCTTTGCCGCCGCGCCGGCGTCGGATTGTGCTGGGCAAGTGCCGCAAGAAGAAGGATCGAGAGTGTGAGAAATACGGGACTGAGGAATCTCATTGTTGCCAAAGAGTATAACCGAAAATGCCTTCGCGGGAACATAAATATCGCCCGGGCCAAAAATGCTTCGATACGAGAGGTTTTCGCGGGAACTTTTAATGAAAGGCCGTCGTAAATTCAATTTGACGGGGCGCTGTTCCAAGGCCTTGTTGCTGATATAGTTATATTGGCCAGAGGCTGAAGCCGGATAGGAGAGATAGATTGGAAGCGGCAAAATCTGCAACCGAGATCAACGGAGCGGAACTCGTCAAAAGGGCGCGTCTCGGTGACGGTGCTGCCTGGGAAGATGTGGTCACGACGTTCTCGCGTCGCATCTTCAACCTCGCATACCGGTTCACATCGAGCGTCGAAGCCGCCGAGGACCTGACGCAGGAGGTCTTCATTCGCGTCTATCGCTCGCTCGACCAGTACGACCCGAAGCAGGGCGACCTTGCCAATTGGCTGATGCGGCTTGCCCGGAATTTGATAATCGACGATTACCGGCATAGGCAGCGTAATCCGCAAAATTCGATGGCAGATGCCGTCGATGATCATCACTACCATCTTCGGGCTGTCGGGAATTCGGCTCATAGGGAGATGGAGCGAAAGGAACTCGCCGCCCAGGTGCAGGAAGGAATTGACAAACTGCCGGAAGATCTGAGGACCTGCGTCATCTTGCGCGACATCGAGGAACTGACGTATCAGGAGATTGTCGATGTGCTTCAGATACCGGAAGGAACGGTGAAATCAAGAATTAACCGCGGGCGTATCGAGCTTGCGAAGATACTGAGGCGTATGAGGGTCGTGACGATCTAGGAAGGGTGGGTCAAATGAAAAAGCAGCACGAATACTTGATCAACTGCTCGGCGTTCGAAGAAATGCTGACGGACTATCTCGATAAAACACTCGAGACGGCAGTGCATGCCGCAATGGCCGAGCACGCCCTTTCCTGCCCGCTCTGCCACTCGCTGCTCAATGACGTAAAAGAATCGCTCGGCGTTTGCCAAACGCTTCATGCCCCGAAGATGCCGCTTGCCCGGCTCGAAGCCCGCGTCCTTTCCGCGACGGCTCCCGACACGGGCCTCTCGTGTGAAGAGTTCGAAGGCTATTTGACCGACTATCTCGACGGCTTTTTGCCCGCAAAGGCCTTTCACCGCTGGGAGCGCCATGCGGTCTGCTGCGAGAACTGCGAAGACCTGCCGGGAATGGTCGTCCGCTCGATCGCGGCCTGCTATACGTATAAACTCGATGAACTCGAGGTGCCGGACGGACTTGTCGCTTCGATACTTGCCGAAACGAGCGAGAGACGCGGCGTCATCATTGGAAAGCAAAGTTTTGGCGAAGCCGTACGCGCATGGATCGCGGGCATACGCCTGCCCTTGCCGGCCGCGCAGCTTGCTCCCGTGGCAATGCTGCTCATCTTTGCGTTCCTTATCTTCGGGCAGACGGCCTCGGCGGACGGTACCGCCACCAATGTTTATAAAAAAGGATTCGAGCTCGCGGAGGCAACTTATCAGCAGAGTGCCGGTGCATGGAACGGAACGTCCGCGGTTCAGCCTGATTCGAAATGAACTGTGCTTTTCACTTACAAAATGCCGCGGTCGCAAGCTGTAATGGCTGCGGGCGGGCACTTTGTCCGGCATGCGACCACCGCATAAAGGGCTTCCCATACTGTCAGGAATGTATCGTCCGCGGCGTTGAACTCCTTCGCTCGCAATCGCATTCGAACTACGCGCCGTACGTAAAAAAGAAAACTTCTCCGGTCGCTGCCGTTATCTTTTCGGCGGTCTGCCCGGGACTTGGCGCGGCTTACAACGGACAGGCGACGAAAGCGATCGTGCATTTTGCCGTTTTTGTCGGACTCTTTCAGATGGCCGTCTTGACAAGCGGAATGCCGCTTTTCGTATTCGGCTTCATCGGTATGTGGCTCTTTGCCGCGATCGATTCGTGGCGGACGGCACAGATGATCCGCTCGGGCATTACGGCGGACGCTGCCGAGGATCTTCTCGTCAGTCGTTTCTCAGGTAATCCCAAACTTTGGGGGATCGTGCTTGCAGTTCTCGGTGGAGCGTTCATTCTGCAGCGTTTCTTTAACGTCGGCGGGTTGATGAAGATCTTCCTGCCCGTGCTGCTGATCGGCCTCGGCATATACTTCCTTCGAGGCGTGATCTTCCGCGTACGGGCAGCAAAGCGTTCGGCCGCAGGCGCTGATGAAACAAGCTTTGCCCTCTCGGAACCGCTCTCGGGCCGCGGAGGCTACGATCGCGATTCTGACTTTACGACACGCTCAAGGTTTGGCACTTGGCGGGACCATAATTAGGGAGTTGAGGTAACTATCATGGGACTTTGGTTAGGGATAGCGGGCCGCATCGGCGGCATTTTGGCACTCGTCGCATTGATCGCCCTTCTAGTCGAAAAGCTGATAGTTTTTGTCGGCTTTTTGGCCTTCGCGGTCAAGGCGATCATCGTCCTCGCCTTCATTCTCGTCTTTTGCGTCGTCGGCTACCTCGTCTTCAAAACGTGGCGCGATTCACGAAGATCATCGGGCTCTTAGAACTTCGGCTTAACTATCACATTAACAACAATAATATCTTTTTGGCCTCCACGCTTGCGTGCGGGGCCTTTCGTATGCTCTTATATTGTTTCAAGAGGGCTTTCCGGCCTTTTTTGAAGTAATACAAGCTGGGTATCCCCATACGATATCTGTCCTCCCGAAATGGAGTTGGGAATGGGCCTGTATCATCGGTTTCGCGTTAGTCGCTAGCGGCTGTTCTTGCGTGATTCCACGGTTCGAGACGCTGGATTCTCGGATCGAGATCATCTGAAGGAGCTTTACAGCATAATGCAGAAAAACGATAAGTATTATACTTTTCTTCTTAAGCATTCATCTAAAAACAGGATCTTCATCAAGCGGATCGAGGTGCCCCGAAAGGGCGTCACTCTTACATCGATCTCCGTTGTACTTTTTGCAGGCGTTTCCCTTTTCGCACTTGGCATCTATGGCCTCGTAGCGAGCGGAACGCTCCGACAGGACGGGACCCAGGTGGCCGCGGCCATCAGTACCGCGCCCGCCGAGACCGAGCATTTTGATTACTCGCGTCCGGGCGACTCGAGAGATTTCCTTAGGAACGCGGGCGGCCCGGAACTTGGTGACGAGAACGATTCCGAAACATCGGACATCGACGCTCAGCTAAAGGCAGCGGCTCTCGCGATCCCGCTCGACCTACGCCCGAGCATCTGGCCTCACGAAGGCAAGATCAACAACGAATTCGGTTTTCGCCGCAATCCGTTCGGCGGCCGCGCGTATGAATTTCACGGCGGAATGGACATCGATGGCGAACGCGGTGAACAGGTTTTCGCACCTGCCGGCGGAAAGGTCATAAAGGCCGGCTGGAGCGGCGGCTACGGGAACATGATCGAGATCGACCACGGCAACGGGCTCACGACCCGCTACGGCCACCTGTCGAAGATCGAGATCGAGGTCGGCGATACCGTTACTCGCGGCCAGGAGATCGGCCTGATCGGCTCGACCGGACGTTCGACCGGCCCGCACCTTCATTACGAAATGCGGCTGAATGACCGCCCTGTGAACCCGCGGCACTTCCTCCCGCAGGAATCACCGGTCCTTAAATAGTCCGGACCTGAAATGTAGCGAATTGGGCGGGCCGCAAGTGGCTCGCCCTTTTTCTTTGGTGCTTGCGAACCGCAGGCCGGTTACTCTAGCCTCGCGTTTTCGGTTATAATTCCTGTTTACTGCTTCTAAACTAACTCAAACAAAGGTTTAACTATGAATTCTATTAAGTCTCGTATCGTTTCGATCTTGTTCATCGCGGCGTTATTTGCGACCACGGTTCCATTTGCACTCGCGTTCGACGAAGGGATGTATATGCCCGACCAGATCGCGAAACTGCCGCTCAAAAAGCTGGGCTTTAAGATCAAGGCTTCGGATATTTACAACCCCAACGGCGGAGGGCTCTCGGACGCGATCGTTCGCCTGAGCATCGGCTGCTCGGCAGAGTTCGTCTCGCCCGAAGGCCTGATCCTTACAAATCATCACTGCGGATTTTCCGCACTCGTTTCCGCATCGACGCCCGAGAAGGATCTTGTCCTTACCGGATTCGATTCGAAAGGCCGCTCGGGTGAGATCCGTGCGATGGACGGCGCCGAGCCGTATTCGGTCCAGATGACCGAGCGCAGCGACGACGTGACCTCGCGTGTGCTTGCCGGTACGGAGAATCTCTCCGGCGAAGCACGCGACGCCGCGATCGCCAAGAACCTCGAGGAGATCACAAAGGCCGAGCAGGCAAAAGCTCCGAAGGGGTCTTCGATCAGGATCGTCCCGCTCAATAACGGATATTTTTACTATTTGATCCAGACCTCGGAGATCAAGGACGTCCGCGTCGTTTATGCACCGCCTCGCAACATCGGCGTTTTTTGGCGGCGACCCGGACAACTTCGAATGGACGCGCCACACGGGCGACTTCACGTTCCTCCGTGCATACGTTGCGCCTGACGGCACGCCCGCGGAATATTCGCCGCAGAACGTGCCTTATAAACCGAAGAAGTTCCTCACGATGAGCATTGCGGGCCTCAAAGAGAATGACCCAGTTTTCGTGATGGGCTTTCCCGGCGGTACGACGCGTTATCGCGAAAGCCAGTCCATCAGCTACGCACGCGACGCCAACTTCCCTTTCCTTGAAAAATGGCTGATCGCTATGAGCGACAGTCTCAAGAAGATCGGTGCGACCGACGAAGAGAAGCGCATCACGTTCCAGGACAAGATCGCGAATTACGACAACTCGCGAAAGGTTTACGGCGGCGGCTGGCTCCGACTGAAGCACGCCGATGTCGTTGAGAAACGACAGGCCGAGGAAGCACGGCTTCGCGATTGGATCAAGGCCGACCCGGCCCGTGTGAAGAAGTACGGCGGCCTTTTGGATGAGATCGCCGCGGCCTCGAAAGCTTCGAACGCAACTCAGGAACGCGACGTTATGGTACGCAGATTCCCGAATCCGCTCTCTACGCCGGTGCTGACCGAGATCGTAAAGGCGATGATGACTGTCCGTGCGGGACGAACGCTTACGGCCGAGCAGAAGGCGGGCTGCGAGAAGGGCATCAAAGCAACGCTTGCCGAACGCGAGCCTGTTTTCGAGGCCGACCTCATCAAGTTCTTCCTGAGGTCTTTTGATTCGCTGCCGAAGAATGAGCGCTTCGAGGCCGCGGATAAATTCTTCGGTGCGGCAACGGAAAAGGAACGCCGTGCTAAAGAAGACGCGTGGGCGGAGTCGATCGCGAACGGCAAGTACGCGAATGAAGCGACACTTTTGGGCCTTTATTCCAAAACGTGGCCGGAGCTTGAGGCCGAGTTCCCGTTCCTTGCCGGCGTCGTGGCCGAGCAGCGTGCCGCAGGTGCCCGTGCACAGGAATTCGCAAAGCACGCAGAGCATTTCCGGCCGCTCTATATGGAAGCTCTGACCGCGATGGAAGGCGGGACCGTCTATCCGGACGCGAATTTTACGCAGCGGTTCAGCTACGGCACGATCAAAGGCTATCAGCCGCGTGAGGCCGAGTATCGCTCGCCCTTCACGACGATCAAGGGAATGATCGAGAAGGACACCGGGATGTTCCCGTTCGATATGCCGGGCAAGCTCAAAGAGCTTCAGGCGGCGCACGATTTCGGCCCGTACGGCGAAGGCGACAGCGTCGTCGTGAACTTCCTTTCGACGACCGACATCATCGGCGGCAACAGCGGTTCGCCGATCATGAACAAATACGGCGAACAGGTCGGCATCTGCTTTGACGGAAACTTTGAAGGCCTCGGGAACGATTTCTACTACGATCCGAACGTCAATCGAACCATCTCGGTCGATATACGCTTCGTGCTTTTCGTCGTGGATAAATTCGCGGGAGCCACCTACATCACGAAGGAAATGAAGATAAACGGCCGCTCAGGTAAGTCTTACTAAGCGGACGAGAACCTTCACGCCTTTTTTCGACAAAAGCGGCCCCGGACACAAAGTTCGCGGGCCGCTCTTTGCGTTCAGGGAAAAACGATGCGAGTTCCGGCCATTCTTTCTGTCTTCCTGCTGTTTGCGGCTGCTGCGGCGGCCCAGCAGCGACCGCGTGTGAAAAGACGATCGCCCGTGCGTTCGGCGACGCCGGCGCTTATTTCTCGGACCCGCACGACGGCGACCCGATCGACCTGACCGTCGGCCTAAGTGCGCTCGGCAATGCGACCCGAATGACCTTACGCTTGGCGACTCGCATCTTTACGCGAGCGTGAACGATGCGAGCGCGCGGTCGTTCATCTACATTCCGCCGGGCGGAAAACTTATCAAAGTGAAGGATCACCAGAAAGGCGATCCGGTTTACGTCGGGCGTTTCGGCAACGGCGATTCGTATTCGATCATTCAGTTCCCTGCCCTCGGGCAAACGCTTTTCGTCCACCACGCGATCAACGTCGAACCAAAGGAGCGACAGCCGGACGGACGCATCAAGTTCGGCGAAATGGGTACCGGCGGCGGAGGCGAATGGTCTTACCGAACGGTCGATAATACGAAAAAGCCGCCAACCGTTTGGCACCCGAGTTTCCATTACCACTTCGAGATGTTCGACGGCCTCGCATCTTCGGTCGACGAGGCAAAAGAACGCGTCTCGCTCGAAAAACTCTGCACGGACCTCGCAAAAAAAGGCTTTTGAATCTCGGACGAAAGGCCCTGCATTCAAAAGCCTCCATTATGCGGTCGACCTCTAGGCTCCGTTCCCGGTCCGGTCGGTTTCGGGCGTGTCGTTATAAACGACGACCGGGACCTCGACCGGCGATGCGACCCTGCCATCAAGCCGAAGCTTCCATTTTCCCGCGGAGATCGGACGCTTAAGCGTTATCGTGCGGAAGATATCCATTGCGTCGATGCTGTCGGCCTTGCTCGATGCGACGATGTTGCCGTTCTCATCGAGGAGGTCGGCGGTAATGTCGGGCGATGCAAAGAACACCACCGAGAGTCGGGAGCCGCTCTTTACCGGGATCTCGAATTCTGTCGAACTACCGGGCCTCAGTAAGGCCACGCCCGAGAACGATGGTTTTCGCTCTTCATCCTGCTGCCCATAACCGAGCGGTGATCCGGCGGCGTATGCAGCGTTCCGGAAGAAGCTCTCTGGTCGGGTAAACGTTCCGCCGAGCGTCGCCGGATCGGGAGAGTGGTCGCCTTTCGGCGGGATCGCGATCCATCGAAAGACCTGGCGAAAATGCGCGACCTCGCCCATAATGTCGCGAGTATGGACGTTCGCATCGAGAACGGCATTGACCTTTGTTCTCCAGATCGCCGAGCGGATAGGCGCGAATCCGTCGCCGGGGACGTCTTCCTGGCAAATGGAGTTGCGTGTGTGTATAGCGAGGGCCGCAAAACGCGTTCCGTTCGTATTGTTAACGAGCAGGTTGAAGCGTTTCATCGATTCGGTGGACAATTCCGCGACGGCGTCCCAGTTGAGCGTGTTCAACTTGAAGGACAGGCCAAAGACGCCGGATGCGCAAGGTGTTCCGAGATTCGGCACGCCGACCATAACAAGATGTGTCGCGGTCGGGCGTCCGTCAAACTGCGTAGGCATCTTGCCGTGGACATAAACGCGTGCGGTCAGGCCTCCGTTCTGGACGGCGACGAGATCGACATGCCATGCATTCATCTTTTTCTGCATTCTGCGGATCGTTCCGTCGAGCTGATCGACATTCTCGGTCGAGGTCATTCGAACGTCGGTCATTCCATCCGAGAGTGCCCAATCTTGGGTCACGGCGGAAAAATATGACCTGAACTTTCGCATCGCACTCGGCCACTGCCAGAATCCCCAGACAACGATGACGGGCTTCGGGATCACTTTCAGGTCCTTCTTCATTGAATCGTCCGGAATTGTCGCCTGGATCGACCGTATCGACTCCGGTACCGGATCGCCGCCGGATTGCCGCCACGCGTATCCGCTTGTATCCCAAATGAGTTCAACGTCCTTTTGGCCGTTCGCTGGTATCGTCGCGGAAACGGCCCCGTCGGGAAGGTCCGTATTCTCCTTAAGCTCTTTGAAATTGACGGTCGCCGTTTTGTCGGTGCTGCCAAGATTTGCGACGGTCGCAACGACCTTCACCTGATTTCCGTCAACGGCAAACCGATCATCGGGGATCTCGCGCCAATCGGTGGGGCTCGGATAGATCGGCTGATAGAATTTGATGTCAGTGATCATCAGCGGCTGCGGCTTGCGACGCAATTTCCACGTAACCGTGTGCGTAAAGCCCTTTATGTTCCCGCTCGGGTCGGACCATGTCTTGCTCCCTTCGAGTATGTCCGGGTTTTTCGGGTCGATCTTACCTTCGATCGAAGTGCCGCCCGACGGGATCTTTGTATCGGTCGTATTCGTCGAATTCGAAGGCTTGCGTGTGCTGTTCGCGCAGAGATTGCTGTAGGTGGTTGCTTCCGTGTGGATGTATTTGGCCTGAAATGCCGGCAGGCCGAAACTTAGCCTGAAATTCTCGCCGTTTACCGACAGAGAGTAAGATACGGCCTCGCCGCTTCCGGTTCCCTCGGTGAGTTTCCGGTCGGTGTTCTCGGACTTGATCATTCGCGAAGGCTCCCAACTGTGGCAATTCGTGGACTCATTCTGCATTACCTTGTGGTACTCGTTGTCGCGAATGCTGACCTTCGCATTTGTCGCGGCACGGCCGGTCCCGGCGATGTCATTTACGACGATCCGGCCGCTGTACTGATAATTTCGCGTCTTTAGATGCTTGATCCGCTCACTTTCATCGACCCTGCCAAAGACCTTCTCATCGCTCGAAAATGTGTCTTCGAGGGTCTTTCTATATGTGATGATGCCGCTCCAGCCGGCCTTTACGGGTGTTTTCGACGTTTTGCCGGGCGTTGATGCCCGTCGGGGCTGGGCGATGAATGTTCCGGACAAGATGCTCAGGCTCAGGGCGATCGCGGTCAGGGTCTTTAATGCCGCTCGTATCTTTGATTTGCGTTCCATAAACGTAACCTCTGATCGTTTAGGCGAGATCCGCGGGAAAAAAGTATCCGACAGCGGGCAAAAAGGCATTCGAAGGTCGAACTATTGCTTTTCTGACAAAGATGCCTTATTCTTGAGTTTGTTGCATAGATGCAACAATCTGCGATCTGCCGCACGCTCTTGTTATGGGTCACCTAAGCCTCGTAAAACCGCTTTCACACTTACGCGAGGAACAGGAGCATCCGGATGAGGCCATCCTCGGATCGGTCGGGATCTCGTTCCGGCGAGGTGCGATCTCGGAGCTTTCGGGCGATGCGAGCACGGGAAGAACGGGGCTTGCGCTTACCCTTTTTGCACAATTGACGGCCGCGGGCGAGATCTGTGCGTTGGTGGATGGTACGGGCGGTTTCGATCCGCGCACGGCGGTGCAGGCAGGCGTCGAGCTCGAGAATCTTCTTTGGGTGCGTTGCGGCGGCGATGTGGAACAGGCGTTCATTTCGGCCGATCATCTCGTACAGGCGAAGGGATTTGGGGCGATCTGGCTCAATTTGAGCGGCCTTTCACCCGGGAAACTGCGGCTTGTGCCAAAGACGTATTGGTATCGCTATCGCACGCGGATAAAAGAGACGCCGACGATCTTCGTCGTTACGTCGGCCGGATCTTTGACGGGTTCAGCGTCTCACAGGTCGCTTCTGATGTCGCGCGAACGCGCCGTGTGGTCGGGAGCGGGCAGCTTCCGGCTTTTACGCGAATTCCATCTGAAGATCTCCTCGCGAAAGCATTATTACGAACCGCCGGTCCACTCAACTGCCGAATTCGATCATTCGGAAAATTAGAGTTCCCCTGCTATGCCGAAGCTTTTTGTATGCATAACTGTCGATGACGCGTCCTCTCTGCGGCATTCTCTGCTTGCCGTCGCACGCGAATTCTCTTTTGCGATCGAGATCCTCGAGGACGGCATCGTGTTCGATGCAAGCGGGCTGGAGCGTCTTATCGGCGGGCCCGAACGTGTTATTCGGCGTGTGCAGGCATCGCTTGACGCGTTCGGCATAAAGGGCAGCATCGCCCTTGCGGACACGGCCGATGCGGCAATGCTGCTCGCGCACGGCCGTAAAAATACGGCGACCGTGAATTCCGCGGAGAACTTCGCTTCCCTTTCGCTCGAAGGCCTCGATATCGAACGCGACACGCTGAATGTTCTGGGCGATCTCGGCGTTCGGAATATCGGCGAGCTGCTTGCGATCCCACGCGACGAACTTTCGCGTCGATACGGGCGGGATTTTGACCGCGTGATAAAGCGTATCGAGCAAAGGGGCGAGCGGCTTTTGACACCGAATATTCGTGAGAGCCGCGTCTCCTGGAATTTCGATCTCGATCAGGCGGTCGAGGATTTCGAGCAGCTCGTCTTCATTCTCAATCACGGGCTCGAACGCCTTTTTGCACGCGTCGCACATTACGGCAAGAGCAGCGAGCACATCGACATCTCCCTGCGGCTCGATGGCCGCAAACAGCGACGCTACGAGATACGGGCATCGTTCCCGACGCTGGATCGCGGTTTTTGGCTGAAGCTCATAGGCCTTCGCGTCTCGCTGGAGCCGCCCGAGGCCGCGATACTTGCCGTCGAGGTGATCGCGCATTTCACAAAGCCGCGCACCGACCAACGCGGGCTTTACGCCGTCTCGCGGCCCGAGCCTGAAAGTTTGCTGCTCACGGCAGGCAAGTTGAAGAAGCTTGTCGGCGTTCGCGATGTCGGCGTGCCGGTGCTTCTGAACGAACGTTCCGCAAGGCCGTTCCGGCTCGATGCCGATGCCCTGCCTGTCGGCAAAGAGCGTGCGTCGGCCGAGACATCGCCGCGTCCGGTGATCGCCTTTCAGTATTTTCGTCCGGCCCGTCGTGCGGAAGTTCGGACGCAGGGCCGCAAGCTCGCCTATGTGAGCACGCGTGAATTTGCCGGGCGTATCGTCGCACACGGCGGAGTCTGGCGCGCCGGGTCGAAATGGTGGGCCGCCGACAGTTGGGAGACGCAGGAATGGGACATCGAGGTCGAGAACGCCGGGGTTTATCGGCTTGCTCTCGCCAACGGCGAATGGTTCATCGTCGGTGAATACGACTAAGGCCTATGAGTTTTTGTGAATTACATACGCGTTCCTCGTTCAGCTTTCTATCGTCGGGAAGCGAGCCGCAGAGCATCGCGGCAAGGGCTGCGGAATTGGGCATTAGAAGCGTCGCACTGCTCGACAGGGACACGCTCGCCGGTGCCGTGCGTTTTTATTTCGAGGCAAAAGAACAAGGCATACACTCGATCATCGGCGCCGAGATCACGCTCGATGACGGGACGCTTTTGCCGCTTGTCGCACTCGACCTGACCGGCTACCGGAACTTGAGCCGCCTGATCACGACATCGAAACTCCGCAATAAAAAGGGCGAGCATTTTGCGACCCGCCGCGAGATCGAATATCACTCTGCGGGCTTGATGTGCTTTACGGGCGGGCCGGACGGCCTTATTCACAAAAGCATCGTTCGCGGCGACGGACAGCTCGACCTTGCGTGGCTCAAATACGTTTTTGAGGACCGGCTTTATGTCGAACTCCAGCGGCATCATTTGCGGCACGAAGAGGCGATGAATCAAGCTCTTCTCGGGCTCGCACACAAACTGCGGATCGAATATTTCGCAAGCAACGGCGTCTATTACGCAGACAGGAACGACCGCGAGCTCTTCGATATTTTCACCTGCATCAAAAATCACACGACCATTTACGAGGCAGGCCGGCTTCTGTCGGAGAACAGCGAGCGATACATAAAAGATCACGTGCAGATGCTGCGGCTTTTCGCCGATCTGCCCGAAGCCGTCGAGATCACGGAAGATATCGCAAGGCGCGCGAGCTTTTCGATGGAAGAGCTTGCCTACACCTTTCCCGAATATCCCGTCGCTGCGGGCGAGACGATGGATTCGGTGCTGCGGCAGAAGGCGATCGAGCGTTCGCACGAACGTTATCGCGACAAACCGTGGCCGATCCGTTCGCAGGTCTTGCCGCGGCTCGAAAAAGAATTTCGCATCATCGAGATGAAACGGCTCGCAGGATATTTCCTTGTCGTCAACGACATCTCGGACCACTGCAAGGCGAACAAGATCCTTTCGCAGGGACGCGGTTCAGCGGCGAATTCCGTTGTCTGCTACACGCTCGGGATAACGGCGGTCGATCCGATCGAGCATAATCTGCTTTTCGAACGTTTTCTCTCGGAAAAATACGAGCAGTATCCGGACATCGACATCGACCTGCCTTCGGGCGAGGACCGCGAGAGCGTCATTCAGCACGTCTATGCAAAATACGGACGGCGAAGCGCCGGAATGACGGCGAATGTTATTTGTTATCGCGGGAAGTCCGCGATACGCGAGGCCGGGAAGGCATTCGGATTCGGAACGGAAGTTCTCGACCGGTTATCACGTTTGAATTCTCATTATGAGAAGTTCAAGGGCGATGAACTTTATCGACGCTTGAAGGAAGAAGGTTTCGATGCGGCCGAGACTTTTCGCCTGCAGAAATTCTCCGACATCTATCACCGCATTCTCGATCATCCGCGGCATCTCGGCCAGCATTCCGGCGGAATGGTCGTCTCGCTGAATCGTCTGGACAGCATCGTGCCGCTCGAACCCGCGTCGATGGAAGGCCGCACGATCATTCAATGGGACAAGGACGATTGCGAGGCTCTGAAGATCGTAAAGATCGACCTTTTGGGCCTCGGGATGATGGCCGTGCTGCGCGATTCGATCGAGCTTATCCGCGAGCATCACGACGTAAAGCTCGACCTTTACCGCATACCGCATAACGACAAAGAGGTTTACGACGCGCTCCAGAAAGGCGACACGGTCGGGATGTTCCAGGTCGAAAGCCGCGCGCAGATCGCCTTTCTGCCAAAGGCGAAACCACGATGTTTTTACGACATCGTCGTACAGGTCGCGATCATTCGTCCGGGGCCGATCGTCGGGAATATGCTTCATTCTTATTTGCGGCGGAGACAGGGTTTTGAAGAGGTCACTTACCCGCACGTATCGCTCAAACCGATCTTGAAACGCACGCTCGGCGTACCGCTTTTTCAGGAACAGCTCCTGAAGATGGCGATGGACATCGCAGGATTTTCAGGCGGCGAGGCCGACGAACTGCGTCGTGCGATGGGTTTCAAACGCCCCGACCGCAAGATGGAGCGCATCACGCAGAATCTTCGCAACGGAATGACGAAGAACAACATTCCCGAGGACGTGCAGGACCAGATCGTCGATTACACGAAGGCCTTTGCGAACTACGGTTTTCCGGAATCTCACGCCTACAGTTTCGCACTGCTTGCATACGCTTCGGCCTATTACATCATCCATTTTCGAGCGTGTTTTATGGCGGCGATGTTCAATAACTATCCGCTCGGTTTCTATTCGGCGGCAACTCTTGTCAAAGACGCTCAGCGGCACGGCCTGCATTTTCGTGCCCTCGACATAAACCTTTCCGACTATGATTTCACGGTCGAGGACGTTGACGGGGAAAAGCAGGTGCGCGTCGGCCTGCGTTTTGTTCGCGGGCTTCGCGAGACCGCGGGCCGTGCGATCGTCGATGAACGTAAGGCGGCCGGAGGGTTTTCCGACCTTGCGGATCTTTTGCATCGCGTGCCCGAATTGAACAAACGCGAGATCCGGGCATTGAGCGTTGCCGGTGCATTGAATTTTGATAATTCGGTGCATCGACGCGAAGCTCTCTGGCAGTCGGAACTCGAACTGCGGCCGAAGGGCACGCTTTTCGAGCAGGACACGGCGGCCGAAGAGACCGATTCGCATTTCCTTACACGCCTCGAAGGCCTCGATCTCGTTGCCGCCGACCTAAAGAAGACCGGCATCTCGATCGGGCGGCATCCGATGTCGTTCGTGCGTGAAAGCCTCAAGGAACGCGGCATTCTTACCGCCGAGCAAACGCGCTATCTGCGTCGAGGCGACGTTGTCTCGACCGCCGGCGCGGTCATCATCCGCCAGAGGCCGATGACGGCCAAGAATGTCGTTTTCGTGACGCTCGAGGACGAGACGGGATTTTCGAATTTCGTTGTGATGCCAGATACGTTCGAGGCCTATCGAGGCGTGATAAATCAAAGCGATTTTCTGATAATTCGCGGTGTCTTTGAGGAACGCGGTATGCTGAAGGCCCTCAGTTTTTCGCCGCTTAGCGGTATGCGCACCGAGGTCGTCTCACACGATTTCAGATAAACGGCAGTTCCGTCACCGTGCATTCCACCTCGCCCGAAAAGAGCTTTGTGCCCGGCGCAAGAAAATCATATCGGACAAAACCGAGCGCGATGTTCTCTCCTAGTTTCGGTGAAAGAACGGACGAGGTGATCTGCCCGGCATTCTTGCCTTCCGCGGTCGCAAGTTCGCTGCCGGCAGCGAGCGGCTGCGAAAGAACAAGGCCCGAAAGACGCTTTGCGATGTGGCCGCGAAAATGAATTCTCGCGATGATTTCCTGCCCGATGTAGCAGCCTTTCTTGTACGAGATCATCTCATCGATACCGAGCTCGGGAACAACGGTCGTCTCGTCCATATCCTTTTCGTAAAGCGGGATGCCGTACTCGATCCGCAGCGTCTCGAACGTCTCATCATCGATCTCGGCCGCGTCCGACAGAGTTTCGGAGAATTCCTCGGCGTGCTCGTTCGGAACGAAGATCCCGCAGCCATACGGCCTCTCGAATTTGAACGCGCCGGACGCAGTAAGGCCCTTCGTTCTGTCACTGTCGGCAAAGATCTCGAAATTCGTGAACGCGTCCGAAAGGTCTTCGAGGATAAAATCGCCCGCGAACGTGAATCTGTAAAGGTTCTGCTGCAGCTTTTCGCGGGTCGCGGCCTCGGTCTCGATGATGAACCGCTCGCCGTCCCTTGCGAATGAGACCTTCGCGAGCAGGCGGCCCTGCGCGTTCGGGAACGCGGCAAGCATCGCGTCGCCGTCCTCGAGTGTCTTCACGTCGTTGGTGATCAGCCCGTCGAGGAACCGCAACGCTTCGGAACCCGACACAGCGAACAGCCCGCGAGCCTCTCGTCGGCATCCTACGCCGCCGCCACGCACTTTTTCGTAAACTTCGTTCATCTCGTTCTGTAAATTCGATGTTATCAATTATCGAGCACTACCTTAAGCGTCCGGAAAGTTGCGAGCTGGACGTCAAGGCCTCTTTGCGAAGCGATGACAAGCGGACTCGGATGATAAAGCGGCACGAGTACGCGGCCGTTCCAATGCTGTATCGAGCCGGCATGTTCCTTCAGCGTGAAGGCGTGCGGCTCGATAAGTTTGAGTGCGTCGAGGCCGACCGCACCGAGCGTTGCGACGACCGGCGGGTCGAGAAGCTCGATCAAACGCCGCAGATAGCTCGAACAGTTCCGCACCTCGGCGCGCGTCGGCTTTCGGTTCGCGTCCGTCGCCGAACGCGGACTGCACATAACGGCGCTCGTAAAAAAGACATCGTCGCGGGACAACCCGATCGAATCGAGCAGGATCTGCAGATTCTCGCCCGATTTGTCGCCCGTGAACGGCCGCCTCGTGCGGTCCGCACCGGCACGTCCGGGCGCTTCGCCGACAAAGAAGACCTTTGGCGAAAGGCTGCCGTTCAACTCGCTCAGTACGGCCGTCTTGTCGGCAAGGTCCGGGCAGATCGTGCATACGCGCGCCTCTTCGCAAATGGCCCTGAACTCCTTTATTTTCCGGCGCATATTCTTATTCTAGCGGTTTGGGCGAGCTTCCCCGAAACCGGATCACCCGTGCTGAGAGGCTTGCGGGAAAGGAAACGCGTCCGCGATTTTGCTACAATTTACCTTGAAGCAATAAGTCGCTAGAATGCCGCTCTTTTTGAGCGTGGAAACTAAATTTAACCGTATTCGCATTTCAATATGAGCCAAGTAACAGAAGAAATCGTCCTGGACTCCCTCCGGAAGATCATCGACCCCGATCTCCGCAAGGACATTGTAAAACTGGGGTTCGTAAAAGACCTCTCGATCGATGGCGGCAAGGTCTCGTTCAGGATCGTCCTGACGACGCCCGCGTGCCCCGTAAAAGACGAGATGGAAGCACAGGCACAGGAACTCGTCTCGGCGATCGAAGGTGTGACCGAGGTCAACGTAACGATGGATTCCGAAGTGCCGAAGGGACGCGGCGTGAAAGATAACGTTGCCGTGCCGGGCGTAAAGAATATCATCGCCGTTTCGAGCGGCAAGGGCGGCGTCGGCAAATCGACGGTCGCCGTGAATCTCGCCGTCTCGCTTGCGCAGAACGGTGCGAAGGTCGGCCTGATGGATGCCGACGTGTATGGGCCGAACGTTCCGCTGATGCTCGGCACGGGACTGCACCAACCGCCCGTTTTCAACGGCCAGCTCATCCCGCTCGAAGCACACGGCGTAAAGATGATCTCGATGGCCGTGCTAGTTCCGCCCGATAAACCAATGATCCTTCGCGGCCCGATGCTGCACGGCATCGTCCGCCAATTTTTGACCGACGTCAATTGGGGCGAGCTCGATTACCTGATCGTCGATATGCCGCCGGGAACCGGCGACGTGCAGCTTTCGCTTGCGCAGCTCGTTCCGGTCCAGGGTGCGGTGGTCGTCACGACGCCGCAGGAAGTTTCGCTTGCGGACGTTCGGCGTGCGGTGAAAATGTTCGAGCAGGTGAACGTTCAGGTCCTCGGCGTCATCGAGAATATGTCGTACTTCATCGCTCCGGACACGGGCGCGCGCTACAACATCTTTGGCGAAGGCGGCGGAAAGAAGCTCTCGGACGAGTACGGGCTGAAGTTCCTTGGCGAAGTGCCGATGGGCATCGAGGTTCGCGAGGGCGGCGACAAAGGAATCCCGGTCGTCATCTCCGCACCAGGCTCGCCTCAGGCCGAAGCCTTTGGCAAGGTCGCCGAAGAGGTCGCACGCCAGATCTCGATCGAGGCAATGAAGCCCGAGCTTACGATCTTGTCAAAAGCGCATCAGCACTGACGAGCGGCCGAGTATATAAGGGATCAATTCAAGGCAGGTCGATCCATCAGGGCAGGTTCATACGCTGCAGGATCGCCAGGAACCTTTTGTCGCCGCGAAGCGGTTCGAATTCGGGAACCGACGCGATCCACAATGACCATGGATGGCGTTCTTTGATGGATCTGTCCAGCCAGTAGATCGCCCCATCGGTATCATTGACGTATGTAGAAAGGTTGGCGAGGGCGAACGGATTCGTGGTTGGCGGAACCGTTCTCCATTCGTGCAATAGCAGTCTTATGGCCGCTTCGGGACCTTGGTCGTTGGCTTTTGCCCGAAACTTCTCGGCAAGAGCGTCATCGCCGTCATTTGCGATCGCATCGCCGATCTCAGCGATAGCTTCCTCTTTTCGTCCTTCCAGCCAATGGACGCGCGACAGCATCCAACGAGCCGTGCTGTCGGTACTCTGCAGATCGAGAACATCCTTGAACAACGTCTCTGCCGCTGAATAATCCTTTTTGCAGAATCGGACCATCCCGAGATTATTCTTGCCTACCACCGAGAGCGGGTCGAGCTCCATATGACGCCGAATAGCGGCCTCGGCCTCGTCGAAGCGGCGCAATCTCACGAGAAGTGACCCGTAGCGAAGCTGTGCGGTGGGCGAATTTGGCTCCTCGGCGACGGCGCGTGCAAGCGTGGCCTCGGCCTCGGCCCAATTCCAGTCGTAGCCCGCTTGGATCGTGCCCAGAGTTACCAGAGCATCGACCGAATTCGGCTTCAGCTCGAGCGCGTGAGCAACATTCTTTTTGCCTCCTCAATAAGTTCCGGACGCAGGTCAATGTTGTAGCTGAACAGAAGATGCTGTGTATCGGCCAGTCCGGAGAACGCCTCAGAGAACTGCGGGTCTAACGCAGCGGCTTGTTTGAAAAAATCTGCTGCCTTGGCGAGCGAGGCCGGCTCGCGTTTTGCCCAGAAGTACCGCCCTTTCAAATACGCCTCGTACGCGTCGTTGTTCTCGGTCGAACGCTTGGTGAATTCGGGTTGATCGGAAACCGCACCGGAAAGCGATCGCGAAACGCTGTCTGCTATTGAGTCCTGCAGATCGAGTATTTTCCCGGTCTGCCCATCGAACTGTCCGGACCAGAGGTTCGCGCCGTCCGAGGTGCGGATCATTTGCATCGTTACGCGAAGCCGCTCACCCTCTTGCTGCAGTCGGGCCTCAACTACCGCATCGACCTGTAACTTCTTACCGATCTCGATGGTGCTCTCGGCCGAATCGGCAAACGGTAAAACAGCACTGGTCGGCCGCACCACGACCTTCCGCAGCTCGCCGAGCCGCGTGATCAAAGCGTCGGTCAAGCGTATGCGAAGCTCCGAATTCGGCTCCTGATCGGAGAACGATCTGAGCGGAAGTACGGCGATCGAGTTGACCTTGTCAACGGAAACGGCCCTCCGAGGGATAACGTACCATGCGATAACGACAGCGGCGATAATTATGAGGACACCGGCCCCGGCGACCGCCGCAAGCCTCCGGCGCGGTTTGATGCTGGCCGGCTCAGGTTCATCAAATTCGTCACCCGCGTCCAGATCTACCACGGCTTTCGTCAGTGAATGCCTTTCGATGATGATCTCAGTGTTCTGAAGATCCTGGATCTCGCCCGTGAACAGATAGCCCCGTCGAGGGACCGTCTTGATCAGGGTTTCCTCCTCGCCGTGTTCCTTGAACATCTTTCGAAGCAAATAGATATGCCGCGAAAGGTTGCTCTCCTCAACAAAAGAATCCTGCCAAACACGGTCGAGGAGTTCGGCTTTCGTAACCACCTCGCCGCTATTTTCCGTCAACACCGCCAACAGCTCGACCTGCTTTAGCGGCAGATCGACCGGCTTACCATCGTGCCACAAAACACATTTGACGGGATCCAGGCTGAACTTGCCGAATGAGCGTAACTTATTGATTCCGTTATCCATATCGGCACAGGAGAAAGATTGGAGGAAAGCAGGAGAAAAAGTTCAGGACTTTTCCTGCCGCCACTGTTTTACTGTCGTTCATCAGCATTTTGCGGAAGAATCGGTCAGCGAAAACCACCGGTGGGGCCGTCGGAGAATGTCCAAGTCGATCTGCACCGTTGGGATGATTTTAATACAAGCGGCTATGAAAATAAAGAAAGTTTCGATAGAGGTCGAGCAACGCGAAGTCGTTATTGTACGTGCGAACTCAGACGTCCGAATTAGCGGCATCTGCGCCTCGTGCCTGGCCGAACGCGAGCTCGCGGCCCTTGAGAAGGTCACGCTCATCCCAAGGCCGCCAGATGGAGATCTCGGAACACCGATCGGGCCAACCGCGAAACGCTGACACGATCGGCCGAGGTTGCCGTGTACGTCAATAACGTTCTTTTGATGATCAATTATATGAGAATTTGTCTTGCTTTATTTTCTATTTTATTTTTTGCGGCTTTCGCTGCTGCCCAGACCGAGGTCCTGGCTCCGCAGCCCGTGCCTTTCACCTATCAGGGAAAACTTGTCGCCGGAAGCGCAATGGCCAACGGACAGTACGATTTCCTCTTCCGCGTGTGTACGACCAATGTTGGAGAGACTTGTTCGGATCAGCTCCTGATCTCAAACGTAGCGGTGACGAACGGCATATTTACCGTCGATCTGGCATTCCCTCCCGATCTATTTCCTGCCGACCCGGCGCAGAGCGTATTTCTTGAGATCAGCGTAAAACTTCCCACCGACCTAGATTTCACGCTTTTGTCACCTCGGCAGCCGATCACACACACGCCGCGGGCACTTTCAGCTCTTACCGCTGATTCGGCAAAAGCCCTCAATTGCTCAGCCTGCATTGGGGACACACAGATCACCAGCATCTCAGCCGGGAAGGTCACCGGAAAGGTTGCATCCGCCTCAAATGCCGACAATGCAGCGAACGCTACAACAGCTCAGTATGCGGTCAATGCCGTCGATCTTACGAGTAATCAGGGCAGCATCGGCGGCACGAAAAGGTTCAACGATCGCGTCACGCTCTCCGGTGGCGCGCAGGTCGGTACTGCCGGCATCTCCAGCAACGGCCCCATCGCGGTAACCGGCAGCGGCACTTTTAACGGGAACGGGTCTGGACTCATCAACGTGCCCGGCACGCTGAAATGGAATGTAAGTCCGGCTACGAGCTTGCAGCTCGATCCCAACAACGGCTACGTTCTGACCAATTCGACGGCAGCTACCGTTACGCTTCCGGCTTCGCCCGCCGTCGGCGACGTTGTTCGCGTAATTGAGAAAGGAACGGGCGGCTTCACACTCGCAATGAATTCGGGTCAGTCGATCCTCGATTGGGCCACTACCCACATGGAGACGACGTGGACACGCCAATATACTCTGAACGCTATCCTGACACAGCCAATTTCGTTTCGATCGCGACTTCGGCCGATGGCCAGCGGATCGCCGCCGTTGAATACCTCAATGGACTTTTATATCTATCGCAGAACGGCGGGCAAACCTGGACAAGCCCAATGTTAGACTCCCGCAATTACACCTGCGTCGCGGCCTCGGCGGACGGCTCAAAACTGATCGCGAGCGTCGAAGGCGGCCATCTTTTCACATCGGCAGATTGGGGCGGAACCTGGACCGAAAGGTTCGCAGATGCGAACCGCAATTGGTATTCGGTCGCGGTGTCCGGTGATGGAACGAAGTTTTACGCGGTCGATACGCAGAGCGTCTGGACCTCAACAAACGGCGGCGTGAGCTGGACCGCAAAGAAGTCTATGTCAAATCACGTCGGTTATATTGCCGCATCATCGGATGGAACAAAGTTAGTACTAGCCGAACATAATGGCCATGTCTGGACATCTTCGGATTCCGGGGCGACATGGATCGACCGGCTCAGTTCCACCTTTAATCAATGGCAGTCAGTAGCATCGTCCGCCGACGGTTCCAAACTTGCTGCGGTTGATAGCCCCGGGTTTCTCTGGATATCTTCGGATTCCGGCGCCACTTGGACACAAAAGACTTCCGTCGGCCCATCAGGGGCAAACACGTCCTGGGCAAGCGTCTCGATGTCGTCCGACGGTATGCGGATCGCTGCATCCGCCGTGAACTCGTCACCTTATCCTGGTGTTTTGACGATCTCCTATGACGGCGGCACGTCGTGGACGCCAACCGGCAGCGGCACGAGTTGGACCGCCGTCGCCTTCGCAGGCAGCGGCAGCCGGTTGTCCGCGTCGATGTCCAACGGCGCGTCGAACAACAAGCTATACACCGGCCCTGTTCAGACGATAACGGTCGTCGATACGATCACCGGCGTTAAAGACTCCGCTGTTGAACTCGTCTATATCGGATCGAACAAGTTCGCGATGGTAACTAACAACAATATGACGATACCGCCGCATAATTATTAAGCCAATGCGGACCATTTTAGTCGGAAATTATTGTTATTTCCGCCGATCGCATAGATATTTCACGACGTTTTCAGAAGAACCCAAAGATTTTCGATGGGGTCTTCGAACACAATTCGAACATTAGGTTGGCAACAGTGTGCATCGACTTTCCTAAACCTGCTGCCCAAGATTCGATGCCGATATGATCCGCACATCCGCGAAACGAGGAAGATGAACTTTATGAGACAGAAATTTACCTTGCTTCTAACCTTATTGCTCCTTTCGACATCGATCTTCGCCGACTGGAAGCTTTCACAAAAGACAAAACAGGCCGGCAGCGACGTCGGCATGATCACAACGACGTACCACAAAGGCGTTCGAACACGGACGGAGATGAAGATGGATCTCGATCCGGAGACGCAGAAGATGATGCAGCAGATGGGCGGCATGGGCGGCATGATGCCGGAAATGCCCATTACGATCCAACAGTGCGACCTTAAGCAGGACGTGTTCCTGAGCGAAATGAACAAGCAGTTCTATATCGACTATTACGACTGGAGTTCGCTTCCGCCGGCGAAACTTGCACGCCGCGGGAATCAAAAGATAACCGTCAAGGGTACGATGACGATCGACAATTGGATCGAAGATTCGGGCAAGCGCCAAAAGATGTTCGGCCTTGATGCGCGCTGGCTGAAATTCACAACCACGATGGAGACTTCCGCCGACGCCTGCGACCCTTCGCCGCCGATAAAGATGGAACAGGAAGGCTGGTTCGTAAAGCTCTCGCTTGATGCGGAAACCTGCCCGACAGATCGCCCAACTGCAAAGGGCGGATGTATTCCAAAGGTGATCTATAAGCGAATAGCTTATCCGGGCGTGATGATCACCGGCACCACCAAGACCTACCAGAGCGGTAAGCTCTTGGGCACGTCGCAGATCGAGACGATCGATCTTTCAAAAGCGACGCTCGACCAGGCTCTTTTTGACGTGCCGAAAGATCCTTGGGTCGAGGTCGAATCTATGGAAGCTCTCACCAAGAAGCGCCGTAATATCGACACGACCGCCAAGACCGTCTTCGGCGACGGCGGAAAGGCCCAAAAGACGATAGCCATCGACTTCTTCTCCGGTAGTGCCAACAAGATCGACCAGGAGGCCGCACGTAACTACATCTCTTCTAAGGCAAGTGCCGCGGGCCTGAGCGGATACCTAATTACATCCTCGGCCGACCTTGCCGGCGGGCGATTCGCGAACGTCATCGGGGTCGAGATCAAGAAGATCAAAGAATCCGGTGCAGCGAAGATCGGCGGACTGTTTGGCAAGATCACCGGTAATTCCGATGGGGCAAAGGCCGGAACTTCGACCGCGAATATCATCGTGACCCTCTACGCGAGCGACGGCAAGACGGTTGTCGCTTCCTCGCCTGCGACCGCGGAGGTCAAAGGCTCTTCTGACGATGCCGTCAGGGCGGCGATAGACCAGGTCATTGGCGCGCTTCTTGCGAAGGCGAAATAGGAGGTTGAAATGATGAGATCCGGCATTCTGTGTTTCTTGATGCTCATATTGCTTTCGTCCGCGGCTATCGCCCAGCCGCAGCGTCGAACCGGGCCGCCGATCGTACGCGGCCCGGCCCCCTCGCCAAAGGTGAAGGTCACGGCGGAGCCCGACCCGCTGAACGATTTCGCGAAAAAAGGCCTGCCAAGAGCTTACATTTTCGGAGGCACTCCGGATGCGGCCCTCGCAAAGCAGGCGGCGAAAATGATCCTCGCCAACGATGAGAATTCCCTCTCGGCATTGATCGGCGCCTTGCAGGTCGCGGGTTTTCACATCATCGACGAGAAGCAAAAGATCCTTTTCAAGCCCGAACATCCGAACGGGACCGCGTTCTTTGATTACGAGGTCGCGGGAATGCTGCGTTCCAGTTATCTCGGGTTTGCATCGAGCCTTGAGAAATTCGGCACGGTCATAAAGGGCGATTCCGCCGAACTTAAGGACCTCGACATAGGCGCCGGAATGTTCGCCGACCTCAAGGCCGCAAGGACGGGAAAAAGCGAACAGAATCGGTTCCTCGCCGAGCTGATCTTCGCTCTCGATATCGAAGGAAAAGGCATTACATCGCCTCGATCGAGCCTGAATATGCTGCAGATGTCGCTCATCGAACGAAGGTATCTCGGCGACCTCGTTTCCGCCTACGAGGAAATGAGCGGCGGCTTTTCGGTCTTCCGGAAAAAGAAGGATGCCAACATCGCGGGCGTGAGTTTCGTAAAGGCAAGCTTCAACGGCATGCCGCTGCTCTTTGCGGAACCGGCACGCGTCGTCGATGATTCTCCGTGCCCGACGATCGACACGGCTGCCGAGGCCCAGGGATATAAGAAAAAGGGCGAGAAGGTCCTCGGGATGTTCGGGATCAAGCATCCCGGAAAGGCGGAGATGGATAAGTACTTCGAGAAGCTCTCGAAGGGCGTCGAACTTGCGAACACGATCACGTCCTATCTAAAGCTGATCGCCGCGAATCTATTCATCGAGATCGATGTCGATATTCCAAATACGCCGCTCGTTCGCACCAAAAGCAACCAGCTTATTGACCGCGGGCAGGAGCGTATCGTGACGGCGACCTTCAAGCGGTATTTCCCGAATTCGGGGCAGATCAACTGCGTTGCGAAAGTAATAAAGATCGCGACCGGGGCGGATCTGGAAGTCCCGGAAGAAGGCGTCCTGAAGGAAGTTCCCGTTAAATGGGAACCGCTCGACCGCGCCGAAAAGGCCCCGCTTTACATTGATGCGGTTGATCGCGGCGACGTTTCTAAACAGCTTACCGATACCGCCGGACAGAACAAGATCAAAGCCACCGGAAAAGAACAGAGGCAAGATCTCAGGAAGATCGCCGTCACGCCGGTGCCTAAAAAGGATCGCTGGCGTGTCGCGATCGCGACCGAGAGGATGGACGGCCAAAAGGACATCCCGAAGATCCTTTGGGGCTCGCTGGACCTAAAGAACGGCGGCATTATCGGCTATCTGATCGGCGTCGTCCCCGATGTGATGGCTAAGATGGCTCTAAAGAGCTTTCGTGTTGACATCCCGGTCAAGGATTGGGAGCCGTGTTCCGGCGATTGGGCCGGCACGGTCTCTTATACGCGGGACCTTCGCAAGACCGAGATCGTGAAGTCGAGTCGCACGCCGGGGATGAATTCCGCCGGCGATGGCGTCAAGACGATCGACATTCACGAGGATGTACAGATCACGCTAAATCCCCGAACGCCGGAAGAGATCGCGGCGAAGGTCCCAAGAAAGCACGCGGACTTTGACGTTTTCGGCAACTACACCACCGAGTTCGAAGGAAGGCGTGAGAATGACCCGTGCTGCGGCAAGACCGAGGGCAGCTATACGACGAAGTTCGTTTCCGGAACGGACATTTCATTCCAGAAACAATTCCAAAACTCGTTTGGCTTGTCATTTTCAGGCGGCGACAACGACTACCAGCTTGGTTTCTCGTTCAGCACCGCGCCGATCCCGTCGAAGGTTCACGATTACGAGCGCGTCGATCAGACGACCTGCGACCTTGAAAAGGGCCACGACACCATCACGGAAAGCACCGCTTGGGTGCACGCGAACCTGGCCGACGGCCGATACCCGACGATGTTTCTGACGGACGGCGTCCAGCTTACCGGCAGCAAGACCTATCAGGAAACAGACGGCTCGACCGTCACATGGGAGTGGGATATAACGCGATGCAAACAGCCCCGCTAAAGACGACCGAGAAATTACCGTCCAACAAAGTTCCAAGAGGATCAAGTATTATGAAGACCTATGCTGCACTATTGTTAGCTCTCCTGCTGACAACTTTCGCATCCGGCCAGACGGCCGTCGATGGCTTTCAGGGAAATGCGAATGGAGCCGTCTATCGCGTGACCACCTACTCCGGCCAGATCTACCTTGCCGGGCAGCAATTCACCCAGGTGAACGGAGTTTCAAGATCGTATCTCGCCCGACTTAACCACGACGGCAGCCTCGACACATCATACTCCCCAAACCCGGCCGGAGCCGTTCAGGGAATGGCGTCCTACGGCACGAAGTTGATCGTTGTCGGGAGTTTTGCCTCGATCGGCGGCGGCCCTTCCGGCGGAATCGCTCGCCTGAACTACGATGGGACGAATGACGGAACCTTCACGGCGTCGATCTCGAGCGCCGGGCCGATCGCCGTCCAATCCGACGGGAAAGTACTCGTCGGCGGACACTTTACGACGGTCGGAGGCCAACCGCGCAACCGCTTGGCTCGCTTCAACGCGGACGGCACGCTAGACGCGACCTTCACACCGAACATCGATAATGCCGTCTTTGGGATCACGCTCCAGCCCGACGGCAAGATACTGATCTGCGGACAATTTACGAATGTGAACGGGGCCTCAAGGTGGTCCTTCGCCCGACTAAATGCCGACGGGACCACCGACACGACATTCTCGGTCAATGCCGGGTTTCCCGGTGCTAATGCTACCACATACGAATCTGTCGTACAGGCCGACGGAAAGATCGTCGTTGCGGGCGGTTTCACACGCTTCGGCGACGGCAACGTCGTGCGGAACAGCCTCGCGCGTCTCAACGCCGACGGCACGCCCGACAGCACCTTTACACCCTCTTTTGATGGGCCGGTATATGCGGTACATATTCAGAGCGACGGAAAGATCCTGGCAGGCGGAGCATTCCAGACACTGAACGGCGTTTCGCACGCCCGCATCGCACGTCTCGCACCGAACGGCAGTCGCGATTCATCCTTTACGGCCTCCGCTGACAATATCGTCAATGATGTCACGACCGACCAGGACGGCACGATCCTTTTCAACGGGGTTTTTACGACAGTCAACGGAACGGCGGTCGGCCGTATAGCCCGTCTTTATCCCGACGGCCGTTTAGACCGCGAAACAAATACCTCGGTCGTGGGCGGACTGCTCAAGACGATCGTATCCCTTCCCGACGGAAGAGCTCTGTTGGGCGGTGGATTCACCAACGTCGGCGGTGCGGCACGAAATGGAATGGCACGCGTCGGATGGAGCGGCGGGACCGATCTTTCGTTCGCCGACCCGCAGTTCACGGGCGGTATGGTGAGCTCGATCGGTGTGCAGCCGAACGGCCAGTATATCGTCGGCGGCGAATTTACCGGCGCCGGCGGAACTTCACGTCCTTATCTTGCAAGGATAAATTCGAACGGAACACTCGACGGTTCCTTCGCACCGACATTCAATACGGGCGGCTGGATCGGCGCCGTGGCCATACAGCAGGACGGCAAGATCTTGATCGGCGGGAATTTTACGACCGTCAACGGAACCACGCGCACGCGATTCGCACGGCTGAATGCCTCCGGGTCGCTCGACACTACGTTCGTCGATCCGAACGTTGATTTTTATGTAAGCTGTATCGCAATTCAGGCGGACGGCAAGATCTTGATCGGCGGCCCTTTCGAGAATGTCGGCGGATCGCCGCGAGCAGCCGTCGCACGCCTGAACGCGAACGGAACTCTCGATACCGGATTCAACCCGACGCTGAACGGCGTTGTTCGCGAACTCATTGATGTCAAGATCGATCAGGATGGAAAGATAATAATTGGCGGCGCATTTACGGGCGTTAACGGCACACCGATGACCAATATCGCGCGGCTTAACTCTAACGGCACCCTCGATACGAGCTTCGCAAATCCGAATCTCGACGGCGCTGTGTATAACATCGCGATCACCGCAGCGGGCTATATCTATATCGGCGGCGGTTTCGACAATGTGGGCGGCGCACCTCATGCGAAACTCGCGATGCTTGGCACGAATGGTGCCGTGCTTTCTGGTTACCAAAACACAGGAGCCAACGAACGGGTCTTCGCCATAGCGATACGCGATGATTCAAAGCTTCTTATCGGCGGATATTTCACCTCGATAAGCGGCCAGGCGCGCGGCCAGTTCGCGGCGATCAGCTATCTGCAGCCGCCGATCTACGATCTGACGGTCACTTCGAGCCAGATCAAATGGTACCGTTGGTGGTTCGCCCCGCAAGCGACCCGAGTCGTGTTCGAACATTCGCCGGATGGCGTTAACTACACGACGCTCGGGAACGCCACACGGGCAGCGGCCGTCTGGACGCTCAATATCCCGACGCCCGTCGATACCGGCTTTGTCAGAGCAAGGGCTTACTATGACGACTTCTCAGAGCGTCGTTCATTCCACGAGGTGGTCAAAGCCGTCTTCAAACCGGCCGTACGGTCGGCTCCGATAGATTTTGACGGAGACGGAAAGACGGATATTTCGATCTTCAGGCCGGGGCCGGGCGAGTGGTGGTATCAGCGTTCGAGCAACGGCGTCGTGCCCGCTTTCCAGTTCGGTTCGGCCTCCGACAAGCTCGTGCCCGCCGACTTTACCGGTGACGGCAAGGCCGATATTGCATTTTGGCGTCCGTCGGACGGCAACTGGTACGTGCTTCGCAGCGAGGACGGCAGCTTCTTCGGATTCCCGTTCGGCGCTTCCAGTGATACGCCGGTGCCTGCCGATTACGACGGCGACGGAAAGGCAGATGCGGCCGTATTTCGCGGTGCGGCCGCAACGTGGTATATCCAGCATTCCGGCGACAACGGCACGACGATCGTCGGCTTCGGAGCGAACGGCGATAAACCTGTCATCGCTGATTACGACGGCGACCATAAGGCCGACATCGCGATCTGGCGGCCCGCACAGGGCGAATGGTGGATCAGACGCAGCAGCGACGGTTCGACATTTGCCGTCCAGTTCGGCCAGGCAGGCGACAAACCAACGCCGGGCGACTATACGGGCGACGGCAAGGCCGACATTGCCTTCTGGCGGCCGTCTGACGGCAAATGGTATGTCCTAAGAAGCGAGGACCTCTCGTTCTACGCTTTCCAGTTCGGAACCAACGGCGATGTTCCCGTTCCGGGCGATTATGATGGCGACGGAAAAGCGGACGCCGCCGTTTTCAGGCCGTCGGCCGCGACATGGTTCATTAATAGATCGACCGCAGGGCCGCTCATACAGCAGTTCGGCGTCGGGTCGGATACGCCGCTGCCGAGTGTTTTCGTTCCGTGATCTAGGGATCTGAGCTGCCGCTTGGCAGCCTTTGGCGGCTCGAATTTCGGGCCGCCATTCTTTTTTTAGTGTTCGGGAGTTCGTGCCCGCAGAGTCGTCTCTGCGGTGCGGCAGACCTTGCGTTTTTTGTCGCATATCCTGTAATATTTACTTTGTCGTAAGGATTCGTCCGTCGGGGCGTACCTGAATTTGCATAAGGGAGAAATTATTAAACAATGTCAGCAGTTGCAGCACCGAGCCTCGAGTTGAACGTAACGGCGAACGCCGCCGATGAGATCAAGAAATTCATTGCCGCCGAAGAGGATCTGCCGGAGACCGCAGGACTTCGTGTACGCGTTGTCCCGGGCGGCTGTTCGGGCTTTCAGTACAGCCTGAACGTCGAAGAAGAATCGCGTCAGGGCGATTTTCTCGTAGAGAATCAGGGCATCAAGTTCTTTGTCGATATGTTCTCGGCTCAGTACCTGAACGGCATCACGATCGACTATACGACCAATATGATGGGTTCGGGCTTCACGTTCGAGAACCCGAATGCGTCCGGCGGCTGCGGCTGCGGAACGTCATTCTCGGCGTAAGAAAGAACGTATCTTGAACAGAAAGCGCGTGGCTCGAAAATCTCGGGCCATGCGCTTCGTTTTTCTTGGAAACCGATACGAATTCGCCGTATCTTTTTTCATCCACGGACAATTGAAGGCGGTTCGAGCGTGCTCGGCAGAAGGCAGAGTTGGCGGCGGCGTCTCGCCCGCCGATGCAAAAACGTGTTTTTCGGCTTGCCATCGCCCTTTTCGATACGCGATAATATCTCTGCGGCTAAATACAAGAATTCCCAGCAGTGACCGAAACGCCGCAATAAGAAAAAGAAAATCTTGGGAAAAGGCCCCGCTTTAGCGGTTTCCTTTAAATAGGTGAGTTGATCCTCGCCATCCTCGCTTCCCACGGTCTTCTGCAAATAAACACAAAAACTGAGAGGAAAGATCGTAGATGAATTTTAAGAAGTTATTCTTGCTATCGATGTGTGCGGCTGTGACCGCCGGCATTTCGACAGCATCGGCCGCAGCACAAGGCAGGGACCGCGTCGTACGAAAAACGACGTCGAGTCAACCGACCAACCTTCCGCCCTCAGGGCCGGCTGCAGCACCGATCCAAAGACCGACTTCTTCGCGTCCTACGCTCACGAACCCGATCATCCTGGTAAAACCCCAAAATTCGGCACCTCTCGTCAAGAAAACAGCCTCGACACGCGCAGTAAACAACTACACTTCGGCCCTCTCGGCCGGACGCACGGCATACAGCGCAAGCGTCAGCGAACTGATCTATCAGGGCGTTATGGATCGCTGGGGCATTCCGTATCGTTACGGCTCGACCGGCCCGAACACCTACGATTGCTCGGGTTTTGTTTGGAGCGTCTTTAACGATGCCGGCATACATTTCACACGTGTGAGCGCACGTTCGCTTTGGGCACAATCAGAACCAGTTTACGGCGACGACCGCTTCAAGTTCGGCACGCTCGTCTTCCTTAACGGACTCGGCCATATGGGCATCGTTGCCGACGAGAACGGATTCTTCCACGCTTCGTCGAGCAAGGGCATCACGTACTCGCCGTTCAAAGGATATTGGGAGAAGCGCATTGTCGGTTTCCGCCGCCTGCCGGTGGAAGCAACTTCCGCCGCCGATATTCACTAAGAGGTCGGACGACACGATAAAACAAGGCCTGTGACGCCGCAAAAGAGCGTCGCAGGCCTTTCTCGTTCTTGGTGTTTGCTCTAGCCGAAGCTAGATAATGAAGCCCGGCCGGATCGCGGGATCCTTGATCTCGTAGATCGCCGCTATCTTGTCGATCGACACGTAAGCGACGCGGTCGTCCTCGCCGCGCAGATATACGACGCCGTCCTTTACATCCACGATGTCGCCGCGAAAATTCACGTTCGTCTGACACGCGACATCGACCTTCTTTCCCATCAACTGTCTTAGTAGTTCTTCCATTATTTGCCTGTTCTCTATTCCCAAATTCCCTTCACCGCCGCCGCTCGCCCGGCCATGCCCCAACGGCTCTGCGGCCTTTGTTCGGTCACGGCCTTCGCGGTGGAATTACTGTTTTGATAATGCAGGGCGGCGGCAATGATCGCGGCATCGAGCGCATCGCGGCCCGGTGCGAATTCCCTTCGGCGTTCCATAAAGCCGTTAATGAATCCGGTATCGAGTTCGCCGCGAACGAACGCCTCATCGTGCATCACTTCCCGAAAGAAAGGCAGCGTCGTCTTGATGCCGTCGACTTCGTATTCAAGCAACGCCCGCCGCATACGCTCGATCGCTTCGGTGCGGTCGCGGCCGTACACGGCGAACTTCGAGATCATCGGGTCGTAGTAGATCGAAACTTCGGCTCCCTCGTAAATGCCGCCGTCGTCGCGGACGCCCGGGCCTTGCGGCAGGCGAAGGCGTGTGATCTTGTCCGGCGAAGGAAGAAATCCTGCCTCCGGATCTTCCGCATAGACGCGGCACTCGATCGCGTGCCCGCGTAGGGCGACCGTCTCCTGCGTGAACGAGAGTTCTCGGCCCGCCGCCACAAAGATCTGTTCGCGCACGAGATCGATGCCGGTGACGAGTTCCGTGACCGGATGCTCGACCTGCAGACGCGTGTTCATCTCGAGAAAATAGAATGACCGATCGACGTCCGAGACGAGGAACTCGACGGTTCCCGCACCGACATAATTCACCGCCTTTGCGACCTTTACGGCGCATTCGCCCATCTTTTCGCGAAGTTCCGCAGAGTTGATGGGCGATGGAGCTTCCTCGATCACCTTTTGATGCCGCCGCTGGATCGAACACTCGCGTTCGCCGAGATGCACGTGGTTGCCGTGCGTGTCGGAAAAGATCTGTATCTCGATGTGGCGCGGACGCACGATCGCCTTCTCGATATAGACGGAATCATCGCCAAAGCTTGCGGCCGCTTCGGAACGTGCGGTCTCGAGTGCGGAACGTAGTTCGCCCTCTTCCGTGACGAGCCGCATACCTTTGCCGCCGCCGCCCGCAGACGCTTTCAGCATTACGGGATAGCCGAATGAGGCCGCGGTCTCGCGTGCTTCTTCGAAAGACGCGAGCGGCGCGGTCGTTCCGGGAACGACCGGAACACCGGCTTCGATCGCGATCTTGCGAGCGGAGATCTTGCCGCCCATCGCCTCCATCGCCTCAGGCGGCGGCCCGATGAAGGTAATGCCCGCGACCGTCGCTTCTCGAACAAACCCCGCGTTCTCAGAGAGAAAACCGTAGCCCGGATGGATCGCGTCGGCTCCGCTTGCCTTCGCCGCCGCAAGGATCTTTTCGCTCCGAAGATAGCTTTCGGCAGATGGTGCCGGCCCGATGTGATGCGCTTCATCAGCCATGCGGACGTGGAGCGCCGCTTTGTCCGCATCCGAATACACGGCAACGGTGCGGATCCCGAGTTCGCGGCACGCTCGGATCACGCGGCAGGCGATCTCGCCTCGATTTGCGATCAGAATTTTTTTGAACATCATTCGATTATTGAGTTGACCTGATTTTTCGGGTCATACCGGATCGCGACGCTCGACCCCGGAGCGTATCGGATGCTGTCGCGAAGCTGCCCTTCAGTAAGCACTTCCGCGGACTCGAACTCTACACCGTTAAGGACGTAGCGGTAAACGGCAACGATCTCGGAATTTGCGTCCTTTCTAAGTTCGAGGATCTCTCCGTCCGTGATCCTTCCGGTCGCAAGCAGGCGTTCGCGGCGTGTGTCCACCTCTTTGTGGGCCTTGAATAGACGGTCAAAAATGCCCATCGCTTTTCGTTTCCCTAGTCCACTTCGAGCGGCGGCTTGCCCCAGCGTGCCCGAAGCTCATTCGCCGCAGCCAGCACCTTCGGACGCCTGATGATGCGGGCCTCAAGCGGACGCTTTCCCGGGATGTCAAGCATTATAAGCCCAAGAAGGATCGTCAGGATACCCTGGCCGGGAATTCCCGGCAGCGAAAGTACGATGCCTAGGAGGATGAGAAAGACCCCGAGCAGATTCTTCAGGATAACGGCACTCCAACGCACAAGCCACGGACTGTTCGGAAGAAAATCCTGTTCGTAATGCGAGCAGAAATAATGCGCCGGGATCTTCACGAGAACGAGACCGATCGCCACGATGCTGATCGTGAACGTAAAAAGGAACAGCCCGACACTGATCAGGATGCTCTCCCACGTGAGCGAATGCCATTTTTCAGATATCCAATCGAGCATCTACGCGTCCAGCCGCCGAAACTCCTTCCATACGAAATACATCCGGTGGACGAGTGTCCAGACAGAGCCGACCGCAAGGATCCAGAGCACGGGCGGCATACGGTTCGCAAAGAAACTCGTTGAGTTCCAATCCCACGTCGAAAGTGCCCCGATGGCAAGCAGAACGACGCGCTCGGGCCGCTGCAGGAAACCAACGTTCGCCTTTACGCCGAGGCCTTCGCTGCGTGCGGTCGTGTAACTGACCATTACGGACGCCATCATCCCGACGCCGGCAAGAAAGACGTTGAGCAGCGAATGCTGCGGCGAATTGCCCGCGTAGAACATCATTATGCCCATAAAGGCGACCATGTCCGAGAGGCGGTCAAGCGAGGAATCGAGGAACGAGCCGAACTTCGTCACGCGTCCGGAGTTTCGGGCGACGTTCCCGTCCAACATATCGAACAGGTTCGCAACTACAAGCACGACGCCCGCCCAGAAGAACTGTCCGAGCCCGAAAAGGACGCCGCAGCCGATGTTGATCGTTACGCCGAGCGTCGTCAGGTAGTTCGGATTGATGCCGCGCGCAGAAAGTGCGCGAACCATCGCGCCAATGATCTTCTTTGCGCCGCGGCCAATGTTTGAGCCCAGCATCTAGGTCGGATCCTCCGAACGGTTCGTCGTCTGTGGCATCTATTTTATTCGGCGTCGTGGATCGTCGTAAGCCGGCTGATCTCAAAATTTCTCCAGCCCGTAGGCGTCTTCACCTTCACCTCGTCGCCTTCCTCACGGCCCATTAGGGCTTGGCCTATCGGCGACAGGGTCGAGATGCAGCCGTTGTCCGGGTCGCTCTCTTCGCTAGTGACGAGTTTGTAGCTGATCTTTTCCTCCTTGTCGAGATCGAAAAGCACGACCAGCGAACCGTACGCGACGCGGTCCTGCGGGATCTTCGAAAGGTCGATCGACTCGACCTCACTCATTCGCTGCCTGATCTGCGCGATGCGCGCCTGCACGATCGATTGCCGCTCCATTGCGGCCTTATATTCGGCATTCTCGCGAAGGTCGCCGAATTCGCGTGCCTTCTGTATCTCTTTCGGGAGTTTAAAGTGAAGTTCTTGTTCGAGCTCGTCGAGCTCGGCCTGAAGTTTTTTCTTGATCTCTTCCATCTCTTTCTCGTCTAATGCGCCCCTTCGACAAACATCTTCTCGCTGAGTTCGGCCTCATGCGGGGCCGCAAACGAGATGCCGACATCGCGTGCCGTACGCACAAGTTGGCCGTCCGTCGGCACGGTCTTGATATTGGCGATCGCCTCGTCGAGCGGTACGGTGATGACCGTTCCCGCCTGAAGCGCGACCATTCGTCCGGTCTCGCCGTTTGCGAGTGCACGCGCCGCACACGCACCGAAATTCGTCCCCAGCATTCGGTCGAATGCGTTCGGGCTGCCGCCACGCTGAAGGTGGCCGAGGACGACGCAGCGGGACTCTTTCCCGACCATCTCCTCGACACGCCGTCGGACGATCTCACCGATGCCGCCGAGGCGAAGCTCGGCCCTGTCGGAATAAGTTTCGCTTTTCCCGACCTCGAGCGCGCCTTCGGCGACCACAATGTTCGTAAAACGCGAACCTGCCGCCTCTCTTTCGAGCACTTTTCGGCGGATCGCCTCGAACGAGAATGGGATCTCCGGGATCAGGATGATGTCGGCACTGCCTGCGAGTCCTGCGTGCAGGGCGATCCAGCCCGTGTTGCGGCCCATTACCTCAAGGACCATCACGCGATCGTGCGAGGCGGCCGTCGTATGAAGGCGGTCGAGAGCCTCGGTCGCGATGTCGATCGCGGTCATAAATCCGAACGTGAACTCGGTGGCCGCAAGGTCGTTGTCGATCGTTTTCGGGACGCCGATCACGGGAAACCCGCGTTTGTGAAATTGCTCGGCGATCGCGAGCGTGCCTTCGCCGCCGATCGCAACAAGGGCCTCGATGCCGAGAATGTCGAGATTCGCGAGAGCCTCGGAAACCGGCAATTCGGTAAACACTGGCTTTCCGTCCACCATCTTGACGAACGATCCGCGGTTTCGTGTACCGAGGACCGTGCCGCCCTGCGACAGCAGGCCGCTTACGTTCTTTGGCGAAAGCTTGACCGTGTGCGTCTCGCCCAATATCCCTTCAAAACTGTCCTCGATCCCAATGCATTGCATCCCGAATTTTCCCGACGCCGTACGAACAACGGCACGAATTGCCGCGTTCAGTCCGGGTGCGTCGCCGCCGCCGGTCAGGATGCCGATCTGTTTATACATAAAAAATCAAAAGTCCGTGGAGTAAAACTCTATTTTACTCCACGAACCGGTCGGTTAAAAACTGTCGCTACCTCTTGCCGAAAAGGCCGGCCGAATCAACCAGCTTACTTGCCTCCGGCATTGATTCGATCGCCTTTGCGACCTGCGGATCATTCTCCATAAGCACCTGAAAACCGGCCTCAGAAGAATAGTTCGCGGTAGCAAGTTCCTCGCGGATGCGAGCTCGTGCATACGCGGCCACCTCGTCCAACGAGGCCGTGGAAAGCTGGCTCTCCTTGTCGGCAAGCGTGAACTTCACGAACGCATCAAAAAGTTTGTCAGAAACAGCAAAATCGCCCGGCCGCACGACGTTCACAAAGCTCTGCTTGTCGTTCTTGTACGTCTCGAATCCCGGGATCTGTCCGGCGACAAGCTGCCGAACGAAGAAGAATGCCTCTTCATTTACCCTCGCCTTCTTCTGTGGGTCCTTGATCGTATCAACACGAACATCAGGCTCGATGCCGCGGCCGCCATACAGCACGCGTCCGTTCGCCGTCTTTACGGGCACGCCGGCGGGCTTCGGTGCGGAATTCCCGTTGTCTTCCGTATCAGCAAGATGCGTGTAGTAATCGTAGATCGAGCCGTTCGAATAATCCCGCTGTAACGAGCGTCCGAATGGCGTGTAATATCGCGCCGTCGTAAGCGTAAGGCCGGTTCCGTAAGGCAGGCGGAATATTCGCTGCACGAGGCCCTTGCCGAAGCTGTCGCTTCCGACGATCACGCCGCGATCGTAATCCTGGATCGCACCCGCAACGATCTCCGATGCGGACGCCGAGCCGCCGTTGATCATCACGACAAGCGGCATGGTCTCGACCTCGCCGCCGACTGCCGGAAGGTCGCGATTCTGGCCGAAACGTCCGGTCTTTACGGAGACGATGGTTTGCCCGCCCGGTATGAACTTGCTCGCGACCTCGACCGCCTGTTCCAAAATGCCGCCAGGATTATTGCGGAGATCGAGAATGAGGTTCTTCATTCCCTGCTTCTTTAGGTCGTTGATCGCTTCGGTAAGTTCGTCGCTCGTTGTCTGCTGAAAACCGCCGGTCAGGGCAATATAGCCCGTGCCGTTCGGCAGCATAAAGTAATTCCGTATCGACGGGAGCGGAACGCCGCCGCGTATGATCTCGAACGCGACCGGATCCTTGACGCCTACACGGCCAACGGTCAGCTTAACGGGCGTGCCCCGTTCGCCCCGAACATTTTTCGAAACTTCTGAAGCCGACCATTCGGTCGCATCCTTGCCTTCGACCGTGAGAAATCGATCGCCGTAACGCAGGCCCGCTTTCTCGGCGGGCGTGCCCGGAACGACCGACTGCACATAAACGCCGTCGCGATGCTGGAAGATCGAAACGCCGATGCCGTAGAACTGGGATGCCTGCTCCTCGTCAAGTTTCTTCAGTTCGCGTCGATTGAAGAAGGACGAGTGCGGGTCGAGCGTCCAAAGCATTCCCTGTATCGAACCTTCGGTCAGGTCTTCGAGAGCGACCTTGCCCGCGTAGTTATCTACGACGACCTTGTCCGCCTCGCGAAGCTGCTTGAGGATCATCTCGTTCGTCACCCCGCCGACCTCGGCGGCAGCATCCGAGCGATGGCCGAAAACGCCGCCGACGACGGCTCCGACCACAATGACGACGATCGCGATTATTGGAAAATTCTTCAGCATTTAACCCGCCCAAAGGGCCATAGATCACCCTTGAATTATAACATACGCACGGCAGCCGAACTTCGTTGCGGCAAACTGCGATTTACTTGTCCCGGCGAAACGCGTAACATTACTTTTTCTTCGATGACGAAAGAGCTTTCCATTGTTGTACCTGCCTTTAACGAAAGTACGCGGATCGTGCCCAGCCTTGCCAAGATCCTCGGATATATTCGTGATAATGGCGTCGATGCCGAACTGATCGTCGTTGACGACGGATCGACCGACGACACGGCGGATGTTGCCCGAAAAGCCTCGGCGGAATTTCCCGATATTCAAGCACAGGTGATCCGGAACGAGCAGAATCGCGGCAAGGGATTCGCGGTAAAGACCGGTTTGCTCGCTGCTGCGGCAGATATCGCGCTCTTTAGCGATGCCGACCTATCGACGCCGATCGAAGAGGCCGAGAAACTTGTTCTGCCGATCCGGAATGGCGAAATGGACCTGACCTTCGGCTCACGCGCACTCGACCGCAGCCTCATCGGCACACACCAGCCGTGGAGACGCGAACAGGGCGGCAAGGTGATGAATTTCGTGATCCGGATGATGTCCGGCCTTGAGTTCGCCGATACGCAGTGCGGCTTTAAGGCCTTTAATATGAAGAAGTTCCGGCCGCTGCTCGACGTGATGACGGTGGATCGCTTCGGCTTTGACGTCGAGTTCCTTTTTGTTGCGAGATACCACGGCCTTCGGCTTGCGGAGATCCCCGTTCGTTGGAACGATGTCGCGGGCTCGAAGGTGAGCGTCCTCCGCGACACGCGCCGTATGTTCTCCGAACTTGCACTCATTCGCCGAAACGCGAAAAATGGTCTTTACGATCTAAAATGACCGCACGCCTAAACGTAAACATCGACCACGTCGCGACCGTTCGCGAAGCTCGAAAGACGATCGAGCCGAGCATCGCGGCGGCTGCCGTCCTTTGCGAGAAAGCCGGTGCCGACGGGATCACCGTCCACCTTCGCAGCGACCGCCGACACATACAAGACGCCGACCTCGACGTACTCCGGAAGATAGTTACCACCTATCTGAACGTCGAGATGGCCGCGACCGACGAAATGGCCGCCATCGCCAAAAGGACGATGCCGGACGCCGTCTCGCTCGTTCCCGAAACGCCCTCCGAGATCACGACCGAAGGCGGCCTCGATGTTGTCGGCAATTTTGACACGGTCGCTCGGGCGGCAAGAGACCTTACGAATGCGGGCATTCACGTGAGCATCTTTATCGACCCGATCGAGGATCAGATCACGGCCGCAAAGGAGGCCGGCGCAGGCCAGATCGAGCTTTGTACGGCCGAATATGCCGAATTGACGCTCGGTGCACTTGCCGCCCACGGCGAGGGCCGCACGAAGGCCGCTGCTGAGATCGAAAGGCTCCATAACGCCGCCATACACGCCCAGAACAAGGGCCTGATCGTCGCCGCGGGCCACGGCCTAACGACGAGGAACGTCGGGCCGCTCGCCGCGATGCCCGAGATCGCGGAATTCAACATCGGGCACAATATCATCTCGCGTGCCGTTTTTTGCGGGCTCGAGGAGGCCGTTCGCGAGATGCTCGCCGCGATCGGCAGATAGAATGTAGAATTATGTCCGAACTCTCACAGAAGGAACGTCAACGCGAGCTTGCCGCTATTTTCGCGGCACTTGAGAAGATGAATCACCGCCTCGACAAACTTGAGGGCAAAGCGGCCGACGCACCCACTCTCATGGCCACCGAGACGCCGCATCCGAGCACGGACAAATTCTCCGTCGCCGAGGCCATCGCTGACAGCATATTCGCCTCGATGAAGGAAAAGGCCTGCCAGTTCGAACCTGACAAGCCTTGTGACCACTGCTCGATGTGTAATTCGAGAGGCTTTTGAGCCTTACTGCGAGGGCTGCGGCTTTCGCATCGAATTCGGGTCGCCTACCCTCGGCGCCGTCCGCGCACTATCATCCGCCTGGAAGAACGGCTCTTCCTTGAAGCCCAACAGCCCGGCCGTCAGCACCGCCGGGAATGAATTCCGCGTAGTGTTGTAATCAGTAACGGCCTTGTTGTAATCCTGCCGCGTGGTCGCGATGCGATTTTCCGTTCCGGCAAGTTCGTCCTGCACCTTCATGAACGCCTCGCTCGAACGCAGCTGCGGATACTGTTCGGAAAGGCTCAGAAGGCGGCCGATCGTGCCGCCGAAGCTGTTCGCAGCGTCGATGACGGCCTGCTTCTGCTCCGGAGTGGAATCACCGCCCGCCGGCACGGCACTCGTCGCATTCAAAAGCCTCGAGCGCGCTTCCGAGATCTGTCCGAAGACCTCCTGCTCGTTGACGCCGACCATCTTGGCCGTGTCGATCATATTCGGGATCAACTCAGCTCGCCGCTGAAGTGCGACGTCAATGTCGCTCCACTTTCCGCGGACGACCTGCTGCTTTGCCGTCAATTCGTTGTAGCTGCAGCCGGAAAGCAGGAATCCCGCCGTTAGGACCGCGATCAATAAAAGTACTCGCTTCATAACATTCTTCTCCCTAAAGAACTAGCTCTTCTTCGATCTATCGACCGCATCGATCACCTTCTCGATCTCGATGAGGTACTCGCCAAAAAGGGCGTTCGCCCCCGTCTCATCCAATTCGACCGCAAGGTTATCTTTGCGAATATTCAGGATCTTTTCAAACGGCGTACCGTCGATCCCGATCGTCTGTGCGGTCATCGCGACGACCTCGCGTTTTGTCGCCGGCGGTTCGACGCCGTAAACCTTGAGGACGGCGCGGAAAAGTGCGGCAAAACTCGAAAGGCTGTCCGCCATAAGTTCCATAAGGCGTTCGACCGACGACGAGGCCGGAATGTACCGCCGGCGAAGCTGCAAAAGCTTGCTGCGAAGCTCGAATTCCGCCTGCAGCCGCAGGAATTTCTCCGAGATCTCGATCTCGCCCAAAAGGTCCGGGCCGAACAGGACGCGGCGTGCCTGCCGCATCTGATCGTATTCGATCGGAAAAACATCCGCGCCGTTCCTCAATTCCGAGACGGTGAAATAAACCGGTATCGGATTGCCGAGTTTCGCCCATTCGCGGACACAGGCGTGAGCCTTGCGAAGGTCGTCCGGGCCGATGCTGTTCAGCGCGACGAGAATGTTGTAATCCGAACGCTTCGGAACAAAATCCCCGGCGGCCGCGGAACCATAAAGGATCACGGACACGAGATTGCTCCCGTGGCTCGCCCTAAGATCGTCAATGAACGCGTCAAAATGGTGCTTCATAAAAGGTTACCAGTCGCCGCCTGCGCCGCCTCCGCCAAAATCACCGCCTCCGCCGAATCCGCCCCAACCGCCATCGGAGCCGCCGCTGCTGCCCCAATCGCTGCTTCCCCCAATCGCTGCTGCCTGACGAAGCGGAGTCCACAATGGTGTTAATTATCCCGCCGATCACCCACGGCGCCGCACTCTCGAGAAGATCACTGCCGCCTCCACCTCCACCTCCACGCGTCCGCGTCCGCCGCCTGTGAATCTCGACAGCAAGTATCCAACAAAAAGGATCAATAGAAGCAGGCCGACAACGCAGGCGATGGCGCAATACCCTTCGGCTGGCATCGAATCGTCACGACTCCCCGCCGCAGGCGATGCTTCCGGGCGGCCGGCGACGTTGCCTTTATCGCGGATCCTTGCAATGTATGCGTCGATCGTATCATTGATCCCTTTTGAATAGTTGCCGACCTTGAATTCGGGGACAAGATACCGCCGCTGAAGGCTGCCGACGAGGCCGTCAGGCAGTTCATCCTCGAGATCGCGGCTTATCTGCGTGAAATATTTTCGGTCGTCGATGGCGACCACAAGCAGTGCGCTCGGATTGTCATCAGCCTTTGTGCCGATCTTCCACGTGCGCGCCAGCATTATCGAGTAGTCAAAAATATCACGGCCGCCGGTCGTCTTTATGACCGCAACGGCGATCTCGACCTGCGGATCGGTCGTCGCCTTCAGGTCGGTGAGTTTCTTCTCGAGTTCGGCCTTGGTCGCGGGATCGATGACGCCGACGTAATCATTGACAAAGCCGGTAGGTTGGAGCGTTGTCGGATCGGACGTATCGCCAGCATTTTGCCCCACAACCGTGATGGCAAACGCGGCGAACAACGCGAAGATCGTAAGCGAAATTCGCCGCAACACAAACGCTCGATCTCTTGTCGTTCTACTCATCCTGCTTGGCCGAAATTGATACGAAATTCGGGGGCGAATGTTCCCTCACGAGCCGTGCCTGCGGACCTCAACGACCTCGGCACGGAAAACGTGTTTAATGAGCCGCACGCTGGGCAGCGCGTTCGCGAACGCCGCCAGCTCTTCTGCGGTCGGGTCGGCACCGAGGACCGGCAATTCCACCGGGCCTTCTTCACCGAGATCCTTCGGCATAATGTCCGAAAGATCGACCGCGGGCATCGCTGCCGTCCCGCCTCCGGCAGAATGTGCCCCAATATTCGCCCTTCGCTTGTGAGGCGAGAGGCTGTCGGCAAGCTGCCCGGCGGTCTTGATCGGAAGCAGGTCGTCACCGCAAAGCCGCAACGCCTCGTCGTAAGCGTCATCGAGCTTCGCGTCGGCGAAATGCTGAAGCAGATCAGCCGGTATCGACGAAAAAGTAAGCTCGCCGTGCGATGCGGGAGCAAAATTCACGAACTCCGCTGCCGAGGCCGGCAAAACCGCATCCGAAAGGCCGATGTCATCCGAAGGCGGCTCCGGAAAGTCCGTGTCTTCGAATATCGGCGCGTCTTCTTCGGGTTCGATCGCCTCCGGTGCGGCTGACACTTCCGGTTCCGAACGAACCTCAGGAGGCCGCGGGTCAGATTTTAGAGTTTTTTTTTCCTCGCCGGCGGCCGCCGCGACCGTCTTGCCCGGATCGCCGAGCATTTTCAGGATGTCCTCGATCGGCGCAAGCTTCTTCATTTCGACAAGCTTTACGAGGCCGACCTCGAGAACATAACGCGGCTGTGCTGCCTCACGCAGGCTTGCCTCCGTTTCGCACAGCGAATGAAAGAACCGCAAAAGATCGCTCTCCGAGAACGGTGCCGCGAACTGCGCGAGCTTTTCAGCCGGAAAAGCTGCGGAATCTATGAGCTTTTCTGTTGCTGTACCGGCGACCTTCTGCACCATCAGGTCGCGGAAAAGTCCGAGAAGGTCGCTTGCGAAATTCCGAAGGTCGTGTCCGCGTGAAACGAGGTCGTCAACGGTTTCGAGTATCGACTTTGCGTCCGAATTTGCGACCGCGACGACGACATTTTCGAGCACGTCGGCGCCGACCGACCCGAGTGCTCGTGCCACGGCCGCCGCATCGATCTGTTCGCCCGAAAAACTGATCACCTGGTCGAAATTGCTCTGTGCATCGCGCATCGAGCCCATTCCCGAACGTGCGATCTCACGAAGGGCGTCGTCAGTAACGTCGATCTTGTCGGCATCTGCGATGAGTTTCAGCCGGTCGAAGACCTTCGAGTTGGCGATCGTCCGGAATTGGAACTCCTGGCAGCGGGACGTTATCGTTACCGGCACCTTGTGCAGCTCGGTCGTCGCCATTATGAAAACGACGTTCGGCGGCGGCTCCTCAAGCGTCTTCAGAAGTGCGTTGAACGCCGGTTTTGAAAGCTGATGGACCTCGTCGATGATGAAGACCTTATAGCGGTCGCGCGCGGGATTAGTATTAAGGCCGTCGATGATCGTCTGCCGGACGTTCTCGATGCCGGTGTGAGAAGCGGCGTCGATCTCAAGCACGTCGAGCGAGCGGCTTTCGGCGATCTCGATGCAGGACGGACAGGCGTTCTCGTCGTCGATCCGGCAGGGCGTCACGGTCTTCGTTTCCGAACGGTGACAATTTAGAGCCTTTGCGAGAAGGCGCGCCGTAGTCGTCTTTCCGACGCCTCTCGCACCCGAAAAAAGGTACGCGTGATGCAGGCGGTCATGCTCGATCGCGTTACGCAGGCTGTGCGTAACGACCTCCTGGCCCGTAACTTCATCGAAGCTCTGCGGCCGCCATTTTCGAGCGATAACCTGATAAGACATTGAGAATTAGATTGTAATTCGTTTCCCTTTCGGGGCGCAATCGCAAGATTCAATAACGCCCCGCCGAGGCAATAAAATGGCCCGTCCGAAATGGACAGGCCACCCAAAGGAGAACAAAACGAAAATGAACACTCAAATGGCTCCAGACTTTACCGCAACACAAGCTGAAATCGCTACCGTTGCTCCGTTCCCGGCCTAGCGGGGTTCACAACTCAAACCTTGTGCGGAGCCTGAAGCCAATTGATAGGATAGCGAAAAATGAGCAAAGAATAAAGGCGGCGATGCGGCATTCGAAGATTCACGAAGCCCGCGCGCCGCCTTCCTTAGATCTGATGGCGGAAAGGGTGGGATTCGAACCCACGGTACCCTTTTGAGGTACACAGCATTTCCAGTGCTGCCAGTTCAACCACTCCTGCACCTTTCCAAGCCGTAAAGAATTTCAGTTGTCAATCAATCGCCGGTGACGGCCTCGCCGATCTCACCGATCTCGTCGCCGGTGATCGCATCATCAGTGCCTTTGTGAGCGGCGATCTTCTCTTCCATCAGCCAGTTGAATACGAACCCTGCGAGCAAGGCCCCGAGTATCGGCGCAAGCCAGAACATCCAAAGCTGCTTCAAGGCCCACGGGTCGTAATAAAGCCCGACGAAAAGGGCCGGGCCCGTAGAACGAGCGGGATTCACGGACGTATTCGTGATCGGGATCGTGATCAGATGGATCAGCGTCAAACAAAGCCCGATAGCGATCGGAGCAAAGCCACGCGGTGCCTTTCCGTGCGTCGAACCGAGGATCACAATGACAAAGAAGAACGTCATCACGACCTCGGCCACAAAACACGCCATCGCCGTGTATTTTGCGGGCGAGTGGTCACCAAAGCCGTTCGAGGCAAAGCCGCCCGCAAAACCGAATCCGGCCTTGCCGTTGGCGATTATGTAAAGGATCCCGGCGGCCGCGATCGCACCCAAAAGCTGAGCGATGATATACGGGATCAAGTCTTTTGCCGGAAACCGACGTCCTGCCCAAAGGCCTACCGAAACGGCCGGATTAAAATGTGCTCCGGAGATGTGTCCGAGCGCGTAAGCTCCGGTCAGGACCGTCAGGCCGAAGGCGAGTGCGACGCCGGCGAATCCGATCCCAAGGTTCGGATAAGCGGCGGCTATCACCGCGCTTCCGCAACCGCCAAGCACTAGCCAGAGCGTGCCCAGAAATTCAGCCGTCAATTTTTTCGACAAAGGCATATCGTCTTATCCCTCCTTAAGGAATGTGAAACAAGCTTCTTGGTCTTTTGATTTTGGCCGAGCTAACTAAAAGAAAATGGCGGAGAGGGTGGGATTCGAACCCACGGTACCCGTTAAGGCACAACAATTTTCGAGACTGCCCGATTCAACCACTCTCGCACCTCTCCAGCGCGAATCATTTATAATACGTTTCAGAGCCGAAAATAATCAAGTCTCCACGGTGCCTTCCGCACGTCTCGCCGCGCGCGGAAGAAATCCTGCATCAGGCGGCGACATTCGTCCTCGAGAACGCCGGCGACGATCTCGATCCTGTGATTCAGCACCGGGCTGTCACAAAGCTCGAATTTACTGCGTACCGAGCCGAATCTTTCATCCGGAGCTCCATAGACGAGCCTTTTTACGCGGGCATTTACCAAGGCTCCGGCGCACATCGCACACGGCTCGATCGTTGAATACACGGTCGTCCCCGTTAGGCGATAGTTGCCGATATTTTCGCCAGCTCGGCGGATCGCGAGTATCTCGGCATGCGCCGTCGGGTCGTGCCGTGCGATCGTCTCGTTCGAAGCTTCGGCTAGGATCTCGCCTTCTGCCGAAACGATAACGGCACCGATCGGAACCTCGCCGCGGGCCTCTGCTTCCCGGGCAAGCTCGGCCGCACGGCGCAAAAAATGCTCATCTCGCTCGTCCATAATTGGTAACAAGGAACGCCGGCAAGAAAATCTGGGCCGTTTCGGAACTCGCCCCTGCCGCATGATACCATTGAAGAACATACTGTAGTAAAAGATGCCAATTTCCCTAAAATGTCCCACATGCAACGCGCCCCTGGAGATCACTGATGCAAGTCAGCAGATCGACGTTTGTGAATTCTGCGGTAACCGCATTTTGCTTTCGCCGTCAGTCCATCAAGAAGAACATTCCGAACCGTTTCCGGGCGGGCTGCTCGAACAAGCGCGGAACCTGAAACGGATCAAGGAACTCGCCCGCAGCGGCAACAAGATCGAGGCGATCAAGCTTTTTCGAGAGACGTTCGGCGTCGGGCTGAAGGAAGCTAAAGACGCGGTCGAAATGCTCGATGCGGGAAAGCCTGTTGTTTTCACGCAAACCTCGTCCGTGACGACCGCCAGCCCATTCTTTACTGCCGAAAGCCGCCCGGCGGCGCCGTACCAAGTCACGGTCCGCCAAAACGTAAACAGCGGTTTCAGCATCGGACGGTTGTTCGCGCGTCTGATCGGAGTATTTGCGATCTTCGCGATCACGGCAGGCATCATCATCTGGTTCGCGACCGACCGCGTCTCAAAGTCGATCCGCGACGTCGTTCGTATCGCAGGCACGTCTCAAGGTGCGGAAAAAAGGCCCGGACGGCCTGCTGACCGAGGCCCTTCGATTTGGCGGCGAAGGCATTGGCGCCGGCAAGTTCAAGGACAATCGTACCGTTGCCCTCGATAGCCGCGGCAATGTTTATTCGATCGATTACACGGGCAAGGCATTGCAGAAATTCGATCCGGACGGGAAATTCCTTACGCAGTTCGCACTCGAAGGCGAATTGCCGGTCCTTAAACTTGCGGCCGGCCGGGACGATTTCATCTATCTACTGCGTTCGACCTCGCTGCACATCTTCGACGGAAGGACGGACACTCCGATCCGCACCGTTCGCAACTCGAATTTTCAGGATCTTGCGGCAAACTCTAGCGGTTCGATCTACGCACTAACCGATCGCAACGAGGTCGCGAAGCTAGATGAGAACGGCAAGGTGATCTCAAAGACGGGCGACCTGCTGAAGCAGATAAACTTCGAGGTCAAAGATCTGCGGCGTTTTGCGGTTGACGGGATCGGCAACATTTACGCGGCCGACTCAATGGGCCGAAACCTGCTCAAGTTCTCACCCGATGGGAAGTTCCTATTTCGATTCGATTCCGCCGGAGCAAAAGAGACAGCCGTCGGGATCCTTGCGGACATTGCGATCGACAATTCCGGAAAAGGGCGCGTCTATGCGGCAAACGCATTCAAGATCGTCATCTTCGACACGGAAGGAGCCTTTATAGGTTCTTTCACGGCTCCGCAGACATTCGGCCTTGCGGTCGACAGAAACGGGGCATTGTGGACTGCGACAAGGCCTTTCATCGTGAAGTACGAGGCCGCGCAGAAATAGCAACCTCGACATACGACCAAAACGCAGAGCTGCACCATTCTTGCAACTCTGCCGTTTTTTTTTAATTCCGCGGCTGCGGGGCCGCGTTCCAAGTGTTCGACTAGGCCGGCCCCATAAAGCCGAGGTCTGTTGTCGTAAAGTTCCCGATAAGCGGAAAGACGTTCGCCATATTTGCAGAGGGCACGCCGAACCATTTTGCAAGCGTCGCCGCGTATTGCTCAACTGATGTCGTCGGGATCCATCGGCCGCGGGCATTCGTGCCGCTGTCTGCGTCGTCCGGGCCGTTCAACGTGAGCGTCGGGAAAGGCGTGCCGTTGGTCGTGTTCATGCCGAAGAAGTCCGCGGATGTGATCCCGCCGCCGACAACGAGGTGATAGTTCGCCCAGGCGTGATCGCTTCCGACATTTCCGCCCGAGCTTGCCGGGTTGAACGTACGCGAAAAATCCGCCATCGTGAATTGCGTGACCTTGTCCGCAATTCCCTGCACGACCATCTCTTCGTAGAATGCACGCATCGACTGACTAACATCCGCAAGACGGGTCGCCTGTGCCGTGATCTGTCCGTTGTGCGTGTCAAACCCGCCTATCTGGACAAAGAAGACCTGCCGTGTTACCGATAGGTCGGTCCTCTTCTTGATCAACCGGGCAACCTGCTTTAACTGCAGGCCGAGACTTGATGTCGGGAACGCGACCGTCACTTCCTGCGAGGTTTGGAGTGCCGCGTTGGCGAGCATCGCCTCGTCGGTTATATGACTTGCGGCCGCAACGACCTGCGAGGAAAGGTCAATTCCGCGAAGAGCGTTGAAGGCAGCAAGCCGGGCCTGTGACGACGTACTCGAACTGAACCCCTGCGGATTCAGTACGTTCGCAAGGCTCGTTCCCGCATTTGCGATCGCAAGCGGCAGCGTGGTTTGTCCTGCGGTAAAGAGCTGCGCTCCCGAGATCGAAGTGATCATCGGGATCAACCCGGAAGGATTGTCGAGACTCGTCCGGATATCGGCAATACGGCCGCCCCAGCCTGTAAAGCTTTCTGTATCTGACCTTCCGCCCTGATACTGCCCGACCTGGTCCGAATGCGAGAAAAGCTGGTACGGCCTCTGTACCGAATGATTTTGATACTGTGCACGCGTCATCGGAGCGACAAGGGTTCCGACGTTCGTCACGGCGCACATCTTGCCCTGCGCCCACAATTCGTGGAGGCCGTTGTTGATCCCGCCCGAGACCGTCCCGAAACTCGGATGCAGGCCGTAGGTCAGGCCGCCCATTCTCGGCACGGTTATCGGCAGGAGCGATGCCTGCGAGAGCGCAAGTCCCTGTGCGCTTCTCGCACTCGAATACGCACTGTAGTTGCTGATCGTGCCGTCGTTATGATTCGGGATGATGGTGTTGTTGCCGTCGTTGCCGCCGGCAAGGAACACGCACACGAGCGCCCGATAATCGCTCGGCACAACGTCGGATCTGTCCGATTCCTGCGCCATCGCGCTCATTAGGCCGAAGTGCCTCATCTGGGTCGCCAAGGCGGTCATGCCTAAGGCACAGCCTGATCTCTTCAAAAATTCACGTCTGTCCTGTTTCATTTTTTCCACCTCGCTACCTCTGAACTTGATACTGTGATGATGTTACGACAAGGTAAACGGCCGCTTGTGCCCTCGCTCTTGCGTTCGCCTGCGAGAACGTGATCGCCGTTACCGCCGTCAAGATCGAAGAACGCATCTCCGGCGACATCGTCCCGTGCATAAAGCGCGTGTTCACTTCGTCGAGAAGGCGATTGCCGGTCGAGTCCGCCGCCGCAAGTGCCGTCAGGTCGTCGAGATAAAGCTTCGTGCCGTTCGGAGTGTCCGGCTGCGAAACGTTGATCTGGCTGTAAACGGCGGAGTTCGCGAAATTCGCTCGTGCGATCGAAGTTCCCGTCGTGAAGATGGCGAACTCCGGCCCAAGAAGCGAAGTTCCCGGGATGACGTAATTCGGCGGGTAAAAGTTGAACACCGTCGGCGAATAGAACGCGTTCTGCGCCATATTTCGCGGATAGCGGCTGATGTTCCCATCGCTCTGGCCTGAGCCGTTCGCCGCCGTGACGCCAAGCTGCCGGTAAAGGTTCGTCGTAAGCTGAACCGGTTCGCGAAGCTTGCCGTAGTTCGGGTCTGTCTTTACATCACCGCGTGCTTCCGGGTCGAGCAGGATCGCTCTCACCACTTCACGCATCTGCGTCGGGCTCGTGCGATTCGCATTGAAGACCGCCGAAATGCGGCCGACATACGCCGGGCTTGGGTCGCCCGTAACGAGCTGCTGGATCAAGTATTTCGATACGAACGGCGCCACGTTCGGATGGTCGTAGATATTGTCAAGGGCCTGATTAAGCGACGCATACGCGTAGTCGTAGGTCCCTTGCTGCGACGTGCAGGTCGTGCAGGCCGCAATGTTCTGTGTTGCCGACGATCCGGGATACGTGAGCAGCGTCTTCGCTGTCAGGTCGTGGTTCGACGTGTTCAAGGACATCTTGTCCTTGTAGTCCGGGCTGCCGGGAACGGCATTCGGGCACGACGCCTGAAAGTCCGTCGTTCGGCAATCACGCCAGCCCGTGAATACCTTGGTCAGGTTCGTCACCGTCGTCTGATCGTAGGTCGGGATCGGATTCCCCTGTCCGTCGAGCTGGAGCGTGCCGTCCTGATTGAGCATGAACAACCCGATGTTAAAGAGCTGCATTATCTCTCGCGGGTAATTCTCGTTCGGATTCGTCCGCGTCGAACGGATCATATCGAGATAATTTCCCATTCCGGGATTCAGCGTCATGTCGTACATCAATTGGCGCCAGTTGCCGAAGATGTTCTGGTTGATCGCTTCTTGATACGCGATCATATGGCTCGACTGCTGTGTGTCGGTACCCGAAATGACCCAAAGCTGATTCAGCGCCCAGTTAACGCGGTGGCGGAGCTGGGCTTGGCCGTAGAGTGCGTTCTGAAAGAACCAGATCTGCACGGGATACATCGTGTATCGATCGCGTCGGCAGGTGATCGGAACGTCGTCGGCGCCGCCGTCGCAAGTAGTCGGCTGGTTGGACGGCATAAGCGGAATGTCGGGATACGGGATGTCCGTGTAATCCGTCTCGAACTGCTCGGCGAGCCATGTGCGGAGGCCGATCCTTCGCACTCTTGCATCGAGAGCCTGCGTCGGGCCGAATGTCGCCTGCTCGAGGAACCTCATGCGGTCGCTGGACCAGCGATAGCCGACGCCGCCATAGAAGTCCGTGCTCTCCTGCTTTGCCTGTTCAGCGGCGATCGCTCTTGCGGTCGCAAGCGGCGTCGGAACGTCCCCGGGAGGTCCTTCAGGCCGCCGGTCGCGCCGACACCAAGCTTCACAACATTGCTCGCAAGTCCTCGCCATGCAAGATACACGTTCAAGTCGCCGGGACGCGGCGCATCCCAGAATTTCATATTGTCGGTCAAAATGACCGTAGCTCGATAAACGTCCGGGTAGCCCGCAACGCGGTCAAGGCCAACGACCGGATATCGGTAGAAATGTCCTTCGCCATCGCTCGCATAAACGCGGAACGCATTCGCGCCTTCACCCGGCATCAGCGAAACGTTCGTAAAATAGAGGGCGACCTTCGACCCTGTGTTGAAGGCCTGGTCACCGATGATGCGCGCTTTCGCGGCCCGGCCGCGTGCTGTCGGGAACGTCGTTAACGCCCGGGTCGAATCGGGTGAGGTCAGCAATATCGGTGTGGGCGAATTCGGATCAGGATCAGTTTGCGCAAAGGCCGCGGCCACGCAAAATACGGCCACACATACAGTCAACAAAAGACGCGAGGCGGCGCTGAATAACCTGCCAACCATAACATTTCCTCCTAAACTACTTGTATCGAGAACTTTACGTCGCAACGTGCGGGGATTCATTGCCGTTAAAGATTGTTTTACACGTTTTAATCTACACTTTTCCTGCCATTTTGCCAATACTTTTTTTTTCCGCAAAATACCGAGTATTTTTCTACCAGAATAGACGGCGGCCGAGTGTATTTAGCCGAACAAATTTCGCCCGAAATTCGTCTTTTTTGCGAAGTATTGAAATAATCACCGGATGCCGACCACTTTTACCCTACAAACGCCGACGAATTTCTCTTTCGAGCACACGCTCCTCAGTCACGGATGGTACGATCTGGCACCGTTCGTTCGGAACGGGAACGAATTGGATCTCGTCCTTCGGCGTGGAAAACGCGGCCGGCCGATCGCCGTAACCGTCCGCGGAACCAAAGGAAAACTCAGCATCTCAACGCCGTCCGACGACGTCGAACGCGACGGCATAATTCGCGATGTTCGCCACGTTTTTTCGACTGGACGAGGACTTCGCCGAGTTCTACGAAGCGATAGAACGCTGCGACGCGGTTCGCTGGGTCGCGAAAGCAGAGGCCGGACGCCTTCTTCGCGGCCCGACCGTCTTCGAGGATCTCGTCAAGACGCTCTGCACGACGAACTGTTCGTGGGCATTGACCCGCATAATGACAACGAACCTTGTAGATGAGCTTGGCGAGCGTACAAAGACCGGCCAGAAGGCCTTTCCGACCGCGGCGGCCATGGCGGAAGCGGACGAGACTTTCTACCGCGAGAAGGTCCGTGCCGGTTATCGGGCACCGTATTTTGTGGAATTGGCCGAACGAGTAACGAGCGGCGAGCTCGATCCGGAAGGTTGGCTCGCGAGCGATCTTTCAACCCCTGAACTTAAGAAAGCGATCAAGAATGTCAAGGGTATCGGCGATTACGCGGCCGACAATCTTCTCAAGCTTTTGGGACGTTACGACTGCCTAGCCCTGGATTCCTGGGTGCGCGGCGGTTTCTACAAGAAACACAACGCGGGCCGAAAATGCAGCGATAAGAAGATCGAGAAGCATTACAAAAACTTCGGCGAATGGCGGGGCCTCGCGATCTGGTGCGATATGACCGAGGACTGGTTCTTCGGCGAAGGCCGCAGGAACGGTACGTGATCTAGTCAGGATTTTCTCGGCCAATCCACGTAGCATCCGTCTAACCTCTACCAACGGCAGTCTCTCGTTGGCAAAATTCATCCGGAGGTTCGCAATTATGAAAACACCATACTTAAAAGCATTTATCGGCATCTCGGCCTTCCTTCTGCTAGTTTGCATGGCCGATCCGGCCGCGGCGCAGGGCCGCCGCAGAAGCCGTGTCCGCGTGGTAACGAAGGCGGAGGTCGATCGCGTGATCAAGCGTGTCGAGACTCAGCTTGACCGCTTTGTCGGCGAATACGACCGCTCGCTCGACCGCAGCCGACTGGACGGGACCGATCGCGAGGATTGGCTGAACAAGCGCGCTCGCGACCTGGAATCGGCCACCGACGAGCTCCGCCGCGAGTTCGACCGACGCGATTCCTGGGGCGAGAATCGCGCCGAGGTTCGCCGCTGCCTGAATATCGCGACAGATATTAACAAGAACGTCAGATCACTCCGCCTCGGGCCCGTCACCGAGGGCAATTGGGCAAGGCTCAGGGCCGAGTTCAATTCCCTTGCCGCAGTTTACGGCCTGCCTGCCATCGGTTCGGAAAGATACAAGTAGTTTCAACGACACACATCAAGCCGCTGCTCTCTTCGACGGGAAGGCCCTCGGAGAGAGCATTTTTGTTAAACACTTTCGGCTCATTTTCGTAGAATCTTCATAATGGGCGCCAAACCCGCGAAGTGTAGTATCATCTCCTATTGCAAAGGCGTTGTTACGAATGATCGAAGCAGGCAAAGTTTTACAGCAGAGATACCGAATTGACCGCCAGATCGGGCAGGGCGGAATGGGAGCGGTCTATATTGCGACCGATGAGCGTTTTTCGAGCAAGGTCGCGATCAAGGAAACGCTCTATATGGACGATAACTTTCGCAAAGCGATCGAACGCGAAGCTCGTCTGCTGAACAGCCTGAAGCACAATGCCCTTCCGAGCGTAAGCGACCATTTCGAGGAAAATAACAGCCAGTTCCTTGTGATGGAATACGTCGCCGGCGAGGACCTTTCGACCATTATCGAGCGGGACAAGAAACCATTCCCGTTCGAACAGGTGCTTGATTGGGCCGACCAACTTCTTGACGCTCTAGATTTCCTCCATTCGCAGGTGATACCGGTCGTGCACCGCGACATTAAGCCGCAGAACCTGAAACTCACGCCGAAAGGCAAGATCGTGCTCCTGGATTTCGGCCTTGCGAAAGGAAATCCGACCGACGCCGGACATCAGACGGCGGCAAAAAGCATTTTTGGGTACTCGCGAAATTACGCTTCGCTCGAACAGATCCAAGGCACGGGGACCGACCCGCGCAGCGACCTGTATTCGCTTGCGGCAACGCTCTATCACCTGATGACGGGAGTGCCGCCCGAAGACGCTTTGACGCGTGCTATGGCGGTGCTTACCCGCAAGCCCGACCCGCTAAAACTCGCAAATGCGATTCGGCCCGAGATACCGGCGGGAGTTGCCGGCGTACTTCACAGCTCGCTCGCACTGGATGCGGCCGAGCGGCCCGCATCGGCTGACGAGATGCGGGAAATGCTCCGAAGTTATGAGAATTACGCACATCTTGCCGTTGCCGCGGCAGGTGCGACGAACTCTCCCGAGCCGACCCGTGACGTCCATCTTCAGGCGACGCGGTTGATGCCGGAAGCTACGAGGCCAGTACCGCTCGCTACCGGTGCAAGGACCGAGGTCCTTGAGTCTGCCGATTCATTCGAAACGGCCCTGCGGCCCGGCGGGCTGACCGCGAATTCCGAAGCTCCGCGGCCAAAAAGCAAGAAACGTTTCGCGGTTGCCGCCGCTGCCGTGCTGCTTGGCGGCTCGGCGCTTGCGCTTGGCGGGGCGTATGTGGCGAATCCTACGTTGTTCGGATCGGGTCCGACGGAACCTGCGGGCGATCTCCCGAGCGTAACGGCGAACACGAACGCCGCCGTTCCGGATGCGAATGCGAACGCCGCCGTCCATGCCGAAGTTCAGCCGCAGGAAGCTCCGGCCGTAACCGAGGAGCGCACCGGCCCGGTCGAGAAACCGCGTACGCCGGCCGATCCGAAGCCGCAGAACGATCCTTCGCCCGACAGGAAGGCGGGCAAGGTCACGATAAAGAGCGAAGACGGCGACATCACGATGGACGACCTCGATGATCCGAGCGAGATCATCATTACGAAACGAAACCCTGACGGAAGCGTTACGACGACAAAGGTAAACCCGCCGAAGCGTCCGAACACACGGCGGTACAAGCCAAATGCACCGGAATTTCCTTTCTCTAACGGATCTCCGTCCGGATTGACGCCTCAACAGGAGAGACAGCTTCGTGAGGCGTGGAAGGCAAAACAGCTGGAACTTCGCCGGAACCGCCAGCGGGCGAAAGAGCCTAACCAACCACCAGCACCTCAGTGAATTTGGCCTGAAAGTATAGCGTTGCGCAACCTTTCGGTCTCAGCGACGGCATCGTCCGTTTCCGGCACGAAAGGTTCGTGATAGATGACGCGAAGGCGCCTGAACACCTTGGGCAAGGCCCAGCCTCTCGGCCATATTCGATTTCCGCCTACGATCGTGACCGGCAGCACGGGCGACCGTTGCGCGATCGCGATACGCATTGCTCCCTCTTTCATTTCGAGAAGCTCGCCATCCTCGATCTGCCGCGAACCTTCGGGGAATATCACAAGCACCGCCCCGTCATTCAACGCCCGCAAGGCCGTACGAAATGCCGACGAAAAGCTCTTAGGATTCTGAGATACGGGAAAGGCACCGAGGTATTTGATCAACCTGCCGATGAAGAACCAGCCAAAGGCGCCGTCAAAGGCCATAAATTGCGTTTTTTGTCGGATCGGAGCCGCGATCCACACGGGATCGACGTAGGTTTGGTGGTTCGCAGCCACGACGTAGCCTGTGTCGCCTTCGGCCGGGATGTTGTCGAGGCCGACGTATTCAATTCGCCAAAGCACCTTGCTGACCGCCCGGGCAAAGCCCTTGAGCGATCTTGCGACGGCCGGAGATGGATATCGAAGTTCGGGCGGCACAAATGGAAACGGGCCGAGGATCTGACGACCCTCGGCCCTTATAGATTAGCCGCAGAAGCGGTGCATCTTCAAGAAACCACGCTTACGCCCGAGGCCTCGGCTTCAAGCCGATTATCCGCAAGGAACATCTTTTCAGTAGGAAATCGTTGATCGACGAATTCGAGATGCAGCGTCGGAAGCTGATTCTTGCGTTCTTTTCGGTTTCGGACGATCGCGACCGAATAGAAGCGAAATTCCTCGCTCGCGACCTTCACCCGCTCGCCGGGCTTGACCGGCAGCGAACAAAGTACGGATACACCGGCCGTGCTGATATTCTGCGTCAAACAATCCTCTTTCTGGGCCGTCTTTTCCAATTTTCCCTTCAGGCGGGAAACCGTCATCGGAATGCTCATCCAGAAACGCGAGCTTTTGCGGGGCGTGAATTCCGTCGCGGATTCAATAACACGCCAGAGGCCGTTCGGATGCATACCGATGATGCGATAGCCCTGTGCGGGATCCGCGAGATGGCTTTCCGGCGGGGTCTTGCCTATGAAACCAACGCCGATATGATAGACGTCCGAGCCTTCGACAGATCCGCGATTGCAGAACTGAACGACGCCGACGACCTGATAGACCTTCTCGCCTTTGTCGTAGGCGCGAAGTTCGTCGGCGAGCGGCATCGTAAGTTGGATCAGGCGCCCAACAACACACGGCTGCGTGAGGGTAAATCCGGCTCCGTTTCGCGAGATGCTCGTAACAGGAGTGATCTCCTTCCAGGGCTCATTATCACCGGTTACTTGCACGATGGCCTTTAGGTCGATCTCCTGGCGAGCCGATGCTCGCATTTCGGGTTGTCCGGGTGGAGGAACGTGTTCGAAGTCTTTACTGCTCATTTTAGTCGGGAGACGACGGTCTTGCTTGTCTGTGTGTGGGAACCCGGCCGTTCGAATTTTTTGTCCTTTTGGATTTTCAAAATATCGGGCATTTCACAGCCCTTTTCTACCAGCTAATCGATCCCTTCAAGAGGAAAGAATCGATCGATGAACTCAAGATGAAGACGCGGAATTCCGTCCGAACCAAGCCTTCGGCCGCGGACGACCGAGATGATCTTCAGGTCATGACGCAGGCTTACGACACGCACGAAAGTGCCCGGTTCGAGATCCCATTGTGTAAAGATGGCCGCTCCGCCGTAGCTGATATTCTCGGTCACTGTGGACTCGCTCTTTATCACCTCGCCGGATTCGTCAAGCAGCTCTATGACGAGCGGTTCCGGGATCGGGAAGCGGGTCTGTTTTCGCAGATCTTTCGGCAAGTCGCTGTCGTCCGCATCAAGATCCATTTCGCCGATATGCCAGAGTCCTTCGTCCTCACGATGTGTAATGTCGTATAGGCGGGACGGATTGGCAATATAGTCGTCCGGCGGAGTTTTGCCGATGAAAGCAACACCGCAGGCGTATTGCGGATTCTCAGGATCCGAGCTTGCGTCGATGCAGCGACGGACAATTCCCCAGATCTTGTATTGCGGCTCGGTAAAATCGAATACTCTAAGCTGCCGAGGATCGGGATCGTCAGCATTATCAGACGGCCGCGTTTTGTCGGCCGCTTGAGCATGAAACCTGCACCGAAGGCAGACACGTCCTGAAGCCGCGTGATCTCATTCCAAGAGACATTTGCGTCGATCTTTACCTCGACACGGACCGGCAGCGGAAGCGCGATCCTTTGGATTCTCCGATTTTCTTTAACGTAGGCGGTTGACATTAGCTTTTTTGGCTGTCGAGGATCAGGGTTTGACTTTGCAGGGTGTTCTGCAGCCCGCATTTATGATCTCGTCCGGCGATGCTGCCGGCCGATCTGTGGGTGCGATGCCGCACGAGTTGCGGCACAGCGAGCCTATTCAAATAAATGACGGTTCACACGCGTCTTCCATTTTTTTCCGGGACCGTTCATATCTGATATGGCAAGTTCGAGATCCTAACTTCAAGGGGTCGTGTGCCGGGTAATACGCCTTCAGAGGCCGCCAAAAACCTTGTATTTACTGGGCAAATATGAACTTTCAGGATGGCCTGCAGGGTTGCGAGAGAGGCCCTGCAGCCTGTAAAATAGTATTACCTATCGAATGGAGATTTGTAAACACTTTTTTTAGCGCCTCGTCTCCTTAAAAAAGACCCGTAAATAGCCTGTTCTTCAAGCTTGCTTCGGAATATTTGTACAAAAAATGGATTCATTACTCGAACGAGACCAAATAAACATCGAAGACGAAATGCGTCGGTCGTATCTCGACTACGCAATGAGCGTCATCATCGGCCGTGCACTTCCCGATGCTCGCGACGGCCTGAAGCCCGTACATCGCCGCGTCCTTTACGGAATGTACGAGGCCGGAAATACCTCAAATAAAGCGTTCCGAAAGTCCGCCGGGCCGGTCGGCGACGTGATGGGTAAATATCACCCGCACGGCGATTCGGCTATCTACGACACGATCGTCCGCATGGCGCAGGACTTCTCGCTGCGTTATCCGCTGATCCAGGGACAGGGCAATTTCGGTTCCGTCGATGGCGACAATCCGGCCGCAATGCGTTATACGGAGGTCCGCCTCGCGAAGATCTCGGACGAGGTCCTTGCCGACATCGAGAAAGAGACCGTTACGTTCCAGCCGAACTACGACGGCCGCCTCAGCGAGCCGACGGTCCTGCCGACGCGTATCCCGAATCTCCTTGTGAACGGTTCCGAGGGCATCGCCGTCGGAATGGCGACGAAGATCCCGCCGCATAACCTAACCGAGATCCTAACTGCGACGATCGAACTCGTAAAAGATCCACAGATCTCGATAGATGCTCTCCTCAAGATGGTCCCTGGCCCCGATTTTCCGACCGCAGGCTTTATCTATGGCCGCGAAGGCATCGAGAGCGCCTACCGAACGGGCCGCGGCGTCATACAGATGCGTGCAAAGGCCGTCGTCGATGAGATCGGACGCGGCGAACGTGTGCGCAATGCTGTGGTCGTAACGGAGATCCCGTATCAGGTCAATAAAGCTCGGCTTATCGAGAAGATCGCCGAACTCGTCCAAGAGAAGCGCCTCGACGGCATCTCCGAGATCCGCGACGAATCCAACCGCGAAGGAATGCGCATCGTCATCGAACTAAAACGCGATGCGATCCCGCAGGTCATCCTAAATAAGCTCTACAAACTGACGCCGATGCAGTCATCGTTCGGCATCATCAATATCGCGATCCTCGACGGCCAGCCGAAGCTTCTGAATCTCAAGCAGATGCTCGAGGCGTTCGTCGATTTTCGCCGTGAGGTAGTTCGCCGACGCACCGAGTTCGACCTGCGAAAGGCACAGGCTCGTGCACATATTTTGGAGGGCCTCAACAAGGCGATCGACGCCCTCGATTACATAATTCCGCTCATTCGGAATGCCCGATCGGTCGATGAGGCAAGAGCGTGGCTGACCGCCAATTTCTCGACTCTCGACGAAGTGAAGAAATGGCGCGGCATCACCGGCGACAAGACCGAGGACGCGTTCTTGAAAGACCTTCGCAAGGTCATCGCAAGCCTCGAATTCTCCGAGATACAGGCACAGGCGATCCTCGACCTTCAGCTCCGACGCCTCTCGGCCCTCGAACGCCAGAAGATCCTCGATGAGTACGCCGAGATCATCAAGTATATGGCCGAGCTCGAGAATATCCTCGCGAACGACAGTGTCCTCCGTCAGGTCGTGGTCGACGAACTCTCTGAAATAAAGCGCATTTATGGCGACGAACGCCGCACCGTGATCATCGATGCCGGCGTCGAACTTCGCATCGAGGACCTGATCGCCGACGAAGAGGTCGCGATCACCGTCACGAACGCAGGCTACATAAAGCGGACGCCCGTTTCGACCTATTCTCGGCAGGGACGCGGCGGCAAAGGCAGGCTCGGCGCAACGGCGAAGAACGAAGACTTTGTCGAGCATCTCTTCACCGCTTCGACGCACGATGCGTTGATGATCTTCACCGACGACGGCCAGGTCTTCAAGATCAAGGTTCACGAGATCCCCGAGGCCGCTGCGGCCGCTCGCGGCAAGGCCGTCGTGAACCTCGTTCAGCTTTCTTCGGAAAAGAAACTCGTCGCGACGATGGCCGTCCGAGATTTCAACGAGAAGGTCTTCCTAACGATGGTCACCAAGAACGGCGTCATCAAAAAGACCGCACTTTCCGACTATCAGAATATCCGTGCCCAGGGCATCAACGCGATCAACATCGATCCCGGCGATGAACTTCTCGAGGTCATCCGCACTGACGGCACGTGCCAGATCTTCGTTGCGACGCACGACGGAATGGCCGTTCGGTTCAATGAATCGGACGTCCGGCCGACCGGCCGTGCTACACGCGGCGTAAAAGGCGTAAACCTTCGCAAAGGCGACTATGTCGTCTCGGTCTGCGCGGTCTCAGCAGAAGGAACCGAGAAGATCCTCACCGTTTCCGAGAACGGCTTCGGCAAGCAGACGCAGGTTGACAGCTATCGCCTAACCAAACGCGGCGGCGTCGGCGTGATCAATATGAAGACGACCGACCGGACCGGAAAGGTCGTCGCGGCCTTCCCTGTCGATGAGAACAGCGAAATTATGATCATCACGCAGCAGGCAAAACTCATACGCCTCGGCGTCGAGCACATTCGCGAAACGGGACGTTCCGCACAGGGCGTTACGCTCATCAAGACCGGCGAGGACGACCGCGTAACTTCCGTCTCGCTCCTTGCGGCTGAGGACGAGTAAACAATAACGGCAGGCAGGGACGACCCTCGTCCCTGCCTGCCTTTTCTCCCCTTCCTTCCCGGGCGGAATTATCTAAAAATCACTTCTCTGCTAAAAGAGCGTGGGCGAGTCCGTCTCGGATGGCCTGAAGCTGATCCCGAAATGCTCGAATGCGCGACGCGTCGCCACTCGGCCACGCTGTGTGCGGTTCAGAAAGCCGATCTGCAAAAGGTACGGCTCGATGACCTCTTCGATCGAGTCTTTCTCCTCGTGGATCGCGGCCGAAAGCGTGCTCAACCCGACCGGCCCGCCGTCGAATTTCTCAATGATCGTGCGAAGCAGCTTCGCGTCCATCTCATCAAGCCCGAAGCTGTCAACTTCCATTCGATCCAGCGCATAGTTTGCGACCGCCTCGGTCACGACGCCTTCGTGTTCGACCTCTGCGAAATCGCGGACGCGACGCAGAAGGCGATTCACGATCCTCGGCGTCCCGCGGCCGCGACGTGCGATCTCCTCGGAACCTTTTGCGTCGATCTTGACATCGAGGATGTCGGCCGAACGGCGGACGATCTTGTCGAGATCTTCGACGCCGTAGAAATCGAGATTAAAGATTATGCCGAATCGGCCGCGCAAGGGCGGCGTGATCGATCCCGGACGCGTGGTCGCACCGACGAGCGTGAATTTCGGAAGGTCAAGCTTGATCGAACGAGCCGCCGGCCCTTGCCCGATCATAATGTCGAGACTGTAATCCTCCATCGCGGGATACAAGATCTCCTCGATCGCCGGGTTAAGGCGATGGATCTCGTCGATAAAGAGAACGTCGCCTTCTTCGAGGCCCGTCAAGATGGCCGCAAGGTCGCCTGCCTTTTCGATCACGGGGCCGGAGGTTGCCTTGAGCGCGGCTCCCATTTCGTTAGCGACGATGTGCGAAAGCGTGGTCTTTCCGAGTCCCGGCGGCCCTGTAAGAAGAATATGGTCGAGCGCCTCGCGGCGTCTCAACGCGGCCTTCATAAAGACGCGAAGGTTCTCTTTCGCCTTTGACTGCCCGATGTAATCGCTCAGCCGAACAGGCCGCAGCGTCACCTCGAATCGGCTCTCGTCTGCCGAAAGCTCGTCGTTCCTGATATCGATCGCCGCCGTGTTCGCCATTGCAGGTTGTATTCTAGCGCAACGGGCCAAGCCTTATCTAAAGATCAGCCCGGCATTGTAGAGCGAGAAGATGTCCATCGAGAACGCGACCGAGCAGTGAAGCACGAGGCCGAGCCAGATCGTGCCGTTGCGATACGAGATCCAGCCGAGAAAAAGGCCGGCGAAGATCGCTGCGAACGCTTCGGGCATCGGCTTTTGGAAATGGATCATCGTGTAAGGCACGGTCATCGCGAGGATCGAGTATGCGCCGAGCGTCGGCTTGAGGCTGTGTACGAGAAAACCTCTAAAGAAGAATTCCAGCCCGAAGAACTGCGCAAAGTAGATCAGCTCCCAAATAAGCAGCGCCGCCGAAAGGTATGGCGTGCCGTCAAAGACCTTCAGGAACGGATATTTCGCGGCGAAGCCGGCCGTTAGCGACATCAGATACGTAACCGGCAGCATCACCGCGAGGCAGAATGCGAGCAGCTTCAAAAAGCCCGGTTCAAGGTTCAGCGCAAGGCCGATCTCGCGTAGCGGCCTTTTCTGCACGAACCGCACCCACAAAGCCGGCACGACAGAGTAGAACGTGACCGAAACGAATACCCACCACGAAAGATTCGCAAGATTCGTGTGCCGCGGATCGACGGCCTCGCGCCCGATCTCCGAAAGCGGCGTGCCGCGCGTCAGCCATTCGAGTACGCTCGGCTCTTTCAGGAAATTGATCGCGGTAAGTCCCGCCGCCGCATATACGAGAGCAAAGAGCACGCGTCTATCGAGCGAGGCGAGGTCCGAGCGAAACCTCGCGGCAATGCCGCTGATGGCCGTCTCTTCGGCGGCCTCGTTTTTGTCAGGCTTATTTTGCAAGTAGCTGAAGAGCCCTGCGCAGGAGCTTTTGGACGGTCGAGTCCGGTATCTCGGCACGCGCCGTAGAAAGTGCCTTCTCGGCGACCGAACGTTGGTAGCCGAGGTTCGTCAAAGCAGAAAGCGCGTCATCATAATTATCATCGCCCGCGGCAACACCTTTTTCTGCCGCTTTTGCGTCGTCCGCGTCGGGCGTCAATTCACCGACCTTGTCGCGAAGGTCGATAACGAGCCTCTCGGCCGTTTTTCGCCCGATCCCGGGTATCGAGGTCAACCGACCGATGTCGTTACCTTTAACGGCCCTTACAAGCTCATCCACGCCGATCCCTGAAAGCACCGTAATGCCCAGCTTCGGCCCGATGCCCTGCACCGAGATCACCTTTAGATAAAGATCGCGTTCACGCGGCGTGTTGAATCCGAAAAGTTGTATCGCATCCTCGCGGACGTGCGTGTAGATGCGAAGCACGACATCCGAGCCAGGTTCGCCGAGTTCGTAGAACGTCGATAAAGGGATATGCACTTCGTAGCCGACGCCCGCGACATCAACGATCACGCTCGTTGCGTTCTTCTCCAAAAGCTTTCCTGAAAGGTGAGCGATCATCCTGGAATTTCGTTCCGAATGGGAAAGTTTACGGCATCGCGGCAGGTGCCGCAAACGGGAGGGCCGGAGCGCCGTCGAAAAATTTGCCGAAACCGAGAAAGTAGGCGTAGAATGAAAATTAGCAAATAATTCGACTGCTTTCGGGCGACCGATCTCTGAGGTTTGAGAAATGGACGTAATGAGTTTTGTTAAGCGTTTTGTGCCGTTCGTCGCGGCGTTTTCGGTCGGTATCTTTGTGGCAAGCTTCTTTGTCGATCTTTCCGCACCGCGTTTTGAACACGGCCGCGGACGCGGACGCTGCCGGTCGATGAAGTTCCGTATGGAACGCCTCGAGCGGGAAAATCAATACCTGCGCCGCCAGCTCGAAGAGAATTCCTTCTCGGATCCGCTGCCCCGGATCGAATCGCCCGATCTGCCGCCGATACCGGGCGTCAGAGCAGCTCCGGTCGATGAAATGACATTTGGTTCCACGGGCGAAACTCGCCAACGACGCGTCCACGTTCACAGGACGCACGAGCAAGGGAAATAAGTTGCGAAGTTTACTAAGTTGCGGAGTTTACGAAGTTGCGAAGTTGCGGAGTTTGCGAAGTTGCGAAGTTGCGGAGTTTGCGAAGTTGCGGTGTTTACTAAGTTGCGAAGTTTCGAAGTTGCGAAGTTGCACATTTCTTCGTAACTTCGTAACTTCGTAACTTCCCAACTTCGAAATTTCGTAACTTCGTAACTTCCCAACTTCGTAACTTCGAAACTTCGTAACTTCGTAACTTCCCAACTTTTACATATGGACGAGACATCTGCCCGCAAGCTCATTGTCGAGATCGGAAAGCTCCTTTACGACCGCAGTTACGTTGTTTCCTCGGACGGCAACGTAAGCTGCCGCCTTGACGACAACACAGTCCTTGCGACCCCGACGATGACCTGCAAGGGCCGTATGACGGAAGATTCGCTTGCTCTGACCGACATGGACGGCAAGCCGCTTTCGGACAAGCGCGCATCGAGCGAGCTTGCCATGCACCTCCTGATCTACAAGATGCGCCCGGACGTTAAGGCCGTCTGTCACGCGCATCCGCCGCACGGGACCGCGTTCGCCGTTGCAGGCCTCGCGATCGACGAACCGATACTCTCGGAAGTCATCCTGACCCTTGGCTGCGTTCCTCTGACCGAATACGGCACGCCCTCAACGAGCGAACTTACGGAGGCGATGCGGCCTTTTGTCACCGACCACAACGCTCTTTTGATGGCAAATCACGGCGCCGTCGCTTACGGAGCCGACCTGTGGCAGGCATTCGACCGCCTTGAAACGCTCGAGCATACGGCGAAGATCGCCATCCTTGCACGGGCACTCGGCGGCGCGAACGATCTTCCGCCCGACGCCATCGAAAAGCTCATAAATATCAGGGAAAAGGCAGGTTACCTCAAGGAGAACGCCCGCTGCCAGGCCTGCGGCTACCTTCACAACGCCGGGATCACGTGCGATTCACAGATCGTGGTACGTACCACAAATGAAACAGCACTGCCGAAGGTCTCGCTTTCACGTGAGGAATTGATCGAGCTTTTGAGCCAAGCGGCCAACCTTGGGTAGTAAAATCTTTGTCTTGATTGTATATTCTTCATTAACCGCCACCTGTAAGTCATTCGGGCTCGCATTTTTACAGGGTATTGCGGAGCAGCCCGAAGAGGTTCGACTCCTCAATTGCTGTTGGTTAGCAAAGCGACTGAAAATCGCATGGCAACGCCGCCCTAGGAGACCGGCTCGCGAAAGCGGTCTGCTGTCGGCCTGCAGAACCGGCATATTGATGCGTCATTTGACGTTTCATGGCCGATTCTCCCCGACATCGGATTCCACCGGTCTCCTCCGGCGGCCCTAATTAGAGATGTATCAATCTGATCAGTTTCTACGACGTAGGAGTTTTTGGAGGGTTCGCCTGTGGGTTCTTCCGAATCAGGTCGGCCTTCTGTATCGAAAGAACCGGTTCGAGGAAAAATTAGAGCCGGGAATATACGATCGTTTTGACTACAATAAACACCTTAATTTAGTGGTCATCCCATTGGTGAACCGCTTCGCTAATGTGACGAATCAGGAGGTGCTTACCAAAGACAATATCGCATTTCGGTTCTCGTACTTTGTCGAATACAAGGTCGTTGACCCGGACGCTTTCGTCCGGTCGTTCGACGTTTTTATGCGGTCGTACAACATTTTTGCCGAGGCCGACCAACTCGTCCATAACCTCACGCAGGTTCATTTGCGGAAGGTGATCTCGGCCATCGAGAGTCAGGAGGTAAACGAAAAGAGAACCGAGCTGATCCCGGAGATCCCAACTGACATCGTCGCCGAACTCAAAGAAGTAGGTATCGAGATCGTCCGCCTGCTGATCCGCGACCTCACCTTCCCGAAAGCTATCCAGGATCTGTTCTCGAAGCAGCTTGAGGCTTCGATACGTGCAAAGTCAGATCTTGAGAATGCACGCACGGCCGTTGCGGCCGCTCGTGCTTTGAAGAACGCCTCGGATATGATGAAAGGCGACGAGAATATCCGTTTCATACAGTATCTAGAAGCAATAACGAAGATCGCCGAAAAGGGCAAACATACTTTTGTCATTGGAGGCTCTCCGGCAAGCGCAGTAAACTTGGAATAGAATTTTTTTTCGATAGATCTCAGGAGTGAATAACGAATGCAAGAAGCATTAGGAATGGTTGAGACCAAAGGGCTTGTGGCGATGATCGAGGCGGCAGACGCAATGGTCAAGGCTGCGAATGTTCAGCTTGTCAGCTATGAGAAGATCGGTGCGGGCTTTGTCACGGCGATCGTTCGCGGTGATGTTGCCGCGGTAAAGGCTGCCACGGATGCAGGAGCGGCCGCAGCACGGCGCGTCGGCGAACTCGTAAGCGTCCACGTGATCCCGCGTCCGCACTCAAGCGTCGATGAAACGCTGCCGGTCGTCCGTAAGTGAACCTTCCCTAACACAAGGCCGGGCCGATCCGGCGGACTGCTAACGGACTGATCTTTCGCGCGCGCATCGGATCATTCCACTTCGGCCGTCCGGCATTGGCGTCGGCCTTTACCCGATCAATGATCATTGCAAGAATCTTAGGAACCGTCGTTTCGACCCAAAAGGACGAACGGCTTCAGGGCAAAAAGCTCCTGATCGTAAAGCCGATCGATCTCGACGGCTCGGATCTGAGCGGCTACCTCGTCTCGGTCGATACGGTCGGAGCGGGATTTCACGAAAAGGTCATTGTCGTCGGTGGTTCGTCGGCACGAATGGCTGAGGGGAACAAGGATTGCCCTGTCGATTCGGCGATCATCGGCGTCATCGACGAGATCGATTTCAAGGCATAGCCGTCCCGAAAGGAATTGGAATGCAGCTCGCACGCGTCATCGGAAATGTTGTTTCGACCGTCAAGAACAAAGCTCTCGACGGCCGCAAATTCCTGATCGTGCAGACGCTTGATGCCGAACTCAAGCCGAAGGGCAAGCCGATGGTCGCTCTTGACGCGGCCGGTGCCGGCATCGGCGAACTCGTCTTTTGGTGTCGCGGAAAGGAAGCGTCATTTCCCTTCAAACGCGACGAAACGCCGACCGACTGCACCATCGTCGGAATAATCGATTCCGACGAACACGTCTTCACCGCCTAGCTCCGTCACGAAATGCTCCTTGCACGCGTAATTGGGAATATCGTCGCCACGCAAAAGAATCAGCGTTATGAAGGAACGCGCGCGATGTTGTGCCGACAGATCACGCCGGAAGGCGACGATATGGAATACACGTGCATCGCACTCGATTCCGTGAATTCGGGCGTAGGGGATATCGTCGTGATCGCTCAGGAGGGCTGGTCCGCCTCGACCGCCTCGACCGGCAAGCCCGGGGCTGCGATCGACTCGGCGATCGTCGCGTCGTCGATCGCATCGACCTTCTTTAGAGAACGCTTTTTAGAGCCTGGCCCGTGTAGCTCTTCCTTACGCGGACGATCTCCTCAGGCCTTCCGCTCGCCACTATCCTGCCGCCGCCCGAACCGCCTTCCGGCCCGAGGTCTATCACGTAGTCCGCAGATTTTATTACGTCGAGGTTGTGTTCGATCACGATCACGGTGTTTCCCGTATCGACAAGTTTTTGCAGCACGTCGAGAAGTTTGTGGACGTCCGCAAAATGCAGGCCCGTCGTCGGTTCGTCGAGGATATAGACGGTCTTCCCCGTAGCGCGTTTCGAGAGTTCCTTTGCGAGTTTTATCCGCTGTGCCTCGCCGCCCGAAAGCGTGGTCGAAGACTGCCCGATCTTGATATAGCCGAGGCCGACATCTATCAGCGTCTCGAGTTTTTGCCGGATCGCCGGGATATTTTCGAGCAGCGGCAAAGCGTCCTCGATCGTAGTATCGAGGAGGTCCGAGATCGAAAGTCCCTTGTATTTGACCATCAAGGTCTCGCGGTTATAACGCTTTCCGCGGCAGACATCACACGTTACGTAAACGTCCGGGAGAAAATTCATCTCGATCCGCTTCATCCCGTCGCCCTCGCACGCCTCGCACCTTCCGCCTTTGACGTTGAATGAGAAACGCCCGGCCTTGTAGCCGCGAGTTCGCGATTCCGGCAGCATCGCGTAAAGGTCGCGGATCGGCGAAAAGAGGCCGGTGTAGGTCGCTGGATTCGAGCGCGGCGTGCGTCCGATCGGCGATTGGTCGATCTCGATCACCTTGTCGATCAGTTCAAGGCCTTCGATCGAATCGTGTTCGAGCGGCTCGACGTTCGAGTTATAGACGTGACGGTAGAGTGCGGGAAAAAGTATCTCTTCGACGAGCGTTGACTTTCCCGAACCCGACACGCCGGTCACGACCGTCAACAGCCCGAGAGGAAATTCCGCCTCGATGTTCTTTAGGTTGAAGGCACGAGCACCTTTGACCTTTAGGCTTCCACCGGTCGGAAGTCGGCGAACATCCGGCACCTCGATCTTCAACTTGCCGTTCAGGTAGCTGCCGGTGAGCGATCCGGGAGTATTCTCGATCTGCTTTGGAGTTCCTTCGGCTACGATCCGGCCGCCGTTCGTGCCCGCAAGCGGCCCAAGATCGACGACATGGTCGGCGTGCATTATCGTCTCTTCGTCGTGCTCGACGACGAGCACGGTGTTGCCGAGGTCACGAAGCCGCTGCAGTGTTTCGAGCAGCCTGCGATTGTCGCGGGGGTGCAGGCCGATAGAAGGCTCGTCCAGGACGTACAGCACACCGCGGAGCTGCGAACCGATCTGCGTCGCAAGCCTGATCCGCTGTCCTTCGCCGCCTGAAAGCGTCGAGGACGCGCGTCCCAATGTGAGGTAGCCGAGGCCGACCGCGTTCAAGAAACTCAGCCGGTCGCGGATCTCCTTCAGCACAAGGCCGGCGATCTTTTCGTCGCGTTCGGAGAGCCTGATCGCCTCGAACTTTTCGAGAGATTCGGCGATCGGAAGCTCCGTATAGTCCGCAATGCCGAGGCCGTTCACCTTGACGGCGAGGCTTTCGGGCGCAAGCCTCGCACCCTTGCACACGGGACAAGGCATCGGCGCAACAAGCTCCTCAAGGGCGGCCCGCACTTTCTCCGAAGGCGGTTCGTCGATCCTCTCGCGGATCGTGCGGATCGCACCGCGCCACTCGCGCTCGAACTTATTCTCGCCGTATTGGAACGTTAGCCGCCGTCGCGTGCCGTTCATAAACGCATCGCGGATCTCGGCCGGAAGGTCGTTGTAGTTCGTATCCGAAAGGCTGTTTGCCGACGACCTTGAAGCTCGTTTCTTTTTCGTCGGCGCGACCGGATCGCCCGTCGTGAATTTCTCGATGACAGCAAGCAGGGCCGCACGAAGGAAGTTCGCACCTGCCCTGTCAACGCCGCCGAGAAAGTCGATCTTCGCGGCCGGAAGGTTACCGTCCGGCACGATCTTCGAGGCATCGACCTCCATCACCGTACCGATGCCCTGGCAGCGTTTGCATGCGCCGTATGCGGAGTTGAACGAGAACGAACGCGGTTCGAGCTGTGCGATCGAGATACCGCAATTCGCACACGCCATCCGCTCGCTGTAAAGATTCTCCTCGCCGTCGATGATCGAAACAAGCACTGCGCCGTCCGTTAATTTCAGGGCCGTTCGCACTGATTCGGTCAAACGTTCGCGTATGCCGTCCTTCATCAAGAGCCGATCAACAACGACCTCGATCGTGTGGTTCTTGCGTTTGTCGAGCTTGATCTCCTCGTCGAGCTGCCGCATCTCGCCGTCGATCCGAGCACGCAGGAAGCCGTCGCGATGCAGCTTCTCAAAGCTCCTTCTTGAACTCGCCTTTCCGGCCGCGGACGATCGGCGCAAGTATCATCACTCGCTCGCCCTCAGGAAGGCCGAGTATACCCCCCGACGATCTGCTCCACGGACTGCCGCGTGATCGGCGCACCGCATTCGAAGCAGTGCGGCTGGCCGATCGACGAAAAAAGCAGACGCAGGAAGTCGTAGATCTCGGTAACAGTCCCGACGGTCGAACGCGGCGAACGCGAAACGGTCTTTTGCTCGATCGAGATCGCAGGGCTTAGGCCTTCGACGGAATCAACATCGGGTTTTTCGAGCTGATCGAGGAACTGGCGCGCGTATGCGGAAAGCGATTCGACGTAGCGCCGCTGCCCTTCCGCATAGATCGTATCGAATGCGAGCGAGGATTTTCCCGAGCCCGAAAGGCCCGTGATCACAACGAATTTATCGCGCGGAATATCGACATCGATATTCCTAAGATTATGCTGGCGTGCTCCCCGAACGCTGATCTGCTTGATACTCATCCCTTACAAGCGGCGATCTTGCCATCTGCCGAAACGAGTATTATATCAGGTCGCACTAGAGAAGGCTCAACACCGACCAAAGCCCGACGAGCGAGATGGCGATCCAAAGCAAGATGCCCTGAACGAGCGGCCGCACGCCGACGGCCTTCAGCGTCTTGCGTGAAAGGCTCGCACCGATGAGGAAGAGCGTGAGCGTCATTCCCGCTTTGGCGAGATTTACGAAGGCGTCAAAGATACTCGGCTCGATCGTCGCGGGCGCATACGTGCGGACGACGGTCGCGAGCAGAAAAAGGAAAATGAACCACGGGACAGCGAGCTTCATCTTGGAGTCGCCCGATCTGTCGCGATAAATGTACGCAAAAATAAGTGCGATCGGCGCGATCCAAAGTGCCCGTGCGAGTTTGACGGTCGTCGCTATCGCTAGAGCTTCTGTTCCGTAAGTTCCGGCCGCACCGACCACGGAGCTCGTATCGTGGATCGCGATCGCCGACCAGACGCCGAACTGCGTCTGCGAAAGCCCGAGAAGATGGCCGACGACCGGAAAGACGAAAAGGGCGACAGAATTCAGGACGAACACTGTCGCAAGAGCGACCGACATCTGCTCTGTGTCGGCCTTTATCGACGGGCCGACCGCAGCGATCGCGCTTCCGCCGCAGATCGCCGTGCCGGAGGACACAAGCGCCGAGGTCTTTTCGTTGATCGAAAGAAAACGGCCAAGCAGCCACCCGAGGAAAAGCGTCCCGAAGATCGTCGCTATCGTAAAGAGGATGCCGTCGCGCCCGGCCTTCAACACGGCCGAGAGGTTCATTCCAAAACCGAGCAGTACCACGGACGCCTGCAGGAGATACTTTGTCGGCTTGCCGCTCAGCTCCGGGAACGGCGTTCCTATCGTGAGCGCGAGAGCGATGCCGAGGGCGAGAGCGATCGGCGGCGAACCCCACGGCGTAAGACACGCTATGACGAGCACCACAAAGATCGCTTTTTTCAACCGTGTATCCATTTGCGTTCGCTTATTTCGCCTCCGTCTGCGAGCGGCTCGCAATGAGCATTGCCTCTGCCTTGGTACCGTTCAATTCGGCGGCAGCCTCGTCAGAGAGCGGCTCGATAGAAACATTCGTAAAGTTGTGCTTTTCGACAAGTTCGCGATGCCGTTCGGCGCTTCTGCCGAAGCAATGCAGCCCGTAGCGGAATTTCAGCTTTCCTTTGACCGAAGTGTCAGACTTCCACTCTTCCTCGGATCGCCAAATGTCGTCCGAGAGCTGAATATGCAAGATCAAACGGCCGCCCGGACGCAGCTTGCGACTGCAGTTCGCAAGCACGCGTTCGAACGTCTCGTCCGTCAAATGCTGGATCACGGCAAAGCTGTAAACCGCGTCAATGCTGCCGTCCGCAATGGTTGCCATTCCTTCGTCATCAGCGCGGACGTAGGTCAAGTTCGGTGCTGAGTTGATGATCCGCGCGCATGCGAGGACGCCCGCCGAGATATCGCAGGCGAAAAGCTTCTTAACGAACGGAGCCGCGTTCGCCGCGAGAAAGCCGGGCCCGCAGCCGTAATCGAGGACGACGTCGTTCTCGTTCAACCTGTCTTTTAGAAGCAGCTCGAAGATGTGCTTGCGCGATCTGAGTGCCTCGCTAAATCGCTCTTCGAGATTCTCATCAAGGGCCTTCTCGCCTCGATCGTTGTCGAAAAAATAATGCGGGCTGAGCGAAAGCGTACGCAGTGCCCACTTACGCCGCTTCTTCTCGGGCAGCCGCCCAAGCGCGAACGGTATCCACCGCGTCCCGAGAAAATTCTGCGGGTCGGAGCCGAGCGTCAGAATGTATTTGAGCCCCTTGAACGCACTGCTCATATTCGTTCACCACGCCCGAGACTATCTAGGCAGGGAACGGCGTCGATCAGTCGATCGGACTCGGCGAACGAATGCATCATTTCGCTTTTCCCTGCTTTGCGACGGCGTCTTGTGCGGCCTTGATCGCTTCGGGATCGCCAAGGTAGCGGCTGCCGACGGGCTTAAGGTTCTCGTCGAGGTCGTAAACGAGCGGGATGCCGGTCGGGATGTTCAAGTTGACGATCTCGTCATCGGAGACATTGTCGAGAAACTTAACGAGCGCACGCAGGCTGTTGCCGTGTGCAGCGATTATGAGGCGTTTGCCTTCGCGGATCTTCGGTGCGATCTCGTTCTCGAAGAACGGCACGACGCGCGCGACAGTATCCTTTAGGCACTCGGTGCGCGGGAACCTGTCCTTTATCGCCGCATAACGCGGGTCATTCCCGAGATAGCGTTCGTCCGAAGGGTCAAGCTCGCCCGGCGGGACATCGTAGCTTCGGCGCCAGATAAGAACCTGCTCGTCGCCGTACTTTGCGGCGGTCTCGGCCTTGTTCAGGCCCTGAAGCGCGCCGTAATGGCGTTCGTTCAGAAGCCACGATTTCTCGACCGGGATCCACATCAGATCCATTTCGTCGAGAACGATCCAGAGCGTGCGGATCGCGCGTTTTAGGACCGATGTATATGCGGCATCGAACGTAAAGCCTTCTGCTTTGAGCAGTTTGCCGGCGGAGGCGGCCTCTTGGCGGCCTTTTTCGGAAAGATCGACGTCCTTCCAGCCGGTGAAGCGATTTTCCTTGTTCCACTCGCTTTCGCCGTGTCGGATAAGCACTAATTGATGCATAAACTTCGATTTTAGATAGATTTACCTTATTTTCAAACCGCCGCGGCGTTGCCGAATAAGCTCGCGGGCCTCGCCGACAAGATAAAGCGATCCGGCAACGACGATGACCGCATCGATATCGACCGTCTCGGCCGCCTGAATGGCCGATGCGACGTTGTCGGTCACGAAGGTCCGTTCGGCGGAGATCTCGGCCGGCATCGAGCTCAGCATTTGCTGATACGGCATCGAACGTGAATTCGCGGCCTGCGTAAGCACTATCGAGCGGGCAAGCGGGAAGGCCTCGCGCATCATCGCCCGAGCATTCTTATCGCCCATCACAGCGAAGACAAGCGTGATCGGCGCGTCGATATTCTCGCGAAGATAGCGAGCAAGAGCCTTCATTCCGCCGACGTTGTGAGCTCCGTCAAGCAGAAAGCGGCCTATGCGTTCGAGCCTGCCGGGATTTACGGCGTTCCTAAGGCCGCTCTCGATATTTTTTCGGGTTATCTTGAACTTCTCTGAGAGATGCTCGGCAAGAGCGATCGCGGCCTTTGCATTCTCGACCTGATGAAGGCCCGAAAGCCCGAGTTTCTTAACTCGATAGACGGCTCGTTCACCTTTGAATTCGACCGTGTCGTGTAATGATTGAACCTCGATCCTGCCCGCTTCGCAAAACGGCACGCCGACTTCCCTGCACCGTTTCGCCAATTGCGTCCGATGCTCGCCGGCTGTTCGCCGAGCACCGCGAACTGCGTGTTCTTGCGAATGATCGCGGCCTTTTCTGCGGCGATCGAGCGCAGCGAATTCCCAAGATACTTCTCATGATCGCGATCGATCCGCGTGATCGCCGCGATCTCCGCTTCGGCGGCCGTCGTTGCGTCGAGTCTTCCGCCGAGGCCGGTCTCAAGGATCGCGATGTCGACCTTCGCCTTCTTGAAAGCAAGCATCGCGATCGCGGTCATCTGCTCGAAGAAGGTCGGCACTGCGCCAAGTTCCCCACGCTCGACAAGCCTTTCACTCGCCGCACGCACGCGCGTCGCTAACGCCGCGAATTCGCGTTCGTCGATCTTCTCACCGTCGATCTTGATCCGCTCGGCCATCGACGAAAGGTGCGGCGACGTATAAAGCCCGACGCGTAGCTTCGCCGCACGCAGAACAGCATCGAGGAACGCACACACCGATCCCTTGCCGTTCGTCCCGGCGACCTGTAATTTGAAGAATTTCACCTGCGGATCGCCCAGCTCAGCAAGCAGCTTTTGCATGCTCGCAAGCCTGAGCTTCATCGCGGAAACTTCATTGCCCAGCGAAAGCAGGTAGTTTGCGGATCGCTCGAAATTCATCTCGCTGCGGGCCTTACGCCGATTGGCCCCGCCGATGATAATTTATTTGCCCCATATGGTAACTGAGGTGTGCCGCCAAATGCACCAAAAAGAATTCGGTCGTCATCGGATAGCCGAGAGCTTCGAGCGGAAAGGTACGTGAAAGGTCATCATCGGAAAGCGCGGTAAGCGTACGCGTGACAACATCGCGTGTTTCGTCGATCGCCGCATACAGCTCGTTTCGCGGAACGTCGCGCAAGGCGAATTCCGCATCGCGATCGCGAACGTAACCCGTCCCGCCAAGTATCGCGCCGATAAAATGGCGAAGGTTGCCGCAAAGATGCAGGCACAGCGTACCGCCTGAGTTCGGCAGCTCGCCGTATTTCGCCCAAACGGCGGCCTCGCTCGGGTAACTCTCGATCTCTTCACGCAGCTTCGCAAGATCGCGATCGTAGATCTTCACCAACGTCTCGTTCAGTCCCATATTCAGTTGCCGTCCTTTCCGGGCATCATAAAATCAAGAGCACGCACGATCGTATCCCGCATTTCGCGGCGATCGACGACGATGTCGATCATGCCGTGTTCGAGCAGGAATTCGCTGCGTTGAAAACCTTTCGGAAGCTTTTGTCGGATCGTCTGCTCGATCACACGCGGCCCCGCAAAGCCGATAAGGGCTTTCGGTTCCGCAATGTTCAGGTCACCGAGCATCGCAAAACTCGCGGTCACGCCGCCGGTCGTCGGGTCTGTCAAAACGGAGATGAACGGCAGGCCCGCTTCGTGCAGCATCGCGAGTGCGGCCGAGATCTTGCCCATCTGCATAAGGCTCAAAGTTCCTTCCTGCATTCGAGCTCCGCCCGAGGCCGAGAAAATTATCACGCCCGCACGGTCGCGAAGCGCGTACTCGATCAGGCGCGTCAGTTTCTCGCCGACGGCCGAACCCATCGAGCCGCCGATGAAGGACATATCCATCGCGCCGGCATAGACCGGATGGCCGCCGATCCTGCCCTTTGCCGAAACAACTGCTTCGGCGAGGCCCGACGCGGCCTTCGCCTGTTCGATGCGGTCGGGGTAAGGCTTTGAATCAAAAAAGCCGAGCGGGTCGCCCGAGGTCACGTTCTCGTCGAGCGTCTCGAATTTCGCGTCGTCAAAGACCAACGCGAGCCGATCGAGCGCCGAATAGCGGAAGTGATGATCGCAATGCGTGCATACCTCGTGCGACTCGGTAAGCTCGCGCTTATAGAGAGCGCTGTCGCATTCCGGGCACTTTACGAAAATGCCCTCGGTATTGACGGTGCGTTCTTCTTCAGAATCGCCGTTCTGGATCTTCGGCTTTTCTCTACGAAACCATGCCATAAATGAAAATTCAGCCTAACATAGCGGCCCGACCGACAGAAAACACGCTATTTGAGCACGGCGATCATCTGATCGTGGATCAGGCCGTTGCTCGCCGCAAGCGGCGGGCGATAAATGTCGAGCGGCGAGCCGTCAAAATACGAGACCTGCCCGCCGGCCTCGGTCACGAGAAGCGTTCCGGCCGCAACATCCCACGGGTTCAAGCCTTCTTCCCAAAAGCCTTCAAAACGGCCGCACGCAACATATGCAAGGTCGATAGCCGCCGAGCCATCACGACGGACGCCGCGCGAGAGCATTAGAAGTTCGTGCAGGTGACGCGCGGGCTCTTTTCGGTCGCGGATGTCGTACGGAAAGCCGGTAACGAGCAGCGAATCACCGAGCTTATCAATTTCGGAGACGCGGATCGGCTTGCCGTTCAAACTTGCACCGCCGCCGGCCTCGGCCGCGAAAAGTTCATCGCGTGTCGGGTCGTAGGTCACGCCGACGACGATCTTGCCGTCGTGTTCGAGCGCGATCGTCACGCAGAAGCACGGATAGTTGTGCGCAAAGTTCGTCGTGCCGTCCAAAGGGTCGATGATCCATTTCCACGAAAGGTCGCCGCCTGCGGCAGCGGCCGCACCGCTCTCTTCCGCAAGGATCGCGTGTTTCGGAAAGTGCGAACGGATACGTTCGAGGATGAGAGCTTCGCTGGCAAGGTCGGCCTCTGTGACAAGGTCAATGTCGCCTTTCTTCGAGATCTTTATCTTCCGGCCGAATTTCTCAAGCAGAACACGGCCGGCCTGACGAGCCGTTTCACACGCAAAATTCAGCATAGGTCAATTTTTCCGCGCCGCAAGGAACCTGTCTGCGGCCGCAAGGAATTCGCGGGCCTGATCGTCCCAGAACGCCCAATCGTGGCCGCCCGGATGCTCGCGATATTCGTGCGGGATCTTCTTTTTCAAGAGGAGTTCATCCACCTTTCGGTTGCTTGCGAACAACGGGTCCTCGGTACCGCAGGAAAGGTACACGAATGGGAGGCTGTTCGGTTCGGCGACCGAATCAAGCAAAGTGAAAACGTCGTTCGAACGCCTTGTTTCGCTTCCGAGCGGCCCAAAAACGGCATCGACCTTCTTGCCGATCTCGCCTCCGGCCTTCGCCGTGAACTCCGAGGTCCCAAAAGCGCCGCTGAACGAACCGGCCATCGCGAACATCGTCGGATATTTGAGCGCGAATTTCAGTGCGCCGTAACCGCCCATCGAAAGTCCCGCAACGAAACGCCCGCTGCGGCCGGCCTCGGTGCGAAACTTCTTATCGACCTCCGGGATGAGTTCCTTGACGATATAGCTTTCGTAATTTTCGTTCGGGGCGGCCGCGCTGTCCACGTACCAGCCGTCGGCTCCCTCCGGCATCACGATGATGAAGCGATATTTCGCCGCGTAGGCCGCGATCTTCGTCTTGTCCGTCCAGTTGGTGTAATGCCCATAGAGGCCGTGAAGCATATAAATGACCGGGAAACGCTCGGCCTTTGCCCGCTCATATTCAGCTGGAAGCATGACGCGATACGGCATTTCGCGAGCCATCAACTTGCTCGCGAGCTTGTATTCGGAAACGGGCAACGCCTCCTGCGCGTGGACGCTCGTCCGTGCGGCCGCAAGCGATGCGGAAAACACGACGGCCAACGCAAGAAGCGTGGATATTCTACGCAATCTCATCGTACGCCTTTATTCGAAGAGTTTGCCGAACCAGCCGGATCGCTCTTCCTTCATCGCGACGTTCACGAATTCGTGTGCGTCGAACCAAACGCCTGAGCATTTGTCGCAAACATCGATAACGATATTCTCGAAATCCTTCTCGAAAAGCGTCCCGTCGCATTTCGGGCATTTTAACGCGCCTTCGGCTGCTTTCTCGGCTTCGAGCTTCGCCTTCATTTTTGCGAGCAGTTCGGCCTCTTGCTTTCGGAAATACTCGTTCTCAAGGGCATCGCCGCGGTCTTTAAGGTCAATTGCCATATAGGTAATTCAAACTCCTCTTCCAGGTTGTGACTTGACTTTGATTATCGCATCAGCGGCGGACGGTTACAAAAGAATGAACTCCTCTAATCGGCGTCTTGAAGTTTGCAAGTGTGGCACTTAAGATGATAGGCATGACCGCCGGAGGCCGGGACGCAAAGAAGTGAATCTACCAAATTGGCTGACGATCGCAAGGATATTGATCGTGCCGCTGATCGTAGTGGTGCTTCTTACTCCCGTTGCGGAGGCCGCGTTCGGCATCAGCGGCTACGCCTTTGCCATCGTTCTCTTTATTGCGGCGTCGCTTACGGACATCGTTGACGGTCAGATCGCACGGCGCCGCGGCCAGGTCTCCGACCTCGGCAAATTCCTCGATCCGATCGCCGACAAACTTCTTGTCTCCGCCGCTCTGATCGTCCTCGTCGAAAAACACCTTGCACCGTCGTGGGCGGTCGTGATCATCATTGGCCGCGAATTCATCATTACCGGCCTGCGTTCGATCGCCGTCACCGAAGGCATCGTCATTCAGGCTCAAATGCTCGGGAAGATAAAGATGTGGGCGCAGTGTGTGGCGATCGTCGCCCTGCTCGTTGCGGCGGCGAACGGAACGGTTCCGGTCTCGAATTTCGGCCTTGATTATCCGGCGGCTTTTTGGGAAGTTGCCGAGGTCCGCACCGCGTTCAGCGACCTATTGACGCTCAGCGTCACATCGAACGATTGGAAGGTTTTCGGCTACCTCGTCGGCCGCCTCGGCATCTGGGTATCGGTAATTCTCTCCATCTGGTCGATGATCGATTATTTCCGCTACTTCCTACGCGTACGCTCCACGCCGGAAACGAACTCGTAACCCAACGCCTCCGCCGTCAGTCAGAACCGGGAGCGGTAGCGACCGGGCCGGCTCGTGCAGTCCGGAAGAACTCGTCCGCAACAACAAAAAGGCCGCCCGGATCGCTCCGGACCGCCTTTTTTTCTATCGCCTGATTCGTGATGCCTTTTTACTGGATCTCGACCCAGTCGCCGGTGTGGATCTCCTGCGTATTCTGCGTGATCACGACCGTGGCACTGCGTTCTTTTACGTTGATGACGACGGCCTCGCCGACGATCTTGCGGATCGCTGGACGGCCCCGTTTTGCATCGTATGTCGTCACCATTTCGCCGTCGGCCTCAGAGCCTGATTTCCGCGATGCTTGATTCGAGAATTTCCCGCCGCGATAGGTGTTGCTGTGGAAACCTTCGTCGCGAGCGCTTACCGATTCCTTCTCGGGCGTCTTCATCAGATTGCCCTTGCCGAGCGGGCGATAGACCGTAAGCTTGTCGCCGACGCGGACATTTTCTTCCGAGCCGAGGTCAACATACGCAATGCTGTTCTGCGAAAGGGTTTCGCTGTTGTCGCGTCCCATCAGGATGCGGCCGTTCGCCTTGCCCGATGGGTCTGCCCACTGATCGAACTTCGCCGTATTGTTTACCAGCGGAGCATTCCGATCTTCGCGAAGCTGGACGAGATCGCCAAGCAAGAAGCTCGAGCACGAGAACTTGATGCGTGCGACCGAGTAGTCACTCTTGACGGCGACCACCTGAAGTGCCCCGACCTCTTCGACGTAAAAGCCTACGTCTTTATTCGTCCAACGGCTTTCGACTTGTCCGCGCGGACGCACGACGCTGAAAACGTTGCCGACATTCACACCCTTGCTTGCACCCATATTGATGTAAACAAAGTTGTTCTCACTAAAGTTGTAGCGTTCGGCTTCTTCGCTGCCGCCGATGATCTTGTTGCCGGTCGCGATCGGCGACTTCTGAATGTAGCCTCCGCAATAAAGGCCGTTCGGCCCGACGACCGCCATCGCGGACTTCTTCTGAACGATGATGCCCGGTTCACCCTGCGCGGCCGCCGAACCTACGAATAGAACAGCGACGGCGCACAAAATTACGAAGCCGCGAGCAAATGAATTTACTGATCTCACACTTTTTCTCCTCGAAGTTAGGAAAGTTCTTGATTCTATTAGATCGTCGGCCGGAAAGTGCCTGTGAGCTTTGTTAAGGAAAGCTCGGCCGGATCAATATCGGGAAGGGCCCGAAAATTGGGCCATCTACATTCTATCCGTTTCGAAAGGCCGTGGTCAACACTTTTTTACGATGTTAAACGCACGGAATTTGCCGTTTTCGCGTCCGCTACTGCAGGACTGCCCTGCCGGGTGGATTTTTCTCGCCCGCTTTTGTAATATTGCCAATTCGGGTTTTGCGACTCGCGCTCTTTGTAAGTATCTTGTCCTGGCCTCGGGATCATCGGGCGCACGGGAGAAAAAGCCCTCGCCGCTTGACGAGGTAGGTTCCGGACGTAATCGCCATTAGGCCGTGTGTAGAACTTAGGTTAGGCGCCGTTACGTCACTTCTGGTGCGTTTTCGGGCCTTGGACGCGAAACGGCCCGTGGGTCGAAATTTCTGGCCGTCGGATTCACGCGAGGCAGATCGACATGCCGCCTTGGCCTTTGGACCGTGGACAATGCAGACAGCCGCGATCGCTTACGCCCTCAGTTTAGAACCAATTTTGCTTGACGCTTCCCCGTTAAGCCGTTCTAAACACACAATTTAGCCGGTGTAGCTCAGTTGGTAGAGCAGTTGATTTGTAATCATCAGGTCGGGGGTTCAAGTCCCTTCACCGGCTCCATTCTAACCCTAACAATATCAACCACTTACCTCGCCCCATCACCCAGCTCCTCAAGGGCGTACTCCTCGATCTGGTTTTCGGTGATCGGTTTCAAGTTATTATCGGAATTTGCGTGCCTATCATTGCCTGTACAGCAGAATACAACTCCACATTTTCTTCTGGGGTTTCTAGAGAGATTACCAATGCGTATCGGGCTTGCGATTCAACTTTACCTAGATGTTTGCGTTCCCGCCACCATCCAATGATGGGATAGACCGCGAAGGTATTGGAGGTAGCGAGATCAGCCGCAGTACCCTCCCAATAATCGGAATGGATAGAGCCGGTCGACCGATTAATATTCTCTTTGCCAATTATCCACGGAAATCCTGAGTTCCCGGATGACTCTTCTCCATCTTCCCGGGCCGCCTTATTGATACGCTTTCGAAATTCTTCCTTGGATTCTCCACTCTTATTGACTTCGAAACGCAGCCCATAAGATTGATATCGGTACTTGTCTTTCCAGCCTACCTCCCCCGCGCCTGGCTCAATAAAATACGAAAGGGTGACCTTCATGGTCACCAAAGTATCCGCAAGCTCGATAAGCTGGTGCGCTGGCCAAGGTAGAGTAAAAATGTGGACTTCATTTGTCGCGGGGGCACCATTTCGGAGAACAAAGGGCTGAATAGTTTCCTGGGCGATATAGGTAAGAGAATTTTCTAAACTGTAGACGGCTTTATCGAGATCTGGTTTACCATATCCAAAGGTCCTCAGTAAGTTTCGATACTCTGCTCCTGACCCTCCGTTTATTTAGCACTGAGTCCGCATTTCTGGCTCCCATGTTGCCGAGTGAACAATCAAAGCTCGAACCGTTTCGGGCCACAAGTCAGGATAGTTTCTGAAAACACTCCCGGCGAACCATGCAGCCTGAGCAACGGCTCCGCTTGTCGCATTCGCAGTATCAAACGAGTGAACCTGAAAATCTTCGAAGTTGATAGCAGTTCTAAGTCGTCATGATTAATCAGTTGACCATCCGGGCCAATTAACCAATTGCCTCCTTCGAATACAACATCCGGCTTGACCGGCCATTTCCTTTCCCAAAGTCGTGACGTTGTGCTGTGCGGTGAGAGCTGATTCGCGCCTGCTAAGGGGACATGTTTACGAAAAGAAGAATCCTCAACCCTGATTTTCTCAGTATAAGCTCCAACTGTCAGAGCATTCCAGGATTGGGCCGGATTGTGAACAGAAGACGTAAAGTTCGCATCGGGATAGTTGGGAAAGAAGTCTTGAGCCATATTGCCAGCGGAGATAAGAACGAGCCTCTGATCTTGGCCGTCTCCGTAAGATAGGTTGTCAACCGCTCCCGACCAAGATGAAGGTCGCCCTTTATCGATATCCTCTGGAGCAGTCACACTTGAACAATAAATCAATCGGTGTCCGGGATTTTGGATCTCGGCTCTGGAGATAGCTTGAGCAGTAACGTCACCCCATAACTCCTTTGGCGTAGGCTCTTGTTCTGGTCGCGGTAGGATTTTCACGGAACACAATCGGTGGGGCGATACTGAGCCAGTTTTAGCAAGCACATCTTCTAAACTGCCGTATGCTGCTAAGCCTGCCAGCAAGGTTCCATGACCCGGATTGGGATAATGGTCGTCGGTTCCCCACGCCGGATCAACGGTTAGCATATCGGCGTCGGCTAATAAGGGGCTTAACAACCTGTGCCCGTTGTTTACCCCTGTATCAAGTAAGCATATCTTTATTTTTGGCTCCGCTTCGACCTCTAGTCTACTTAATAAATCGTCGACCCATTGTTTCTGGGTTATCGCGGTTTCATTCATCCAGAAACCCGCGGCCTCTTGGCCTTTCCTGAACTCAGCGATCAAATCCGAGGAGAGCATTAAGTTGATCAACTGCTCACGACTGGCGTTTATTAATAGCACTGCTCGTTCCGGGAACAGTACATAATTATTTTTGCGTTCGATCTGTAAACGATCCGCTGTGCACGTGAATCGTTCAATCTGCTCTTGTTCTTTGTTGCCTTCAGTTTCGACCCGCAGCCAAGCTTCGCACCATTTTGCCTCATCCGTGGGAATAAGGTGTGAGGGATCGGTCCATAGACCTTCTAGTAAGGTCAATCTGACATCCTCGATACTAGAAACTAGCCGAGCGTGCCTAGGATTACCACTTCTGGTGTTCTCGCTCTGGTAGGCTTGAATCTTCCTAACAAAATACCCTTCTTTCCCCTTGGGTATATATACAGTGGCCTTAATCTGCCTTTGTTCTGCCTCACCTTCTTGTCTTATATTTAGCAAGCGGACTCCAGCTCTTCTGTCTTCAAGACTTTTTGTAACCAGGTCGAAGCCCGCGGCCCCTACGACCTCAAGATAGGTTCCATCTCGGGTCGCCATTCCTTGCGCGGTACGAGCCTGATTATTTCGTTCGTTTTCGGTCCATATTTCTTCGAACTTCTGAATAAGTCGCTGACTATGGGAGTTCCGATCGCGGTCTAAAAGGTGCGGCGCACCACCGCCGCCACGTGGTTGAGTAAATGGTTCGCTGATTTTATTGTCAGCAAGCAGGATGTGCTTATATTTCGGCATCAGTGGGAGTGGTAGGCGAGATTACGTTCCTCAATCGCCTTTGAAATTAGGGCATTAGTAATTTTCTTCTTATCGTCTAATACGGTTGTTTTTATCGCATCAAGGCACGCAAGAGCAATTTCGGCGTGGCTTAGTCCATTTATTTGTGGGAGTAGTCTTTTGAGGTTCAAGTCCTTCGCGTAAGGGCCAAGTCGATTCTGCAATAATTCTAATTTCTCCTCCTCGTTGGGCAGGTCGTAAGTAATGACATCATCAAAACGGCGGAATAATGCTGTATCCAGTAACCTTCTGTTGTTTGTAATAGCGATTGTGAGGCTCTCGGAATTGTCACGCTCAATAAACTGAAGGAATGAGTTCAAAACACGTCGCATTTCGCCAACATCATTTTCTCGGCTCCGCTCACCACCGATAGCATCAAACTCATCGAACAAATAAACACCCACCTGTTGTTGAATCAGGCCAAAAATCTGGCGTAGTTTCGCGCTAGTTTCCCCCATGAACTTTGTTACCAACTTATCCATTAGTACTGTGTAGAGGGGAAGGCCGAGTTCGTGCGCGATCACTGAGGCGGTCATCGTCTTGCCCGTTCCAGGCGGGCCTGAGAGCAAAATCTTTCGTCGGTTTTGAAGATTATGACGGCGCAACTTATCGCGTTGAATAAATTCAGAAATAACGCGGTCAATTTTCGATTGCGTCGTCTCGGAAACGATCAGATCGGAGCGACGCAAATCGGCCTCTGACTCAATGATCAGTCCTTCCAGATCGGACGAGAATGTTTTGGTTCGGAATTTATTTGCTTTCGCTTTATCGACAAGGTTTCTAATCTCTTCTGCGACAAAAACATGACCGAGTTTCGCTTCATATGCAGCAGTTTGAAGTGCGACCGTAGTAAACCGCTCAGCATCGCCTTCGTAATGCGTCTTTATCAAGGAAATCAGGTAATCAGCCTTGGCCATATCTTATGAAGTTATCACGGAAGATGTATTTCTTCCGAACAGTATCACGCCTCCTTGTCTCGATGCAGGTTTTTCGGACGTCTCTCAGAAGCCCAGCTAGCTTTCTCATTTATTCTTATTGAATGTCACCGTCCAAAATTCATTGCCGATATCATCCGCCCGGTTGATCTGCTCGAATACAGTCTGTGGCTGAGTTCTTAGTTCCCTGCTCATTTGTTTGACTCGATCTTAATGCTCGCGAGATCCTTCTTTATACGTTCATTCAGCGCGGCTTCCTCGGCCATCTGGCTTTCGAGTTCGGCCTTCAGTTCAGCGAACCGCTTCGGGAAATCGAGATCGTCCTCTTCATCGGGAAGCTGAGGTCAAGGACGCGAACGGGCGATGTGATCGACACCTATTATTACGATGGCGAGGGCCGCAGGTCAAGAAGATGACGCAGGCCGAGGCAGCTGTCGGCAAAGCCGTATTCAGGATGTTGCCACTTGGTTATTCGGTCGGGCATTTTTGAATTGCCACTAGCTTGAGCTAGTGGACATCTGTGCAAAGAATGCTCCCGGCCTTAGCCGAATGGTCTTTGGCTGTCGGCCGCAAGCTGCTGGAACGGCTTTTTCCCGAAGGGAGTTTAGCCACGTGCTTCAGCACGTGGTCAACGAGCGCCCAACCTCGACCGAAGCGTGTGCAACACGCGACAGGCCCCTTTTCGGCTCTGCATGATGTAGTGCGGTCAGGCTTGCCCGACCGTTTTCCCGAAGGGCGATTGACCACCTGCTTCAGC
>LLEU01000026.1 GCA_001567505.1 Acidobacteria bacterium OLB17 | reverse complement strand
GTCAGGCGATCAGCGGCCCGGGATCGGGATGTCCGTGCTGAGGCCGAACGGGAAGGCCGCAAAGCCCGCCGTCGATCTCAACAAGTACCACTGCCGGCACCGATAGACCGCGACTGTCCGTACGGCCGTCGCCGTCGTAGTCGCCGGGTGCAGGAATGTCGCCGGCCGAGCCGAAATGCGTGAGCGTCGTCGTACCTGCTGCCGGGTTGTAGATGTACCAGTCGCCGGTCAGCGGTCGGAAGAGAGCGATCTCCGCCTTTGCGTCGCCCGAGTAATCTGCGATGACGGGAACGTCCGTCGAGGTGCCGAGTCCGGTCGCCGTGACTGGGAAGCCGCCGGTGGACGGCCGATAGGTGAACGAACCTGCACTGCCCATATAGTACGCGACATCTGCCTTACCGTCGCCGTCGAAATCGCCCGGAGCGGGGATCGCGCCGGCCGGGATCGTCGAGAACGTCGCTCCGCCCGTGCTCATGAGTATCCACCAAGTACCGTCGGACGGGCGATGGACCGAGATGTCGGTCTTGCCGTCGCCGTCGTAATCAGCATTTACGGGAACGTCGCCGGGAAGTCCGAAGGAGAGCATCGTGATGGTCGAGGTCGCACTGTTGAAGATGTAGAAGTCCGGATTCGCGGCATTCGCCTCTGCGCGGAAGACCGCAAAGTCGGCCTTTGCATCGTTGTCGTAATCGCCGGGTACGGGCACGTCGCCCGCGAGGCCCCAGTGAGCGGCTCCAAAGCCGGCGGTCGAACGCAGCATATACCAATTGCCGTCCGACGGACGGAAGACCGAGGCATCGGACTTGCCGTCGCCGTCAAAATCGTACTTCGGCCGCATCGGGGCAGCGATCGAGAAGTTCGTGTCCGAAACATCAAAGAAGATATTTCCGACAGCTTCGATCTTGATCCTTGCCTGCGAAGTGACGCCGATCGGGATCGTCACGTCGGCCGAGCCGTCGTTCGGCGTGCTCGCCGCGAGGACGGTCGGGAAGGTCGCACCGCCGTCGGTCGATAGCGAGATCTTGACGTTCGCAACGCTTACGGGAGCGGCCGTCGTATTGGCTACGTTCCAGGTGACCGTCTGGAGCGAACCGCCCGAGACGTTCACAGGCGTGTTCGGCGACGTTACCTTGAACGGGCCGGACGTGTTGCTGACCGTTACGACCGTATCGGTGTACTGCGTCTGGCCGATGGTCGAGCCTGCAACGTAAGGCTTGTTGTCGCGAACCGTAAGGCGGAAGTTGAGGGTGCGCGAAACGGAGCTGAGTGCCTCGGTGTTCGCGACCGAGTCACCGCCCGGCAGTGCGGGCGAGACGAGAAGGCCGGCAAGCACGGTCTCCATTTTCGGGAAATAGCGAGTGCCGGAGGCCGTCGGGCGGAACGAGATCCAGTTCGGGCCGGTCGTCTTTCCGGGCGATGCGGGACTGCTGCTGCCGGAAGACGTGGCGTTGTCATTCTGCTCCCATTGATAGGTGAGCGCGTCACCATCCGGATCGGTGGCCGAGCCTGTAAGGGCGAACGGCGTGCTGATCGGGATCGTGTAGTTCGGGACGGATGCCACGACCGGAGGGTGATTCTGCGTCATAACGGTCGTGACCGGGCAGGTCTTGTTGGCAAGATTCTGCTGGATCTGTTCGATACTCGTTTCGTGGAACGTATCGATCGAATGCGGGGCAACGTCGTAGGGTGTGATGCCCGCGTATCCCATGATCGTGATGCCGGAGCCGACCTCTTTATTTCGGCCCGTGCCCTCGAGGTCCATCGAGAAAGTGTGGTTGGCTCCCATTTGGTGGCCGACCTCGTGGACGACGTAGTCGATATCGAAATTGTCGCCTTGCGGGATGCCGTCCGCGGGCGATGTGATGCCGCGGCCCTTCTGGCCGTCAACACAAACGCAGCCGATGCAGCCGGCGTTGCCGCCGCCGCCGGAAGCTCCGAACATATGGCCGATGTCGTAATTCGCCTCACCGATATTTGCGGTAAGCGTGGCCTGAAGCTGGTTGTTCCAGTTGCCCATACTCGTGTACGGGTCGGTCGCCGGGTTGTAATAGATGACGTTGGTCGTCGCGTCGATCAAGTTCAGGTGAACGGCGAGGTCCTTTTCATAGACGCCGTTCGCACGGGTGAGCGTTGCGTTGAACGCGGCAAGGACGAGTGCGACCTGAGATGCGCTCGTTGCGCCGAAATAGTTCGAGTATTCACCGTTGCAGGATTGAGCAAGACGCATCGTCTTGATCTGGCCGGCATTGCTGTCGGGACGCTGTGCGACGTCGCCGTTCAGGCGGTAATTGTCGCGGATGCCGGTAAGGAATCCGACATCGCCGGTCGAGCAACGCCACGGAGAGCGTTCGGCCTCGCTTTCGCCGCGGAAAACCGAATAGACCTTATGATCGGCCGAAAAGGGTTCGATGAACTCGTTGCGGGCATCTGCGCGGAAAACGACGGTCTGGATGCCTTCGGGCGAGATGCTGAGCTTCAGCGTCGAGAAGCGATCGGTGAGCCCGCGGCCGGAATATGCACGGATCTCGGGGAAACGAGCCTGAAGGGCGGGTTCGAAATTCGAATCCTCATAGACCTCGAAACGCTCCATATTGCCGTCGGCGTTCGGGATCGAAATTACGGTCGATGTGCCCGAGCGGTCGTTGACCGCGAAGAGCTGATCCCTGAGCGGGTCGATATTGAGATCGAAAAGGCGATATTCCGTCGGATAGGACGGCCTCAGAACGGCCCTGTCCGTTCTGATCGTGGCCTTGTCTTGTTGGTTCTCAGTCCATATAAGCTGTTGGGCCGATGCACTGACCACCAAGAAAGCGAGGATCATTGAAAGGGACAGAACGCCGCGAAAGATCCGATGCGTGTTCATATGATTTTGCTCCTGTTTGGCTGGGGACCCAGACAATGTCGCGGCCTTTGTCCGCGAATGTAGGCGAACTGCCGAAGGCGATCGTTTGGAGACTCCAAGCTATTGTTAAAATTAATTAGAACGAACCTTGATTATCCTACAAAACTCGGAAATTCAATAGCGTGGGAGGTCATTCGCGGCCGCACGCTGAACTTTTTCTTCCCGAGCGTCGGTAATGTTAAACTGATTGCCTTGCGTCCTGCAAATGTTCGAAAGCAAGCTGGAAAGCGTAAAAAAAGAGAACAAGATCGAGCCGCTCGTCCCTTTGACGGAAGAGATCGCGGTCCTGAGCCCGGCCGAACGCCGCGGTTTTCGGCTTGCTCATCGGATGAACCAGGGCGGTTGGAAACGCCTGATGACGTTCTTTCAACGCCACATCGGTTCGCTATGGATCTTTCTTGCGACGTATAACCTGATGCGTGTGCACGGGCTTGAGAAGTTCGAGGCTCTCGACGCGGAACGGCCCGTTCTGATCGTTGCGAATCACAGGTCGTTCTTTGATATGTACACGGTCTCAAGCGTGCTCTTTCGCAGGACGCGACGCCCGCTGCGGCTCTTCTTTCCCGTAAGGGCGAAGTTCTTCTACGACAAGATGAGCGGCTGGGCGGTGAACTTCGTAATGGGCTGGTTCTCGATGTATCCGCCGTTCTTCCGCGAGACCGGCGAGGTAGCCAAACGCGAATTCGATAAATATTCGCTTCGGCGGCTGATTCAGCTTTGCTCGGCGAACGAACCTAACGTCATCGGATTTCACCCGGAAGGAAAACGGAACCTTACGGGCGGGCCGTATGACCTGCTTCCTGCACAGCCGGGCGTCGGCAAGGTCATTTACGAGTCGCGGCCGCAGGTCATTCCCGTCTTCATCGCCGGACTCGGCAACGACCTCCCAAGGCAGATCCTCGGGAATTGGCGCGGAGGCGAGAAGGTTCGCATTTGGTTCGGCGACGCGGTCGATCTTGTCGAGTTTTACGGCAAGCCGGACAAACTGCGTACGCATAAGGAGATCGCCGATCGCCTGATGGAAGAGATCGCCGAGCTCGCGCAGCACGATCGCGAGGAATACGCGTCGGAATGATCAGCGAGGTTTTGGAGCCGGAGTGTTCGACGTCGCGGCAACAGAAGCGGTGTTCGCGTTCGGATCCTTGAGCGCGTCTGCGGGAGCTTTCCAGCCGGCGCCTTCGAGAAGCGAGATCGCAAACCGGACAGGCACGGCCATATTCGCCGCCGTATTCTCGGTAAATACGCCAAAATTCACGCCGATCACTTCGCCGCTTTGTCCAAATAGCGGCGCGCCGGAGCCGCCCTCTGCGGTGCGGGCGCATGAACGATCCGCCTTGAATCAAGGTCGGTGATCGAACCCTGCGTTGTCAAAGGGACGATCTTCTGCGACTGTGCGAGAAAGTTTATAAGATCCTGCCGCGAGTTCCCGAACCTTTGATTTATCGAACGGGCCTCGGCGTCATCGACCATCGCAAGAAGGCGGTCGGGGCCGTTCGGATAGCCCATCGTGACGACGGTCTTGCCGATCTCGACGGCGGCAGTGTCCGTGTCGAGCGGCACGACGGGCAGGTCCTCGGGCACGGTCTCGGGGTCGATAAAGCCTACGGCGAGGTCTTCGCGCGTTCCGAGGCTCTTGATCGAGAGAGGGAAGGGCTGCGGGTGATTAGGGAAATAGACGACGAGCTTTTTCACGCGAGCTCGTGCATTTCCGGCGGCCATCATTTGCTTGACGCCGTCGTCCTCTTCCCACGGGCGGACGACGTGGCGATTCGTGACGACATAACCGCCGCCGACGTAGAAGCATGTCCCGATGAAGTCGTATTCGACGGTCGGGCCGTTCCCGTCGGTCGTTACGCCGACCTGCGGCCTCGAGGGAAGGGCATCCGGGTTTTCCGGTGCCTGCGGTTCGTAAGGGCTGCGATATAGTGCGGGGTCGGCGTATCGGAGAACCTTCCCGTTCCGCCGGTCAACGAGGTCGTAAACGCCGACGATCAGGCCGATCGAGTTCCCGTAGGCGACGCGGAGATTCGGCGCAAGCGAGACGGTCTTGATGATATCCTTGTTGCTTTTATCCAACTCGCCAAGCTGCGTACTGGCCTGTCCGAGCTTCTCCTCGAGGCTCTTGATCGTCTCGCTCTGAACCTTTGCCTGTTCGCGGGCCTCCTTGAGTTCCTTGTTGACGGCATAGCCGATGTAGAGAATGCCGGTCAGGAACGCAACGACGATCACGAGCGTGATGAGCTTTGTCGTCCACGAGATCTCGCGTGCGAGCTCGCGTGTGAATTCCCTGAGGAATGCCTTCGCGTCGTCGCGTTTCGCCGAGCCGTAGGATTCGATCGCGGCGTCCTCGATGAACTGCGATATGTGCGGCTGAGCCCGATTGGTGGTGATCAGGGCCGATTTTGCCTCGAGCGAGAAGAAATCGAACGAGATGCTGTTCTCCGGGGCGGCGATCGTGTCCGAATCCGAGACCGGAACGTAACGCCGGAGCGGCTTTTCGTTGATCTCGAAGCCTAGTTCCTGAGCAAAGTCGATGACACGGTATTGGCCGTCCGAACTGTCGAGTTCGAGCCAGACGTTCACGTCGCGGACGGATGACGTGTGGATCTGAATGTCACAGGTAGAGTCCGAGCCGATCCGAATGCGTTCTTGGGCAAAGAACTCGGTTCGCTTCTCAAGGCCGACTGTGACGTGGATGATAATGCCGGATGCCATTCGTAAGCTGCGCGTTTATAGGTGTGATTCTATCACAGACGGCCGCCGCGTTTGCCATCGAATTTTGCATTCGCACGCACGCGAGCGGGCCTTGAAGCGGCAGGAAGGCGCGCTTTCCACAAACGTGCACGATTCTGGTAGCCTTTTAATAGAGAAATATATGGACAGGCCGAAGATCGTCACCGATCGAGAAGAACTTGAAAAACTCGCCCCGATGCTCAAAGCCCCGATAAAACGGCAGGTGTTCGTTTGCACAGGCAAATCCTGCTCGAAGGTCGGCGGCGAAGAAGTGCTCTCCGAATTTGCCCGCATCCTCGAAGAAAAGGGCATCCGCCAGGGCAAAGAAAAGAAGGGACGCAACCCGATGGGCGAGGTCCTCCTCACGCAATGCGGCTCGATCGGATTCTGCTCGATCGGCGTCGCCGTAATGGTCCACCCCGACGGCATCCTCTACGGCCAGGTCCGCCCCGAAGACGTCCCCGAGATCGTCGAAGAACACATCGAAAAGGGAAACGTCGTCGAGCGACTCGCGCTAATGGAACTCCCTGCGGGCCTGTAAACTCCCCTCCTTACGAAGGAGGGGTGGCCTTCAGGCCGGGGTGGTTCTTGTAATAATTTCCTCATCATCCCGAACCACAAAACTCCCCTCCTTACAAAGGAGGGGTGGCCTTTAGGCCGGGGGTGTTCTTTTATTA